>USFG01000027.1 GCA_900553855.1 uncultured Mycoplasmatota bacterium | reverse complement strand
TTGTAGTAAATAGTTCTTATACTAAAATGCCTTTGCTTGAAGAATTAACTGCTGAAGAACAAGGTTACGTTAATAAACTTAAAGAAGAGTACTTAAATTTTTATGATACCGAAGATAATTATATTGATTTAGATAAAGAATTATTTAATGAAATAAAAATGTGTCAAGATTTAGCTCTAGATATTATGCATAATGATCATTTTGGACACATTGCAAGTTCAATAATAGATAGTAAAAAACTAGTATATTATTCACATGAAATAACCGAAATAAATAACATTTTAAAATATAAATATATTGCCTTAAACGAACTAAGAAAAGATAAAAAATATCTAGCTAAATATATGAGTTTGTATGTTCTAGGAAGAAGAAAAATAAACATATTAAAAGCCATAGATCATCAAATGAATCTTATTAATAATTTAATAGTTATTGCTGATCAAAGAATATATGATTATAGTACTAAAGCAGTTGCCAATTATCCCAAAAATATAAATGAAGATATAGATTATGAATTAGAAAAAAGATATGATATTGTATTAAAAGATTATTTAAATTTATTCAATGATTCAAACATACTAAATAAAAAGATAAATAATACCGATAAAATCACATATATGGAGATAATGCTAAACAAATTTGTTTATGAAAATAAAAATATAATAGGCAAATTAAAAGAACGTTTAGATGCAATCGCAAATACTGAAATAGAAAACATAGAAGATCAAAATGATATCATAAGAGACTTAAAAAATATAAAGATGTATTTCAATACTTTCGATAGATATGGAAGAAGTATTATAAAAAAAGAAGATTTTGAAGAAATATATCAAGCAATTTTTAATACGATTAATTACTATCCGTTTACATACGACATTAGAAGTTATTGTAAAAATGAAGCAAATAAGGAAGAATTAATGTTTTATAGCAAAATCATTAAAAGAAAAGCAGAATTATTTATAGATAAAAAATCAAAAATATTTGAAACAGGAATTATTAATGATAATATTTATCAAATTCTTTTAAAATTATTTGAATTGGATTCCACAGGAATTATATATAATGAAATGTTTATAAAAAATAATTTTGAAGTTTTTGATATGAAATACATAGACTTACTCCTATGTTTAGATAATCTTAATGGATTTTATTTATACTTTAATCAAAATAATTTTGAATTATTTGATTATATTATGAGTGCTTTGCCAGTTGATCACGACACAATTAAAAGGAATTTATTTAAATATATTATCGGCTTATGTGACAAAACAAAATTTGAAGATATTGATATAGATAGAGAATATTTTGTCAAAAAATATTGTTTCAATATTCCCAATATTTATGAAATGAAATTATATTATCAATTATATAAAGAGAATATTAACTTTAGCGATTTACCATTTCTAAATGAAACTTGTGATATGGATAGATTTATTAATTATATTAATAACAGTTGTCATGATAAAACAGTATTCTTGCCAGATGGAACTAAAGAATTAGAGATATATGTTGATAAATCATATAATGATATAAAAATATATTTAAATAACGATATTTCTGACGTAAGATTTTATGGCAACGATATTGATTATAAAAAATTAAAAAACACTAAAATTTATCTACCATTAGACTTTAATAAAATAAATATTAATTTTATCGTAGAAAATGAATTAAATTATAATGCAAATTATCCTAAAGCAAGAGTTTTAAATAAACAAGCATTATTAGCAATCATTGAAAAAATTGGTTCAACATTGGTCTTACCAAAAAAGATATTTAGTGCATCTAATTCATTAGAAGATAATCAAAAATTGTATAACGACCTATATTCACTATTTTATGGCTTTTATAAAAGTATTAAATGTATTACTGAAAAATCAAATTCAATTAAAGAATCTGATAGTAGTGAGTTATTCAGCACATTGTTTAACAACATAATAATTTTCGAAGAAAATTCTAATGAATATAAAATTAATAATGATTTGTTTGATAAAGAATCAATAAATGAAGAAATACATAGTGATTGTAATAATATTCTTAAGAGCTATGAAGAAGCCTTAAAAGATTTTGTCATCAAATTAATAAAATATAAAAATTATAGAAATTTAAAAATAGAACAATACATTAGCTCATTAAAAAGAAAAACTAAAAAAATATAAAATGTAATATATGATAACACAAACATTTGCTTGTGTTTTTTCTTTACGTGTGATAGAGTATAACTTACTTAAGGGGAATAAATATGTTTTGGAGTAATTTATTTAAAAAGAAAAATAAAATATTTAATACAGAAATAGTTAATAATACATCTTCTAAAATACCTTCATTTGAAGAATTAACTACTAAAGAACAAGAATATGTTAGTAACTTAAAAGAAGAATATCTAAAATTTTATGAAAATGAAGATAATTATATTAACTTAGATAATGAACTATTTAATGAAATAAAAATGTATCAAGATTTAGCCCTAGATATTATGCATAAAGATCATTTCGGTAATATTGTTAACTCAATAATAGACAGTAAAAAACTAGCATATTATTCTCAGAAAATAACTGAAATAAATAACACTTTAAAATATAAATATATTGCCTTAGACGAACTAAGAAAAGATAAAAAATACCTTGCTAAATATATGGGATTATATGTCTTAGGTAAAAGAAAAATAAACATATTAAAAGCCCTAGA
>USFG01000026.1 GCA_900553855.1 uncultured Mycoplasmatota bacterium | reverse complement strand
GAGGATAGGAGGAGAAAAAATGATTGATAGTAAAGTTTTGAATTCTCCTATTAGGTGGGCAGGATCAAAGAAAAAAATATTAAACGAAATGCTAGATGCATTTAAACCAGGCAAAAATAATTATATAGAATGTTTTCTTGGTTCTGGAGTGGTACTTATAAATGTACTAAAAAATAATGATAAATTAAAATATAAAAACTTTTATGTTAATGACATTAATTCAAATGTAATAAATTTTTATAAGTTGCTTCAAAAGAAACCTGAATATCTTATAAAAGAAATAAATGAATTAGCTACACTGTATAATAATTATGATTTGTCTAAAAAAGAGGAATATTATTATAACCTAAGAGAAAAGTTTAATGACGAAAAAGATTTAGATAATAAATCAATACTATTCTATTTTTTAATGAAAACAGGGTTTAATGGTGTGTATAGAGAAAACAAAGCTGGGAAATTTAATGTTCCTTTTGGAAGAAAAGAAAAAATAGTAGTTAATGAGGACTATTTAGAAGAACTATCAAGATTAATTAAACCTGTAAAGTTTTATAATTTAGATTATAATTCATTCTTAAATAAAATGAAAAAAGATGGAAAAATAGTTAATAGTTTTATGTATTTTGATCCACCATATTTACCAGATGATTTATTGGTAAGTCAAAAACAAGAATTATATACTAATGACACATTTGATCATAGAGGCTTTGTTAATAAAATAGTGGAATTAGATGGAGAATATGTGATGATATCAATGTCTGATTCAAAACAGGCTGATGAAATATATGGTAAATTTATTAAAAATAGTATGAAGGAAATATTACGAACAATTAATCCTGTGAAATTATTTTCATCCACTGAAATAGCATTTACAAATTATAAGATTGAATTAAAATCGGAAGAGTAGAAATACTCTTTTTTTGATAATAATTTAACAATATTTGTAAAATATTTTGACAATATTATGATTTTGTGATACTATAATGGTGATTTGGAGGGATTATATGAATAATACTAAACAAGAGAATTTTAAAAGAATTGCAACAAATAGAGTCAATAAGATCATTGATTTAATATCTAAACTACAAAATCTATCTAATTCATCATTCTATGAATATACAGATGAACAAATAAATCAAATATTTAGCGTCATTCAAGCAGAACTTGATAAACAAAAAAAAGAATTTCAGAAGGATACTAAAAAAGGTAAAAAAAGATTTGAATTATGATAAGCAGTATTTTATATGAAGGAAAATTAAAAGAACAACAAAGTGATTATTTTTATTCAGATGAATATGTTGATTTTTTAATTACAAAATATTTATTTACTAAACGACAAGCAAAGGTTGAAGATGTTTATGAATATATAACAAAATATATTGATCCTGATTTAGTAAAAATGAGTGGGCTAAAAAGATTCTTAAAGGACAATTATGAAAACATAAAAACTATGTATTATTTGAATCAATCTCAAAAAGAAAATATAATAAATACGTTAGACATGAAAAAAGATTTAGATTTCATTATGTTTACGTCAGAAAGAAAACTATGCTTAAAAATTTCTGAACAAATTTCTAACGGTAATTTTAATTTTGATAAAACACTATTAAACGTATTAATGCTTGATTATAAATACAATAAAAATAATAATAATAAAGATTATTATTTAAGTTTAATATATTATATAAAAAATAATTATCAAAATCTTATCTCTAAAGTAAAAGATAGCATTGAAAGTATAGATAATTTTTATAACGAACTTGAATTGAGTGAAGTTATATCCAACAATAACATAATAAAAATACTATCTTTAAATAATACTATTATCATTGATGACTTGGTTAAATATTCACCTGAAAAGCTACTTAGTATATTTAGCATTGATCTTAGTGAATTGTTTAACTTAGTAAGTTCAATTGGAGAAAACTATGAAAGAGTATTCCAAGATGCTGTATATACTTTTTATTCACAGTTATCTGAACATGCATTATTAGTATTTAAAAACAGATTTAATTATTATTCAAATGAAACACAATTAACGTTAGAACAAATAGGTAACAAATTAGGAGTAACAAGGGAGAGAATAAGACAAATAGAAGCGAAAACGATAGATAAATTATTACTTCAAATGCCAACAATAAAAAATATATTAAAATGTATTTATATAAAATTAGCAGATAAAGATGAACAATTTATTGATGTTGATAGATTATATACTTATTTAAAAGAATTAAG
Organism: uncultured Mycoplasmatota bacterium; assembly: GCA_900553855.1. Taxonomy (GTDB): domain Bacteria; phylum Bacillota_I; class Bacilli_A; order RF39; family UBA660; genus CAG-533. The sequence goes on along the minus strand of USFG01000026.1, from coordinate 1,242 downwards.
TAAGAAAAATTCAAATGATCATAACGTAGAGGAAATAAGTGTCAGAGAAACTGCAGGAGTATTATTATTCTTTATGGAAATGGGAAATACAAATATAAAGTATAATAGAAACTTAAGAGTAATATATAATTCAGATATGATTAATGTGGATGAAATAATTAATCATGTTGTAGAACGATTTGGTAATACCTTGAGTCCAAAAGAAATAAGGAGAATGAATTCTTTTGAATTAAAAATTTTGAATTCTGAATATAGAGAATTTAAAAATGGAATATATTTAAAACGTGGAATTTCTCCAAGAGAAATATATTCTGAAATAATAGAAAAGAATTTTAAGGGCGGATATAGAACTGGTAGCCAAGAAGATTATGATACCTTTAAGAAAAGATGTATAGAGGAATATGGAATAATTGAAGAACTTCCGTCAATGCATTCACTTCAAGGTATGTTAGAAAGAAGCGAATATGTATTGATAGATAAAGGTAAATATCTACCATCAGAATTATGCCCAAGCATGGATAATGAATTAATTGACGATATAATAAATTATATTGTTGATAATGAACCGACAGTTTTTTATCGTTCAATATTTGAAAAATATAAATATAAATTACAAAAATTAGGAATTGATAATCATTATTTTCTAAAAGGGTGCTTAGATAAATATTTGCCAGAAGAATTTACAACAAAAAGAGATTATATAATGGTTGGTGATGTAAAAATGTCATCAGCAGAATTAATAATTAGCTATATGCAAGCATTTGATAAAGAATTTGAATTAAGAGATTTACAAGATAAATTTCCTGGAGTTAAAGATTATGTATTTTACAATCACTTGTATAATGAAACCAACAATGGATTAATATGGACTTCTTCTAAAACATTCATTTATTATAAATATTTGAATATTTCTGATGATACAGTAGATGAATTAAGAAAATTTATAGATGAACAATTTGAGTCAATGAAGACAGATGTTATATCTTCGAGAAAAATTTATGCAAAAATGAGTTTAATAAACAATGAATTACTTGAAAAATTACATTTGACATATGGACAGTTTACTTTATTTTCACTAATGAAATACTTATATCCAGATTTATATTATAGTAGGCCGTTGGTAAGTACAAAAGTTATGGAACAAAAAAGTTCGTATGCGTTAATAAAAAATCATGCACAGAAATTTGATAAATTTGATCATAATACCATTTTAGATTATGTAGCTAAAATGAATATTGGTGG
>USFG01000025.1 GCA_900553855.1 uncultured Mycoplasmatota bacterium | reverse complement strand
CTTTATATAATTATGGTTATAATGAGTATTTGGAGAAGACTAGGTTTAATAATATAAGTAATGATAATGGGATTAAGATAGAAAAGAAGAAGAGTACTGATAAAAAGGTAGATACTTTTGATAGAAATAAAGAAATTAAAAAAATAGAAAGGGATATTTTTGAATTAGAGGAGAGACTTAGTAATCTTAATAATGATCTTTTGAAGGAAGATGTTTATATGGATATTAATAAGGCTAATTTGATTAAGGTAGAGATTGATATTGTAAGTAAGGATATTGAGAAGAAAACATTAGAGTGGGATGAGATTACGAAGGATATGTAATCTTGTTTAAAAAAATGTGTATATGAAGTATGCTTTTATGTAAGTATACTTTTTTATTATTTTTATAGAAAATATATTTAGTTGACGGGTGGTGACTCCCTCACTATGCTCCATAAAAAAAAACACCAAATGGTGTTTGATTTTTTAATGGAACGACTGATGTAGACCTACCGAACCCCTTGAGCATCAAACATCAAGAAAATAAAGGGGTATAATCCTTAAAAAGTTTAAAAACGACATATGAACATAAAATTAAAAATAAAAAAATTTAGAGAATGCTGTTAAAAAACTTAAATTAATTATTTTATTTAATGTTATAGATAAATATACAAACAGTCAACAAAAATATTTAAAATGAACTGCAAATGAGTAACTATTCAGATTATGGCATTGTGTGTAAATGTCAATATAAAAATGTACAAAAAAGGGAAAATAGCAATGTACAAAAAGAGGAATATTACATAATTATTCTTTATTTTTGCATACTATAGTCTGAATAGTTATGCGAATAAAATGACAATAAATAGTATAAAGTTTCAATAATTACTAAATTTGTTACTAAAAAGAGGTAATTTAATGTTATAATTATACTAGGTGGTAATATGAATAGAATAAAAGTTGAAAAGGTTGTAGATGTTTTTTGCGATAATCTCAACATAGCTAATATTAGATATAGAAATATAATAAAAGAATTAATGGTGAATATAATCCAAAAATATGAAACTTGTGGAATAAAAGAAATCGAGGATAATCAACAATATCTTATAAAAAGTAATAATAGTAAATATTCTGTCGAGGATTTTTTCTTAAATAGATTGTTATTCAATGTGACATCATTTGAAGTTAAAGATACTGGTGGAAGAGCAGATTATTCCGATTATCAAAGAAAAATAAGTCTTAATAGAAATAAATTAGCAACTTTACTTGATAGATATTCTAATATGTCATTTACTGATGAACAAAAGTTTTTAGCAGCAAAAAAAGTTATAATGCATGAATTCGAACATGCGTTACAAACTAGTTTTGAACAAGGTCCATACATAAATGATTTTGAACATTATAAATCTTTATATAACAGGTTATTAAGCGCAAATTTAAATATTCAATTAAATGAAATTTATGATGGCAGAAAGTTGCTTCAATATATGGGAAATGGTAGAAGAATACAAAGTGGATTGATGGGAAGTAACGATAGTGATTTATATAAAAAATATACTGGTACGTTTTATTTGAACCCAAATCATAATAGATACACAACCGAAAACAATGTTAACGAAATTTTTAATGAAAGTGAAGCATTGGTAATGTCTGGTTCAGATGAAAAAAAACAAGAAATTTTTCCTTCTGGTAATCAAATAAATGTAAGAAATGTGGAAAGCAGTAACTTTTTAATAACGAATTATGGTTTTATGTTAAAAAAATTATTAGGGGAACAAAAAACATTTCAAGGTATGTATCTAGATAGAAATGTAATTATAGATTATTTTAATACTAATTATGGTAAAATTTTTGAACAAGTTTTTGGCGATCATTTTAGAAAAAAATATCCAAACATAAATATATTTGATGGATGGTCAATTCTTCATATGGCTATTAACGAAGCAAAATATTCATATGAAGATGGAGCAAAAGAATTTAGTGAAATTTGTCACGTGAAATTAAATTTGGCATTAAGTTTATGTTTTGAAAAAATGATCAAAGAAAAAATAATTTTAGGTGAATCATTTGATTCAATTAAACAACAATGGAATGAATTTGCTAATTTATCATTGTATAATAGCGACATTCAAAAAAACAATACATTACCACATGCACAAATTTTGAATAATTTAAGAGAATATATAAAACAACAAGGTATTAATAATAATGTTAATCAATCTAATCAGGGACACTCAAGATAAATACGGAATATATTTTTATATTTCGTATTTTTTTGTCAGCAAAGTTAATTTTTTTATAAAACAATATTTCTGCTGGATATTATTGAAATCCTGTGATATTGTTTGAGTGAATTGGAGGTGAATAATATTGCAATTAAATTAGAATAAAATTTGATAAATTAAATGTACATACTATTACTCCACATAAGATAATATTTAGTAAATATGGGCATGATTTATTAGGATTACACTATGATGAATATCATGAAAATAATTATTTATATCTTATACCAAGTGAAAAATAACCATTTACTATTAGTTCTATAAAGAAGTATGTTAGAGAGTATTTTGGTATGATATATAAAATGAATTACAAACGAAATGACAACTAACTGAAAACTAACGAGCAAATAATATTATTGATAATTTTGATGGTGAAGTTCATACTTTGGATTTTGTTATTCCGTGGGTTCCAAAAGGTGATAAGGGGGGAGTCTGGGCCAAAGGGAGATAAAGGTGAAAAAGGTGATATTGGTCCTCAAGGAAAGCAAGGTATTGCAGGTCCTCCTGGCATAGAGGAAAAAATTGGTCCGACGGGACCGCAGGGACCACAAGGTTCACTTGGTCCTACTTCTTATAATGCTGTTTGTTTTTCTAGTTTTAAAGATACCACTAATGCTGGTACAATGACTGTTACTACTACTAGAATTATTCCAGGAAACTCTGATATTATTTCTATTTCTGGTAATCAAATAAAGGTATCGAAAACTAGTGTATTTGAGGTTACTTTATGCGGGCGAATATCGGGTGTTACTAATGATACTGGTGGTAAGTTCTATTTATATAATGCTACTACTAATGAAAAAATTAGTGATATGGAGTTTGTTCTTGATAAGGGTACTACTAGTGACATGGATTTTTCAGAAGTTAATTTTGTTGATGTTTATGCTGGTGGTAATCTTGAAATAAGAACTGAAGTTATTGGTAATGATACTGGTAATATTTCTTTTTCCATGGTTAATGTTATTCTTAAACGTTATAATTTATAAATAGGGAAATACTGATCTTTGTGGTTGGTATTTTTTTATTCACTACATGCCTAACTTTATTAGTCTTGTTAGTGCTATTTAGAGCCAATATTTAGTATATTGTCTCTAAATAGGTATCATCTATACTTATTATATATTAGTTATTATTATTGGATTATGAGATGAGTAATGTAAAATTGATGTAAACTATATGGCTATTTAATAATTACTTTGATATAATTATGTTGCATTGATTTACTTACCAAAAGTTAATGCTTAAAATTAGAGACGATAATTTATATTTTTAGGTAAGAAAAATATATCTATTCGAGTGTACTTTTAGAAGTATACTCTTTTATTATTTTGAGGAGGTATAAAAATGAATAATGGATTTCAAAATGAACGTGATTTTGTAGAATTATTTAATAATAAGTATTTACATGAACTTGATGATAGGTCTATAATATTTTTGAAGGAACTATTTGGTGGAGTAATTGATGATGAAGAAATTATTATTTCTTGGAAGAATAAGATGGTTCAAAAAGCTGATATATTTATTAAGTATAAAAATTATGTTAAAAGTGTTAGTTTAAAGTGCGGTAATAATAATTCTATTCATCAAGAACAAGTACAAGAATTTAAAAAGTATTTAAGTGATATTGGCGTTCCATATAAGATAGCGGATAAATATTTTAGTTATCATTATGGTTATATGTTAAAAGGAGATGGGAAAAGAGATTTCTCTAAACTACTTAGTAGTGTAGAATATAAAAAATTATATCAATCTGATATTGATATATTTAATGAATATATTAATAAAACTAAAATTATTGTTAATATGATAGATAGATTTATTGTTAGAGGTAGGAATTCTAATTTTGATATTGATGCATTAATAAGTGGAACGCCTTCAGACTATGTATGGATTATGAAATATGATATATATGACCTTGTTTTATCTAAAAGATGTTTAGATTTTACTTCTCCTCATATTGCCTGTATGACATTAGGGCCAAAGAAAAGAGATATAGATGGTACCTCTAATAACAGAGGTGATAGGTATATTGTATGTGCTAGATGGAATAATTTGAGAGAAGATATTGTTAGTTTTAAAAATAATAGTAAATAGTTTGAGTTCTATATTTTGTAAATGGTTTTGACTGACGGGTGGTGACTTCCTCACTATGCTCCATAAGAAAAACACCAAATGGTGTTTGTATTTTCAATGGAGCAGTTGCTAAACGGGTTTAGCACACTTTTTAAATAAATTCATTTGCATT
>USFG01000024.1 GCA_900553855.1 uncultured Mycoplasmatota bacterium | reverse complement strand
GTGTTAATAAAACATTAAAATCAACATCATGTTCTGAAACATGTGGTGGAGGAAATATCATAAATCATTATGTAGATGCTAAAGATTCAAGTCAAGAGTGTCCTGATGAACCAACATCTACATCTTGCAATACACAAAAATGTTATACTAGATGTGATGAAACATGTGCTATTTATAAATGTGAACAATATTCTGATTGGCCAATTCAATACCATGAATATTTGTATGATAAATATGATCATAGTTATTGCAAAGAAGGTGCTTGGATGGGATATGAATGGGGAAATAATAACTGTTCAGTTGGTGCTACAATAGATAATTGTAATGGAACATCATCTGGTGGTGGATCTTCTGGAGGTTCTAATTGTGAAACTGTAAGTTTTGATTGTACTGGATTTATATATGATACTTATAATGATTGCTTTAATCTTGTATTTGATAGAGGCGATGGTGTTTGGGGCGGATGTGAAAAGAATAAATATAATAAATATCGAGCTTGCAAATATAAAACAGTTTGTTCATAATAATTATAATTAAAAAATTAATTTTACATAAAAGTGTGTCAAATGACACATTTTTTATTTTCTTTTAAGGAAACTATCTTGCTAATAAAAACTTATTGTAGTATTATAATGGTAGCAGGTGGCAGAAAGTGGAAGAAAGTGGTGAATGCATATGCTAATGGGGGAATTTCATCATAATATAGATGATAAAGGAAGATTAATAATACCAGCTAAATTTAGAGAAGATCTTGGTAATGAGTTTGTAGTTACTAGAGGAATTGAAAAATGTTTATTTGTCTATTCTAAAGAAGAGTGGAACAAAATAGTTGAAAAGTTAAAAAAACTTCCATTTACCAATAAAGATGCAAGAAACTTTACTCGTTTTTTCTTATCTGGTGCCTCAATGTGCGAATTCGACCGTCAAGGTAGAATAAACATATCCTCAAACCTAATTAATTATGCATCATTAAACAAAGAATGTGTAGTAATTGGTGCCAATGATCGTTTAGAAATTTGGAGTGAGGAATTATGGAATAATTTCTTTGAATCAAATGAAGATAACTTATCAGATATAGCTGAAAACTTATTTAAGGATAATTTATATGAAACATTATAGTGTATTAAAAAAAGAACTTATTGATGGATTAAATATAAATCCTGATGGAATATATGTAGATGCTACCTTAGGTTATGCAGGAGATTCAAGTGAAATTTTAAAGCGAATGAAAAGGGGTTTTCTTTTCGCCTTTGATCAAGATGAAGAAGCAATAAAATATAGTGATGATATCTTAAAAAATATTAGTTCTAATTATAAGATTATTTATTCTAATTTTAAAAGTATTAAAGAAAAATTAAATGAAGAAAATGTTTCTAAAGTAGATGGAATAATTTATGATTTAGGAATATCAAGTCCACAAATTGATGAGGATTATAGAGGATTCTCATTTATGAAGAATGCAGAACTTGATATGCGTATGGATTTAAATAATCCACTTACAGCAAAATATATCGTTAACAATTACAAATTAGAAGATTTAACTAATATTTTTTATAAATATGGAGAAGAAGATTTTTCTAAAAGTATTGCTTCATCAATTGTAAAAGCAAGAAAAAATACTGAAATTAATACAACTTTAGAATTAGTGGAAATAATTAAACAAGGTGTTCCTTACAAGTATTTTGTAACTAAACATCCTGAAAGAAGAATATTTCAAGCTATTCGTATTGAGGTAAATGATGAATTAAATGTATTATCATCTTCTATTAATGATGCAATAGATATGTTAAAACCGGGTGGAAGATTATGTGTAATAACTTTTCATTCATTAGAAGATCGTATAGTTAAAAAAATATTTAAAGAAAAAAGTGAAGTTAATGATTTAGTAAAAGGTTTACCAATAATTCCTGAAGAATATATGCCAATTATTAAATTGATAAATAAAAAACCAATTCTTCCGAGTAATAAAGAATTAGATGAAAATAGTAGAAGTAAAAGTGCTAAATTAAGAATAATAGAGAGGATATAATAATTATGAAAAAGACTAGGAAAAGAGTTAAAATAAGATTTATAGATAGATTAATAACTACATTAATTGTTATTTTGGTCGTATCTAGTCCAATTGTAGTTGTATATTCTAAGAGTGTTTTATCTAAAAGCAATATTGAATTAGAAAGAATGAAAAGTAAAATAGAGAAACAAGAAACGATGAATGAAAGCATAAGTATGAAAATTAATGAGATAGCTAGTTTATCGAATATTCAAGATATTGCTAAAGATTATGGATTAACATATCAAAATGATAATATAATTGTGGTAAAATAAGTATAGGTGATGAAAAAGTGAAAAAAAATAGTAGAATTTTTAGTATTATTAAAATATCTAAGATAGCTACTATTTTTTTGTTTGTAGTAATTCTCGTAAAACTTACATATGTTGCAATATCTCCTAAAGTTGATGGAATTGATTTAAATACTTTTGCACTATCTCGTACAACTGCTACTAAAACAATTGAAGCATCTCGTGGAACTATTTATGATATTAATAATGAGGTATTAGCAACGAATGTTAGGAGTTACACTGTTATTGCTTATTTGGATGAGTCAAGAACTAGTGATGAGGCAAATCCAAGACATGTAGTTGATAAAGAAACAACTGCGGAAAAGCTAAGTCCTTTAATAAATATGACGCCTAAACAAATTTTGAAATTATTAAATACTAAAAATGTATATCAAGTTGAATTAGGTCCAGGTGGAAGAAATATAACAGAGTTAATTAAAGAAGAGATAGAAGCTTTAGATTTACCAGGAATAGATTTTATTAAAAGTACTAAAAGAGAATATCCTAACGGAGATTTTGCTTCTTACATTATAGGTTATGCAAAAAAGAATGATGAAGGATCTATAGTTGGGGAGCTTGGAATTGAAGGAAAATATAACAATGAATTAACCGGTACTAATGGTAAAACAATTTATCAAAAAGATGCTTATGGTTATCGAATTGCTAACACTCCAGAAGTTACAGAAGAAGCTAAGAATGGTTATGATATTTATTTAACATTAGATTCTAATATTCAATTGTATTTAGAGAATGCTATAAAAGAAATTGAAAATTTTAATATTGATTGGGCAACTTTAACGATTGCGGATGCTAAAACTGGTGCTATTGTTGGTTCAACATCAAGTCCTAGTTATAATCCAAATATTCTTAATATAACAGATTATAATAATCCATTAGTTAGTTATACTTATGAACCGGGATCAACAATGAAAATATATTCATTTATGGCAGCAATTGAAGAGGGATTATATAAAGGCGATGAATTGTATCAATCCGGATCAATTCAAGTATCTGATTATAATATTAGTGATTGGAATAAAGAAGGATGGGGTAAAATAACATATGATAAAGGTTTTACATATTCTTCAAATGTAGCTGCTGTTTTGTTATCACAAAAATTAGGAAAAGAAAAATTGTTAGATTATTATAAAAAATTTGGTTTTGGTAAAAAAACTGGCATTGAATTATCTAATGAGTATGATGGTAAAATTAAATTTAATTATGAGTCAGAACTTGCATCAGCTTCTTATGGACAAGGTATTACAACTACGCCTATTCAAAATATTCAAGCTTTAACTAGTTTAAGTAATGGTGGTACTATTTTAAAACCATATATTATTAGTAAAATAGTTGATAATGAAGGTAATGTTGTTTATGAGGGAAAAAGAACTGAACTTACAAAAGTTGTTTCTTTAAATACTGTAAAAAAAATGATGGATTTAATGGATGAAACAGTAAATTCAAAAGATACTGCTGTTACAGGCTATCGATATCATACTGATAAATTAACTTTAATAGGTAAAACAGGAACTGCTAATTATACGCAAAATGGTAAATATGTTTCTGGACAATATAGTACAATTAGATCATTTGCGGGGTTATTTCCTAAAGATGATCCTAAATATATAATTTATGTATCTGTTAAAAAGTTTCAAGGAGCATCAAGTAGTTTAGGAAATATTATAAAGAAAATGGTTGAATCGGTTGTAACTTACAAGAATTTGTCTGATAAAGATTCTAATGTAGATGAAAGTAAGGTAATAAATATTGCGTCATATATTAATCAAGGTAAAAATGAAACTGTTAAATTACTCGAAAAATATGGATTATGTCCGATTGTTATAGGTGATGGAGAATATATTATTAATCAATATCCTTCTACTAATAGTTCTGTTTTATATGGAAGTAAAGTATTTTTGGTTACAAATGGTAATAATATTACTATGCCAAACGTTATAGGATGGACACATAATGAGATAAATACTTTTGCTAAATTGATAAAAATAAATTATAATATTGATGGTTATGGAAAGGTTATAAATACTAACATACCAGAAGGGAGTATAATAGATTTAAATAATGATCTATTGGTTGAACTAGGATAATGAAAAAGAAATTATTAAATATTATTAATTCTTATAAAGTAATTATTATTGTTTTGATGTTATTATGTGTTTTTTTACTTATATATTTAAATAAGATTACTTCTGCTAATAAAATATATTTATTTGAGGGAAGTTCTGATTATGTTGAAGTTAAAAGTGGTGTAGTAAGTCTTAATTATAATATGAATTTATTTCAAGGATCTAATATTGATTTTAAAGAGAAAGATAAGACCGTTGTTAGTTATGATATTGGTTATTATGTTTTAGTTAATGATGAGTATTTACCACTTGCAACTAAGGCTGGTGAAGATGATGAGGGATTATCATTAAAAGAATTAATTACGGGAACTGATAACTATAAAATAATAGAACCTGCAAATGGTAATTATTTCTTTACTAAGGATAAAATAAATAATTTAGATTCTAATTTATTTTTTATAATTAAAGCAACTGATAACAAGAATAATGAAATTAAAGATGCTATTAAATTAAAAGTAACAAAAATATCTAAGTAAATTTGTTACTTTTTTAATGCAAAAAAATCTTTCAATTACTTGAAAGATTTAATAGTCAACTTGGTGACCCGTACGGGGTTCGAACCCATAAATGCATGCGTGAAAGGCATGTGTGTTAACCATTTCACCAACGGGCCAATAATAAACAAATGGTGGGCCTGAATGGACTTGAACCATCGACCTCACGCTTATCAGGCGTGCG
>USFG01000023.1 GCA_900553855.1 uncultured Mycoplasmatota bacterium | reverse complement strand
ATATTGAATCATATTTTGAAGATAACGGTGGGAAATGTTAAATTAATAATATATTTTATAAATAAGATCAATTTTATATTGGTCTTTTTTTCTAAATTATTGACATCTAAAAACGACCATATTTAAAACATTTCTGAAATCGGAAAATTTATGATATAATTAATATACAAGGAGTAAATTGCATTTCGTTTATTATTTGTGAGGAGGTATGATGAAGAAGAAAAAAATAATAATTATCACACTGTGTTCTATAATAGGTTTAATATTTTTAGATTTTATAGTTGCTCTATCATTTAATAATAGTCCTATAATTAAAATTAGAGATTATAATAATGGTGTTTCTACCATTTACAAAGATAAAGGAATAATTACAAATACTTATAAATGTTCTGATGGTAAAACTAAAACAGTTTTAAAAACGACTAAATATGTTTGCCCTATGAATGACATTGAAAAAGATATAAAAGAAGCAATAACAATTACATTTGATACTAAAGGTGGAAGTATAATAGATAGTATTACTATTGGCAAAGATACCGAACTTACACTTCCAAAAGAACCTACAAGAGATGGTTATGTTTTCAAAGGTTGGGTTGAAAAAAATGAAATTCCTATTTATAACAAAGTATTACTTGCAGAAAACACCACTCTTTATGCTGTTTGGGAAAAAGTAGAAAATAAAAAAACTAGTCCTAAAACTGAAGAACCTAAAACAAACACTAATACAAATAATAACAATAGTAGTAGTACTAATAATACTAATAAACCTAATCAGAATACAAATAATAATACAAACATCGATAATAATGAAAATACTGTTTTACCTGAAGAAAAGCCACCTGTTGTAGAAAAGACTCAAGCAGAGAAAAATGATGAGTATAGAAAACAACTTCAAAATAAGTATTCAGTTAAAATAGCATATAAAGATGAGTTGGGAAATTATACTATAAATGGTTATGGTTCAGATAAACTTAACGATGATAATAAGATAAATAATTGTCTTGGGGAAATAAATAAAACTCTTAAAAACTATCCAAATGGTTTTTTTAAGGAAATGAAAGATTATGGAATGCCTTTAACTATTTACTTAGTAAATAGTATTAGTGGTAATGTTTCAGGACTTACTGATGCAAAAGATAAAAGCGATATTAAAATAATGATTGCACCAGCAAGTTTATTTGAGAACACTTTAAATCATGAAATAATGCATTATATAGATTCTTATATAAAAGTAAAAGGATATTCTATTGACATAAATATTACTATGAAAGATGTAAATCCAATAGGTTTTACATATGGAGATACAAGTAATGAGTATGTTTATTATTTTACGAGTATAGATAACGCTTACTTCTTATCAGCATATGGAAAAACAAATTATTTGGAAGATCGAGCAGTAATTTTTTCAGACTTAATGACTAGAACTTTTACAAAAGATTATTATGCCGATAGTACTCCAATAAACAAAAAAGCAAAATTAATTAGTTCACAAATTAAAGAACATTTTAATACATTATCTAATACAGGAAGATATTATTGGGATAGATTCTTATAATATAAGTTTAAATAAATTAATTTAGGAAAGGAGGAAAGAAATGAAAAAAGATTTACTAGTAAAAATAATTATAGCAGTAGTTGTTCTTGCGGGATTAGGATACTTTGTATTTACAAATTATGTTTCAAAAGAAAAAGATTTGGTTTTTGAAGCAAGAATTAAAGAAGTAACAGTAAATAATAATATATATACTGTCCTAGTTGAAGAATATGATAAAAAGAAAAAAGAATATACTGTAGAGTATGAATTTGAAATAAATAAAGACACAAAAATAGTTTATAACAATGAAGATTCTACTGCAGATAAATTAAAAGCTAATCAAAAAGTAACTATTACTTCATCTGATGTAATGTTACCTAGTGAACCGGCTAAATTATCTAATGTTAAAAAAATAGTTATTTCAAAAGATTAATTAGTTTTAAAAGTTTTGCTGGATAAAGCAAGACTTTTTTTATGGAGGTGTTATTTGTTAAAAAAATAATTAACTATATTATAATTTATATTTTTGATTTTATAATATCTGCTAATATTTGTTATAATTTAACTTATATAATTAAAAATAATATTAAGTTAGAGTGGAACTTAAATGAATTTTACTCTTTTATTGAGTTAAAAGATATAAGTCTTTTATTTGGAACAATTCTTTTATCAACAATAATAATTTTATTTATATTAAAATATGATAAGGAATTAAAACTTAAATTACAAAAATTAAAGAAGATGCCAAAGGAAGATAGCTCTTATGAATATGGTAGTTCTAGGTGGGCTACTAAAAAAGAAATTAAAAAAGAATTTAAAATTTGGAATATTGGAAGTAAACTTTCAAGTGGTGGTATTCCTGTAACTTTTATGGATGGTAAATATTATTATTATGATTCTTTTGATCATACTTTAATTATTGGCTCTACTGGAAGTGGTAAAACAATTTGTAATATTTTACCTATGGTTTTTATACTAGACCTATGTAGTAAAGTAAAAGTAGGTATAAGAAAGAATTTTATAAAGAATGTTAGAAACAAGAAAAGACAAGATGTTTAAAATCATTTTTAATGGCGACTAAGTTCTAATGATGCAATAATATATAAAATTTCACAATAACATCACCTTGTTCATGATGTTAACCCTATAGAATAAGTAATTCAAGTTATTTTTAAATTAAATAAAAAAAACGATTTAACCTTATATAATAAGGAAAAATCGGTAATCATCTATGGCAGGGGATGAGAGAATCGAACTCCCAACAGTGGTTTTGGAGACCATTATTATACCATTTAACTAATCCCCTAATAATTGGTACAAATAGATAATACCATAAAAATAGTTAAAAGTAAACATTTTTAAACAAAATAATATTCAAATATGAATACCAGCTTCTATATAATAGATATGGCTGATATTTTATTTTTAGACCTAGGCTAAAAATAACACCCTAAGATTACAAGCTTAGGGTGAACACATAAATATTTATTTATATTCAATATTAATCATTTTAGCATGAACAGCAACTCTCTTAGTACCAGTATTATCACAAGTAGATAAAGTAAGTATTTTATCATCAGGAGTAACATCAATACCAAAGTCATACACACTTCTACCCCTTAAAGTGTTTAAAAATTTATCATAAGGTTCAGTTCTAAAATTAGTTTTAAGATAATATACTTCAGGTTCTATAGTATAAACAGAAAATACTTTCCATACAGTATTAGATGTAGGAGTAGATATTTTAATATAATAATTATTACTATTATTAAGATATCCACTATAAAGCATATTAGGAATAGAACCAAACATTGTCTTATTATTCATATTATGCCCATATATTATAGTATTTCTACCAAAGTCTTTAAAATCAACTCTATAATCAGCAAAAACCCATCCTCCAGCATTACTTCTTTTATTAAAAGCATGACTTAAATAATAATCATTATCCTCTGCTTGTACGATAGGGTAATTAACCTTAGTACCATCAACCTTAATCCAACCAACAGTATCAGGATTCTTTTTTAATAATTCAGTAAAATTAACTTCCATAAATGGAACATTCATATAATCCCAATAATCATTTGGATAATAAACAGGAGCATTATTTTCACTTGTATTATCAGATGGCTCTTCGGGCTCAGGTTCAGGAATTGTCTGATTATTATTATCTTTATCTTCCTTTTCAATTATATCAGTAGAATTAATAATATCATTAGATAAATATTTGATTTTTAATCCTTGAACATACCATCTACTAATCAAAAAAACACAAACGAGGTAAATAGCAAAAGTAGTACCAACAATCGCAAATGATATTTTTTTATTTTGCTTAGATATTTTCTTCTTTTCTTTTTTACCAAATATATAAATAATCCCTAAAACAAAATACTTAGGAATCAAAGTAATAATATTGTATAAACCAATAAAGAAGTATTTAAAAAATTTAATAACAAATTTTATTAAAGAAACAATGCCTAAATAAAATATCTTAAAAAAATACATACTAAACACCTCCTATTTATTCTCATATTAATTATAACAGAAAAGAAAAAAAGTAACAAGTTATTGAATAAAAAAAAAATATATTGTATAATAAGGCTGAAACGAAGGTGTATAAACATGAATGACATAAAAGTTGGTGACAAACTAGAAATTCACTGCTACAAACACAATGGTAAAATAGATCGAATAAGTGGTGAAGCATTAGTTTTAGACGTAGCAGAAGATTATTTAGTATGTGCAAATAACAAAGTAAAGATAACGGAAAGCGATGGTAAAACTCATAGGACAAAAGAAACAGCAATATTATTTTTTTATAAAAACGAATGGTTTAATATATTAGCTCAGTTAAAAAAGTTTGGATTATTCTATTACTGCAATATAGCCACTCCATATATAATAGATGATAACGTTATCAAATATATTGATTATGACTTGGACCTAAGAGTATTTCCAAATGGTAGTTTTAAAGTACTAGATAGAAATGAATACAAATATCATAAAAAACAGATGCATTATTCTAACAGATTAGATTTTATATTAAAGTATGAATTAGGTAGTCTAATAGAAAGAGTAAGAATAAAAAAAGATCCATTTAATAAAAAAGCTATTGAAAAGTACTATGAAAAGTATTTAGAGTTATTAAAAAAAGATGTTAAAACAGAAGAAAATAATATTAATTAGTCATAAAAATAAAAAAAAGTAAGAAAAAACAAAAAAACACTTTACAAAGTAAAAATAAAGTGATATGATACATAACGTTGAAACGAAAAAGGGTTTCAATGAAGTATCTTTGAAAATGATGTAAACTTTCTTAGCATTCAGCATATATTATATATGAGAAAGAATGTTAAGTTTTTATTTTTTTCATCAAAATTGCAAAAATGAAAAAAAATAAAAAAATTTCAAAAAAACACTTTACAAAGTAAAAATAAAGTGATATTATACATTACATGTGATGCAGAAAGAAGCATTGCAAAATGTATCTTTGAAAAATGAAGTGGAAACATTTTAATGCTGTAGCATATAATAAAATAAAGATAGTAAAGCATTAGTTAATCACTTTTTATTTTGCTTAAAAAAAATCAAAAAAAGTAAAAAAAAAGGTTGACAATGTCGAATATCTTTGGTATATTATTAATGCACTGCAAAAAAAGATGCAGATGAGAAAAAAGTTCTTTGAAAACTGAGCAAAATGTCAATTTTGAGTAGCTAGGAAATTATAACTTATTAATTATTAAAAATTAAATTTTTATTGAGAGTTTGATCCTGGCTCAGGATGAACGCTGGCGGCATGCCTAAG
>USFG01000022.1 GCA_900553855.1 uncultured Mycoplasmatota bacterium | reverse complement strand
AAATGATGCTAAGAATTGTAAAGGAGTTAGATGCTATGCAAAAAAATTATGATGAGTTAATTTATTATGATCCTAAAAAGTTTCACGAAGCAGAAATGAAAGAGTTAGCTATTGAAAAAAACAATCTTGCTATTGCAAAAGAATTAATTAAAAATGGTGCATCTAAAGAACTTATTTTAAAATCAATAGACATAACTGAGGAAGATTATAATATGTTAGTAAAAGAAGTTCAAAAAGAAACTAAAGCAAAGTAGTTTCTTTTATTTTACACATATTTACAAAAACATATGTAAATACTTTACAAATAATAATTTACCTAATATATGCCAAAAATTAGACGTTTTTTAAATTTCTTAAAAAAACTTTTCAAAAAAAGGAGGAAAAGAGAAATTTTCCGGTAATAAATATATATGAAGGGAGGAATTCCTAATGAAGTAAAAAATCTAAGAAAATAAGAATTAAAATGTGGTGAAAATTGTGGTAGAAAGGAGAAAAATGTCTAAAACATTTTTAACAGAAAATCTTTTTATAAGAGATAAGTTTGCTAAGGCTATGTTTGCCAATCCCGTTAATAGTGATTATGTAATAAAATATGTTAAAGCTTTAGAACAAAAAGATAATATTGAGATACTTAGTTATGAAGTACTTTATCCAGAGATTAATACATTTAAGAATTTAAAAGATAGAATAACAGATGCATATGGAGTACTTAATACTAGTGAAGGATTAGTACTATTAAATACTGAGTTTAACTGTAATTATACAAATGAAGGTTATTTAAAAAATATTGTATATGTATGTCATATGTTAATAAAATACGCAGATGTCTCATCAGGCAAGGTTTATTCAAAATGTATTCAAATAAATATTGATAATTTTGATGTTTATGATGAAGGAAAATTTGTATATAAAGAAGAAATATTAAAAAAATATCGAAATAAAGAAAATTTTATATTAACAATATATCACATAAATGTTGCATTATTAAGAAAAATGTCATATGATGATATTAGAAAACTTGATAGGGATAGCTTAGAATATTTATCACTAATATGCATAACAAATAATAAGAAAGTATTTGCTGGTGATAAAATGATGCTAAGAATTGTAAAGGAGTTAGATGCTATGCAAAAAAATTATGATGAGTTAATTTATTATGATCCTAAAAAGTTTCACGAAGCAGAAATGAAAGAGTTAGCTATTGAAAAAAACAATCTTGCTATTGCAAAAGAATTAATTAAAAATGGTGCATCTAAAGAACTTATTTTAAAATCAATAGACATAACTGAGGAAGATTATAATATGTTAGTAAAAGAGGTTCAAAAAGAAACTAAATCAAAGTAGTTTCTTTTTCTTTAATAAAATATAAAATAATGATATAATTTTTTTATGAAAGTATTTAGAAAAATAATATTAATATTACTTACTATAGTTGTGATGTTTTCCCTTTATATCACAATTTCTTTTGCATATCAAAAAATAGTTTTAAAAAAAGTTCCTTATGTATTTGGCTATACAAGTTTTATAAATACTGGTTCAAGTATGCTTCCATATATAAATGTTGGTGATTTAGTAATAGTTAAAAAAGAAGATAGTTATAAAGTTAATGATGTAATATCCTTTAAAACAAATGAAAATTTTGTTAATACTCATAGAGTTATTTCAATTAAATCTGGTTACTATAAAACAAAAGGTGATAGTAATAAATTTAATGATGGTGAAGAGATTGATAAAAGTAAAGTATTTGGTAAAGTAGTACTTGTTATAAGTAATTTTGGTGGTATTTATGCATTTTTACTAAATAATTATTTATATATTTTTATAGGTATAATAATGCTTTCTTTACTAGTATTTTTAATTCATATATGGAGGAAAAATGAAGGCAGACGTAATAATTGAATATCCAGTTAAATCATTAGATAAAATATTTTCATATATAATTCCAAATAAATTTAAGGATACTTTAAAAGTTGGTATGAAAGTAGTTGTTCCCTTTAACAAAGGGGTTATTAATGGAATAGTTATTGGGATAAACTCTAATAAATGTGATTATGAAATGAAAGAAATTCTTTCTATAAATGATAATTTTATTGTAAATGAACAGCAACTTAAAATGGCTTATTATTTAAAAAAAACTACTTTATGTCCCCTTATAAGTGCAATTGAAGTAATGATGCCCCCATCACTTAAAATTAAAAGTGATAATAAAGATTATAAGAAATATGATACATTTATTACTTTAAATAAAGATAAAAATATTATAAATAAATATATTTTAGAAAATGAAAGATATCAAAATCAAGTAATTATATTAGATAAACTTTTAAATAGTGAATTTATAAATAAAAAAGAAGTAGTAGGTAGTAGTTTAAATACTCTTATTAAAAAAGGGTTAGTAAAGGAAGTTAAAAAAGAAAAATATCGTATTAATGTCAGTGATGAAAAAAACATACCTGTTACATTAAATGAAGAGCAAACTAAAGCTTTTGAAATAATGAATAAAGGAATAAATTCTTATAATGTATATTTACTTCAGGGGGTTACGGGATGTGGTAAAACCGAAACTTATATGGCTCTTATTGATGAAGTATTAAAAATAGGTAAAACTGTTATTGTACTTGTTCCTGAGATATGTTTAACTACGCAAACTGTTCAAAGATTTTATAAAAGATTTGGATCACTTGTAGCTATTTTCCATAGTGGACTTTCTACTGGGGAAAAGTATGATGAATATATGAAAATATATAAAGGAGAAGTTAAAATAGTTGTAGGAACTCGAAGTAGTATATTTGTACCAATTAAAAACTTGGGTTTAATAATTATTGATGAAGAACATTCAGATAGTTATAAACAAGATAGTTCTCCACGATATGATGCAATTGATGTAGCAAATTTTAGAGCAAAGGAACTTGGGATACCTTTAGTACTTGCTAGTGCAACTCCATCTCTTGAATCAAAAGCAAGAACTTTAAAAGATGTATATCATCTTGTTACAATTAACAAAAGAGCAAATAATGCACCACTTCCTAAAACTTATTTAATTGATATGAAATATGAAGGAGGAAAATTTTTATCAAAAGAATTAATCTCTAAAATTAATGATAGGTTAGCAAAAAAAGAGCAAGTAATACTTCTTTTAAACAGGAGAGGTTTTTCTACATTTGTAACTTGTTCAAATTGTGGTTATACATATAAATGTCCAAACTGTGATATAACCTTAACATATCATAAGACAAGTAATAGTTTAAGATGTCATTATTGTTCATATAATATTAAAAAGGATGAAATGTGTCCAAATTGTAATGAAGATGCTCTTAATTATTTAGGTCTTGGTACTCAAAAGGTTGAGGAAGAACTAAAAACTCTTTTCAAAGAGGCAAATATTATTAGAATGGATCAAGATACTACATCAAAAAAAGGAAGTTATCAAAGAATTATTGATGATTTTTCTGCACATAAATATGATATACTTTTAGGTACCCAAATGATTAGTAAAGGTCTTGATTTTTCACTTGTTACTTTAGTGGGTATTATTAATGCTGATACATCCTTAAATATACCAGATTTTAGAGCTAATGAAAAAACATTTTCTCTTTTATATCAAACATCAGGAAGAGCAGGAAGGGGAAATGCTCCTGGAGAAGTTTTAATTCAAACATTTAATCCTGATAATAAAGTTTTAGAGTATGTTAAAAATAATGATTATGAAAGCTTCTTTAAATATGAACTTGATATTCGCCATAAACTTTTTTATCCACCGTTTTGCTATATTGCTCATATTATGATAATTAGTAAAAGCTATGAAATTGCTAGTAAAGAATCTAATTTAATAAAGGGTTATTTAAACAAAGAAATTAAAAATAAAATTATTTTAGGACCAACTCCTGCGGGTATGTTTAGAATAAATAATTTATATCATTTTGGAATTATTATTAAATATAAAACAATTGATAATCTTTTTGATGTTCTTTCAAACATTGATAAAAAATATGTTTTAAATAAAGATGTTGATGTACAAATTACTATTAATCCATCAAGGTTTTAAGTGCTTCGGCACTTTTTTTATTTTAGTGGTAAAAGTTGGGGTAAAAAAATAAAACTTCCCTTAAAATAAGGAAAGTTATTATATATTTGGTTACCCAGATAGGATTCGAACCCATGGAATGTCAGGACCAGAACCTGATGCCTTACCGCTTGGCTACTGGGTAATTACTTAATTACTATATCATAAAATTAGTTTAAATTAAAGTAGTAAAATAAAATAAAATATGATATTATATGTTTGTGATGAAATATGAAAAAAGTTGTTATTGGATTAAGTGGAGGAGTAGATAGTGCAGTAGGTGCTTATTTACTTAAAAAGGAAGGCTATGAAGTAGTAGGCCTTTTTATGCGTAACTGGGATAGTAATATTAATAATGATATATTAGGAAATCCTAATGATACAAATGATATTTGTCCACAGGAAAAAGATTATAATGATGCTAAAAAAGTATGTGAATTTTTAGGTATAGAACTTCACAGAATAGATTTTATTAAAGAGTATTGGGACTATGTATTTACCTATTTTTTAGAGGAATTAAAAAAAGGTAGAACACCTAATCCCGATATGCTTTGTAATAAATATATTAAATTTGATTTATTTGTAAAAGAAGCAAGACGTCTTGGAGCAGACTTTATAGCAACAGGTCATTATGCTAGAATCGAAGGTAATAAACTTCTTCGTGCAAAAGATTTAAATAAAGATCAAACTTATTTTTTAGCGGATGTAAATGTAAATAATTTTAAAGATGTACTTTTTCCAATTGGAGATTATACAAAACCTGAAATAAGACAAATTGCTAAAGAAGTAGGAATTCCTGTATTTGATAAAAAAGATTCTACTGGAATATGTTTTATAGGAGAAAGAAACTTTCAAAAATTTATGGCAAACTATCTAAAACCTAATCCTGGTGATATTATTAATGTAGAAACAGGTGAAAAAATAGGAACTCATATGGGACTTATGAATTATACAATCGGTCAAAGAAAAAATGTTGGACTTTCTGGTGATGAACAAAGACATTATGTATGTGGTAAAGATACAAAGAAAAATATATTATATGTTGCTTTTGGTGAAAGTGAGTATTTATATTCTGATGAATGCACTGTAGATAATGTAAACTTTATTTCCAGTAAAAGGCCTTCATTTTGTACTTGTAAATTCCGTTATAGGGGTGAAGATCATCCATGCGCTTTAGAATATCTTGAAAATAATAAAATTAGAGTTATTTATAAAGGTAAAGCCAAAAGTGTAACACCAGGTCAAGCATGTGTATTTTATGATGGCGAAGAGTGCCTTGGATGTGGCTTTATTGATGAAGTTTTCAAAGATGGTGAAAAACTTTGGTATTTAAATTAAGAGCATTTGCTCTTTTTTTATGAAAAACTATGGTACAAAATAAAAAATTATGATATTATATTTTTAGAGTAAAATAATAAGAGGTTAGATATGAAAAATATATTTAAAAATATTAAAAATTATTTTAAAGATAATAAAACAAAAAGTATTACAATATTAATAATTTTAATATTAACAATTGTTTCTAGTATTACTTTAATAGCATATTCATTTTATCAAAATAAAAGTAGAAAACTTATAATATCTGGTATAGCTTCTTTAGATTCAGCAGATGTATCAATAAAAGTATATAGAGAAAATAAAAATGAAAATGGCGTTGGAATAGGTACTTATTCATTATCATATTATGTTCCAAGTAGTGCATCATATAATTATGTAAGTTCAAAGACAGTATGTGGCACAGGAATAACAATAACTAAATATGAAAATCAAAAGTTTTATGTAGATGCGACTAAAAAAGGAAAATGTAAAGTATATTTTGATGCTATAGATGGTTATATTGATGATTATGAAGTAAATCTTTTTGTTCAAAATGAAGTAGGTAATACTAATGATAATAATTATAATAAAATGGGTCAGTTACCACTTTATGAAACAGGATATTATTATACGATAAATACAAGTAAAACAAGTTGTACTAATGGTGCAACAGTAAGTATCGAAGGAAGAAATATAGTAGTACTTGCAACTAAAAAATCAGTATGTAATGTTTATGCTGATAAAAATAGTGATAGTGTTGGACCAACGGTAAGTAATTTATCTGTTGATGGTAATGCAGTAACATTTACTGCTTCGGATAATATTGGTCTTGCAATGTATGGATTAAGTACTTCGAATAGTATTGCACCAGATGATTGGTATTATTTTAGTGGAACAAGTCAAACAACCACTTTTGAATATGCTACTGAAGGAACATATTATTTATGGGTTAAAGATACTGCAGGAAATAATGCTATTTCTGAAGCAATAACTATAACACTTGATGCTGCTGCTCCAACTGTTGGAAATATTGATGCTTATACTAAAAATGCTGTAATTGCACTTTCTGATGATAATAATTTAGCAGGTTATGCAGTTACAACAACCTCAACTACACCTACAAGTTGGACTGCTGTTTCTGGAAAAACTGCAAGTGTAACATATCCTACTACAGCAAATGGTACTTATTATGTACATGTAAAAGATGCCGCAGGTAAAACATCAAGTAAATCATTTAGCATGGCATGTGCTGCCTCAATTACTAGAAATTTTGATTATACTGGTGCTGTTCAAAATTATACTACAGTGTGTCGTGGAAAACATACTTTAACTGTTTGGGGTGCTCAAGGTGGAAATACAGGTGGAAAAGGTGGTTATTCAACAGGAGTAGTTAATTTGAATGAAAATATGAAATTATATATTTATGTTGGTGGTCAAGGTTCAACTGGAGGATTTAATGGTGGTGGTTCTACCGCTTCTACTAATGGTGGAGATGGTGGAGGCGCTTCTGACATAAGAATAGGAACTGATTCATTATATGCAAGAGTAATTGTTGCTGGTGGCGGCGGTGGAAAAGGCCAAGATAGCTGTGCTGCTGGTGGCGTCGGAGGTGGTACTACTGGTGGTGGTTCTGCAAGTCAAAGTAGTTGTGGTACTCAGGCCGGTGGTGGAACTCAAACTGCTGGAGGTGCTAAAGGATATTATAGTGGTACATATGGAGCTAATACAGGAGCGTTTGGTAAAGGTGGAAATGCAGGTAGCGGAAGGTATGCCGGGGGGGGGGGGGGGGGGGGGGGGGGGGGGGGGGGGGGGGGGGGGGGG
>USFG01000021.1 GCA_900553855.1 uncultured Mycoplasmatota bacterium | reverse complement strand
AAACTATCTCCTGTACTACCATTGAAAGAAGTGCTAAAGACATAGCTGTTTCTTGCCCATACATTTTTAAACTAATAAAGTAAGTAAGAACTACAAATATAGTTTCAATGATAGCTGAAGATGCGATACATGATTTTATAAATGGTGTAAATAATGGTTTACTAATGCCTCTTGGTTTTTTATTCATTATGCTATCTTCACTCTTTTCAAAAGATAAACATATACTAGGAATAGAATCAGTTACCAAATCAATAAATAAAATATAAATTGGTAATAAAATTGTTGTTTTAGTAAGTAGTCCTATAATAATAGTAAATATTTCTGCAAAATTACTTGATAATGAAAACACTATATTATTTCTAATGTTATTATATATTCTTCTTCCTTCTTCAACTGCTACAACTATTGTTGAAAAAGAATCGTCCATTAAAACTATGTCTGATGCAGACTTTGTAACATCAGTACCAGTAATACCCATTCCAACACCAACATGAGCATCTTTAATAGCAGGAGCATCATTTACTCCATCTCCAGTCATTGCTACTATTTTTCCACTATTTTGAAGTGCAAAAACAATTCTTTCCTTGTGAGACGGATTAACTCTTGCAAATACTGAATACTTTTTCACAATATCTTTTAGTTCTTTATCATTATATTTATCAAGTTCACTTCCGAGTATTGCTTCGTTGTCATTATCTATAATTCCAACATTTTTGGCAATAGCTGTTGCTGTATCTATAGAATCCCCTGTAATCATAATAGGTCTAATACCAGCATTTTTACATAGTTCAACGCTTTTCTTAACACTTTCCCTTGGTGGATCTATCATTCCTAAAATACCAGCAAAAGATAAATCATTTTCCTCTTTTTCTAATTCTTTAATATCTTTTGGTATATAATCTAACTTTTTATAAGCAAACCCTAAAATTCTTAAAGCATTTTTAGAAAAATTCTTAACTTTATCTAAAATCTCTTGTTTTTCAATCTTAGATAGATTTACTTTTTCAATTAAAGAATCCATACTACCTTTGCATAATACATATACATCATTATCAATTTTATTTAAAGTAGTAAACATCTTTCTATCACTATCAAAAGGTATATCTAATATTCTCTCGCATTTTTTTCTCAATTTAAGAGAATCGATTTTTTTATTATATAGATATTCATATAAACAAGTTTCTGTAGGATCACCTACATATTTATCTTCATAAATAAGGCCATCATTACAAAGAGCACATATATAATTAAGCATATTTTCATCTATTACATATTCTTCTTTAACAGTCATTTTATTTTGCGTTATAGTACCTGTCTTATCAGAACAAATAATATCTATTGCTCCAAGTGTTTCTACAGCTTGCATTTGTTTTACTACTGTTTTCTTCTTTGCTAAGTTAGATATTCCAACGGATAATGTTATTGTAATTACAGTTGGCAATCCTTCTGGAATAGCAGCCACTGCAAGTGATGAGCATAGCATTATAATTTCTAATATCGTATATTTATTAATCAGTGCTAAAATAAAGATAAAGATTAAAATAATAAATACTATTAATGTTATTTTTTTAGATAGTTCTTTTATCTTTAATTGCAACGGAGTTTCTATTCTATCAATTTCATTTAATGATAATGCAATTTTACCTAACTCACTATATTTTCCAGTGCTTACAACTATACCAGTGCATTTTCCATTGGTAATGCTCGTTCCTAAAAATAACATATTTTTTTGTTCTTGAAGAATTAAGTTATTTTTTAAAACATCTGAACTTTTTTGAACTGGAACACTTTCTCCAGTTAACGCTGATTCATCAACTTTTAAACTTTCACATGAAAGTATTCTAATATCAGCAGGTACAGTTTCTCCGGATTCTAAATATATTATATCTCCCGGAACTAATTCTTTAGTGTTTATTACTATTATTTTATCATCTCTTTTAACTTTACAAGTGCTAGTTTCATATTTTTTTAAATCTTTTAATACTAAAGCAGCTTTTTCTTCTTGTATAAATCCAACAATAGCATTTATAAAAACTACAAAAAGTATGACAATAGTATCAGTATACTCGTGAGAATAAAAATATCCATAAAAATATAAAAGTAGTGCAACTACTAATAATATGATGATCATAGTATCATTAAATTGTTTTAAAAATCTTAAAATCCAAACTTTTTTCTTTTTATTTAGAATAATATTTTGACCATAATCTTTTAATCTTTTCTCAGTTTCTTTACTATCTAATCCGTCAATATTACTATTTAAAATTTTAAATATTTCCTCTTCATTTTTAGAATACATTATATTGCTCCTTTTTACCTACATTTCTGAATCTCGAATACATGTTCTGTATCATATAATCTTTATTTTACAACTTAATTCTTATTTTCTGTTTATATTTTCTTATATTTAAAAAATATACATTTATGTTTTTCATCAAAAGAAGTTATATATTAAATCTTTACTGTTTTTCCAGGTCCTTGTTGGTCAGAAAACCAGTTTTACAATTTTATCATGTCATTTTTTTCTTCATTCATTATGATACAACAAATTACTATTTATCTGTCACTTCTATATATAATTATACCATCATTTTGGTAAATTTTATTACTAAATTAAAACATCCAAGATTCATCCAATATTTTTAAATGTATATCCTACTGTTGGAAATAAATTATAGATTTACAATTCCTTTAATTAGAAAATATAAATAAAGAGCATGGTACACTTTTAGTAGTTAGTAGTTTATTACTACCTATAGTTTAGATAATTAATGGTTGTCCGACTTCAACCTTTATGGCTCCATAAGAAAATTCACGTCAGTAATGACGTTTTTTTATATCCTAAATCACCTCTCCCATCCCAACAAAATTTATCGTCATTTCATAAAATTTAAAGTATTATTAATTAAAAACATTAAAAATCCAATAAATAAAAATAATAAGACATGAATAAGACCTGAGAATAAAAAACTATAATTTATTTTTAAACTTAATAAAATAATTATGTATTTATCATAAAAAAACACTATCCTATTTGTAATAAATTTGATAATTAGTAAAATTAATGATATAATTTGCCTGTAAAATATATAAGGAGATAACACTTATTGCATATGGAAAATAATATTAGAATTATTAAAAAATTTGATAATAGTAATGATGTTAAAGTTTGGATTAAAAATGATGTTGTTTATAAAAAAGTTGAAACGGATAAATCATCTATAAATGTATCAGGAATTACATTTATAGAGCCTTTAGTCATGGAATACGCAAGAAGAATGGGAGTTCCAGCCCCACAAGTTGTAGAATTATTTCAAGACCAAAAAGT
This sequence comes from uncultured Mycoplasmatota bacterium, assembly GCA_900553855.1. GTDB lineage: Bacteria > Bacillota_I > Bacilli_A > RF39 > UBA660 > CAG-533. The sequence goes on along the minus strand of USFG01000021.1, from coordinate 5,069 downwards.
ATTTGCTACAAAATACATTAATGGTATTAATGGAAATGATCTATACAAACAATCACCAGATTTACAAGAAAGACTTATTGAAGTTGCCAAGACATTAAAAGAAATGTATTCTCAAATTGGTATAGATAGAGAAATGAAACTAAAAGATTTATTATTTACAGTAAATGGCAAAGACATAATCGGATGCATACCAGTTGATTTTGAAAGAATAAAATATAATAATAACCTAAACTGGAATATTTTACTTGAAGTTGCCGATCAATTTGGTATAAATATAAATAATGCTTTTATTCCAAAAAATGTTGAAATAAAAGAGCAAAGATTTAAGTAAAGAAAAAGATGACTTTGAGAGATAACCCTCATTGCCATCTTTTATTTTCTTATTTTAACCAATTTATGTGAAACTGTTTCGTCAACTGGTGGAACATAATCAACTAAATAAAATCCATATAAATGACCATATTTTTTCATTGCTTCTTTAACTCTACTTACATTTCCAGTTTTATCAAACAATATTTTAGATTCTACAAGTTGCTCAACCCTGTGAACTTCACTAGAATTCATAGCAGTTGTTGAATATCTATTTTCATAGTCATAATCAAATGCAACATTGACACCTGTCTTATTACCTTCGGCTATTTTAGAATTTAATTTTTCCATTAATCTGTCATAAGTATAATAATCTGCTCCTGATTCTAATAAAACAACTATATTTAATGTTCCCTTACTATGTTTTGAATCTTGATAATTTGTTAAATAAACAGAATCTATATTATCATCTTTATATAAGCCTTTAATAGTATCAGTTAATTCTTGTGATAAAAATGAATGCTCTTCATCTGTAAGATTTATTCTTTCTCTTATAACTTTGTCTAAATATAATAAATTATTTGCTCTAGCAATTTTTAATATATTAGCAAATTCTGGGAATTGATTATCACCTGCATATATAGTTTTATCCCATTCATACCATATATCAAAAGCATCTTTTGCTCCATCTTTTACCATTTGTTGAACCTTTGAACTATTGAAAACTACATTATTTTTTTGATCATCTAATGAGCGATGCATTCCTTTATCTTGATAAATCTTTGCTTGTAAATCAGCTTCAATTTTATCACAATAATGTGAACATTTAGCTTCTGGAGTTTCTTGTTCATCAAATTCAAATAATAAATTTAATAAGCTATCTTTCTCTTTTAGATTACCTAATGCATCTCTCATAGCTTGATGTTCAATTTCTTTTTTCTTCTCTGGTGTTATTCCATCAAATGGTGTAATATCACCAATTAATGTTTCACCTGTTTCATGTATAACTAACATTTTTAGTTCTTTATCAGTATCGAAACTATATTCAAATTCAGAGTTTAATACCATTGCTAAACCTATAGTTCCAACAACGTGTTCAGATATAGTTTCAATTCTGTCTGATTTAACATTCCAATGTTTACTATCCCATCCAGTTCTTACTTTATTTTTTAATCTAAAGTTTAAATAATAGAATTTAAATATTTCTTCACATTCATAAGGTTGCTTACCGCATAATAAAGATATAATAGTACTTCCTTCTTTAATTAATTCTGATGGTGTAATATTATTATCTTTTTCTCTAATTAATTTAGTTAATAAAAGATCTAACATTTTATATTTGAATACTAATTTACCATTTTCAGTATTCATATCTCTTGATTCTAATATTTCTTTAGTATATTGCTTTCCTAATTTTAAATTTTCGAAATCATAATTAGGATAGGAAATACTAAATTCAGAAAGAAGCAACATTCTATATATTTTTGATAAATTATTTGCTTCTTTAAATTCAGAATCAATAGCAGTTGCTAATATCATACTACCAAATAAGTGATCAGCTACACTATAATTATTTGGTTCATCAATAATCTTATTCTTTAATTCATTTGAGCAAACATAAAAGTTTAAAGTTTTTCTTATTTCATCTAATTTTTCCATTTTATCCTCCATAAATAAGTAATTGAGTAATATTATAGCACACATTTCTATTATTTTTACGAAAAAAATATAAATTTGCTTAGTTATAATAGGATATATTGTTTAAATATGCTATAATTATAATAGATTTTGTATCGTTCAATAGAATGATACTTTTTTGTTTGGAGGAATTTTATGATTAATATTAATGGTAAAGAATGGAATAAGTTAAAATTAAAAGATATAGAAAAATTTTTGTTATATGTTGAAGATGATGAAACATTTTTTATTGAATTTAAGGACGAAAATATAAGAAATACTCAATTAACAAAAGAATTGTCTGCTTTTGCTAATTCATATGGTGGATATTTATTTTTAGGGGTTGATGATTCTAAAAATATTATTGGTTGTACCAATAAATGGACTGAGTTAAAGATAAATACAATTATATGTAATGGTATTTCTCCAATGCCACAAATAGATATAAAAAAATTTAATCTTAGTAATAATAAAAAATTATATGTTATTAAAGTTGAAGAAGGATTGAATCCACCTTATGTTACAAATGATGGACATATTTATCATAGAGTTTCTTCTTCTTCAGATAGAGTAAAAGATTCTAATACATTAAACAATTTATATCAAAAGAGCAAAGATAATATTAAAAAGATTGAACAGAAAATATATATTCCCGAAATAACGGGACAAATACCAGAAAATTTATGTGGATATATTGATTTTGGTTTTTCATTAGTGACAAGAAATCTAGAAAAAACGAAGAAAATTGTTAAAGAAGCAGATATTAATAAAATATCTGAATTATTGAAGAAGAATAACCAAAAATATAGTATTTCGAAAGTAGGGTTTTCAATTTCAATAACTGTGGGAGAAGCATCTATGAAACGAGGTAATGAAGAAATATTAACAAATGGAGGATTAATGAATTTTATGGAAATACTACCCGATGGTAGCTTTAGAGGTAGAGTAATTATTACATCTGAAAAGAATAGTAGCATTGCAAGTATTACTTCAATTACCTTGATTCATTCTTTATTTTGTGAAATATATAAAATAGTATTTGGTGATTCATTTGCTAGTAATTTTATTGAAGCACAACATTATGAAAAACTTACAGTATTAAAACTATTTCAACCTAAAATACTGGTACATGAAGAAGACAAATACAAGCATGTTTTTGATGAATTCTATAAAGAGCATCTTATGAAATATGGCAATAATATAATTGTTAATAGTAACAGAGTACCAATATCAGGTTTTTTTACAATTGATAAGTCAATATTTGATTTAAATAAAATAAAATTTAACTCAGAAAACTTATATTCTCAATTATTCTATACAACTTATCATCTTTTAGGTTATGTTAATAAGTTTCCTTCAATCCCAGATGATGATGATGAAAACCAAAAAATCAGCTCAAATTAAAGAAACTGTGCTATAATGTATTTAGTGATTAGTTGTTTATCGACTTTTACTATTAGGAGCTTCAAATAACCTTTGTTATTGCTCCATAAGAAAATTCACGTCAGATAATGACGTTTTTTTATGCACTAAATTGCCACTCCCATCCCAACAATCTTGTATTTATTGTCATTTCATAAAATTAAATTATTAATGATTAAAATTATCAAAAAAACAAATAATAAAAAAATAAGACATGAAAATTAAAAAACCTAGAATTTATTTTTTTTAAAATTAATAATATCTTCTTTTATAAAATTCCATCTAACACAAACAATATATCTATCTTTATCATTTTTAGAATCACCGTTAATGTTACGCTTTTTTGGGCCATAATTTCCGCATATTTTACTACAAACTTGAAATATCCAAGATTCATCCAACATTTTAAAGTATATCCCAACAATAAACACCTATAAACTCTTTAAAAAAGTATAACGTATTTTTCGATATTTTTAACTTCCTTACCCTACTTAATAATTATTAATAAATTTTCTTAAATTTAGTTATTTTTCATTTTAGTATTTGCCAATATCCAGTTTTGTCAGAACCAATTCTTTCAATTATTAAATTATCTATTAATATTTTAAAATTTCTTTTTATGGTTCTTACATTAACATTAGTGATATTAGCTATTTCATTTTGTGTTATTCTATTATTATTTGCTATTAATTCTATAATTTTATTTTGAATATCATTAAGAACAAAATTACTATTTTTTATTAATTTATCTAATGATGAATTAATCGTATGTAAAATAAACTTTATAAATACATTTGCATTTCCATTATTATGACATTCTGCTATTGCTAAATAATACTTTTCTTGATTTAAGTATATCTCTTCTTCTAACGGTATAAATTCAAAATTTTTATCGTAATTTATTAGCATTAATGTTACCCAAAATCTTGCACATCTTCCATTTCCATCTGAAAAAGGATGAATAAAAACAAAGTAATAATGAAAAATTGCAGATAAAATAATAATATTTAATTCACTATTATTTATATATTCAAATAAACTTTTCATTAATGATGGAACCAAAGTTGATTCAGGTGCCATATATATTATTTCATCATTTCTTTTAACTCCTTCTCCATGATTTCTATAATTACCATTATCTTCATCAAAGTATTTCATCATTAACTCATGTAACTTTAATAAATCATTTTCACTTTTATAATTATATTCATTTATATGATTATATGCTTCAATTGCATTTTTAACTTCTTGCACTTCATCTTTTTTACCTAATATTTGTTTGTTTTCCGATATATTTTCTACATCAAATAAAGATAATGAATTAGCTTCAATTGCAAGTGAGGAATGAATAGATCTTATTTTAGATTTCGAAATCATATATTTTCTTTTTTGCTTATCATTAACATTTATTTTTTTAAGTTTAACATTTATATCATTCAAAATATCATTGATTTCATTATCAATAAAATATACTGGTTTTATTTCATCAAATAATTTCACTCAGATTGCTCCTTTACTAATACAAGTATACCATAAATGTCACTGTAAATGTCACTGTATTTATATTTTTTGTACTATATTCACTTATATCAGTTAGTAGTTTATTACTACCCATTATATAGAAAAATAATGGTTGTCCGATTTCAACCTTTATGGCTCCC
>USFG01000020.1 GCA_900553855.1 uncultured Mycoplasmatota bacterium | reverse complement strand
TAAAATTCCATCTAACACAAACAATATATCTATCTTTATCATTTTTAGAATCACCATTAATATTACGCTTTTTTGGACAAATTGTCATACAAGCAACATGTGGGGATGTAAAATCCAAACATCTCTTAGATAATATTAAATCATATTTCTTTATCCAAACATAATCATTAACTGTTCCACAAATCAAAACATCAATATCATAATCAGAATTCCTGCCACGTACAATAAATCTATCAATCATATCAACTATCAATCTTGTTTTATTTATTTCATTATTAAACATATCCAAATCATTTTGATGAAATAACTTATATTCTTATGAACTTAATCGTTTCGAAAAATCAATATTTCCTTCTCCATCCCTCGCATAACCATAATGATAATTCACATATTTATCAATAACTTTATAAGGTATACCAATATTTCCTAAATATCTCTTAAATTCCTGAATTTGTTCATGATGTACTGAATTACTATCTCCACATTTTAAACTGACATTTTTTACATAATTTTTAAACTTAATAAAAATATCTGCTTTTTGTACCATTTTATTTTTCCAACACCTAATTTTTTCACTATAATCAATAGTCAAAGGAAATAAATCAGTTAAAAAATTTTTAGAATTCTCATCTAACTGAGAAAAATATTTATTATTAAAAAGTTCTACAAAGTCATACTCATTTTAATATCCATAATTCATTTTATCTCCATTTCTATTTTAGCAATTTTTTATATTTATTACTTTTATTAAAAAATATTTCGCAATTCAATATACTATCATATTAATTTAAAATAAAGAATTAAATTTAATATTACTTATAATAATAAATACAAATAAAAAATTATATTTTCCATTTTGTCGGATAAATATAATTTATTTTTTCCTTCTTTGGTGAATAACGCTTTTTAATTTTAATTCTGTTAGACTTTAAATCCGGTATTGCTTGTCTACAATACTTATCTAATTCACAAAATATATTTTGACAATCTATAAGTTGAAGTGGTCTATTACCAATTCTTTTAAAATCTAAATTAAGCCTTTTAAATTCTTCATCTTGATGTTCATACATATATCTGATTATATCTTCATTACTCATTTTACCTTTATCAATGAAGCATTTTTTGATTCCGCGAAGTGATCCAGGTCCCACAACTGTAAATTCGTCTTCTTGCCAATTTACAACTTCACTATAATTTATATCAGTCACTAATTGATAAGCCATGAAGTTTCCAATTAATGGATAACTTTTAATTATATTAAATGCCTCTTCCATAGTTTTGCATTTAATTATTTTATTTTGTATTCTATCCTCATTAAACATTTTATTAAGTAATGCCAAATGATTATCATGCTTTCTATCATATCCAAATGCTTTATTAGCACAACTGATATAAGCATCATTATATATTTTAATACCATTTGATATAGCATTTTCCAATACTTTGGAATAATCTTTTACATTAAATGTCTTTAAAGTAATATCTTCAAAATTATTTAATAATAATTCCCAAGTAGATTCTTTGTTGAACAACTTAAATAATAATATTCTAAACAACATATCTTCATCAGAATACTTTTTACCATTGTAGATAACATTTCTTAATAGATATTGACTAACTCTATCATTAACTCTATAACTATTACAAAACTTATATTCTTGTAATATTTTATCTTCAGTCCATGGAGCCGATTCTCCATTTATTTTTTTCCAAAATATATTTTGTCTTTCACAAGCAAAATACCAATATAAATCATATACTTCTTGTCTTTTCTTCATATATCTACCTCATACACTTTGGATCTCTTGAATTAATACATCTTTTTAGAGTTAAAACTTTATTATCACTTTCAGTATAATTAGCAATTATTTTTTGCCCTATACAACCACTTTTACATATAGAGTATCGTTCACAAGCAGAACAAGAATTATCAATATTAAATTTTCTAATATTGCTAAAATACTCTGAATTATACATTTCCATTAATGAATTTTCTCTTATATTTCCACTAATACCTAATTTAGTAAAATATTTAATAGAATCACACGGATAAGCTATTCCATCAAATCCAATTATCATTATTTCATCAGCTATAATACAAGGTGTATTTTCAATACCAAGTATATTCCAAGGAGTTCCTAATCTAATTTTATCTTTATCATTTGAATTTAAATAAAAGTTTTTAATTGCTAATAATTCTTCTTTTGATAAGTCCATATCAGTAGTCCCTTTACCATGTGGAACAAACCTTAATAAACTAACTCTATCAAAGTAATAACTACTTTTAAATGTTTCAACGGTCTCATTTACAGCTTGTTCTAATCTAGAAAAAGAATCTTTTGAAACAGTATAATGAAATCCTAATCTTGCATTATTATTTTCAAATACTTTATTAAAGAATTCAGCTTTATCATAAACTGAAATATCTTCTTCATCAGATAGTGAATCAGCAAGTGAATAAACTATTTTATTTAAACCTAAATCAATTAATTGTCTATATTTATTTAAAGTTTCATCGGTTCTATATGCAAATGTATAAATAGTTGATTTCATTCCTAATTTTGAAGTTAATTCTACTAGTTCTGGTAGTCTATCATACATTAAAGGCTCTCCACCAGTAAAAACAATAGTATCAGTCCCCATTAACTTTGCTTCTTTAATTATTCTAGATACATCTTCAAAATCTAAAATCTTTAAATTACCAATACTACTAGTAGCATTACTAGAACAATGTTTACAATTTCTAGAGCATTTATTAGTTAATTCAATTTTTACTTCTTTAAGCATACTACCATCCCCTGAATGAATTTCTAAATATATTATATCATTTATTTACTCAAAATTCTTTAAATCTATTTAATATTTTAGAAAAATATGTTATTATTATTTTAGTGATTAGTTGTTTATCAACTTTTACTATTAGGAGTTTTGAATAACCTTTGTTATCGCTCCAGATTGATAGGAAACTAGGAAATTAACTTCTGAGAGTAATAAATGCTAACTAGAAATAGTTAGTTTTTTTTGTTATGTAAAGGAACCTTTTTATTTTAAATATAGAAACAAAAGAATTAAAAATAAGTGATAAATTAAAAAGAAAAATTGATATAATTGGTAGATTTACAAATACTACTCCAATTATAAATAATGGTTCAATTAAAAATATAACGGGGACAAATGTTGCTTATGTTATGCCACATATTATAGTTATTAAGAATAATAAATACCTAATGTTTGATGAATGTGATGACGTTTATGTAAATACTTTTAAAAACAAAATATCATTTAAAGATTTAGAAGGTAAAAGCCACAAAAAAATTACAAACATCTACAATAAAGAAAATATTTTAGGTAAAACTTGGAGAGATTTAATAAGAATAATACCTATATAAATTTAAAAGTTACAAATTAAACTCGGAGTAATTACTATAAATTTATCAAATATAAGAAGTACAGATGGAACACAGTTCGCTACATATATTAATTCGAGTTACTTTATTAGCTTTTCTGCTAATAAAGTAATTACTGCCATCTTCAAATTCATCTTCACTTATCTTATCTTTAAATTTTACCAAATAGAATAGTCCACCTTTAGGAATAGAATAATATTCTATTCTATTTTTATAATTGGAATTTAATTTTTTAATACTCTTTTTCAAAAGTGTTTTATATGTTTTAGTTTTACTTTTGATTACCTCGCTCAAATCATTATTTCTTAAATAATCTAATACAACATATTGTGAAAAAGCATTAGTACATAAATCAAATGATTTTTTATATAAATATAATAAATCAACTTTATCGGACAAAATATAGCCAACATTAACTGATGGACTAATTAATTTGGAAAAAGTACCTAAATAAACAATATTTCTACCTTTATTTAGGTTATACAAACTCTTATATTTAGATTTTGTAAAATTAATTAAACTATATGGATCATCTTCTAATACTAAAATATTATATTTATTAATAATTTTCAGAAATTCTTTTCTATTTTTATTTGACCATGAATATCCTGTTGGATTATTAAAAGTTGGAACAACATAAATAAGTTTAGGAGAATATTTAATAATTTTTCTTTCAAGTTCTACTAAATCAAGTCCATCTTCTTGAAGATCAATACCAACTAATTTAATATTTCTTTTTTTGAAAACATCTATTGCTCCAAAATATGTTGGTTGTTCAATTAAAACTACATCTCCATCATTAATTAATGAACTTGAAATTATATTTATTGACTGTTGAGAACCGGTCGTAATGAGCATATTATTATAATCTACTTCATAATTCCATATTTTATATAAAAATTTGCTTATTTCAATTCTTAATTCTTTTAATCCTTTTGGAGTTGTATAAGTGTTAAAGTTTATATTGCCTTTCAAAACATTTTCTATACTTCTATTAATTCCTTTATTATCAAATATATTATATATACCTAGTGATTTATTCATAGTTTTTTCCTCTTACATTTATATAAAGAACTTTTACCATTATCAAATAGTTCTATGTCAAAATATTGTGAAAGAAGTTCTCTATATTGTTCTTGAGATATCCAATCAAATTCAGTAAAATGTGGTGGATATCCTTCTTTAATTTGAATATGCTCAACTTTATTATCAACCAAATATGATATTTCAAGATAATTAATTCCATCAATAGTATATTGCTTTATCATTGGGGTTTTTGTTGGCATATTTGAAAATGTATTAAATATAAATAAGCCATTAGGTGAAAATATATTACTAAATTGTTCAATATTAATATTTAAAAGCCAATAGTTTATTGCCTGTTCACAAAAAACTTTATTATATTTTTCTTGTGAGTGGGTAACAAAAGTCTCAACATCTTCGTTATAAACTCTAACACCAAGTTTTTCTAAATCTTCTGGAATCATATCTGCTTCTCTATCCAAATAACTTACATCATTACATCTTTTTAATAATTCTCTTGTTAATCTTCCATTACCACCACAAATATCTAACACTTTATCATCTCTTTTTAAGTCAGCTTTATCAATCAAATATCCGACTCCTTTATCAAAGTATCTTTTGTACATTTTTTCATAATCTGTATATTTAGGGTATTTCATAATCATCATCCTCTCTATAAAATATTTCCATTCTTATCAAACAAATATATAACTCCATGATACATAATATTAAAAGAAGTAGTGTTATCCCTTACTGAATCTTTTAATGTACCTGGAAATGCATAATCATAAAATGGCAATTTGTTATCAAATTCATGTAAATGAACTATTGCTTTTACTTTTCTGTTTTTGAATATATAGTCTAACAGGGGTGCATTTAATGTAGCTTTTTTATTTAATACATTAATAATATGATTATCATGATCAACATTCTCAACTAAAGTATACTCATTTAAATCTTCTTTTCCTCTAATTGTAGTAATGAAGCCATTAGTAGTTTTTATAGCTACACTCCCAAAATAATACCTGTCATTATATTTTTTTTCAGTTAGCTTATTTTTAAATTTCTCTATATATTGTTTATATAGTTCTAAATCATTTTTATCTAAAATAACATTATCGGTTCTTATAATTGATTTATAATAAATATCACTTTTAATACTATTTAAAAATGTCTTTGTATCATTTATTGGTATAATACTTTTTTCTTTTGTCAAAACATATTTTATACCTTTACAACTAACAAATAAGAATTGTTCTTTCTTATTTAATAATTCATTGTATAAATTATCAATATCAGTATTTAGATTTTGAATATATATTATTTTATTTTTTTCCATCATTAAACATCTTTCTAACTAGCTTTTTAGCTATATCATCTTTACCATGTGCTTCTTCTATTTCGTTAGTTTTATCGATTATATAACCAATATGATTACCATTTCTAATATTAGATAAATCATTAGCAACAACTAAATCACAATTATTTTTATTTCGTAATCTCTTTGCAACTTCAATCAATTCCTCTTTTGATACTCCATCTAATAATTTAAATCCTACAAGATATGTTGATGGACTTAAATTTTTGATAATAGATATTATTTTAGGAGTTGGCTTTAATACTATTACTAGATTATCTTCATATGAAGATATTTTACTTCCACCAATAACTTCAATATTTTTAAATGCTTCATCAATATCATCGTGCTCCTTAACACTTTCTTTTATCCTTTCGATTGTGGTTACATAGTCTGTCGTGTAATCAGATACTGCCATAGAATGAATAAAATAATCTATGTGTTCATTCGTAAGTAAACCTTCAATAGTATTCTTTAGATCTATAGTTCCATCTATTTCAACAACTTGAACTCTTTTATCAGTAGGTCTTAATGAATTTTTTGAACATAAATAGTAAATCATTAGGTCATTATTTTCCTCTAATAAATGATTTGCAATCGTCATTCCTAATCTACCACTAGATGAATTTGTTATTTTTCTAACATTATCAATTCTTTCACTTGTTCCACCAGCAGTTATAATTATTTTTTTCATTTTATTTTCTCTCCTTTACTAAAACCTTAACATAGTCAATTATTTCTTCACTTCTAGGAAGTTTACCTTTAGATTCATATCCACAAGCAAGATGACCAACAGAAGGTTCAATAATCTTATAACCATAAGATCTTAATTTTTCTAAATTATTTTGAACAATAGGATTTTCATACATTCCATTATTCATAGCAGGTGCAAATATTACTGGAGCTTTTGTTGCCATAATAGTTGTAGATAACATATCATCAGCAATTCCATTTGCAACTTTTCCAATTATATTTGCAGTTGCAGGTACTATTAAAAATAAGTCTGCTTTTCTTGCTAAACTAATATGTTTAACATCAATATAATCCGGTCTTTCAAACATATCAGTTATTACTTTATTTTCAGATAATGTTTCTAGTGTTAATGGTGTAATAAATTCACAAGCATTCTTTGTCATTATTACATCTACATTTGCTCCTTCACTTTTTAAATAACTGACTATACTGCATGCCTTATAAGCAGCAATTCCTCCAGTTATTCCAATAACAATATTTAAATCTTTAAACATATTATCCTTCCTTTCACTTTCATTTTATTATTAAAATATTGATAAGAAAAATATATTTATGTTATAATGCCTATAAGGAAGGCTTATAATGAATGTAGATTTAGAATTATATAGAGTTTTTTATGCTGTTGCTAAACACAAGCATATGACTAAAGCTAGTGAAGAATTACATATATCTCAACCTGCTATTTCACAATCAATTAAAAAGTTAGAAGGTCAATTAGGTGGAACTTTATTTTTAAGAAGTAATAAAGGTATGGGACTTACTGAAGAAGGCAAAATGTTTTATGAATATGTTAAAGGTGCTTTAGAATTAATTAATAATGCAGAAAATGAATTTACTTCATTTAAAGATTTATCTAAAGGTGAAATTAAAATTGGCTGTTCAACTACTTTAACTAAACTAGTTTTAATGAATGCGTTAAAAGATTTTCATCTTGACTATCCAAATATAAATATTAATATTACAAATGATTTAACTAGTAATTTGATAAATGATTTAAAACTAGGAAAACTAGATTTTGTTATATTTAATGAAAGCAATATTAAAGAAGCAAATCTTAATCTAGAAAAGATAAAAGAATTAAAGCAGGGATTTATTTATAACCCAGAGTTTTATGATGATAATATTAATAATTTTGAAGATTTAAATAATGTTCCTCTTATATTACAAAAAGAAGAATCTAATAGTAGAAAGTTATTAGATTATATTGCACTGCAAAATAATGTTAAATTAATTCCTAAAATGGAAGTTGTAAGTCAAGAGTTAATTACTGAATTTACTAATATTGGTTTAGGTATTGGATTTGCAATAATAGATTTAGCAAAAAGAAATTATAAAAACTTAAAGGAATTAAATATTAATAAAAAAATACCAAATATAAATATATATTTGGCAACTAACAAATCAGTTTCTTTAACATTTGCTAGTAAAATGTTTATTAAATATTTAAAAAAATAAAAATTTATGGTATTATTATTTTAGTGATTAGTTGTTTATCAACTTTACTATTAGGAGTTTCGAATATCCTTTGTTATCGCTCCATTTAAAATCAACTTACGGACTGAAAAGTTCGTGAGTTTTTATTTTATATAAACACTATAAAAAAAGAGGAAAAAAATATCAAATTAATTTCTTCCTCATATTATTAAAAATTAAAATTTAAATATACATAATTATCCATATTGTAAGATAAATTGTTTTTTATCATTTTGTTAGCAAGTTTGCAACATTTTGAAATTCTTTTACCATTAAATAATGGATCAATATATCTAATCTTTGCTCCATGATGCACATAATAGATGTTTTTTGGTTTTTCTTTTGATATTTTTACTTTCTTAGCATTTTTCCAGATATTGAATATGTCATTATATTTAGAAGATTCTATAATATTTATTACTTCACTTTCCTTTAATTCATATAAATCTTTTTTAGATATTTTGTTTTCATCGCTTAATCTTTTTAGAATATCAGCAATTAATTGCATAGAATATCTAGTTCTATCCTCACGATATATAACAGATAATCTACTTGTAACCTTAACAAAGTTTCTAGCATTTTTTTTAGTTTTAAATCCTAATTCTATTTCTTTTTCTTCATTAGTTTGTATCTCAATATCATCATATATTTCTTTAATACTTGCTAGATCTAATAGCCTATATGTAAACAGAGCATTTGATAATGAATATTCCAACCTATCAGCAGATAATTTAGGTGTGTCATTATCAGCAATAGGATATAAATGGTAATTATCAATTTCTGATATTTCAATATTATCCCTTTTTAATAATTTCATTATTTCTTTAGATTTTTTTATAATTTCTGTTGTTAAATCTTCTGTTGATTCTTGAGTCATATAATCTCCATTAAGAAAATCCACACAATGCTTAAATGCAGGTGTTGCTATATCGTGAAATAATCCAGACAAAGTTTGCTTTTTATCATGTGTAAAATGCCAAACAATTAAAGCAACTGCAACAGAATGATCTAAACTTGAAAAGAAAAAATCACTTTCAAACAAGTTTGAATATATAGTACCACAAGTAACACTAATATATTGTTGTGATAACAATTCCTTTGTGTCTATATATTCATTTAACCATTCTGGAAAATTTGATTCTAATATTTTAAAATATTTTTTTATTTCTGTATTTAAATTATCATAATATTTTTTCATTTTTTCACATCCTTACATTGTAGGCTTTACACAATCTTTTGCAATTTAGCATTCAATCCAAGTTGATTTTTTCCTTATATTTTTTTCTAGCTAATTTTTCTTTTTCATTTAATAAATACAAATTTATCACCGACATAATTTAGTATACTATAAATTAACAAAATTCTCCATATTTCCGTGGATATAAATAATAAATTATATATAATAATTTTAGAAATGAAACATAGTCCGTAATGTGTTGCTCATCTACTCCAAATTCATAGGAAACTCGGAAATTAACTTCTGAGAGTACTAAATGCTAACTAGAAATAGTTAGTTTTTTTGTTATGTAGAGAAACCTAATAGAAACAAAAGAATTAAAAATAAGTGAATTAAAAAGAAAAATTAAAATGATTGGAAATTTACAATACTACTTCAATTATAAATAATGATTCAATTAAAAATATTACAGGTACAAATGTTGCTTATGTTATACCACATATCATCGTTATTAAGAATAATACCTATAAAAGATAATGATAAGTTTAAAAGTAACAAATTAGAACTCGGAGTAATTACTATAAATTTATCAAATATAAGAAGTACAGATGAAACACAGCTATATAAAAATATTTTTAAAACAACTATTATTTATATTCTTATTATATTAGTTCTTTATATTCTGTGTGACAAAAATCATCCCCGTGACATTTGTTTTTATTCTTTCTTTTAAAATAAAAAGACTAGTTATATTTCAAACCAATCTCACCAAATTGTAATATTCATTACGATATAAGTTCTATATTTACTGCATTGATTTGTGGTGGATTTGAATATTCAATTAAACCACTAAATGTAACTCTTACTTTATTATTTACTGCATAATAATCATTTGTACCATTTGTTGTCCTTGATATTTTCATTGTTACTTTATCCTTCACTTTAAATGATTTACTATCTCTTAATACTTCAACAGTTATATAGTTTTCTTCTACAACAATGATTTTTCCTTCAAAAGCATCTTTAGGTTCGACAAATTTTATTATTTCTTGATTATTTATAGCATCTAATATTTTTGTTTCATCATCAATAAATACTTTCTTAATAAACTTTTCTTGTTCTTCTTTACTATTATTTATTAAACCAACTATTACTTTATTAGTTATATCATCAACATAATTGAATGCAAAATTAGATATGTCATTATTATCTTCTAAATAATTAATAATATAATTATTGATTTCTTTTGCACTAAGTTTTTGTTCTAGTTCGTATCTCATAAACCAACTACCCATTTTAACGCCAATATTATTTTCATAAGGTTCATTTGGCGATACTCCAACATATCTAATAACTTTATAACCTAATCCCCAATATGTTACTTTACTGCCATCATTATTAACTATTTTGATACAATACTTTGGCTCATGCCCTGTTGTTACTCTACCACTATCTATATAGTTTGTTATAATTCCCATTGTAATAAGTCCTATCAAAACAATTCCTATGATAATACATATTTTTTTCATATTCAATCATCCATTTCAACAAATTACTATTTATAAAGACAAGAATAATTATAACTTCAAATGCATACTTAATTATATATTCTAATCTTTAAACCATTTTACTAAAAATGGCTTAATTAATTCGTAA
>USFG01000019.1 GCA_900553855.1 uncultured Mycoplasmatota bacterium | reverse complement strand
ATATTTCCATCCACGATGGAAAATTTGTCTAACATAATATAATAATATAATATAATATAAAGAATTAATATAACAAGAATATAAATATATTTAAATTAGTATAAATATTTATATTAAAAATAATTGATAATGCATTTATATTTGGATATTTTCTTCTTCACCCTTAACATCTCACTTCCAAATTGCAATTTGTATTCTTATTTATTTTTATTCATCCACTCAACTGTATCCTTTATTGTATCTTTCATATTTCTATTTTTAAATTTCAACTTTTCTTTAGCTTTTTCATTACTGAAATTAGCATTAGAAGATAGTGTATATAGTGAATACTTTGTAAAAAGTGGAGTTTGTTTCTTTAAATTATAATACACTTCAAAAAAAGGTGCTATTAATTTTGCAAAACCTATTGGTAATACCATTTTAATCTTTTTTCTTCCTTGCACATCACAAATTAAGTCGCACAATTCTTTTATTGCTATATATCTATTAGATAAGATATAGCATTCACCATTAGCACCATTTTTACAAGCACTAATAACACCATCTGCTACATCTCTTACATCAACAAAATCATATCCACCTTTTACACAAGCAAATAATTTGCCACTTGCAACTTCTTTTATTAATTGTGTTAAGTGACTATTGCCAAAATCGTTTGGACCTATAATACCAGATGGATGAATAATACAAGCATTCAAATTTTTACCCTTTACTGCATCAATTACAAACTTCGCAGCTTCTGCTTTTGTTTTTGCATATAATCCCTCAACATTATCAGGGTTAAAATTAGTTATTTCTGTTATTAATTCATTGTTAGGTTGCTCAGGGATAGCATGAACACTACTAATATAGATAAGTTTTGCTTTAGACTCTATTACCTTATCTACTATATTTTTAGTTCCATTAACATTAACATTATAAACAAGTGGATTGTATTTTGATTTTATGTATACTACTGCAGCACAATGAATTACAAATACTTCTTTTCCATCAGTATTTTCAAAAATTAATGATAAAGTTTCTTTTTTAGTTACATCACCATAGTATATTTTACATTTTAATCCTTCTAGTGATTTAATAGAATCACCTTTTAATACAAAAGCCCTAATTTCATTATCAGCATCTTGTTCTAACTTTCTTATAATGTTATTGCCTAAAAAACCATTTGCTCCTGTTAATATATAGATTTTTTTCATAATATTTATCACCTACCACTCCATTCTAAAAAATAAATCTAATCTATTTCTTATATAATTATACCATCTTTTTGGCAAATTTTATTACTAACTTAAAAAAACCAAGATTTATCCAACATTTCCTAGTACAAATCCAACAGTTGAATATACATTATGAAATATAAATTATTTTTAGAAGTTTTATTAACGATATAATTTACTAAATTGATACTATATTGATACTATAATGTATATGAAAAGATAAATAAAAAATAATTTGCTTTACTCAACTACGAGTTCGTGTTTAATCTATGATAATTAGTATATAATTTATTTGAAAGGAGAAATACTAAATAGATTAAATTAAGATTGGTAAGTTTATTCAAGAAAAAAGAAAATACTTAAAAATAATCTATTTTTTTCAAATATCTTCTTTTAAACTTTTAACATAATTTTTATATTTTTTAAATTCTTCATCATCCTCATTAATTTGTAATACATAAAGAATTCTTCCATATAATTTATTTAAATAATTTTTAGGTTTAATATTAATACCACATTTTTTTAAATGAGAATCTAAACCAAACTTATTAATATAATAAATTTCTTGTCTTATTCTATTACGATATTTTATATTAACTTGCATTTTTTCATTAACTACAATTCCTGTTACATTTTGATTTGAAGATTTATATATAACATGAATTTTACTATCATTTAATTCTAAACCTAGTTTATATAACATTTTTCTAACTTTAATTATTATCTCATTTGGACTAAATTCACCAGAAAAAGTCATATCATCAGAATATCTAGTATAAGAAATATTTTTTTCTTCACACCAAAGTCCTAATTCTTCATCAAATTCCTTCATTACTAAATTTGATATATAAGCAGATGTTGGTGAACCTTGAGTTAAATGATCATCATATGTACATAAATATGTTAATAACATACCAACAGATTTAGGAAAATATTCTATTGAAAAACACGAATTATATACATCTAAAAAAGATATATTTTCAAAGAAATTTTTAATATCTAACTTTAAAATCATTTCTTTATTAACATGAAAAATAGCATTATCCTTTAGTCCAATTCCTTTATGATATGCTTTTGCAAATTTTGATATTTTTTTATTATTAAGTATGTTATTTAAAATTCTTTTTTGAATTTGTTTTAAAATTTTATTTGGTTCATATATAGTTCTATATTTCCCATTATGTTTTTTTATTTTATATATTCTATAGTTTTTTTCAATATTATTACTAATAGAATAAATGGTTTTTATATATTTTTTTTCTTCTTTACAATCAATTAAATTAAGAGATAGCAAAAACTCATTACATTCTTTTACACCTATGTATTTCCACATTTTTACTACCTCCTAAAGTGCAGTACTAACGATATTGTAATATGGAAATGGACTTAACTACACAACGTGTAGAATAGTTTCCATTGAAGTATTACTATTTATTCGTCTATAATTAATTTAGTCCCTTAACGACTCGTTAAAGTAGGAAATAATTCCAATCACTACTGCAAAAATATTGTATCAAAATTTGTATTTTTTCTCAAATTAATCTTAAAAATTTTATAATAAGTTTTAAAAACATATCTAATTCATTTTATTAATGATAAAATGTACCTAGAAAGAGGTAAACAATGAAGAATAAAACAACTAATTACAAAGTTAAATATGCAATTATGAAAATAGAAAGAACACTTGATAATGATGGTATTTATAGAAATTGTACATATTATATTCCAGCTAAATGTTATGTAATTGCTAAAAAAGAAAGATATTTAAGTACAGGAGAAATAAAAAAATTATATGATATTGTGTTTATTACTCCAAGTTATTCTATTCGATCAGAATTAAATATTCCCGAATATAATATATATGGAACTTGCACAAATTCATTAAATGTAGATAAAATTTTTGATACATACGGAGAAGCAAAAAATGAAGCAAATACTGAAAATATTTCTAATTTTAGAAAATTAAGATCTGAAATATCTTATAACAAGGAATACAAAAAACAATTAGAAATTTTAAATAATAATTATAAACTATTAACTGAGTATGGCAACAAAATAGAAGAAGAATTAATTAATTTAACTAATAGCATTGAAATAACTACATTACCATTATTATCTGATGAGTTAAGTAATTCTATTTTATTAAAATTAACAAATGTTTCGTTGGAACAAATAGATGAATTATTATGTTCTTTAAATGAAAAAGAAATAAAATTATTACAAGAAATATCATTAAAAAACAAAAGTGGTAAACATTTAGTAATAACTCCTAGAAAATAAAAGGCACTTTAATTATGCACTATCAAAAAATATATAATTCGCCATTAGGATAGATGACTTTGATAAGCGATGGAGAATATTTAACTGGTTTAATCCTCGCAAATTTAAAGAAAAAAATATTACTAAAGATTTACCTATATTTTATGAAAAAATTAACCAGTTAAAGTAGTGGAATAGATAATAAAATAAAATTACTAGAACTCGAAAAAATAGACATAGAAGAGGAATAACAAATGAATAGATGTAATTGGTGTAATTTAAATAATCCCATATATATAAAATATCATGATGAAGAATGGGGCATTCTTAACCCAAATGATAACTATCTTTATGAAATGTTAATTCTTGAATCATTTCAAGCAGGCTTATCATGGGAGTGTGTATTAAACAAAAGAGAAGCCTTTAGAAAAGCTTATGATAACTTTAATATAAATAAAGTATGTAATTATGACGATAACAAAATTGAAGAATTAATTAAAAATAAGGATATTATTAGAAATAAAATAAAGATAAAAGCAAGCATTAATAATAGCAAAATATTTAAACAAATAGTTATGGAATATGGTACATTCTATAATTACTTATTAACATTTACAAAAGGTAATATATATTATAATTGTACTGACACTAAATCTAAATTATCAGATGATATTTCTAAAGATTTAATCAAAAGAGGAATGAAATTTGTTGGTACAACTATAATATATTCTTATCTTCAAGCAGTTGGCATAATTAACTCTCATCAAGAAAATTGTTTTTTATCTCAAAATAAAACTTCACACTAACTACTAATGTGAAGTTATTTTTTCGTTATTATCATCTAAACTAAAATCTTTGTTATTTTCTTCTTCATAATAATCTTCTAACGTTAAATTATTTTCTTTTAAATATAAAGCAAGATCATTTCCAACATATCTTAAATGCCAAGGCTCATAATTATAACCAGTTATTTTCTCCTTATCAAAAGGATATCTCAATATAAATCCAAATTTATAGCAATTCCCTTTAATAAAATTACAAATATCTTTTTCTTTTATAAAATCATCATTTATTAAGTAATCTCCATTTTTAAAAATTGCTAAATCAACGGCTAAACCAGTTTGATGTTCAGAATAACCAGGTTTAGCCACATATTTATTAACATAGACTAGATCATTTTCTTTTAAAGCTTCTTCATATATGATTTTTTGCTTATCATAACTTCTATAAGCACTTTCAATTTCTAATTCAATATTATTTTCCTTAGCGTAGTTAATAAATTCTAATATTTTTTCTAAAGTTTTTTCTTCTAGCATTACCTCGCCAGTATATTTTGAATTATATTTAGCAAAATTACATCTATATTCTTTACTTAATTCATTTTCTTTATTAATAAGAATATCATATTTATATTTATCATATTCCTTGTTCATTATCTCTAAAGTATTTAAAACAGCCTTTGTATTAATATCAATTGTATGAGAAAAATGTTTTTTTAGTCTAGAAAAACCTCCCTTAACATTTTCATCAATATAATCGCTTAAATCTAAATCAATAAATTGAGACAAAGGATTACTTCTTACCCTTGAAAGTTCAACAACCAAACTTCCTGGAATAAGAGTTCTAACTTTTGAACAAAAAGTAGTATAAGTAGTTGGTTTAATTAACCTGTACTCTGTATTCTTTCCATAACATTTAGCAACATTTCTATTATACATAATCTCTCTAATACCATATTTTTCATTCCAATGATTTATATCATTCATTTTATCTAAATAATAGACAATACCACCACAAGCATGAAAGATAAATGAACCAATAACATCATAATTTTCTTTTAAATATTTATAATAATTAATTAATGCTGTATTTTCTGGCTCTTCTACAAATCTATCTCTAAATCTTGAAGGGCATCCTAAAGGTCCTTGTTTAAACAAATCTATATTACATAATCTACTATTAGGATTATTACTACCATTTTCTAGAAATCTTTTTAAATATTCGCCACATTCAATATTAGCATTTAAATCAACTCCATTTGCATTACTACTCCATGTAGATAATACTCCATAGCATAAATTATTTTTATCAAATATCTCTTTTACACTTTCTTTAATTTTTGAATATTTATCAGGTATACATCTATAATCTATATGTTTAAACATCATTAGAGATAACATATCTTCTTTTTCGCCAAAGTTATTAACACTAATATCATCAAAGATACTATTTAAATAATATTCTAAACAAGTTAATTGTTCTGTTAAATAATTACTTTCCTTTGGAATCAATGCTCTAATGGCACTAGTAACAATTATGGTTCCTTCTGGATTTTCAAAAGGAAAGAAGTGCACTGTATACTTATTTTCATCTATGTATATTTCTTTATCACATAATTTTTTCATAAACAAAAGAACAAATACATTGGTAATTAATTCACAAGCGTGTTTACCAGCACTTAAAATTACATGTTTATTCCCATGCCCATAACTATAATGCCTTATTGGTTCTCCATAGGTAGAATATCCAATGTTTTTTTCCTCTTTTATTACATTTTTATCTAAAGAATTTAAAAATTCAATCATTTCATCATAAGTCATAATCCTAAACATATAAAATCACCTTAACAATATCTTATCATAATTTAAATTAATTAAAAAATAAAAAAACAAGCAAATGCTTGTTAATATACAAAATGGCGCCCGATGTAGGACTCGAACCTACGACCTAACGGTTAACAGCCGTGCGCTCTACCGACTGAGCTAATCGGGCATTTCTTTCGACTACAAACAATACTATACTCTAAGTTATTATTAAATTCAAGTATTTTTTTAATAAAAATAAAATTTTTTTAAATTTATTGCTTTTACTTAAAAAAATGATATAATAATATTAGAATAAAAAAGGTAGGAGATATAAATATGAACATGGAACTATTCTCAAATGTAGATGAAGGAACAAATTTTTTAAATTTTAAGGCTAAAAATCGAATTACAAATTTAGAAAATCTATGCAATCAAGATGAAAAAGACATTCTTGATTATATTAATAGTTGTTCAAATATATTTCAAAAATACAATAAAAACAATTTAATTGAAGAAATATATAATGTTGATTCAGAACTACAATCATTAAATAGTAATGATATTGACGAAAACAAAATAACTGAATTAAAAGGAAAAAGGGAAATTGCATCTTTCGAATTTAAACAATTTATTGAGGAACTACAATCATTATACGATAATGAAAATCTTGATTTATCAAAAAAAGCTTGTTATCTTTCTGATAGAGAAGATATAGAGTTTGCCTATAAAAAGATCATAAATCGTTCATTAGACATTCATGATAAAAAGAATATTATTGGATCTATTGAAGAATCGTATCCTGAAGCACGTGAATTCAATGTTGATGAATTTAAAAAAACATCTATTACATTTAAAATGATTAATGATTATATGAGTCCTTCAACAAACGATAGTTCATTTGAACCTACAATAGAAACAAATAATGAAAAATCATCTGCACCCGAATTTGATGAAGATTTATATGTGATAAAAATATCTGAAGCTCCTGAAAGTCTAAAAATAAAAGATAAAGAAGAAACTAAGAAAATAGAAGACAATAATCCAATTTCTGTTGAAAGTGATACAACCTTCTTTGGCGAAGATGATGCATTAACAGAATCTATATTAAATAATGATATACCTCAGTTTGAAGAAGTAGAAGAGGTTGAAACAACACCATTAGAAGATATTCCTTTAGATGTTGATTTAGTTCCTGTTACAGATAATGATGAAAAAGAACATAGTTCTAATAAAGATGAATCAAAAAATTTAAAAGAAGTTTCTGATTCAAGCGAAAACACAATTTCAGTAGAAGAAAATAACTCAGAAGAAAAAGCTAAGGAAAATTCAGAAGAAAAAGCTAAGGAAAATTCAGAAGAAAAAACTAAGGAAAATTCAGAAGAATCCGAGGTAATACCACCGGCAGAGGAACCGCAAAAAGAAGATAGTTCTAATGAAATGACATATACAATGGATGAAAATGATACATTATCAAATATCGCTCTTGCCTTATTTGAAGATCAAACACTTGCTGATAAAGCTGTTAACAAAATAATTAAAAACAATAAAGAAGCAATTGATAAAAGATTAGCCGAAAAAAACATAACTGATGATAAAAATATAGCTACCGAAAAAGGAATATTAACTGGAATTACATTAAATTTATCAAAAGTATTTGAAGAAGTTGTTAAAAATAACAATTAATAAAAAGGGAGGATAAAAATGTATTTTACAAAAAATGAAATTATAGAATTAAATGATAATTCAAAATATTTAGTAATTGATTCAGCATATATAGATAATGAAGCTTATTATAAAGTTGAAAAAATTGCTGATGATAAACATACTAACGAGTTTACATTTATTTCAGCTAAAAATGACAATGGAAAGCTATATATAACCAAGAAAATTCCTCAAGAAATAACTTATAAATTAGAAGAAATATGCCAGTAGCATATTTTTTTATTTGTTTGTTAAACACTATCGAATTTGTATAAAATTTGACTAAAGGCCCCATTATATGATAGAATAGAACTCGTTCGTCTGAGGAGGGGAACAATAAAATGGATAAAAAATTATCTTCACTGAAGATACATAATATAATAGTTTGTGCTATCATACTTATAATATTTGTTATATTTGGAGTAATAAATACTAACGCTGAAGAAGTTAACAAAAAAGAAGAGGTGTTACCCTCGAACAGCATTAGAATTGGATATTCCTATCGAAAGTTAATTGAAGAAGAGCAAAAACAAGAAGTTAATAAAATTAATATTTTAGATGCTAAAAAAGAAGAAATTAAATTCTTTTCTAACATATTTGATTATGATTATGAAGAAATCTTGGAAGATTTAACTAATATTAATCAAAATGAATTTAACGAATATAATATTGGATTGTTAACAGATAAAAATGGTAATTTACTTAAATATAATTCCTTTGAATATGGTTTAATAGAATACTTTTATAATTTAAATAATTCGAATAAAATAAAAAAAGCTAAATATGTTCCATATACAGGAGACTCGAGTTATATAGAAAATTTAATAATATATTTTTCAACTATATATAATAATGTAGACACCAAATTACTTTTAAGTATTGGTGCTGCTGAAAGTGGTTATTATAAAGTAAAATATATGTTAAATTATAATAATATATATGGTGGAATGAGTTCCAAAGGATTAATTAAGTATAATAATATTGAATTAGGAACATTATCTTATGTAAGAATGATGTCCAAAAATTACTATGCAAAAGGACTTACTACAAAATATAGTATTGGAAAAGTTTACTGCCCAGTCATTAATAACGGAGTTAAAACTGCAAGTCCTCATTGGATAAATTTAATAGATAAAGCATTAAATAAGTATAATAGCTATGACACAAACATTGAATTAAAAAATATTTAGAGTAGATTGAAATTCTACTCTTTTTAATTTATAATCAATTTAGAAATTAGAGGTAAAAATGAGAAAAGATAAAATAAATTATTATTTAGATATTGCTGCATCAGTATCTGAAAGAAGCACTTGCTTACGTAGACACTACGGATGTGTTATCGTTAAAAACGATGAAATAATTTCAACAGGATATAATGGAGCACCAAGAGGAAGAAAGAACTGTGATGACCTAGGTTTTTGTTATCGTGAACAAATGGATATTCCTAGAGGAGAAAGATACGAATTATGTAGAAGTGTTCATGCTGAACAAAATGCTATTATAAGTGCCTCAAGAAATGAACTAATTGACGCAGATCTATATATGGTAGGAATCAACGCTAAGACAGGAGAAATAGAACCAAAATCAACATCTTGTATGATGTGCAAAAGAGTAGTTATAAATAGTGGTATTAAAAGAGTAATAGTAAGAGAACCTGATAATAAATATACTATATATAATGTTGAAGATTGGATTAGTGATGATGATTCATTAAATGGAAAGATGGGATATTAATGAAAAAAATAACTAATTTTGATTTTAAAAATAAAAAAGTAATACTAAGATTAGATTTAAATGTTCCCATAAAAGATGAAAAAATTTTATCTAAAGAAAAAATAAATTCTTCATTAAAAACAATTAATTATATATCAAACTCCGGAGGTAGAGTAATAATTCTATCTCATTTAGGAAAAATAAAAGAAGAAAAAGATAAAGAAAAAAATAGTTTATTTATTGTTTACAAAGAAATGCTAAAAGAATTTAATAATATTTACTTTTCAAGTGCGACACATGGAACCGTTTTAGAAGAAAAAATAAATAATCTTAATAATGGTGATATTTTATTAGTTGAAAATACCAGATTTGAAGATTTAGATAATAAAAAAGAAAGTAGCTGCGATGAAGAACTTTCTAAATACTGGGCATCATTAGGTGATATATTTATAAATGATGCATTTGGAATGACTCATCGAAAACATGCTTCAAATTACGGAATATCAAAATATTTACCAAGTGGTATAGGATTTTTAATTGAAAAAGAAATTAAGGGCCTTGAACCAGTTATAAATCCAATTCATCCATTTGTAATAATTATGGGTGGAGCAAAAGTAAATGATAAGCTTGATATAATTAAAGGATTATTACCAAAATGTGACTATTTACTTGTTGGAGGAGGTATAGCAAACAGTTTTCTAGCTTGTTATAGTAATGTAGGAAAAAGCTTAATCGATGAGGATAAAATTGAAGATTTAAAAGTTTTACTTTCTGAATATAAAGAAAAAATTATTATACCAACTGATGTAATAGTTGATGAAAATGAAAATATCAAAAACCTAAGAATTGACAGTCTAACAAATGACAGCACCATTTATGATATTGGATCTGAAACAATTAATAATTATGCAAAATATATTAATGATGCTAAAACAATATTTTTAAATGGAACAATGGGATTGTATGAAGATGATAAGTACTCATCAGGAACAAAAGAAATATTAAATTTAGTATCAAAGTCCTCAGCAGTTAAAATTGCCGGAGGTGGGGATGCTCTTGCTAGTATTGAAAAATTTAATGTTAAAGGATTTGATTACAAGTCTACTGGTGGCGGAGCAACCCTTGAATATATTAAATCTGGAAAATTAAAATGTTTTGAAAATTAATAATTATAAAATGTAAAATTGCAATTTATCTAATTTTGAATTATAATTAAGCCATGAAAGAGGTTATTATGAAATTTGAACCAGGTAGCAAAATGCAAATGCATTGCTATAAACATAATGGTAAAATTCATAGAACTTGGGATGAAATTATAGTTATTGAAGATACTAAAGACTATGTAGTTTGTGCTAATAATAAAGTTAACATAACTGAATCAGATGGTAGAAGCCATAAAACAAAAGAAACAGCAATAATTTATTTATACAAAAAAAGATGGTTTCATATAACAGCTCAATATAAAAAAATAGGATTATATTACAAAGTAGATATAGCAAGTCCCTTTTTAGTAGATGGAAATATAATTAAATACATTGATTATGATTTAGATTTAAAAGTATTTCCGGATGGAAATTATAAAGTACTTGATCGAAATGAATATAGGTATCACAGAAGAATAATGAAATATTCCGAAGAATTGGATTTTATATTAAAAAAAGAAATGGAAAACGTAATATTAATGAAAGAAAATAATATTGGACCTTTTGATAAGAAGGTTAATGATTATTATTACGAAAAATATCTTTCTTTAAATGTTTAAAACTCTCTAATTTAAAATGAGAGTTTTTAAATTTTGAAAATATCTAAAAAAGGGAAAAAAAGGTATTGCAAAATAAGAAAAAATAGCATAAAATACTAAGTATGCAGTCAAGAAGAAGACTGAAAAAAGTAAATATCAAAAAATGACGAAAAAAGTCAAAAAAACATATTGACTTTTAAAAATGAATTTGGTATATTACTAATGCACTTGAGAAAAGTGGAAAATGATCTTTGAAAACTAAGTAAAATGTCAATTTTAAAAAAGTAGTCAGATTAAACTAAAATAAGAAATAAAATTTTTATTGAGAGTTTGATCCTGGCTCAGGATGAACGCTGGCGGCATGCCTA
>USFG01000018.1 GCA_900553855.1 uncultured Mycoplasmatota bacterium | reverse complement strand
GTATCCAAGATACCTATTATATATAAGCAGTAGATATATACTAATATTATTTTAGCATAAAGAAGTAATTATATAAATAAGAGTAGAAAAATAATCGTATAGTCATATATAACAAAAAAACTATGATATAATAATTTCAGGTGGTGAGATTATGTGTTTAATATGGAACTTAATAAAAGCATTTACTGATACTCAAGATGATAATAAAAAAGATAATAATGATTTAGAAGATTGGCAAAAAGAATTAGTAAAAGAAAAGAAGTATGATACATTTAACTTTGAAGAAGAACTAGAAGATGATGACTATTATTCAGAGGATGATGATGAATAAGATGAATAAGAAATTTGTCAAAATATATTGATTAAATATAAAAAGTTTGATACAATATAGGCAGTTAAAGGAAGAAAGACGCTAGTACAGGTCTATTTAATAGATTTTTTGTGCTGGTGTTTTTTTTGTGTTAGGGTGATATAGAATGAAGAAAAAAATAATAGTAATTTTAGTGTGCATTATACTATTGATGCCATTAAAGGTTAATGCAACGAGAGGTTGTTGTTCTCATCATGGTGGTGTTAGCGGTTGCAGTAGTTCTGGAAGATTGGTTTGTAATGATGGTACTTTAAGTCCCAGTTGTACATGTACACCAACGGTTACTTATACTTATGGGTGCACAGATAAAAATGCAAGTAATTATAATTCTAGTGCCAATAGAGATGATGGAAGCTGTATCTATTATACATATGGATGCACAGATGAAACAGCAAAGAACTATAATTCATCAGCAAATAAAGATGATGGAACCTGTGAATATTATGTACTAGGATGTAAAAATCCATCAGCAGACAACTATGATCCAAAGGCAGAGATTGACGATGGAAGTTGCATAATATCCACTAGTAAAAATATTGAAGATAATGATAGTGAAGCTGAAAAGGATAATAATAGTTTAATAAACACAATCTTAGGTATAGGAGTAATATCAGGAGGAGTATATTTGTATAAAAGAAAACATAAATAAAATTTTAAATATATTAAAAAAAATAAAACATTAGAAGCAGAAGAAGAAAGAGAATATACTTCTCACCATAATACTCATATAGACTTCTTAATATATAATAAAATAAGTAAAATACCATTATTAGTGGTAGAAGTAGAAGGATATAAATATCATAAAGAAGATAATAAACAAAAAGAAAGAGATATATTAAAGAATAATATACTATCTAAATATAATATATTATTGATTAGATTAACTACTAATGGTAGTAGAGAAGAAAATATTATAAGAAGTAAATTAGATGAGATAGTTAGCAATGAATAATTATTGACAAATCAACGATATATAACAAAAAAACGTGGTATAGCAATTTTAACAATTTTTAAGTAATATATATGTGCGTAAAAAAAAACATTAGGAAAAATATTAATTTCATTATTCTTATGTTATAATAGTATATAATTTTTTGGAGGTGTTTTAATGTTTAAATTTATTCAGTTGATAAGTGCATTGATTAGACAATTTTTATTACCCAATCCGTATATAAATTTATTTAAGGAAGAAGTGTATGCAAACTTGTTTAACATAATAATTGGTGGATACATTTTACACAAACTATCATTTTGGCTAACTAGAATGGGATACACAAAAGGAGTAGATGAGCCGGAAAAGGGCAGCATTGGTTATTTATTTAGTTATATAATCCTAACTTTTATAATAACACTTATCGGAAAAATATTTACTGACATAAAATTTGCAATTGGAATATTTTTGATTATATATATAATACTATGTGTTTTGGTAAATAAAATTTTTAACAGAAATAATTATTTATAAAAATTAAGTAAGAATAGCAAACAAGCAACGAAAAAAAGTGCCATACTTGAGATAGAACTTTAAAGCTATAACACTGATTATAGTTTTTTATTTGGAGGTAAAAATGAGTAAAATAAATACTATACAACAAAAAATAAAATCTATAGATGGAGGACAATTTCAAAACTTATGTGATGATTATTTACAAAAGAAATATAATTTAAAAAAAATTATAAGATTAGGAACGTATAGTGGTAGCAGCAAAACAACCAAAGGAATTCCAGATACGTATGTTGATGAGAAAGATGGATATACACTAATAATGTATGGACATGATGAGACTAATCCATATTCGAAATTAGAAAAAGATATCAAAAAAATATATAACTACGCTAAAAATAATTTATCAGATAAAATAATCAAAAAAATAATATGTTGTCATTCAAGTAATAATATTTCAATTACACAAAATGAAAAATTAAAAACGATCTGCAATGGTGTAGAAATTGAATTAATTGGGATTGATGAATTATCGTATGATTTAAAAAATAATTATCCATTAATTGCTAAAGAACATTTGTCATTAGAATTAGATACAGGTCAGATATTATCACTCGATGATTTTATAATAAAATATGATAGTGATTCTTTGAATGCACCATTATCCATTAATTTTATTTTCAGAAATGAATTTGATGACATTTATAATTTGCTATCTGATAGTAATGTTTTAGTTGTAACAGGTAAACCAGGCGTTGGAAAAACAAAAGTGGCATTAGAAGTTTGCTCTAAGTTTTGCAAAAAAAATAAAGAATATGAGAGCCTATACATCAAATCAAATGGTTTAAATATATACGAGGACTTAAAAAATTATATAAATAAAGATAAAAATTATTTATTATATATTGATGATATAAATGAGTTAAGAGAATTAAACTTATTGGTTGATATAGTAAATCTGAATAAAGAAACATCAAAAATAAAAGTAATTGCCACAGTTAGAAATTATTTGTTGGAATCTATTGTAAATGAATTAAAAAGGATAGAAACACCGAAAATTTACACGCTTGTAGAAATGAATGAAGAGTCCATAATAAGATTGTTAGAAGAAGAATTTTCAATAAAAAATAAAGACTATCAAAATAAAATATTACATATATCAAATAATAATCCGAGAATTGCTGTAATGGCAGCAAATGGAATCATATCCAAAAAGTTAAAGTCCTTAAACAATGTTCTTGATATATATGATGTATATTATAATGACATTTTAAAGGAAAAGAATATAAGTGAGTTGGATTTAAAAATATTATTTATATTAGGATTATTTTTAACAATAGATATAGATTCTGAAAAACAAATAAAAACTATAGCAGAATTATTTAATGAGAAAAAAGATATTGTTATAGCATGTTTAGAAAAAATGTATAAAAATGAAATAATAGATTTCTATGAAGAAAGAATATTTAAAATTAATGATCAAAATTTCAGAAATTATATTGTATATTATTATTTAATAGTAAAAAAGGGAATTAAAATTAGCAGTTTACTAGAATTACTATATTCAAATCATATAGAAAGATTATTAGAAACAATTAATATGCTGATGAATTTGTTTTATTCTGAAGAAACAGAAAAATATATTTATAATGAAATAAATAAAGTGTGGGAAAAAAATAAATATACAAATGATTTCAACTTTATGATGCATTTTTATTCTGTCAACCAACTAAAATCCTTGGTAATTTTAAAAAAAGAAATTGATAATATAGAAAGTATAAACTACTTAATAAAAGATGAAGATATAACTGAAAAGAAAAATTATGTAAATATAGATGATAAAATTGTTAAGGTATTATGTGGATTTAAATATAGTGAACATAGTGACGAAGCAATCGATTTGTTACTTTCGTATTTTGAAAAAAGACCGGATTTAGTTATTAATTTCTATTTTGCTTTTACGTTGTGTTATGGAATTGATGAATATAGTTACGAAAATGGTTACAAACGAGAAATAAACTGTATAGAAAAAATAGCTGATTTTTATTATAAAACTTCAAATAAAAATAACTTTATTATATTATTCCTAAATATAGCAAGAAATTACCTAGATTATGAACATCATATTACAAGAAACTCAGTTAAGAAAAATTCAATAGAAATGCTAAGAGTGCCTATTATTTCTTCAGATGGATTGAATAATTTCAGAAAAAAGATATTTTATTTGTTATCAATCATTTATAATTCCCAGCATCAATATCAGAACAAAGTTTTAAACATAATAAAAACGAGCTGCTTGTATTCGAAAAATGAAGAAATCGTAGCGATATTTATATCTGATTTGCCAGTGTTGTGTGAATACTTCTTTAATAATTGGACTAATCCTAATATTTTACAATCAAAAATTTTAGAACGATTTGAAATAATGTGTGATTTAATAAGAATAGATAAACCACCATGTTTAATAGGATATAAAAAGAATACTAAATATGATATTGTGAGAATTATTGAATATGGAGCCATGAGAAACCTTAATTGGAAAGATGAAGAAAATGAAAGGAAAAATAAAGTATTAAAATTAATAGATGGATACCAAATAAAAGACTATGATAATTTATTTGATATCTTATCAGAAATTGAAATTAATAATGAGTTTTTTGATGATTGGAAAATAAAAAGTTCTATACAAGATATATTTGTACATTTAAAAGATTGTGATATTTTAATCAATGTATTTGAATCATATTACTTGCATAATGTTCCTTTTTCTATTATTCCAAAAGATATTATTTGTTTATTGCTTTCGAAATATAAAAAAACAAAAATTTATAAATTACTATCCAAAAACAATTCTGAAAAAGTGATACAATATATTAATGCTTATTTTCTGAATATACAACAAGTAGATAAAGTGGATGCGAAACGCCTATTAAATTTTATTGAAACAGAATTAAGAAAAGATAATCCATTGATTTTGGGACTCGATGACATTTTAAAATTTGAAAAAGTATCCAAAGGAATAATTGAAAAGATAGTATCAAAAATACTAGCCAGATCACACGGAAATATAACAACTCATTTGTTTGATCCTATTTATGACTCGGATAGCGATGTATGTAATGAAATTATTAGGTGTTTTGATAATGTTAATGTATTAGAAGATGCTTATATACAATCTTCCTATGCTTTAACCGACATAAATGGATATTTTGGGTTAGCTCTATTGAAAAACAATAAAAATTTTGCTTTAAAACTAGTAACCCTTTTAGAAAATAGTCATTATCATTCATCTGAAGTAAAAAACATATTTAAAAACATATGGGAAATGGATAAATATAGTCTTTATATTAATTTAATAGTAGAAGAAGCATATAAAAAAAATATAATAAGGCATAATTTATTCGAAGTATTTTCAAAAAGTACAGAAGATAAAAAAATAATCAATAACAGGAAGGAAATTTGGATTGAAAAGTTTATCATAGAAAATAGTAAAGATATAGATAAAATTGTATTCATATTCGAAATTATAAATGAATGTTTTAAAAGCAAAAAGAAGTATTTTGTTTTAAAGTTTTTAGAGGTGAATACAAATGTAAATGATTTTAAAAAAATTCCGTTACATTCATACTTTTCTAGCTGGACAGGAAGTGAGCTCCCTCTTATTGACAATAAAATTAATTATTTAACAGATTTAAGTAAGTCCATCAATGGTATAGAGTACCTAGAACATAAAGCAATAATTGATGAAAATATAAAGCATTTAGAACGATATAAAGAAGACATCAAAATTAGGGAATATGTAGAGAATATGCATTATTAGCGATAGAAGTAGATGGATAGGATATAAATATCATAAAGAAGATAATAAACAAAAAAAGAGATATATTAAAGAATAATATACTATCTAAATATAATATACCATTAATTAGATTAATTACTAATGGTAGTAGAGAAGAAAGTATTATAAGAAGTAAATTAGATAGGATAGTTAGTAATAAATAATTATATATATTTTATTATGTTCACTATAAGCCTTACTATGTAAGTCTTATTAGTGTTGTTATTAGCCTAGGTCTAATAACAATATGCCAGTGCATCTATTATATATAGGCAATAACTATATACTAATATTATTTTAGTATGGAGAAAATTGTCTAAACCTGTCCTTTAATTGACTATCTGACAATTCTGTAGTAATATATAAGACAGGTGAAGGCTTTAGAATCTCATGACCTAGAAATGGTTTTCCATTTGCAATTGAGTTGGCAAGCTGTAACGCAAATAATGACTTACCAACCTTTGTTTTAGATACTAATAAGTAAACACCTTTAGACCTCATTAATCCATCGATTATGATGTCTTTTTTGTGCTTTCTTTTAAATCTTCAAAAGCCTTCATATCTTTATGCCTCCTTAGTTAATTTTTTTACTCTTCCTTCTAAGTATGGAATATCTATATTTAAATATTTAACAACTTCTTGCATAGGTACTGCATTATTTGGAACATAATAGTTTTCGTTTTCTAATTTCTTTTTAATAGTGCTCTTAATATATAATGCATTGTTTCTATCAACACCTGCAAGTTTCATTAAGTCACTTAGACTACACCATTGTTTAGCAATTAGTTTTAGTGTTACTGATGATGTCATACATTATCACTTCCTTTCTTTTATAATTCTTTTTCTTCTTCATTCCATTTGTGTATGGAACAGCATTTGCTTCTAAAATATTTAGTTCAGAGTTATACCTTATATATTTGTTGATTCTTAACTCGAGTAGGGTATCTTTAATATCTTCCATAGAGTCGGTACAGTGTTCTTTGATTTCTATACCATGAGTAATATTATTAGTTAATACCATTGTTAGAAAACCTTTAGCTCTTAATGATAGATTAGGATCTAATAAGAATTCATCAAATACTCTTTGAACTTTTAATTTAGCCATCTTCTCACCTCTCTCTAAGTGTTCAGTATGCCGTTCACTGCAACCAATATAGTACAAATAAATTTAATTGTCAAGAATTCCGAACAAAAATGTTTTGTAAAAATGACAAAATGTGATATAATGAATATGGAAGAGAATAAGAAGACTTTTAAGGGAGTGAAAAATATGAACAATAGTGAAGCATTAACTACATTAATTGTTGGAGGAAGAACTGCAAAAGAGTATTCTCAAAGAGAACTTGCAAGAAGAGTTGGAATAAGTAATTCTTCTTTAAATGATATAGAAAATGGTAGAGTAGCTAAACCAGATCCTGAGATTTTAAAAAGAATTGCGGAAGAATTAGATCTATCTTTGCAACAACTTTTGAAAGCGGCTGGATACAATGAAGTTATGAGTTGGTTTTCTCATGATGAGTTTAAAAATAAATCAACAAAAGATTTAAAAAATACTATAGAAGAATGTAGATTATTTAAATACGATATTTTAGATTGGGATGCTAATAAAAGAAAAAAAGCATTAAAGATAATGCAAAACTTAAATGAAATAAAATTAGGTTTAAGATTAATAAAAGAGGACGCAGAAACTGATTATACATTAGATAAAGCATTAGAAGATATTGATAAAGAAATACAAGAATTAAAAGAGATAGCAACTAAATATGATTACAGTAAGTTGCCTAAAGATATATAGGAGTTGTGTATGAAAAAGATTGAGTTAGATCAAAAAGAAAAGGAAGCAATACTTGAAGAATTATATAAATCGTTTGAAACTGGATATGATTTTGAAGATTTTTTAAAACCATTATTGGAATGTCTTGGATTAGATGAAGTAAGAGTTACAAAACGTTCTGGAGATGGTGGAGTTGATTTGGAAGGCATAAGATATGGTGTTATCAATAATAATGATGATTCTGTAAAATATATCGTACAGGCTAAAAGATTTAAACCATCCGAAAAAATAGCTGTTGATATTATAGATAAGCTAAGAGGTAATATGGCATCTGGTGAAAAAGGAATTGTTATTACTACTGCTATGTTCTCTAGCCCAGCCAGATTAAAAGCAGAAACAAGTGATAACAGACCAATTGTATTAATTGACGGAAAAATGCTAGTTGATATTTGTATTGAAAATAATATTGGATTTGTATATAAACCAGTATTTAGTTATGAAGAATTAAATAAATTTTATAAAAAGAATTCTGTTGTTGAAAATATTGTTGATGATAATGCTAATGAATATATTGTCAGTGATATTGAAAAAGATATTACAGCAAATGATATAAGAGCTAGAATTATTAGTATTCCTCGTGCAATATTTAATGAATTGCCTTCTGACTGTGATAAATTCGATTTATGTTTTAATGGAAATGATATTAAAGATGTAAGGATAAGTTCAGATAGAAGATATTTTTCACAAGGAATAACTGAAATGTACAGAAAATATGGATTATTAACCAAAGATAATGTATTTAATCCATCTAAGTCTGTTTGGAAATACGATGGTAAAACTATATATATAGATTTAATAAATTAAGATCGGGGGATATTGTATGCAAAATAGAAAGACGTTTATTAAGTGGGCAGGTGGTAAAGAAAAAGAACTGCCAATAATTTTAAAAAACTTGCCTAAAAATTTTAATAGATATGTTGAACCATTTGTAGGTGGAGGAGCAGTATATCTAAATATAAATTGTGAAAATTCGGTTATTAATGATAAATCTGATGAATTAATGTTACTTTATAAAATGATAAAAAAACATGATAAAGGTTTTATTGATAGCTTAAATCAAATAAATAAGAATTGGATTTCGCTTCAACATTTGGTTGAAGATAATACAAATGAATTATCTGATATTTATGATAAAGTTAAAAGTAACAAAAATAGTGCTGATGAATTAGTTGAAAAGTTTGTCGAAAAACATACTAAAGAATTAAATAGTCTATTAGAAGAAGATTTTGATATTAATTTATATAATTTTATTAAAGAAGTTAAGAAGAATTTAATATCAAAATTAAACAGAATGAAAAAAATTGAGCTTGAACGAAATGAAATGAATGTAAGCGATATAATGAGTAATATTGAGTGTGCCTTTAAAAGCGCTTACTATATGTATTTTAGATACCTTTATAATAATAAGAAAAAATTGAAGTTAAGTGATGAATTCTATTGCGCAGTATTTTATTTTGTTAGAGATTTTTGCTATGCATCTATGTTTAGATATAATGCTAATGGTGAATTTAATGTACCTTATGGTGGAATCAGTTATAACAGAAAAGACTTTTCTAAAAAGATAGATTACGTATCTTCTGATGAATTAAATAAATATATGAGTAAAACAAAAATTTGTAATTATGATTTTGAAGTTTTTTGTAACAAAGTAGAATT
The DNA here is from genome assembly GCA_900553855.1 of uncultured Mycoplasmatota bacterium. Classification (GTDB taxonomy): domain Bacteria; phylum Bacillota_I; class Bacilli_A; order RF39; family UBA660; genus CAG-533. The sequence continues at coordinate 4,468 of USFG01000018.1, read as the reverse complement.
AACAGAGAATGATTTCATGTTTTTAGATCCTCCATACGATACCGAATTTTCTACATATGCAAAAAATGATTTTGATAAAGATGATCAAATAAGATTAGCAAATTACTTATCAAAAACAAAAGCTAAGTTTATGTTAATTATAAAAAATACAGATTTTATATATGACTTATATAAAGATAGAGGATTTAATATAGAATCGTTTGATAAAAAATATTTAGTAAGTTTTATGAATAGAAATGATAAAGATGTTGAACATTTATTGATCACTAATTATGATCTTTAGGAGGTTTATATGAGTTGGGGATGGAGAAATAAACCACGAAGTGTAATTAAAACAGTTCAATGGTTTAAATATTTTTCAAATTTAGAAAATGAAAATTGGGATTATACAGCTAATAAGCTTGCTGCAAATAATATAAAGATTCACCCAATTAGAAGAAAGTATTATTTTGATGCACAACTAGAGGAAGAGGATTCTCCTATTAATGGTTTATCTTATGAAGATTATCTAAATGGTACTAAAGATGGTAAAGCAGATTCTGAAAGTAATGCTAGAAATGATCTTGCTACATATAAATTTTATGGATTTGGATATATTGATAATGAAGGATTAATTAGAGTTACTAAAGCAGGAAAACTAATTTCAGAAGGTAAATTTGATAGTGAATTATTTTTAAAACAACTTTTAAAAATGAATTTTCCTTCTGTATGCACTAATTACGGACGTGATATAAAAGATGGAAATAGGGTTTTTCCATTACAAATAATAATCAAATTATTACTAGATCTTGAATACTTAAATGGATATGAATTGGCATATATTTTCTTATGTAATGATATATCTCAGTATGATTCTTTGGCAAATTCTATAAAAAAATTTAGAGCAGACTATAATGCGCTAGATAATAAAATGAAATCTAGTGAATGTGAAGAAATCTTCAATAAGTATGCAAAAGAATATTTTGATTATGTGAAAGAACCTAATAAAGGTGATCCTTTGTCATATATAGATTCTATTATGAGAGCACTTGATTTTACTAGATTATTTGATATTTCTGGTAGAGGGCTATATAAAAAGGTTAGAATTGCTGAACATTCTAAGAAAAAGGTTGAATTAATTAATAGCAAATATTCATTTATAACTATCAATAATGATAATCTTGACGCTTATATGGAATGGTATGGTAATCCGGATAATATAATTCTTCCTTGGGAAAATAAGGATGATCGAAAATCATTATTAGTTGATAAGATTAATTTATTAGATAAAACTATTCATGTAGTTAATGAAAAATATGAATTGGAGATTGAATTAGATTCTGCAGAATTATATTCTAAAGTCAATTCAATGGATAGTTCAACAGAATTAAAATTATTTGAAGAAGAATTAATTACTAAATTAACTACATTGAATGAAGAAATCTTTATTAAATATACTTCTAAAAATGAAGATACTAGGAAAGAAATTACTGATAGATCCGATTCTATTAAATCAAGAGAGAGCGAAGATATGGCTGCATTATGGCTTGAATGTAATACATGGAAGTCTTTAGTAGCTATAGATGGTAATCAAAATGTTGTTAGAAATTTTGATGTAGAAGAAGATTTAACTCCTAAAAGTTTTGCTCCAGGTAAAAATAATACACCTGATATGGAACTTTATTATAATGGCACTATTTTAATACCAGAGGTATCACTTATGAGTGGAGTACAACAATGGGAACACGAAGGCTCTAGTGTTATTGATCATGTTATGAAATTCATAGATCAAGATGCTGGTAAAGAAGTGTACGGATTATTTATTTCTAATTCTATAAATAAAAGAACAGATTGGCAATTTTTCCTTTTAAACAAGGAAAGTTGGATGGGTAATCCAGTTCCTGTAATACCATTAACAATTGAACAATATAGTGACATTATAAGTTTTATATATGCTAAAAACATACATATAAAATACTTTGTTGAATTAATAAGAGATATTCACGAAAATACATTAAGTTTGGATTCATACAAGCAATGGAACGAGTGTATAAACAATACTATAATCCATTGGAAAGAGGAATATGTGTAAATAACTGATATGTCACTTATGTCACTTAATATGCATAGTGTATCATATAAAAAAGTGTCATAAGTGTCATTATGTTAATTAAATTATTATTTAATTGGTGGTGATATAATGAAAATTGTTAAAAAGATAATTGATTTTGTAAAAAAGATTTTTGGACAAGATATAAGTATAAAAGTCGAAAAAAAGTCAAAATATGATATTAAAAAAAATAAAAACTGTAATATATCAATAAGCGATTCTGGAGATAATAATGCAAAACAATAGTTTATTAAATGTTGAAAAAAATAAGGGTTGCAATATAGATATAACAGTTGTTAATAATCAGACTGATGCTTTATCTTTAGATAGCATTAATAACAATTATAAAGATATTACAAAAATCGAAGATTTATTTACAGATCGTCTAGATGTTGGGACAGATATTCTAACAAAAAAACTATTGCCTAAGCAACTTCAAGAAGATTTTGAAATTGTTCCAAAGTTTAACGGTAAAAAAATTAGCTTTGAAGCAAGTGCAAAAACAGATGATGCATATAAAAAATTTCCAATACACTTAAAGTATAATATGAAATTTGATTCTGTTGAAGAAGCTGATAAATTTAGAAAAAATGGTTTGAACGAATTAATTGAACAAGCAGAAAAAACTGGTAAACCCGTTGAAATTTCCAATATTACAAGTATGAAGGAATTTTTAGGTGAGTTTGAAAATCCAGTTGGACATGCAAATAAATATGGTAGTGAAGGTGTAAAATTATATATATGTCCTTCACCAATGCCGCCTGCACAGGTTTACACAATTGATATTTATAATTCTGATTATTCATTCCGTATTGATACAAGCTTAAGACTAGAAAAGAGAGATGGAGATAATATTAAATTAACAAATAAAGAATCCACTGAAGAGCCTTTTAATGTTGCAATTTCATTAACAAATATGGAAAAGACTGATGATGGTGTTTCTGGTAAATTTAATATTACTATTTCAATTAGAGAAAAATATCTTAATGATTGTGAATATAATTTAAAAATGCTTAAATATAAATATTTAATGGATGATAATAATACAAATATTAATGTTAGTAATAAGAAACTAAACCAAAATATTTTTACTTTTAATAATTTTGAAGCAAAGGGTCATACTAACAAGGAAAAGAAATTCTTTAAAAGGTTAGCAGGTTTGATAGAAAAAGTATTATATATTTCTAAAACTAAAAATATTAATATTAAATATAATTTAGATGAAATTCTAAGAGAAGAAAAATCTATTAATATATTATATGCAGAGAGTACAGGAAAAAAGTGTACCATTAATGAAAAAATGAAATTTAATCAATCGTTAGAGATCAATAAAGACACAAAAAAATATTGTAAGCAAGGAAATAAATTTGAGTTAGTTACTAAACTTGATTTTGTTACTATATTTAATAAAAAAATCACTTTAAAAGATAATGAAACTATTTTTAAAGAATGTATTATTCAGAAGGTTGAGGAAATAGGTAATATCTATAAAATTGAGTTTGAAGCAGAAAAAATCATTTTCAAATGTATATAAAAAGCATATATAGCTACGTAACCTATATATGCTTTTTAATTGCTTTGCACAGTTTTTGCACAACAATTTGGATAAATTTTGCTGTGCAAGATTAAATATTTTTAAATCATGTGTCTTGAAAACGTTGATTTTAAAGGGGTTAAACAGGTATGATTTACCCATTGCGCTATGCCCCCTGAAGAGAGCAGCTATTTACGAAATACTTAAAAGACTTACCTACATCACAATGATGCACTAAGTCTTTTTCTTCATACCTTACAAACTTGTAATATAAAACAGAGTAAAATAATGATATAATAGAACTATAGAAAGAAGGAAATATAATATATGAAAAAGATAATGATAATTGAAGATGATACTATAATATCTAAAGAATTATATGAACTACTAGTAAATGCAGGATATGAAGCATTAATACTAAAAGACTTCTCAAATGCTAAAGAAGAAATATTAAAAAGTAATATAGATCTAATTCTATTAGATATAAATATACCATATCAAAATGGTGAGCAGTTACTTAAAGAAATAAGGAAAGAATCAAATATTCCAGTAATAATGGTAACCTCAAGAGCAAATGAAACCGATGAAATATTATCCATCTCTTATGGAGCAGACGATTACATAACCAAGCCCTATAGTCCAACCATTCTATTACTAAGAATACAAAATATCTTTAAAAGATTAGATAATAGTACTGAAGTACTGAAATATAAAGATTTAGAAGTCTCACCATCACGTGGTACCTTATCAGGTAATAATAAAGAATTAGAACTAACCAAAAATGAAATGCTAATCTTTCAGCACCTATTAAATAACCAAAATAGAATTGTATCAAGAGATGAACT
>USFG01000017.1 GCA_900553855.1 uncultured Mycoplasmatota bacterium | reverse complement strand
TAATTTTTTCTACATCTGCATTATCTTTAACCTTAACAACAGCCACTGAATAAGCTTGTGCTGTCATCATTGGTACTGATACAACAATTGATTCAATATTATCATTTGATGTTAATCCTGTATAACTAGTAACTTCATCAATATTTTTTACATCTATTTTCATAGTTTCAAGTTCCGGTAAAACATTTTTATTATCTTTATTTATTGAATTAATCATTTTGATAATATCTTTAGTTGTCTCAAGACTACTTGTATTTTCCTTTCCTGATACTAATATAATTACTCCGAAAGTAATAACCGCTAGTAATATTAAAGCTATTACTAAAATATTTTGTTTTTTCTTCATTTCTTCCTCCTATTTATATCTTGATTATACCATATTAAAAATATTAAGTAAATGTATTTTTACTCATTAATTTCGATTTAATTTTTAAAAGGCTTTATGTTTCCTTAATCATTAGTAGAATATATAATTACGATATTTTATTTTTGTTTTTGTCATAATATGACAATATTTGACAAAGTAAGATACAACATTAATCTGACTTTACATTTGATGTGTAAATCAAAACTAGAATATATTATAGTCCTAATTTCAATATTTATTATTTTTCCTTAGATATATTATATATTTCATTAACAAACCTACTACGATGTAATGGATTTCTATTTACTAATAAATATACATTATGTTTGGTTCTAGTTAAAGCTACATAAAATAATCTACGTTCTTCTGCAAATGGTATTTTTTCTTGATACCAATGATTATTAAATATTTCTATCATCCAAAAATTTCCTTTTACCATTGGAAAATCCTCATCTAAACCTATGATTATAACTTCATCACTAGTTAGTCCCTTAGACTTATGAATAGTCATACCATCTATATCAACATCAGAGCCTTCAAATATTATTTTTGTGCCCATTCCATCTTTTAGACTTGGTTCATCATAAATTTTTTTAATAATATTATTAGTTCTACCAAGAATCATTATGTGAGAATCTTTATTATTTTCATGTATTTTAATAATCAGTTCCTTTAATTTTTGATACTCTTCTTTATCATCAAACATTATATACTTAATTGGTGAACTATTTTCTTTGGTGGAAATTAATTCTTTAGGTATCTGCTGGTGATTTTCCATGATAAATTTACTGGTATATTCAATTAGTTTTTTGCTATTACGATAAACTTTTGATATTCTCAAATATTTAGCAGTTGGAAAATATATAGAAAAATTATATATGTATTCTATTTTAGAACCGGCGAATGAAAATATTGTCTGCCAGTCATCTCCTACTGCTACTACTTTGGCAGCATTTTTATCTGATACTTGTTTAGCTAAAATGTATCTATCTTCTGATATATCCTGATACTCATCAATTATTAGGTATTCAAAGTTTAGATTTTCCGTATTTTTTATAACACTAATATATTTGTTAGCATAATAAATCATATCACTAAAATCAAAGCCATAGTTTTCACTATTATAAAGTTTTGATTGATAATATATATAGAAATCATTAATAAATTTATATTGAATTTCAGCAGCAGTCTTCTCACTAGCTTGTAGTTTTGAAATATAGTCATTTATTATTTCTTGATAATTATTTCTATTAATTGATGATTTTATTCTTTCGATTACTGAATAAACAAAATTTCTAAAACGGAAAAATTGTGAAGACTCATTTTGATCTAACATAAAATTAAATAGTTCTAGGTCTGACTTTTCTTTTAAAGCGAAACCTAATTTTATTAATTCATCTTTTAGTTTTTCTATCATATCCTCACCTTTTTGATAATCAAGAGCAATAAACTTAGTATGATGTTTGGCATGATAGTATTCTTTCATTCTTTTAATTTTGTTGTATCTTGATAATTCATTATCTTCATATGTTGATAAGCCAAAATATTCTATATATACTGGCTGCCCATGTAATGATAAGGTAAAGTCAGGATGATAACTTCTTCGCTCAGGCATTAAATTTTCATATATCTTTTCATATTCATAGTCAATATTATTTCTAAATAAAAAATTGGCTATTAATGCTTCTCCCTTGGATTTTACTAGTTCACCTTTTATGGTATAAATCACTTCTTTATTCAGAGCCATTTCTATACCATCTTCAATCCACTGATGTAAATCTATTTTATCTTGTAATTCATTTTGCTTGTAGCTTTCAAAATACTCATTAAATGTCTGATACTTATCATAATTTTCTTTAAAATATTTACCAAAGGCTCTATTATGGTCTACTGTTTCAATAGTAAAAACATTAATTAAGTCTTTTAATCTTTCTTTGTCTGGGAAGATTTCTTCTTTAAAGAATTTTAAAAATATTTGATTTTTTAAATTGGAATCTACGACATAGCATTTATGTTCTTTAAATATTTCTCTAATATACATAAAACCAAGTGAATGGAATGTTGTTACTCTAGCAGGTATTCCAAAATCTATAACTATTCTTTTTTCTAATTCTTGAGTAGCCTTCTTTGTATAACTCATCACTAATATTTTTGATGGATTTACTTTTTTGATATCTACAAGAAATTTTACTTTGGAAGCCATTGTTGTTGTTTTACCAGTACCCGCTCCTGCAAGAATAAGGGAGTATTCTTCATCTGATAAAATTGCTTTTATCTGCTCTTCATCTAAGTGAATTTCTGGATCTATATCATTATACATGGTGTCAAAATATTCTTTGTATTTAATATATTCTTTATCTAATACTTTATTATTGTAGTTATCTAAATTAAAATTAACTGGAATTATATCAGGAATGGTGTTTTTTATATTTTCAAAAAGATAGTTTGAAATATACTCTTCTTTCTGTAATTTATTTAAAAAATCTTCTCTTAATTTTGATACTTCCATATTGATACACTTCCTCTATTGTAATTATAACATAGGTAATTAAATTTTTGATATATTAATTGTAAAAATGTTGTAATTACTTAATTTAAGATTGTTCATTATGAAGACCTTAGGCTTCATAATGCCCCGAAAGACTATAGGCTTAAGGGGAAATATAAAGAAAAAGAAAATATATTGTTATATACTTTCTATATGGACATTATCCTACGATTAATATTTGACCTATATTTAATAGATTTGAACTAAGATTATTTAGTTCTTTTAGTCTATTTACTGTTGTATTATACTTTTTAGCTATAGAATATAGAGAATCACCTGATTTGACTGTATATGTTGTTTCCCTTGAAGTACCTAATGGTATTCTTAGTACCTGACCTATTTGGAGATTATTGGTAGTAAGATTATTAGCTCTTTTGATAGCATCTACAGTTACATTATATTGATTTGCTATCTTGTATAAGGAGTCACCTGATTTAACGGTATAATCTACTGTATTTGATGATGGTGTTTCTGATGATGTGTTTGGTAGTTTTAGAATCTGTCCTACGGATAAAATGTTTGAAGTAAGGTTGTTTGCTCTTTTTAGTTCATCTACTGTAGTATTATATTTTTGGGCTATTTTATATAGAGAATCGCCACTTTTTACTGTGTAAGTATTTTCTAGAGTAAGAGGGCTTGGTAGCTTTAGAGTCTGGCCTATTATAAGGTTATTTGATGTTAAATTATTTAATCTTTTTATTTCATCAACAGTGGTGTTATTGTTTTGAGCTATCTTGTATAGTGAGTCACCACTTTTTACAGTATAGATATTAGTTTCTCCTTCATATACTTCTTTTGATGGTATTCTTAGAACCTGACCTATCTGGAGTGTATTTGAGGTAAGATTGTTTTCTCTTTTTAATTCTGAAACAGTGGTACCTAGTTTATTGGCAATGCTATATAATGAGTCACCCTTTTGTACTATGTAGGTATTGGTTATTAATCCTTCAGGTGGTGTGTATGGTACTCCTATATAGTTTGCTACTGCTGATATGACGGCTTCTGCTAGTTCTTCATAGTTTTCTTTTAGAAAGTTGACATCTTTGGCACTATCTATAAAACCATACTCAACTATTAGTGGTTCTAGATTGCCAGTATTTCGATGTATGAAATAGTAGTCTTTTGAGGTATCACTCGGTAGTCTTCTTTGGTAATATTTTCTTGTTTCTTGTCCAGTGGCTCCTATATTATTTAGAATGTTTTTGGCTAGGGTATCTTTGTTTCTTAGGGCATAGATGACTTCGGCTCCTTCGCCGCCTCCTGAATTTACATGGTTCGATATTAGTATAACATCAGATGAATTGCCAAACTTATTTAAAATAGTATTTACTCTATCAGTTGGAGATAATGTGGTATCTGAGTCTCTAGTTATAGCTACTGGTATTCCTAACTCTTTAAATCTATCATACATGTATTTGGATATTAATAGATTATAGTCTTTTTCTAATAAATTATTGCCTGTAGCACCAGAATCCGTACCACCGTGACCTGGGTCAATTATTACTTTACGGACCGCTCTATCTTCATTATTATTCATAGTTATCACCTTCAAAGTAGTATATGTGAATAATGTTAATTTGGTTAACTTGTCTAATATAAAAAGATACTATTTTTTAGTACCTTTAATTTTTATTTAATGTGTCATTTATTATTTTTCTTATTTCAATAATTCTTTTTTTCATAAAGTCTGGATTATCTTTAAACCATTTTATGTTAAGTGGTGATGGATGTGGCAAAACTATTGCTGGTTTATTAAATAATATATTATTTTTAAATATTAGGTCATTATAATCTTCATCTGGAAAAAATATTTTAGCGGCTTTAGCTCCAATTATTATGTATAATTTATTATCTATATACTCTAATTCTTTCTTTATCCATTTTTCGTAGCATATTTTAGGTGGTGCTTTATCACATCCATTTTTATCTTTTCCTGGGTAGCAATGTGCTAGTGCTGTGATAAAAAAGTTATCCAGATTATAGAATTCTTCATCGGTTATTTGATACCATTCGTATTTTAATTTTTTACCACTTTGATCAGTAAATGGCTTTAGTATGGTATCTACCATTTTAGATGGAGCTTGACTTATTTGAACTATTTTTGAAGTAGCAGAACCTATGACTACTGGATGTGGTTTGAAGCCAAACTTATCTTCACAAATGTTGCATTTTCTTATTTCGTTTATTAAATTACTAAAGTCTTTTTCCATATATCTCTCTTTTAATTAAAACATATCATAATATGTGCCATTATCAAAAGCATCTAAATATTCTAATATTTCATCCATACTATCTTTTAATTCTTCACAAAGTTCTTTATAGTCTTCTTTTTTGACATATCCTTTTTCACTCATGTAAGCATAGAATTTTTTAATACTGGCTGCGGTTTCTTTAGTTGTATAAACGGTTGCCCACATACATTTTTCTATGAACCAACCGCTTAAAAATGAATATACTGAATTTATTCCTTCCTCTGGGGTTTCAATATCATAATAATTTAAATAGTCATTTATAAATAAATCTACATTACTTAAATGTTTCTTTATTGTCTTATCTTTCAGATTTTTTTCTTTTAGATATTCTTCAAACTCTTTCATAAACTTTTTGTTTCTTTTTTTATTTTCTTCTATTTTCTTTTCCAAATCTTTCATTTTTGTACTTTTCCTTATCTTTTAGTTTTTTTGTGATAATTTCTGTTGATAATCTATGTTTTTATGTGCTTTTTCTAATTCTTTTAGTGATTTATTTGGTGTTGGTAATTCTTCAGGCATGGTTCCTCCGTTTTTAGCAATAACTTCTCTAATGTTTTTTCCAATATTGTAATGGGTATTATTTGCTTCATTTTCACTAGAGATATTTTCTCTTTTTAGTTTTGATTCTGTTTGAGTAATACGAAAAAGATTAGCCGCTAGTTCTTCACTTCCCATATTATCTAAAATATCTTCACGGTATCTTAAACCTTTTCTTTTAGCAATGTCATTTGCGGTCTCCCCATTATATAGGCCTTTATAGCCGGCATTATGAAACTTATCAAAGTTTTTGACACCTGCTTTTTTGGCCGCTTGATTTAAAGAATAATTTCCTTTTTTAGTTAAGCTTCTTTGATAGAATCTTTTTTCATCTTCAGTTAACATAGAATAATCTTTTTCTGTTAATTCTTGCTTTCTTGTTTGTATGGCAAAATATGTTTGGCCTAAGGCAACAACTTCTTTTCTAGGATCAGCATTTTGTACTATTAAATAACATGCATATCTTGATAATTTGAAGTCTTCTATATTTCTCGAAGTTTTTGATCCTATACCAACCATTTTGCCGACGTCGTCAAAATGGTCAGAAACTGTCTTTTTACTTAATCTGCAAGCTGTTTTTGCCTTGTCTATTACACTTGTAAAGTTACTCCACTTTGAATATTCAAGTACTTTTATTAACTCTCTAGCTAACCAATACTCATTGCCATATTCATCAATGTGTTTAATATCTTCAAAAATTGTTTCATTATATTTTTTTATTTCATTCATTTTGATACCCCCTCTGATTTATATATTAATTATATCATTTTTTCGTTCTTATTAAAAGGTTATAAGAGTGATTTTGTATTTAAATTAATTGATATGTAAAAAGAGATTATTTTTTTGATTAATCTCCTTCTAATTTTTTAAGTTCATTTATAAATATTTCTTCAAGTTAGAATATTACTTCCATGATATACATAATTCATATTATCTTTTCTTTTTTATATAATTATTGTTATCAATGAATTTTTCATATACATCTTTATATTTGTCTATACATTTTTTAACATCAAACCAATAAACATTTGTTAGAATGCCATCATAAGGATCTATTTCTGTTCTTTCTAATACTCCTCCTAATGCTTTCATTGTCCTATCGGAGCCAATATTGTTAACATCACAGTCGAGCATAACTCTATCTAAATTAAGTTTATTGGCCTTAATTAAACCTAAATATAAATTGATTTTATTATAGCCTTTTCTTCTTTCAGTAGGTCTTATACTATAACCTATATTACCACCAAATTTTTTCATTTCTTCCGTTAAATTCCATCTTACATTGATTGTTCCAATTATTTTATTATCATTTTTTCTAATAAGTAAAAAGGTTTCACTAGGACATCTATTTAAACTTCTAGCATATTCTTCATTTTTCATATTTAAGCACATATCTAATGCTTCTTCAAAAGAATAACCATATAATACTTTATCAAGAGAACCAGCACCATTAATATCTGAATTACATTCTACAAATTCATTAAAATATTCAATAATTTCTTCTTTTCTTTCTAAAGAAGGTATTTCTAAATAAAATTTTTCCATATATACATCACCTATCCTAACATCAAAGTATATTATATTTCATAATACTTTTTTGTATTATTATTTTTCTATTTCTTTTATTTCAAGTAATAGTTTATCAAAGTCAGAAACATAATTTTTATCTTGAATAACTCTATATTTTTCATATTCTTTTTCTGCTTTTTCTATAGCTTCTTTATGTGATATTTTTCCTTTTCCTTCTAATACTTCATAGTGGAAAACCTTTAAAGCATTCTCTACTTCAGTTTTCCAATCTTCCATATACATTGGAATGTTTCTTTCTGCATTATTTTCTGCTATATCCAAAAATAAATTTACTAAATTATTTAAGTTTTTAATTTCTTTTTCATCTAAATAATTCTTTGCTATAACAATATCTGATTTTAGGATTTTACCATCGGGTGAATTTCTCCAAGTGGTAAGTCCCATATTATCTTTTTCTGCATCTACTCTATCATAAATTATTTCTGCCGCGGTCTTTCCAGTTATGGCATAGTGGAACTTATTTTGGATAGTTTTATAAAATGTTAAAGCTAAATCACTATTTTTATCATAATCAATAGAGCATTCTGCAAAAATATCAGTTATTTTTTGATAAAACATTCTTTCACTGGTACGAATTAATTTAATTCTTTCAAGTAATCTTTTAAAGTATTCTTGATCTGCTTTTCTTGCTTTCATAAATCTATCATCATTTAAAGCAAATCCTTGAATCATGTAATCTTTAATTATTTTATTAGCCCATATTCTAAACTTAATTGCCTTTTTTGAATTGACTCTAAAACCAATAGATATAATCATATCTAGATTATAGTACTTAGTATTATATATTTGTTTTCCTTTGTTACCCACATGTTCCATTTTGGAACATGTGCTTTTTTCTTCAAGTTCACCATCCTCATAAATATTATTTATATGTTTTGTAATTGCCGGTCTTTTAACATTAAAAAGTGTTGCTAATGCTTCGGTATTTAACCAGACATCTTCATTTTCAAGTAATACTTCAATTTTGGTATTACCTTCTTCATCATTATAAAATAAAATATTCTTTTCATTACCTATTTTTATATCGTTCATACTTACCTCCTGAATTGATTTTTTTATAATCTTATTATATCATTATTATAACCTTTTTCATAGTTCTAAAAGTAAAATTATAATTATTAAATAAATGATTATCATACACTAATATTATTTAAATTAGAGACCTTAGGCTCTAAATTACCTCTTAAGACCTAGGATTAAGAGGATATATAAAAAGAGATTAATTTTTAGTTAATCTCCATTTATCTAATTTATTTAATTCATCATAAACATTTTCTATATATTCATAAGATATTACTTTTTCATCTTTGTCACTTAATACTTCTTCTGACCAACCTATTTATTTTATTATTATTTTTTATAACTTCATATAAATTAGTTCTTAAACATACACTACAAATATCCGAATCATTTTTAATCATATTATTATTCACCAAATAATCTGAAAGAATGTTTGCTAAAGGATAACGTAATAAATAATTAACTAAACCAACATTTAAGTCATAATCATAATGTATTAATTCTTTAACTCTGTTGATATCTAAATCTTCTTTACCTATTTGTCCGTTTTTTATATAATTTTTTTCACAAAATAGTTCATATTCTATAGCATTTAACATTTTTTCTTCATAATACATTCTATTATTTCTTCTTACCTCTTTTAACTCATTAAATTCTTTTTGTTCTAACCAAAGTTCTAGGTGCTTTTCAATAAAAAAAGAAAATACTTCACAAAGAAAATCATACTCATAGGGAATGATGTGTGGATTAGAGTTTATATCAATATAATGTGCAAACTCATGTGCAAGGATAAAAACGTCAGAATCATTTCCCGAAAGCTTTATGTTTGCTCTTTTGTTTTCTCTACTAGCAAAACTTTTTGTTCCATTTTTACTTATAATAATTCTGGAACTATTTATTCCATCCAAAATAATTTCATAATATTCTTTATTATAATTTTTATAAAATTTTAAAACTATATCTAGAGGATTATTTATCTTTTTAGGGTAATTCATTTTAACATAATTTTTTCTAAAATTAGTTATTAGTTTATAAATCAAATCTTCTTGTATAAATTTATGAATATTAGATTCTACTTTTACTCTTTCAATAAAAGATTCAATTGTTTGTTTCATATTCTAACCTCCTGATGATTTCTCTGTTACCATTATTGTACCACATATTTATTTTATTTTATAATTTTTTACTCTATTTAGTGTTATTTTACAATAATATTTTTAATTTAGAGACATTAGGCTCTAAATTACCTCTTAAGACCTAGGCTTAAGAGGATATATAAAAAGAGATTAGTTTTTAGTTAATCTCCATTTATCTTCTTATATTTTTTATGTGATTATTAAAGTAATTTAATGCTTCAGTAAGTTGTCTATCATAGTTATTTATTATATCTTCTCTAGTCAAATATACATATTTATCTAGCATAAACTTTATTAATAAAGATGTAATATAGTAAATATCTAATTCATCATATTCTTCTTTATTTAATAATTCTTTTATTTTTTCTTCTAATTCTTTTTTGGTGTGAAAGAAATATAGTCCTGGATGTCCTTTGAATTTTGAATCACCATTTTCTATAAAATTAAATATTTTTATTATATACTTTTTTGTTTCATCTTTATTTAATTTATTCATAGACTTACTCCTTAACATTAAAATTCTTCAAATACTAACATTTAAACCTCTAGTATGATTATCTTCTTTTACTATTGCTTTTTACATAATAGTAATTTTTAAAATCGCGATATGTTACTTCTATAATATCAATTGGTTTTTTTGATTTATAACATTTATACTGGTAAGAATCATTATCTTTTATCATATCATCATCTCTTAAAAACACATAAACATATCCTATTATATTTTCATCTATATTTACATTTTCCATAATCATTAATGGTAAGATATTTGCATTAGTTATTTCAAAATTATATTTTAATCCATCACTAGCAGATTTTATAGTATCTTTAAAAGAATACGGTGTTGCTTTTAAAAATGAAGGAAATAAGAATAGTGCATTTGCTATATTTTGTTTATTTCCATCTGCATCATATGATTGACTGGGATGTAATTCTGATAATACTTTAGGACTACCATGAAATAAATAGATTGGATTATCAATATCCTGATTTAAATATTTTTGTAATCTACTTTCCACAAATTACCACCTCTTTCTATAAAATCAAATATTTCTATTATATACTTTTTTGTTTCATCTTTATTTAATTTGTTCATAACCTTACTCCTTTTATTCTACAATTACTTTTCCATCTAAATTGCAAATATAACAGTCAGGTAATAGTTCTTTTATTTCTTTTAAAATTTTTTGATCTTTTTCATATATTCTACCTACTAATATTCCTTCAATAAAACAAGATGGAATTCCGAATAATACAGCACTTTCTCTATCTGTAAAGAAATCATCTTTCTTTTTTCTATCCACTAAAAACTTGGCATAATAATCAGGTTTTACAAATTCTTTAACATCCTTATCATTTATTTGTTCTGATAAAATATCTCCTTCTAATAATTTTTTCATATATGCAGATTGCCCATCAAATATAATTCCTACTTGTACTTTATCTTGAACTAGACTAGGCATAAATCTTGCTTCTTTTGTTTGCTCCATATACCATCTAAAGCATATTGGATTATCTATTTTTAGCATTATACTTGGCATTTGATTATAAGGAATAACTTCAGTTTTAACACTAGAACCATCTATATTTTTATATTCAATAGTTCCTCCTGAATAAAAGTTTATATAATCTTTTAATAAATAATCTTGTTTCAAATTCCATACACCTACTGATGATGGATATTTTGAAAGCCTACCCTCTATAAACCATGATGATATTAAGCCATCTTTTAAGATATATTTTAAACCTTCTATATTTTTAAATGTACCATGTAATAATGTACCCTTTTTCAATAATACTTGATCATCTATTTTATAATTATGTTTTTTCTTTTTATAATTTGCTTTTGAATCATAATAATTATTTATTTGATTTATCATTATTTGTTTTGAATTTTTATTTTTAATTTTTTCATTTATGATTTCTATATAATTTTCTTTATTCATTATTCAATACTCCTATTTATTAAGTTTATTATTTCTTATATATAATTTTGCCTTTTCATATATAGTTGGTGTTTGTTCTTCTAATAATTTTTTATCTCTCAATAGTTCTAAAATATATTTTCTATCATAAGTATCAAATAAATATTTTCCTATTGTATAATAATTAATATAATTTATATTTTTATTTAATAACTCATCTAATGTACAATCAATATGCAATTCACAATTGTTATATTGTTTAGATAATATAACTGCTAGTGTCTCACCATACCATTTTAGAGTGCTTGCACTATAATTTAAATGGCATATATGTACAAATTCATGAATCAAACATTTTAATAATGTATCAACATTATCATTATTATGCCCTTCACATTTTCTACGTTCTTCTAATGTTAAAATGTCTATTTCCATATCATTATAATATGTTCTTGCAACTATCCATTCTTGATCATCGAAATTAAGCTTATTTTTATTATAATTTCTAAAATTGTTAACATTATTCCAAAGTTTTATTGTAATCTTTTTTTCTAATTTTTTTAAATTGAAAAAATTAATAATTTCTTGATAACTCTTATTTAGTACATCTACAAATAATTTGAGATTTTTTTCTTCAGTTTCTTCATATTCCATTATATAAAATTCACCGTTGTATCTTTTCAAATTCATCACCACATTTTTTATTTATAATTTTATCTTATACTAAGTTCTTTATTAATAGTTTGATCTCCTATATTTATAAATTCTTTCATTACTTGATTAATGCCAGTTTCACTTTTATACCAATCTTTTTTACTAATATTTCTATTATCTACTACTCCATAGAAATCGCATTTATCTACAGGGAAGTTATAATTACTTGCATTCATAAACCATCTTCTGGCAACAAAGTCTTTAGCTATTCTAAGTATTCTATTATAACTATTTATATCTACTAGTTTATCTATATTTTTTAATATTTCGGGGTTACTAATATATTTATTAGATATAATTATTTTATTATTTATATTTTCCTTCTTTAAATAATTTATTAATATATTAGCACTACTTCTATTATTATCTAATTGATGTCCTTCACATATTATAAATACTGTATTATCATCTATAATATTTTTATCTTTCATTATTCTTATATCTTTAGATAATTGTTCTTCTACCCAATCAGCATTTATTATTAATAAATCATAATGTGATAGTTCTTCTATTGATTTTCCTATAAAAATAAAGTTTGTTATGTCTTCAATTGTTTTTGTCATTATATGCCTCCTATTACTTATGTACTTTATGGTTTTTTGTTTGTTCTATGTAATTTGTCTTATTTATTTGTTTTTGTCTTTCTTTTGATATTTCTTCTTTTAATATATCAATTCTTTTCATTATTGATTTTTTTCTTTTTACTATTCTATCTAATAGTATTTCAGCTTCTTGCTGATTTTTTGTTTTACTATATGCATAATTTTTAAATATTTGGCGATATTGAGCATCTGGAACTTGAGCTAGTCGTGCTGCATGGTAGTTTAGAGTTTCTAGAACTTCAGTTGATATTTCACCATTTACTATTTTTTTAAAAATTGTTGTATAAATAGTTTCACTTTCTCCATATTCTTCATTATAATTATGACTAAATAACATATCATCATTTATGTCTTTATCTATGTATCTAAATGATTGTTCTTTATCTATTCCTCTTAGACTACCATTTTTATCAATTATAAAATTATGTATATGTGCATCATAATTGCATAAACAATAATCTATTAAATATTCTTCTAATATTTGATTTACTAAGTTTGTTGGTATTTCACTACCATACCTAGAAAACATTTTATACATTTCTTGTGTTTTTTCTTTATCAATTTCAATTTTTTCTTGGATGGCTCCAAATGTTCCATTGATATTGCAGACATTACATTTTACTGCTTTTGTGGGATTAATTATTCTTTGAATATTATATGCTGCTTCTTGTATGTATGCACGATATGGTTTTGATATTTTATCTTTTGATTCTGCTGGTTTAAAATAATATTTTTCTATACCATCAAATGTTTGTATAGAAAACATTCTCCCTGTGTTTCCAATATGTACTTCTCTTATAGTACTTCCCTTATCAATATTTATATGTTCTCGTTGTGTATTTTGAAGACTCTTCTGAAGTTCTATATCTATTTCGTTAAACTTTGACTTAAGAAATCCTGAGCAGTATTTTTTGAATTCAATTATTTCTTTTTCTATTCGAGTGGTATTTTGTCCATTTTTTGAAGCTTCAGTAAGTTTGATTAGGTTTTCTCTATATTGCTCAAATTTTACCGCTAATGCAGCTAATGACATATACGATGTAGCTTTATAATTGGGCTTTATCAATTTTACTTTTCTACAAATTAAGTTATTTAATTTACTTATTTTTACTTGAGTTGTTTTAGATAATTTTTCTTTTAAATCTGTCATTTCTAAATAATTAGTAAAGGTAGTCTCTTGCTTAGTTTGATATTCACAAGGTAAAAATAATATTTCTTTTTCTTCTAAATCACCACCTTTTGATGCAGGAATAAATCTTTCTAAGTCTATCCAAGGTACTTGTGATGGTTCAATTTCTATTAATACATCATTACTTGTATCGCCATTATTTATTCCATTTATAAAACTGAGTGCAACTTCTATATTTTCACTTGTTGAAGTAAAGTATGAATGATTACTATTTTTTCTTACTCCACGAAACAATGACTGTTGATATGGTATACTGTCATTTAGTATATAATTTTTTTGTATTGCTTTATATAGAACGATTATTGTCGCTATTGCCTTTTTAAAATCTTCTGATGATTGGGGATATGCTTTTTTTGCATTGGGTTTGAAGTTTCTTTCACGATTTGTTATGTTTTCGTTTAAAAACATATTTATATACTTAAATGAGTTCCATTTATAATCAAGAAGTGCTTGATATTCTTCAATACTCCACAATAAATCATAATTCATAATTATAGTCCCCCTTTATTTTAAAAATTCTATATTTATTAAATGATTATCTTCAGCAAATTCTAATTTAAAACCAGCACAATATTCTATATGTCCCTCTAGTAAAATGTTATTTTTGAAACTATATCTTAACTTATTATTTATTATTTCAATATCACACCATTTTTTAATAAGAAATGAAATTGCAGTTGCATGGCTGACTATAGTTATTCTTTTATTTTTATTTTCATTTAATATTTTTATAATAGCAAAATACATTCTATTTCTAACTTCTTTTTGATTTTCACCAGTTCCTATTTTATAATTTTCATCTAAAATTTGTTTTCTCTCAAAGTTTTCTGGTAATTGATTCCAAGAGTCAATTCCAAATTTTCTTTCACCTAAATTACTCATTATATTTATTTCTATGTTATTATTCTCTGCTAGATACTTGGCAGTTTGTATAGTTCTAACATAATTTGATGAATATAAAACATCAATATTATTAAACTCTTTATTATTTAGTTTTTCTTTTGCTATTTGTTCTCCCTCTATTGAAAGAGATGACTTCTCATTTTGAATTTGTAGGTTATCATTATTTAAGTTATTATTAACTTTTAAGGGCTTTGAATGTCTTATTAAATATATTGTAGTACTCATAATTATTCCTCCATATATCATGCTTAATTTCATATTTTCAACTTAATTATATCATTTATGTATTTATTTTCATAGTTTATAAAGAAAAGTTTACACTTACTAAGTAAATACTTGTCATACAATAATATTATTTAATTTAGAGACCTTAGGCTCTAAATTACCTCTTAAGACCTAGGCTTAAGGGGATAAAGAAAAAAGAAACTAGTTAATTCTAATTTCTCTCCTTTATTATATTTTTACTACAGTAGTATGTTACTAAGAAATATCCTCCATAGATTACTACTAGAAA
>USFG01000016.1 GCA_900553855.1 uncultured Mycoplasmatota bacterium | reverse complement strand
CAACTGTTATAAATTCTGATAAAATATATGTTATAAATAAAGGAACTGTAGAAGGAGTAGGTACACATAAAGAATTATTAAAAACTTGTAAAATATATGCTGACTTATATAAAAATGAAGATAATAAAAGTAAATAATAATTAAAATAAAACGGCTAATTCACGGTCGTTTTTTTATTTAGACTACCACTCCTTTAGACTACCACTTGAAATTTATTCTTTAATTTGCTACAATTATTTTACGTTGAAAAGAACTTTTGTTTTAATTTAGAAAGAAGGAAAATTTATGAGTAAAATAAAAATTTTTGGTATGGGTGGATTAGATGAAAATGGAAAAAACACCTATATTGTTGAAGTAGATAATAAAATATTTATATTTGATGCTGGTTTAAAGTATGCTAGTGATTCTAATTTTGGTATTGATTATATAATCCCAGATTATAAATATTTAGTAGATAATCGTAAAAGAATAGTAGGTGTATTTGTAACTCATGCTCATCCTGAAAGCTATGGTGGGGTATCTGATTTAATAAAGAATATACCTGAAATTAAAGTATATGGTCTAAAATACACAATTAATCAGTTAATATTAGATGGTGTAAGTGAAAAAAATTTACATGTTTTAATGCCCCATAAAAAAATGAATTTCACCAAAGAATTAAGTATATTTCCTATAACTGTAAATCATTCAGTTCCTGATAGTTGTATGTATGTATTAAATACTCCAGATGGAGCCATCGTTTATACAGGAGACTTTATTATTGATCCATCAATGATGGGAGCTTACCATATGGATTTAGGAAAAATTGCCTATGTTGGAAAACAAGGTGTACTTGCCCTTTTAGGAGAATCTTCCTTTGCTGAAAACATTGGTCATACTAGTCCTAACCATCACTTGTCATCATTTTTTAAAAAACTTATTGCTAAAACTGATGGCCGTATAATCTTTAGTGTTCTTCCTGTCCACTTATATACAATTGAAGGAATTTTTAACGCAGCTAAAAACTCTCATCGTAAAGTAGTAGTAATGGGTAAAAAACTTCAAAATATTATTAATATGGCTATAAAAGAAAATTATATTAATATTGAAGAAGGACAAATAGGTGATTTATCTAACGTTAATGATCATAATTCAATTTTATTAATAAGTGATGATAGATCAAATGCATATAACATGTTCGAAAGAATTATTGCGGGAAATGATAAATTTATTAAATTAAATGAACATGATACAGTATGTTTTGCTGAACCAAAATACGATGAAAATGAAAAGGCTTTTGTTAAAGTTGAAAATGAACTTGCTATTAAAGGAATTAATACAGTAAGTATTCCTAAAGACAAAGGTATAAGTTTACATGCATCATCTGAAGATATTATGATAATGTTAGATTTATTAAAACCAAAATATTATATGCCAGTTAAAGGTGAATATCGCTACATGGTTAGAAATGCTGATTTAGCAACTAACCTAGGCTATAGTAGTGAAAATATTATATTAAAGCAAAATGGTGATATTGTTAATTTCATAGATAAAAAATTAGTTGATAAAATGGAACATATCAATATAGATGATACTTTAATTGATGGTAATTCAATCGAGGATATTGGAGATTTAGTATTAAAAGATAGAGAAGTATTAAGCGAAAATGGTATTGTTTTAGTAAGTGCAACTTTATCTAAAAAAGATAAAAAAATCTTAGTTGGACCAGAAATAACAACCAGAGGATTTATCTATGTTAAAGATTCTAAAGAAATGATAGATGAAATAAAAAAAATATCTTTAGAAGTTATTGAAAATAATACAACTGATAAATATATTGATTTTAATAATATTAAAAATGATATTAGGGAAAGATTAGGAAAATATTTTTACGTTGAAACAGAATGTAAGCCAATGATTATTGCTGTAATTCAAGAAATATAAAAACTATAAAGAATTAAAAAGACTTTATAGTTTTTTGTTTAAAATTTATTTTAGAAACTGGATCTGTTCGCTTGTTTATGAATTACATGAGTAGTATAATACCCCTTAAGGAACAATTAGTTGCTGGGTGTCTATCCTCACCTTTTAATAATAAGAAGATGAGGAGGTGTACATATGAGTAAAAGAAAATTTATAATAAGTATTTTACGTTATATCTGCATCATGTTGTTTTTAATAACAACTATGATTTATATCATACAAAAATAGACACTTAATCAAAATAATTGATTAAATGTCAATCCAAACAATTTTAGGATAGACATTCAGCGTTGCAAAACTAAATGTTCCTTTTTTATTTTATGTAAGTTTTCCTTACATATTCATAATAGCATAATTACTTTCATTTTTCAATTCAATTTCTTGAAACATATAAATATATTAAATACAAAAACAACTAAAAAGACCTAGAAAATTCCAAGCCTTTTTCTAAAACTATATCAAATATTAATGATGATTAAATTCTAATTAGTTGTTAATGTTGTTATTTCCCCAGCTCCAACCAGCACCAATAATTATTACTAGTAAAATGAATAAAACAATCCATAAAGCAGCACCTAGCCCATATCCACCAGTTGTGTTTCCTATATATCCGGTATTGCAGCAAGGATTAGAATAACCATAATTAGTACCACCATTATATCCATAATAATACATACTTATACCTCCTAACCGTATCTATTATAGTTTACGTTTATAGTCTAAAATTTGTTAATAAAAAAGTTCAATATCTATTTTAATATTTAATTTAATAGTTTATAATGAGACATAAGGAGGATAATAATATGTTTGGTTATATAAAAGGAACAATAAAAATAATAGAAAGTAATTACGTAATTATTGATAATAATGGAATTGGTTATATTATATATGTAGCTAATCCCTATAGTTATGAAATAGATAAAGATTATACAATATACACTTATACGTTTATAAGTGAAAATGAAAATACATTATATGGATTTAAATCATTAGAAGAAAAAGCCTTATTTTTAAAGTTAACTAGCGTAAAGGGATTAGGCCCTAAAACCGCATTACCAATGCTTGCAACTGGAAGTATTTCTGGAATAAGTGATGCAATTGAAAGAGAAAATATCCTATATTTAAAGAAATTTCCTAAAGTAGGAGAAAAACTTGCTCGTCAAATGATTTTAGATTTAAAAGGCAAATTAGGAAATATTACAATTGAGAAAACTGAAGACGATGAATTAGTAGAAGTTTTAGAAAGCTTAGGATATAAGAGTGCTGACATTAAACATATTTTACCTAAAATAAATAAAGAATTAAAATTAGAAGAACAAATAAAAGAAGCATTAAAATTAATGTTAAAATAAGGAGGATTAAGTGGAAAAAGAAAGAATTATAACTGGAGAAGAATTACAAGAAGATACATTTGATGATAACATTAGACCACAGTCTTTAAATGAATACGTTGGGCAAACTGAAGTTAAAGAAAACATGCGTGTCTTTATTGAAGCAGCCAAACTAAGAAAAGAATCATTAGATCATGTTTTATTATATGGTCCTCCAGGACTAGGTAAAACTACCCTTGCTCATATTATCGCTAATGAATTAGGAACTAATATCAAAACAACAACAGGTCCTGCTTTAGAAAAAAGTGGCGATTTAGCTGCAGTACTATCTAATCTAGAGCCAGGAGATGTTCTATTTATCGATGAAATTCATCGTATTCCTAAATTTATTGAAGAAATATTATATTCAGCTATGGAAGATTTTGAACTAGATATTGTTGTTGGACAGGAAGGTTCAACTAGAAGTATTAAAATTGATTTACCTCCATTTACTTTAGTTGGAGCAACAACAAGAGCAGGAGATATTTCAGCACCATTAAGAGATCGTTTTGGAATTGTATCTAAATTAAATTATTATACTGAAGAAGAACTAAAAAATATTATTAAACGTACTAGTAGAGTATTAAACATGGATATTGAGGATGATGCCGCTTTAGAACTTGCTAGAAGAAGCCGTAAAACTCCACGTATTGCCAATCGTTTATTTAAAAGAGTAAGAGATTTTGCCTGTGTTAAAGGAGAAAGTTTAATAACTCTTGATACGACTAGAACATCACTTCAAAGATTAAAAGTAGATAAATACGGACTAGATGCTATTGATATTGAATACCTAGATGCTATAATCAATAAATTTAACGGAGGCCCAGTTGGCGTTGAAACAATATCTAGTGCCATAGGTGAAGAACAATCAACCATTGAAGATGTCGTAGAGCCTTACTTAATGCAAGAAGGATTTATAAAAAGAACTCCAAGAGGAAGAGTAGTAACTGAAAAAAGTTATGAACATTTAAATAATTTAAATGAAATGAATTAGGAGTAAAAAATGAATGAAGAAAAGAAATATTTAATATTTATGATTATCAATATTATTATAACTTTGATAATAGGCATTAGAACATTTTCGAAAATGTCTAATAAGGGATGTATAACCCCACAAAGTCCTTGTGCAAATAAATTTAATTGCTCAACTTGTGAAAATGGATACCATTATTGTAAATATGTAGATGAAAGTGGAGAAATAATTGAAGGTTTAAAATGTACCTGTGAGGAGTAAAATATGAAAAATAATAAAACAAAAAAATATAAAGATATTATAACGATATGTATTTTTGCAGATATAATTTTTCTATTAATGGGATTAGTTTATACTAATATTAAAAGAAAACCAGTATTATATTTATACCCAGAAACTGAAACAAATGTTGAAGTAAAATTTTCAAAACCAGAACTGCTTACAACTACCTATCCAAAATATGTAGATTCATGGAACGTAAAAGTATTACCAAGTGGAGATATGTATGACCAAAATGGTAAATATTACTATGCATTATATTGGGAAGAAATAATTACAAATAAATATAATTTTAACGAAGGATTTTATGTAGAAAAAGATAATGCGATTGAATTTTTAGAAGAAAAACTAAGTATACTTGGATTAAATGATAAAGAAAGAAATGAATTTATAATGTATTGGTTACCAATATTAGAACAAAATCAAAAATCATTAGTGTATTTTGAAACAACCGAAAGTTTACAAAAAGAAAATGAATTAATTATAAATCCAAAACCAGATAGTTTATTAAGAATTAGAATGCATGTAAAAAAAGTAAATCATAAAACAGAAATAAAAGAACAAGAACTATCACACTTTGAAAGAAAAGGATTTACAGCAGTTGAGTGGGGCGGAATAATTTATTAAGGAGTCTAAAATGAAAGATAAAAGTAATTTGTTAAAAGTTTTTGCAATTATAAATATAATAATAACTACAATATTTGGATTATATATTTTAATTTTTGATTTACAAATTTTTAATTCGCATCATCATGGAGGAACCTCATTGTGTGTAAATAAATTTAATTGTTCAACTTGTGAGAATGGAAAAACAGTTTGCAGTTATATGAATGAAAACGGAGAACAAATAAGTGGATTACAATGCCCATGTGACGAGGATGATAATTAGATGAAAAATAAAACTCCATATAAATATAAAAAAATTATAATTACATGCTTACTTATTGATTGTTTTCTTATCTTTTTCCATTTTGCAATTGCTCCACGTATTAAAAATACCATCTTAAAACCAGTACTATATTTATACCCAGAAACTGAAATGAATGTTGAAGTAAAATTTGCAAAACCAGAACTACTTATAACAACTTATCCAAAATATGTAGATTCATGGAACGTAAAAGTATTACCAAGTGGAGATATGTATGATCAAAATGGTAAATATTACTATGCATTATATTGGGAAGAACTAAGCACAAATAAATTTAATTTTAACGAAGGATTCTATGTAGAAAAAGATAATGCGATTGATTTTTTAGAAGAAAAATTAAGTATACTTGGACTAAATGATAAAGAAAGAAATGAATTTATAATGTATTGGTTACCAATATTAGAACAAAATCAAAAATCATTAGTGTATTTTGAAACAACCGAAAGTTTACAAAAAGAAAACGAATTAATTATAAATCCTAAACCAGATAGTTTATTAAGAATTAGAATGCATGTAAAAAAAATAAATCATAAAATAGAAATAAAAGAACAAGAACTACCAAATTTTGAAAGAAAAGGATTTGCAGCAGTTGAGTGGGGCGGAATAATTTATTAAAAAGAAAGAAATATAATTATGAATAAAGAGAAAAAATATCTTACAGTTATGATTATTAATTTATTAATCACACCAATATTTTTCTATTTTGCATTCATTTATAAAGTAAAAGTCAATGTTCAAGGTAGTACTAAATGCAGTACAAAGGTGAATTGTAATGAATGTGAAAATGGAGTACAAACATGCCAATATTATGATAGAATAGATGATAACTTAGGAGAAGAAATAATAAATTGCCCTTGTAATGATAATCCTAGCGGAGGACAAAATAATGGATAACATAAAAATATATAAAAAAGTTATAAAAATAAGTTTAGTGATTAATATAATTTTATTCATTATAATGATATATAAATTGGTTATTTACCCTCAAATGATAGAAAATATTATTAGATAAACATATTACGTGATAAAACACATAATATGTTTTTATTGTATAAAAAAGGAGTGAAATAAATTGAATCGAAGATTAAGTAAATTATTAAAAGAATACGAAAAATACCAAGAGAAAGTAGTTGATTTAGCTTGTGATAATGCTTATTTAACTAAGGATAATTTAAAAGATTTAAACCAAAATATCTATCTAAATATCAAAAACAAGCAATATCAAGATATTGAAGATTTACTAAAATATACCATTAATAGTTTGTTCAAGTGTAAATACATTAAAATTTATAATGAAAATGATTTCCTAATCCAAAATATATTTTATCTAAATTATTCAAATAATGACGATTATATAGTATCTCCTGATAGAGGTTTAATAGACTATGAAGAATTACAAAAAATAATTATTTCTGAAAATCCTGAATATATCTTCGTTGGATCAACATACTATACTAGATTTATCGATTATAAAAAAATAAAAGAAATAGCAAACTTAATAAGTGCTAAACTAATTGTTGATATATCAAATATATCCGGTTTAATTTTAACTAACAAAGTTCCATCACCATTTGAATATGCTGACTATATAATCTGCACTTTAAATAAACAATTACAAGGAACAAATGAAACTATTCTTTTATCAAACACCAATGAATTAACTTATGACTTATCTATAAACAGTACTATTAACACACTAAATACATTATTAAATGTAACAACAGATGAATATAAAGAACTTATAAATAACTGTTTAATTAATACAAAAGAATTACAAAAATCATTAGAAGAAGAAAACATTTCTTTATTAAGCCTAGGAACAGATAATAACTTATTAATTATAAATACTGAAATAAATTATCAAATTAAGTGTAAAGATGCCTTTAATTTACTTCTTAAAAATGATATTATAATTAAAGAGAATAACTTAGGGATAATTTTAAACACTAGTAATATGACATTTAAAGGATATACTCCAAACGATTTCTATTTACTAGGTAAAAAAATAAATAAAATATTGAAGGAGAGATAAGTATGTCAAAATGGGATGTAGAATACCTAAAATTATGTAAAAAAATATTAACAGAAGGGGTAGAAGTTGAAAATAGAACTGGCATAAATACCATAAAAATACCAAATTATGAATTTAACTTTGATATGCAAGATGAATTTCCAATATTGCAATCAAAATATGTAGCCTGGAAAAGTGCAATAATTGAAATACTTTGGATATGGCAAATGGGTTCTAATAAAATTCAAGATTTGCACGATAGAGGAGTAAAAATTTGGGACGAATGGTGCATCGATGACGATGGAATTTATCGTATTTATGATCCAAATCCAAAATCAATTTATAATCCCAAAAAGGAAGTTATAGTTAAAGACCCATTAAGTGTTCCCATAGATGATCCATTTGGGGATAGACACAAATTCAAAGCCAAAATTGATGAATCAGGTAATGTTTTAACCGCAAAAAGCTTAATTCCAGGAAAAAATATAATAGCCGCAAAATTCTATGGAAAAGAACTAGCTGGAACTATTGGAAAAGCATATGGTTATGTAAATAATCGTTATGGAATGATGGAAAATACAATTACAAAATTAAGAAATAATCCTAATGATCGAAGAAAAGTAAATAATTTATTTCAACTTGAAGTAATGCGAGAAGCAGTTTTACCACCATGTGTATTTGAGAACATATGGGATGTTACTAACAACAAATTAAATGTTACTATTAATCAAAGAAGTTGTGATACAGCGGTTGGTTTACCATTTAATGTAACTCAATATGCCGTTCTTTTAAATATGATTGCTCAAATTACGGGCTACACTCCAGGTAACTTAAGATATGTAATAACTGATGCTCATATCTATAAAAATCTTATAAATCAGGTAGAAACTCAAATTAAAAGATATGAAACATATGAAGAATTAAAAAATGATAGAATAGAAAATCTCTTAAAACTACAAAAAGAATTACAATTAAAAATAGCCAAAATGCCTGAAGAAGATCCTGATTATGATATTTTAGATAGTACATTAAAAATCATAGATATCATACTAGATAATACAGTTCCACAATTATATTTAGATTCAAATATTCAAGAATTTAAAGATTTTGATAATTCAAAAGAATTGAAAACATCCAAAATACTTAATTATAAACATATGGGCAAAATTAAAATGCCCGTAGCTCAGTAACTATGGTATCAATTATAGCCGCTATCGGAAAAAATAACGAACTAGGTCTAAATAATAACTTAATATGGCACTTATCAGGTGATATGAAATTCTTTAAAACAATAACAACCGGGAAAACAGTAATTATGGGAAGAAAATGTTTTGAAAGCTTACCAAATATATTACCTAATCGTAAAAATATAATTATTACTAGTAATCCAAATTATAAAGCAAGTGGAGCAACCATAATTAATTCAATTAAAGATGCAATAACTTATATTGAAAATAGTGAAGAAGATATCTTTATAATTGGTGGTGCTAAAATATATGAAGAATTTTTACCGTATGTAGAGAATATTTATTTGACCGAAATAGATGCCGAGTCTTTAGCTGATGTTTATTTTCCTAATTTTGATAAAAATAATTTTAATAAAGAAATACTTGCAACAAATGAAGAAAAAGGTATAAAATATCAAATGTGTTTATATAGAAAAAAGGTGTAAAAAAATGAAAACAGATGATTTTGATTATGATTTACCAGAAGAACTTATAGCTCAAACTCCCCTTAAAGATCGTTCATCATCAAGATTGATGGTTATGGATAAAAAAACAGGAGAAATAGAGCATAAACATTTTTATAATATAATTGATTATTTAAATCCAGGAGATGCTTTAGTTATTAATGATTCTAAGGTAATACCAGCAAGAATTATTGGCATCAAAGAAGAAACTGGTGCCGTAATTGAATTATTACTTTTAAATGATCATGGATTAGACGTTTGGGAATGTTTAGCTAAACCCCAAAAAAGATTAAAAGAAGGAACCATTATCTCATTTGGAGATGGGTTATTAAAAGCAGAAGTATTAGAAATTAAAGAAGAAGGTATAACTCTTGTTAAATTAATATATGAAGGAATTTTACTTGAATTATTAGAAAAATTAGGAACAATGCCTCTTCCACCATACATTCACGAAAAACTAGAAAATCAAAGCAGATATCAAACAGTTTATGCTAAAGATTATGGCTCAGCAGCTGCACCAACTGCCGGACTTCATTTTACCCCTGAGTTATTAAAACAAATAGAGGATAAAGGAGTACATATTGTAAGGATAACACTTCATGTTGGACTTGGTACATTTAGACCAGTTAACGTAGAAGATGTAACTAAACATGTTATGCATACTGAACATTATGTTATTAGCAAAGAAGCTGCTGATACTTTAAATAAAGTTAAAGAAAGTGGGCATGATATAATTGCTGTTGGTACAACCAGTGTTAGAACTTTAGAAACCAATTTATCCAGACATGATAAATTTACTCCTGAAGTTTCGTCAACTAATATCTTTATTTATCCTGGTTTCAAATTTAAAGCAATTGATCATTTAATAACTAATTTTCATTTACCAAAAAGTACATTAATTATGTTAGTATCCGCATTATCAACTAAAGAAAATATTTTAAATGCTTATAATATTGCAGTCCAAGAAAAATATCGCTTTTTCTCATTTGGCGACGCAATGTATATTAAATAAAGGAGATTTATGAATAAAGGAAAATTAATAGTAGTAGAAGGTGCTTGTGATGGTATTGGAAAATCTACTCAATATGAATTACTTTATAAGAGTTTATTAGAGGATAACTACGAAGTTTGTAGACATCATTTTCCATCTTACGGTACTGTGGAAGCAGCACCAGTTGAAAAATTCTTAAGAGGTGAATTAGGTAGTCCTAAAGATATATCCCCTTATTTAGTTAATAGTTTATATGCTGTAGATAGAGCTATAACTTGGCAAACTTCCTTAAAGCCAAAATATGAACAAGGAAAAATAATTTTATTAGATAGATATACAACTTCAAGTTTAATTTATCAATCAGCAACAATTGAAGATATAAATGAAAGAAAAAAATTTTTAGATTATATAACTGACTTTGAATATAACAAACTAGGTATTCAAAAACCAGATGCAGTAATATTCTTATTTGCACCATTTGAAATCGTAACTAAAATGCGATTAGCAAGAAAACAAAATGATGGAATTGAAAACGATGTCTTTGAAAAAGACTTAGAACTAATGAAAAAGATTTATGAAAATGCTGTATTTGTAGCAAATTATTTATCATGGAATATCATTAATTGTGCCGAAAACAACGAAATGAAAAGCATTGAGAATATTCATAAAGATATAAAAAAATTAGTTAAAAAATTGAATTAGCAATACTTACTTACATATAATAGTAGAGAATATACTTATGAAATATCTTGATATTTCGCTAAAAAATAGTGTATTTATAGTGCATTTGAAGGAATGCTACAAAGAAAATGTTCTCGCTTCCGGGTGGTTTGCGAGTAATAAATAATCCCGGTCGAAACTGTATTAAAACTTTACCAAATATGGTAGAGTTTTTTATTAAATTTACAAAAGTGTGATAAAAATATAAATATTTCCTGCAAAAGTGTGATAATACCTCATATTAAAATAATTTCACGAGAAAAATAAAACAAAATTTATTTCCAATTACAACTTATGAATAAACAAACACACTATTCAAAAATCTAATTTTAGTTTATAATTAACAAAGAAGCAGGTGATAAAACATGATTTATTTAGACTATAGTGCCACAACTCCCGTATTACCCGAAATATTAAATAGTTTTAATAAAGTATGTACAGAATATATAGGAAATCCTAATAGCATGCATTCATTAGGAATTAAATCAAAAGAACTTTTAAATAGTGCTACCAAACAAATAGCACAGGTTTTAAATATAAAAACAAATGAAATAATATATACAAGTGGATCAACTGAAAGTAACAATATTGCCTTAATAGGAACCGCATTTGCTAAAAAGAAACAAGGTAATCACATTATAGTATCAAAACTAGAACATGAAAGTATCTATGGAATATGTAAATACCTAGAAGAAAACGGCTTTATTATTGATTACGTTAACAATACTAAAGATGGCTTAATAGATTTTGACGATCTAAAAAGTTTAGTTACTAAAGATACCATTTTAGTATCCATTTGTGCAGTAAATAGTGAACTTGGAATAAGACAACCACTTAAAATAATTAAACAAATAATAAAAAAAGAGAACCCAGATTGTGTTTTCCATAGTGATATGACTCAAGCACTAGGTAAATGTCCAATCAATTTAAATGATGTAGATTTAGCCAGTTTTTCTAGTCATAAAATTTATGCTCCTAAAGGAGTAGGAATGCTTTATAAAAGTTCAAATGTTAATATCAAACAATTAATGTATGGATCAAATGGTGAATTTAGACCAGGTACTCCAAACTTACCAGGAATAGTAACATTTAGTAAAGCAGTTAGACTAGCAACTGAAGATTTAAATAAAAAAGAGGATAAAATTAGAAAATATAATCAAAAAATAGTTGAACATTTAAAAAAATATCCTAAGATTTTAATTAACAACACCAACAATTCAATTCCTAATATGGTAAATATTTCACTTATGGATATTAAACCCGAAACTTTTGTCCATGCTCTTGAAAAACATGAAGTATATGTTTCATCAAATACAGCTTGTGCTAGTGGTAAAATATCTAATGCCGTTTTAGGAATATATAATGATAAAGTTAGAGCCCTAACAACAATTAGAATAAGTTTATCTTATTTAACAACAAATGAAGAAATAGAAGAATTTTTAAATATATTTGATGAAGTCTATGAAAAATTAGAGGAGTTAAGAAATGTTTAGTTTTAATACTCCTAATTATGAATTTATGACATTTAATCCTAAAAGAATAGAACACGTAAAAGCCAAATGTTTTTTAGTAACTAATCCCGAAGTTAGAGAATATCTTAATGATACAATCGATAAAAATTTAAATCCTAAAAATAATAATGCATATTTAGTGTCTAGAGATGATAGGATAGTAGGTTATTTAGGTGTGTTCGATTTAAGAGATTATTTAGAACTACATTATGCTGTCGTTGGTTCATATAGAGGATATAAATTTTCCTTAACTGAAACAACCGGTTGTCAAATTTTAAAAGAAGCAAGCGAAAATCTTTTTGAAAGGTATAAATCAATTGAATTTATTAAATTAGATATAGAAACAAGTAATATTCGAAGCAAGAAAGCCGCACTAGCAGCTGGTTACTATCCTTACGGAGTAGATGACTTAAATTGTGAAGAATACAGGAGGTATAGGTAAAATATGAAAAAATTAATAATTATAAAATATGGTGAATTAACAACTAAACATGATAACATTAACTATTTTATTAAAACATTAAAAAATAATTTAGACGAATCATTAAAAGACATTAATCACAATATCATATTTGATCGTGGAAGAATGTACATCGAATCAGATAATTTCGATGAAGTATTAAACGTTGCATCAAAAACCTTTGGAATTCATGAGATAAATATTGGTTATGAATTTGATGATATCAACTTTGATAATTTAAAAAATAATTTAATCAGTTTACTTCAAGATAAAGAATTTACTACATTTAAAGTAGTTACCAAAAGAGCTAATAAGTCATATCCTTTAAATAGTATGGAAATATCTCGTGAATTAGGTGGAGTAGTTCTTAAAAATTTTAAGAATAAAAAAGTTGATGTTAAAAATCCTGAATTAGAAATAAATGTTGAAATAAGATTTAATAAAGCCTATATTTATTTTGAAAAAATAAAAGGTATTGGCGGTTATCCAGTAGGTACTTTAGGAAAAGGAATTTTAATGTTAAGTGGTGGCATTGATTCACCAGTTGCTGGTTATCTTGCCATGAAAAGAGGAATTAGATTAGAATGTGTTTATTTTGATAGTCCTCCTCATACAAGTATAGAAGCCAAAAATAAAGTATTAGACCTAGCAAGTAAATTATCAGAATACTCTAATTATATTAAAGTTCACGTAATTCATTTTACCGAAATTCAAGAAGCGATTTATAAAAATTGTCCTAAAGAATATATGATAACTATTATGCGTAGAATGATGTATCGTATTTGTGAGTCCCTTGCTTATAGAGTAAACGCTAAATGTATTGTTAATGGAGAATCAGTAGGTCAAGTAGCAAGTCAAACCCTAACAAGTATGATGGCAATTAATGAAGTAATAAAAATGCCAGTTATAAGACCAGTAGCATGTTTTGATAAATTAGATATTATAGATATAAGTAAAAAAATAAATACCTATGACATTAGTATTAGACCATTTGAAGATTGCTGTACCATCTTTGTTCCAGAACATCCTGTAATTAATCCTGATATTAATAAAGCAAGAGAATGTGAAAAACTATTTGATTACGATACCTTAATCAAAGAAGCATTAAAGAACGAAGAAATAATTAAATTACCAATTGTAAATAATAATTTTACTGATATTTTATAAATCATTATCCATAATAATAATGGGTGATAATCTTGAAAGGCTATTCATTAGATGAAAAAGATAAAATAGGTAATGTTTATAATAATGAATATGGATTAAACTTAAAAGATCCTAAAATTAAACTTAATTCTTACTTTAAGTTAAAATAAAGATAGTCAAAAACTATCTTTTTATGTATAATATTTTTTGAGGAGATGTAATAATGAAAATATTAAGTGTAAACGCTGGTTCATCATCTTTAAAATTTACTTTATTTGATATGCCAGAGGAAAAAGAATTAATTAGTGGAGTATTTGAAAGAATTGGAATCGATTCATCTTTCTATACTATTAAATTTAATGGAGAAAAAATTAAGAAGGAAGTAGAATTAAAAGATCACAAAGCTGCTTTTGAATTATTAGTTAAAGAATTAATTGATAATAAAATTGTTGAATCATTAGAAGAAGTTAAAGGAATTGGTCATAGAATAGTTCAAGGTGGAGCATACTTTGATAAAACTGTTTTAGCAACTGAAGATAATATTTCTATCGTTGAAAAGTTATCTAGTTTAGCACCACTTCACAATCCAGCTGCTGTTGTTGGAATTCGTGCTGCTCAAAGTGTATTCCCAAATGCTACAGAGACTCTAGTGTTTGATACTGCTTTCCATCAAACTATGGAAGAAGAAGTATATTTATATCCAGTTCCATATGAATGGTATACTAAATATGCTGTAAGAAGATATGGTGCTCATGGAACAAGTCATAAATATGTAAGTATGCGTGCTAATGAAATATTGGAAAATCCAAACGCTAGATTAATAACTTGTCATATTGGAAATGGTGCATCAATTAGTGCTGTTAAAGCAGGTAAATGTGTTGAAACATCAATGGGATTAACACCTAATGCAGGACTTATGATGGGAACACGTTGTGGAGATATCGATGCAACTATATTACCATATATCATGGAAGAAACAGGTATGACTCCAAAAGAAATGGATACAGCTTTAAATAAACAATCAGGTTTATTTGGAATAAGCGGAGTATCATCAGATTCAAGAGATATTGAAGATGGTATTAATAATGGAGATGAAAGATGCATTCTTGCTCAAAAAATGTATTTAAAAAGAATTGTAGATTTTATTGCTAAATACTATGTTGAATTAGGTGGATGCGATGCAATTATCTTTACTGCTGGAGTTGGTGAAAACTCAATTTCAACTCGTATGGAAGTTATGGAAAAATTAGCATGCTTAGGTGTTAAACCAGATGCCCAAAGAAATAACGTAAGAGGAAAAGAAACTTTGATAAGTGCTGATAATAGTAAAATTCCAGTTTATATTATTCCAACTAATGAAGAATTAATGATTGCTACTGATACTTATAATTTAGCAAAATAGTAAGGAGTTATTTATTGGAAAATAAAATATATAAATTAATTTCTAAATATGACAATATCGTAATAGCTCGTCATGTTGGACCAGATCCCGATGCTGTTGCATCCCAAATTGCTTTAAGAGATTCAATAAAATTAACTTTTCCTAAAAAAAATGTATATGCAGTTGGAGCATCAGTTTCCCGTTTTAAAAGTTATGGTCATTTAGATAAAATAGATGCAAGTACATTAGAAAATCCTTTGTTAATCGTACTTGATGTACCAAACATTTATCGTATAGATGGAGTAGATTTTAATATCTTTAAAGAAGTAATTAAAATAGATCATCATCCTTATGAAGATAAAATGGGAAAAATCGAAATAGTTGATACAAAAGTTGCTTCTACTTGCGAAATAGTTGCTAGAATAGTATTTAAAACCAAATTAAAAATGGATAAATCAATTGCTAGCAACTTGTTTCTAGGAATGGTAGCTGATTCAGATCGTTTCTTACTACCAACTACATCAAAAAGTACATTTGATACAGCATCAAAATTAGTAAATGATTATAAAATAGACTTAAAAAATCTTTATAATGTTTTATATGAAAGGCCAATTAATGAATTTAAATTTCAGGCTTATTTAGCACTTAATATGACAATAACTGAAAACGGATTTGCCTATATTAAAATAACAAATGAGATGATTAAAGAATTTAATGTTGATTCCGGAACCGCTTCAAATATAGTTAATAACTTTAATTATATTAAAGAAGTTAAAGTATGGGCGTTTGCTAGTTATGATGAAAGACAAGAACTTTACAAAATAAATATTAGATCAAGAGGACCAATTATAAATGAAATTGCTAGTAAATATAATGGAGGAGGACATCCATTAGCATCAGGAGCAAGAGTTAAAAATCCTAATGATATTGATAAATTATTTGCTGAACTAGATGAAGAATGTAAAAAATATCAAGAAAACTAACTAAAAATCTTTATCCGTCAAGCGAACATTCTATAAATTTTTATAAAATACGAATGTTCGCTTGACGGGGGGGTAAACCGAGATATAATTTCACTAGAGTAGGA
>USFG01000015.1 GCA_900553855.1 uncultured Mycoplasmatota bacterium | reverse complement strand
GAGATTTGAACTCCCGACCTGCCGGGTATGAACCGGATGCTCTAGCCAACTGAGCTACACCGCCATTTCCAAAGCACAAAATTATATTATCAAATAATTTAACTTTGTGCAATAGTTTTTAAAATTATTTTAGTATAAAAATAAGCTTTATTTATTCCTCAGGAACATCACTTTTAACTTTATCTTCAGTTACAAATTCATAACTACCATCATCAAAAGTAACTTTAATACTTAATCCTAAAGCATAATTATATTTATTATATATAACAATTATTTCTTTTTCTTTAATATTTTTATCATAACTAAATTCTTTAATGCCATATGATTCTAATAATTCATTAAATTCAGTACTTTCTTCTTCTAATGCTTTTTCAAATTTAATAGTATAAGTATTATTCCAATTACTCTTATCATTAGAAGTATGATCAACATTAAAATCTTTTTCTTTAATTTCCTTAAAAGAATAACCTTCTTTAACAGTTAACTTAACAGTCTTATTAACTTTATTATTCGCATTATCACTTATAATTATTTCAATTTTATAATTACCTACTTTACTACTTAAATCTCCATCATTAGCGTCCTTAAAACTTACAACACATGGCATTGATAAATCAGTACAAGTATTAACAAAATCATAAGCATTATATTCTTCATTAACACCAACAGTTAAATCGTTAACACCCACTATTGGTTTAGTCGTATCTTTAACAAATACCTTTCCTCTACTAATATCATCATTTTTTATAACCCTAAAAGCATATTCTCCTACTGAAGAAACTTTACCTTCATCATCTGTTACAACTGACGATAAATCTAATTTATAATCACCATAATTATCACATTTAATATAATCTTTAATATCTGTACTTAACTTACTACCTAGTTCAACAGTTACATCTTTAACTTTAAGATAATTCTTTTTATAATAATTTTTATAACCATAATAAAGACCACCAATAACTAATAATATAACTAAAATTACTATAACAACATTTCTTTTATAATGATCTTCTATATAAAAATCTGCATCCATTAAATCCACCTCGCAAAGTATATATTTCTTGTATAACCTGCTTCATAACTATCATAAAATCCATTAATTGCCTCTATTGTTTTTCTAACTAAATTCTCTCCTGATTTAACTCTTATATTAAGGACATCTTTTTGTAATTGTTTTCTAAACATATAATCTTCAATATATTTATTTAATACATAATCTATTTTTTCAAGAGTCTTTAAATCTTCTTCATTATTTACATCAGTTTCAAATATAAATTTACGATATATTTCTATTAATTTCCCACTAATATAATCATCATCAAAAAAGGTAAAGTTATTTATATTATAAAAATTAGGACAATGTTCTAAAACTTTTTTATTATTCATAATTATTATTTCCTTCTCTATCCTAAATAATTATATCACTTAATAAGACTATCTTTCAACAATTTTATCTATTTTACTAGCACATATACTTCCTATTAATACTGCTCCAATACCTGCAAGTTCAGGATAATACATATATAAAACGAATGCGATTATTCCAATTAATATACCATAAATAACTTTTCCAGTTGTTGTAATAGGACTTGTTTTATAATCAGTTGCAATAAATACAAAAGTAAAAAGAACACTATTGGAAAATAAACTATCAAGTACAAGAATAATATCTCCCTTAATAAAACCATAAATAATAATTAAAATAAAATATGTAACAAATGAACTTATTGTAATTTCTTTCTTATAAAAATCTTGGCAAAATAATATTATTACACTTATTAACAGAAGAATTATATTAGTAGTGTTTATTCCTCCACTACCCATTCCCATAAAATAATCAAGAGGTCTTAAATGTAAATTATTCATCTTTTCATAAACATTTAAAAAACTAAAATCTCCAACTAAATTCATAATAATAAATATTATTAATGCCATAACAGCAACAACATTAACATATTTTTTCTTCATTAATTTATATAAAAACAAACAAACAAAACAAACTATTGCAAATACATAAATTGGAGTATTTATACTTATAACACTAGCAAGTAACAACCCATAAAAAGGATAATTATACATATTAATACAAGATATTAACTTAGTATTCTTATGTTTAATAAATCTATCATAAATAAATGGTACCATCATTCCAATAACTATCCCTAATATATCAAATATTAAAGGTTTAAACATTCCAAATAAGTTTACTAATCCTTGCGTATATAATTTAATTCCATTTTTATAAAAACCTGCAATAACTAAAGGAATAATAGATAATAACATAATATTATTTATTTTTTTAATATTTAATTTTGTATCTAAAAATCTATTCATTTTTTTCTCCTAAAGATATATTTGAAGGACACACATACTTACAAGCTCCGCATTTAATACATTTATCCATCTTATAACCAGTAACTGGATTAGCGCCTACTGGACAATGTTTAACACATAAACCACATCTAATACATGGCATAGTTTCATTAAATACTTTACTTGTAACAAATATACTTCTAATATTTTCTGTGATAATCATATCATCATCATTAACTTCATAACCAGATATTAATCCATTAATAACCAAATGATAATCATCACCTTTAATTTTAAAATTTTTATCTAATAATTCTTTTACACTAGTACCAATTTTAACATTAACAATTTTAGGTTTATTAATCATATTACCACTTACAGTAATTAATTTTTCTGTAACTGGTTTATTCTTTCTTAACACTTTATATATATTAAATACATCATTTACATCTAAAAATATAGCATCATTATTAAATAATTCATCTTTTAATATCATCTTATTTCCAATCGGATATAAATCAGCCATTAATTTTAAATTAATATTAGGATAAGTACCAATTAAATTTAATAAATTAACAACATTATCAGTATCATTATCTTTAACAACCATTACACATTTATTTATACCAAGAATTTTAATTAATGCATCAATTGTATCTAATATATTATCAGAATAACTGCTAATTAACTTACTTAAATTTTCTTCATACAATTCATAATCAATTCCCGATATAATTAAATTTTTACTTTCAAAATCTTCTCTAATACTAGTATATTTATGAATTAAATCAATAAATTCTTCTTTACTATATTTATTAATATTTTTAACACTTTTCTTTATTGCTTTATTTTCCATAAAATCATTAGCTATACGTATACATTTAACTTTTTCCTGGTTTACATTCATTTCATTTAAACTAACAATTTTACCTGAAACACTGCTAAAAATAAGTTGATTATCATTATCAAATATTGGTTCATCTAATGTTACATTATCATGATTCTTTTTAAGTAATTTATAATTATTATAAAAAGGAATATATATATAATCTGGATTCAAAAAATTCTTTATTTCTTTATCACATTTTAAATTTTCATCTTTATCTAACTTTAAAAAACGTGCCATACTTATCAACTACCTTTACATAAGTATAACACGTTAATTATAAATTAACATTATTTAATTTCTTCATTATTATTTAATGTTTCATAATATGTTACTATTTCTTTATCATAATATGTAATTACTCCACTTGGTAAAAGCAACATTCTATCAATATTTAAGCTATCAACAAACTCTAAATTATGAGATACCACTAACATAGTTCCTTCGTAATCTTTAAAGA
This sequence comes from uncultured Mycoplasmatota bacterium, assembly GCA_900553855.1. GTDB lineage: Bacteria > Bacillota_I > Bacilli_A > RF39 > UBA660 > CAG-533. Next base: position 13,457 of record USFG01000015.1, on the reverse strand, counting down.
TATCGGCTATTTTTAACTGAGTCATAGGATCTAAATGATTGGTTGGTTCATCAAGTAATAACGTATTTGCTCCACTAAGAGCTATTTTAGCAAGTCCAACCCTTGATCTTTCTCCCGGTGATAAAACTCCAGCAAGTTTATTAATATCCTCTCCTGAAAATAAGAAATTACCTAAATATCTTCTAACTTCATAATCAGCTAGTCCATAATTATTAAAATTATTTAAAATCGTTTTAGAGTTATCAATAATTTCATGTTCTTGAGCATAATATCCAATTAAAGTTTTATCATTAATTTTAATTTCGCCATCTATTGGTTTTAATGTACCCATAATTAATCTTAAAAGTGTTGTTTTACCAATTCCATTTTCTCCAACAATAAGAATTTTTTCTCCTCTTTGAATAGTAAATGATAAATCGTTATATAATAAGTTATTTTCATCATAACCAAATTTTAAATGATTAACTTCAATAGGAATACTAGTACTTGGATAATTAATTTTAATTTTAAATTTAGTTATTTTTTGTTTCTTTTCTGCTTCTACTTTAACCTGTTTTAATTTTTCTAACTTTTTAATTCTATCTTTAGCAATATTAGCTTGTTTTTCAGTTCCATGAAGATATTTAGCAATTATTCTTTTTAACTTTTCTTCTTCATCACTTTGCTTAGCTATTAATCTTTCTCTTGCTTTATCTTTTTCTTCCTTAATTTTTAGATATTTTTCATAATTACCATTAAATATTTCAAAATTATGTTTTACTTTATCAACATATAATGTTTTGGTAGTTACTTCATTTAAGAAAGATGTATCATGAGATATTACTAGAATCATTCCATTATACTGTTTTAAGTATTCAATTATAAAATCTTTAGTATCTAAATCTAAATGATTAGTTGGTTCATCTAAAAGAAGAATATGAGCTTTAGAATATAATAAACGAGCAAACGCTATTTTAGATTTTTGGCCACCAGATATATCTTTAAGTTTTAAATCTAACATATTAGAATCAATATTCATTCCACTTATTATTTTAAGTAAAATATTTTCATAATTATATTGATCATAATAATCTAATTCATTATTTATTTTATTAATTTTTTTAGTTATAATTTTATATTCTTTATCATCAGCTGTAACCATTTTTTCATATAAAGCAGTTAACTCCTCTTCTAACCTTTTTATTGGTCTACCTTCTAACAAATATTCAAACACTGTTAAATCACCATTTTCTGGAGTTTTAATAACTTGAGGTAAATAACCAATTTTATAATCAGTTGGAATAACCATTTTACCATTATCAAGAGGAATTTCACCCAATATAACTCTAAATAATGTCGTTTTACCTGCACCATTAACACCTACTATTCCTACTTTATCATTTGCATTAAAACTGCTACTAGCGTTATCATAAACAACTTGAGTTCCAAAATTAAGATATATATTTTCAAATCGCATTAGTTATTCACCTCTCTTTAATTAATCAATAATAAAAGTATAACACAAAATAAAAGAAATATTATAAGTCATTTTGTAACTTTAATATTTTTTAGTAAGCACCAAAAGCACTTACAATTTGCGTCTCTATATATTCTTATTACCCAAAAGGCGTCATTTTACTTGTTTATTTAAAAACTTTTACACTCGTTTGATGTTATTTCAAATTATTAAAAATTGGCAAAAATAAAAAAGACAACTTTTTCAAGCCATCTTTCTAAAAATTAGTTTTCTTTAAGAAAGTCTAATGCTTTACGCATTTTTAAATCATAACCGATAACTTCACTATCTCCAATATGAGTAGTAATTTCTTCTTCAGTAGTTCCATACATTTCAGCTAATCTCTTAACTTCTGCTTTAACTTCATCATCAGTTACAGTTAAATTTTCCTTTTCTACAACACCTTCAAGTAAGTATCTAGTTTTAATTCTAGCAACTGCTTGTGGTTCAATATTTTTCTTTAAAGTTTCTAAATTTCCTTTAGTAAACTCTAAATATTGTTCTAAACTAATACCTTGCATTGATAATTCTCTTCTATAATCATCAATCATACGTTCTTTTTCATCTTCAATGATTTCAGGATTAATTTCTACTTCTAAATTTTCAACAGCTTTACCAATTAATTCATCTAAATATTTATTTTCAGCATCTTCTTCTTTATGAGTAAGTAAATCCGCTTTAACTTTTTCTTTTAAACCTGCTTCATCTTTAACATCGTCATAGCCTAAATCTTTAAAGAATTCTTCATTAATTTCAGGTAACACTCTCTTCTTAATTAAATTTAATTTAACTTTAAATAATACATCTTTACCCTTTAAATTTTCAACATAATCTTCTGGAAATTTTAAGTTAAGTTCTTTTTCTTCTCCAACTTTCATTCCAATAACGCCATCTTCAAATCCAGGAATAAATGTATTAGTACCCAATTCTAAAGGATAATTAGCTCCAGATCCACCTTCTAATTTTTCTCCGTCAACAAATCCTTCGAAATCGATTACAGCAGTATCTCCTTTTAATGCTTCCCCTTCAGTTTCTTCCACAACATCAGCATAATGAGATCTTAAATGTTCAATTTCATGATTAACTTCTTCTTCGGTAACTTCTACTTTTTCTTTTTTAACACCTAATTTAGTATATTTGCCTAATTTAACTTCCGGTTTTTCAATAATAGTAAATTTATAAGTAATACCTTTTTCATTTACTGAAGTAATATCTACTTTACCAGGGCAAACAGGATGTAACTTATTTTCAGCAACAACATCTTTATATGCTCCATCTAAAGCCATTTCACTTGCTTCCATATATAAAGATTCAATACCAAATTTTTTAATAAATACTTCCTTAGGACAATTTCCTTTTCTAAAACCATCTACTTGAGTATCTTTAGATTTCTTTTTAAATGCTTTATCTAATAAATCATCCCATTTTTTTCCTTCAACTTTAAATTCTATTTCTTTAACGTTTTTCATTCTATCTTCCTTCCCTTAACAAAAAATATTATATCTAAGTTTATAATATTAATCAAGCAATTTAATTCACTAAATTAGGCATTTTAACCACATTAATACTACAACTCCGCCAGTTTTTCTATCGCCTCATCAAAAGTAGCTACACTTATAATTTTAATATTATAATTATATTTTTCCATTTCTTCCATAACCTCATCATAGTTATCATTAGGACAAATAAATATAGTAGCCCCCTCTTTAACAGCAGATGCAAGTTTATAATTCACTCCACCAATTTCACCAACTATACCATCTCTACTAATAGTACCAGTACCAACTATTTTATTTCCTTTTGTAATATCCCCCTCAGTAATCGCATTATATATTGATAAAGCCATTATAAGACCACCTGAAGGACCAGATTCACTTTCTTTATTCTTAATATCAATATTATGACTACTTTCTAAATCTAAAATTGAAATAGAAGAAATACCTATTAATTTTTTACCATTATCTTCATATATCTTAGAATAAGTTTCATATTCTTTATTATTTCTTTTATATTTTATTAATAAACTATCAGCTCCATTTAAATCATTAATATATTTACTCAAAATTTCTATACTCTTAAATTTAATATTATTATAGCTTAATAGTTCATCTCCTACTTTTAAATCACTAACATTATCTTTAGTAATATAATAGGCATAAAAATGTTCTCCCAATACGTTATAATTAATGTTTGCTTTATTAAATGCAACATATTTCGCATTGCTAATTGATTCCTCATAATCTAACTTATCTTGTTTATTAGCATCTTCCATAGTTTCATTATCAAGTAAAACATCACTATTTTTAACAACTTCCCAGTTAGGCATAAATTTACTAAGCAAATAAATTGGAGTTCTTCCCTTCATTGCTGTAACATAAGCCATATTAAAAGACCCCTCTGAACTATAAATATTATCTCCTATTACTCTACTATTCATATTTACTATACCACCAGGCTTATAAACAGTATAACCAGTATCATAAAAACAAAAGACAATAAATATAATTAAGAAGAATAGTTCTTTTAAATTAAAGATACTATATTTTTTATATAATTTTTTTAACTTTTCCATACAATTTATTATATCACTTAATAGGAGAATATATGAAGAACATTTTTAAAATTTTACTTATATTTATATTTACTTTACTAATATTTTTTAAAAGAAACATCATAGTACTAAGTACCATTGAATCAATCGAATTATTTAATAAATCACTATTTCCTAGTATATTTCCCATTATGATTTTAAGTGATTTTATTTTAAGTACTAATTTTATTAATATCTTAAGTAACACCATAGGTAAGATATTTTCTAAAATATTTAATTTAAATAATATATCTATATATCCCTTTTTTATGTCATCAATATGTGGTAGTCCCAGTAATGCAAAATACATTAATGATCTACTAACTAATAACTATATTAATAAAATCGAGGCTATTAAACTACTATCAATGTGTAATTTATTTAATCCCCTATTAATTATATCATTAACTAAATATCTTAACTTAAAAGATAGTATAATAGTTATTATTTTAAATATATTTATAAATTTAATTATTGGTTTAATAAATAGAAATATTAAAATTGAAGCTTTAAATAAGAGCTTTATTAGTAAAAAATTTAATTTAGTTAATTCTATTGCCAATAGTCTTAATACTTTAATATCAATTTTTGGTATCGTAACCTTTTTTAATATTATTAATAATTTATTACCTATAAAACATCCTTTAATTACGGGAATATTCGAAATAACAAATGGATTAAATTTAATAAATAAAATAAATATAACCTATAAATATAAATTAATATATACTGCTATATTAATGAGTTTTAGTGGTTTATCTATAATTACCCAAATAAAAAGTATTTTCAATAAAGAAAATACTTTAAACTTTAGTTTATTCTATAAATCAAGAATAATTCATTTAATCTTATTTATTATTTTAATATATATTTTATATTAAATGATTATTCACCAATACGAAAGGCTGGAGCGAAGCCAGTTGGACTATTAGCAAAATCACTACCCCATGACCCATCATCATTAATAAGTAAGAAAATATTGTTAACTTTTATATTTGAATCGGATGTACGAAGCCACCAAAAAGAATTTGAATTATCAAATTGCTTTATAGCACCTGAACAGTTATCAGTTACCACGCCTTTTGATTTATAATAATCTAATTGTCTTGTTTGATTGTATGCTGCATCATGATCAGTATTATTTTCTAGCACTTCATGTGCACTAAGTAAATATATTTTATCGTTCGACGTAATATTTGGAGTCTCACTACCACCTGATATAACATCTGTAGATATTATGACATTTTGTAAATCACTTGGTAATTTTTGTAAGAAATCTCCGTTTGCATATGTTCTAATTTTAGAATCTTTCCAACCACCAACATTAGTAGCAGTATCATTCATACCTCTTTCTTCTAAAATATCAACAAACTCTACTACAAAACCACACGCTGTTTGTGAAAAGCCTGCATTATTGCATTCACTTGGTGTTGTGATATTTGCAATTCGCACTGTATAATTTGTACCATTTATTGAAACTTCTTTTTCATCTCCAACTGAATATGTAGTTAAATTATTACTTTTAGCAACTGCTGCTATTATTTTCCATGAATCTTCAGCAAATGATTTTGATTTTATTTTTAATTCAGCAGTAATTTTTACCTCGCCATCTGGCATTGTAAAACTTATTGTTTGATTTTTATCACAAGTTATATTCGTACATGAAACATTTACTAATTCATATAGATTATTATCAAAAGTAAAATCTATTGTTACCATTTCATCTTTTTTATATTTACCAGCCCCATTTACACTTATTAATTCACCATTTTCCGCACTCACACTTACATTATGTTCTTCCAATGAAGTAGCATGATTATCCGTGGTTATATAATTTATTACTAAATCATAATTATCGTTATTATCACTAACAGGAAGAGTTATTTTTAAACTAGCCATATCACTATTTTCTTCGGTAATTATATCTATATCTTCTTTTGGAGCAACATTTATTTCTCTAACAGTTTGAGTTTCAATTATTTTATCTTTTCCTCTTTTATAACCTAAAAAATATTTTCCATTATTTTCATAATAAACTATATATCCTTCATTGTTTTTTACATTATTTTCATCATATATTAATTTAATACATTTAACATTTTTTGCAGTACTAGGTACAATACTATTATTTGTCATATCACAAGTTTTAGTAGGCACATCAGCAAGACCAAATGAACTTAAATCTCTCTCAACTTCCCTCGTAATAACAGCAACAGTTATTTTAATATCATTCTTATTATTTTGTTTATCATATATATTTTTTATAGTAGTAATAATTTGAAATAGAAATATCATAACAACCGAAACTAACGATATACTTACTATTATTTCTACTAATGTAAATCCCTTCTTATTCATTATAGACTCCTTATTATTTGATTTTCCTTATGTATATTTGTTTCTATAGCAATTCTTTCATTAACAAACATCAATAATAAAACATTCATTAAAAATGATCCACCATAAGATAAAAATGGAACTGGAACACCTGTAAGTGGAATAAGTGCAAGTATTCCAAGTAAATTAATAGCTAGATGTATCGTTATATAACAAAAAGTTCCATAAGCTATAATTGATCCTCTAATTGTTGATGCCTCTTTTGATATTTTAAGTAATCGAAACAACAATAAAATATACATTAATAAAACCACTGTAGCTCCAAGTACTCCTATTTCTTCAACTATTATTGGAAATATAAAATCTGTATGTGCTTCCGGTAAATATAAATATTTTTGAGTTGAATTACCTAATCCCTTACCAAATAATCCACCATTAGAAATAGCTATAAAACCATTACATACTTGATAACCAGTTTTCTCTGTATATCTTGTACAAGGATTTTTAAAATTTAAACGATCCATTTGTTCTTTAGTTAAAAGATTACCCGATAAAACTACAAAAAGTACTAATAAAAAACATAACACTACCCCAGACTTCTTAAGCAAATTATAAACTTTAGATTTAATAGGCATAAAAATAATTAATAAACCAAGTATTCCTGCAATAATTATAGCAGTACCTAAATCCGGTTGAATAGCAACTAAACCAACTCCAATTACTCCAAGAACAATAGGAACATAAATTTTATTAGAATTAAACTCTTTCTTTAATATAATTTTTTCATAAAAAACCCCAAAATAAAGTATCAAAGCAGTCTTTAAAAACTCACTTGGTTGAATAGTTATAGGTCCAATTTTAAACCATGATTTAGCACCATTTATAATAGATCCATAAGTAAATATTAATGCAAGCACTATTAAAATTATATAAAAATAAGCCTTAGTCAAATATTTATATTTACTAGTAGGTATTCTAATAATAAAGAATAAACCAATAATCCACATAACAATTGAAATAAAAACTTGTTTTTTAAAAAAATAAGAAGATTCTACTTTATAAAATAAAACTGCAGATATTGAAGATGCACTAAAAACCATTACTAATCCAAAGATAGTAAATATCAAAATTATAAGCAAAAATTTTTTATCTAATTTATTATATAAATTTTTCATCTAGCACCTACTATAACAATTTTATCACAAAAAAACTTGTAAATAAATACAAGTAATTCATAATTTTTCATATATACACCATCTGTTTTAGTACGTTAATCAAATGGAATATTTTATTTTATCGGGCCGTCTATTTTCACGTGCTTTCGCACGCAGGTGACGGTCCTTTAGGAACCGATTTTCCTATTCCTGCTTAATTATGTTGTTTCTTGCTTTACACATTATTTACGTTTTCTCCGATACGGAAAGCTGGGGAAAAACCATTGTCGGAATCAGCATTAGAGTAATGCCAGATGCCGGCGCTAGCGACACCAAGGAAATTACTGTAATCGTTGGAATAAGCCCCGCGAAGCCACCAAGAAAATGGCATATCATTATAATCTTTAATAGCATTTTTTGTATGATTATTTACTGTTACACCTCTTTGTTTATAATAATCTAATTGTCTTGTTTGGCTATATGCTGTGTCACTTGTACCATCCTCATATACTTCATGAGGGCTTAATAAGTATATTTTGTCGTTTGATGTTGAATTTTCTCTTTCACTACTTCCATGTCCTGATATGACTTTAGTTTCTATTATGGCATTTTGTAGATCACTTGGTAATTTGTCAAAAAATTCTCCATTAGCATATGTTCTCATTGCAGAATCTTTCCATCCACCTACATTTGTATCTGTGCTATTCATTTGTCTTAGTTCTAATAAATCGACAAACTCTACTACAAATCCACAAGCAGTCTGGGAAAAATTTGTTCCATTACATTCATCAGGTGTAGAATTGTTTGCTACTCTTACTGTATAACTTGTTCCATCTATTTCTACTTCCTTTTCTGTTCCTACACTATATTTTGATGCATTTCCTGATTTTACATTATCTGCTATTTCTTCCCATGTATCTGTTGCAAATGTATTTGATTCTGGAGCTGTAACAACTATTTTTCCATTAAATTTTGCACCTTTGTTATAATCTTGATTACCTCTACTATCTCTAAACATCATTCTTAAATTTAAAGTTAATACTTGCTCTTCTGTGCTAGGTTTAAAATATCCATATGCTAATTCTTGTGTTGTCATCTTTCCACTATCTTCATATATGGTACCACCTCTATAACCATTTAAACTACTTGGAAGATTTAATTCTGATATAATATATTCATTAATTAAACCTACATTTTTTATTGTACAATTTATACTCTCGTTCTCATCTATTCTTTTAATGTAATATTCTAATTCATCATTTTTAAATGTATTTTGATATTCTATACTTATTACATATGGCATTGGTAAACCATCTGATGCTGTTGTGTTTATTCCAGTTAATGTAAATGTCTTATCAACTAGAATATTATTACTTGGTTGAATATCAGTTAATGGTATTATGCTATCAGTACCATCATTATAATTAATTAACATTCTACCACTTTTTGATATTATCTGAGCTGTTGATCCTTCCGGATTATTTGCTGTAAAGAATGCATAACCTATTCCAATAAGCACAATTGATACAACTAGAATTGTTGTAATTATCAATAATTTTTCTTTTGTTATTTTATTTTCCATAAAAAGTTTCACTACCTATCCTACAATATGTATTATATCTCGGTTTGCCATCCCTATCAAGCGAACGAATATATTTTTATAATTTAATTTAAAAATGTTCGTTTGACGGATAAATTATAATTATTTTAATTACTTAATCTAACTTAACACTAACTAACTTAGATACGCCTGATTCTTGCATTGTTATTCCATATAAAGAACCTGCATATTCCATCGTTCTCTTTTTATGAGTAATTACAATAAATTGAGTCTTATTATCATATTCTTTTAAATAATTACCAAATATATCAACGTTTGCTTCATCTAGTGCCGCTTCCGCCTCATCTAAAATACAAAATGGTACTGTTCTAATATTAATAGTAGCAAATAAAAGTGCTAAGGCTGTCATTGATGCTTCTCCACCAGATAAAGTCTTTAAACTCTTAATTTCTTTTCCAGGAGGGCATGCTTTAATCTCTAAACCACTAGTTAAAATATTATTTTCATCTAAAAGAACTAACTTTCCTTCTCCACCTCTAAATAACTTCTTAAATACCTTACAGAATTCATTATTTAAAGCATTAAAAGTAGATAATAATCTTTCCTTCATCGTATCATCTAATTCATTAATTATCTCTAATAAATCATTAATAGATCCCGTTAAATCTTCTTTTTGTTTAGTTAAAAATTCATATCTAGTATTAATACGCTCATATTCCGCAATAGATCCTGTATTAACATCGCCTAAATTCTTAATATCCCTCTTTAAATTATTAACCTTAATTCTAGCATCAGGTAAATCTAAATCTAACTTATATTCTTTAGCTTTATCATAAGTCATACCATACTCTTCATTTAATCTTAATAAATATGTATCTAATTTAGATTCTTCTTTACTTATATTAACTTCTAAAGTTCTGATTTCATTCATTAATTTATTATATTCACTATTTTGTTTACGATTATTAATCTCTAATTCATTAATTTCTGATTGTAAATCATTTCTTGTGCCTTTTAACTCATTAATATTTAATTCTATTTTTTCCTTTTCACCATTAACTTTGTAGTATTCATCTAATAACTCTTGTAACTTACTAGAAATATCATTATTTAATAATCCAACATTTCCATTAATTTCATTATTAACACTTATTAAATTATTATTTAATATTTCTAAATCATTATTTTTTCTAATAATATATTCTCTAGCTCCATTAAATTCATTATTAGCATCAAATACCTTCTTTTCTAAAATAGTTAAATCTTTATCATAATTATTAATTTCTTCTTCTTTTAACTTTATTTCATTTACTTTAGAATTTAATAATTTAATTTTATTTTCTAATTCAAACTTTTGACTAATTAAATTATTATTTGATTTATTAGTACCACCTGTAATAGATCCACCAGCATTAATAATATCTCCATCTAAAGTAACAATCTTATACATATGATTAATTATTTTAGCTACATTAGTTCCATTTGTTAAATTATCAACAATTATTACGTTACCTAACGCATTTAATATAACATTTCTATACTTAGAATCATATTGGCATAAATCAGAAGCAATTCCTATAAAACAAGGAACAACCTCTAATTTCTTTAATGACAATTCATCTATCCTTTTAGGTTTAATAATATTTAAAGGATAAAAAGTAGCTCTCCCTAAATTATTTTGTTTTAAATAATATACCGCTTCCTTAGCAGATGTTTCATTATCAGTTACAATCACATTTGTTGTAAAACCAAGAGCCGTATCAATAGCTACTGAATATTTTTCTTCTGTTTCAACTAATTTACCTAAAATATCATGTATACCATTTAATCTATGATTATTAAGAACACTTTTAACTGCATAAGGCATTTTACTATCATTTAAAGTACTATTTTGTAATATTTCAATTTGACTCTTTAAATACATTTCATCTTTATTTAATTTACCTAAATCATTAAGTAAAAGATTTTTCTTAACAGTTTCATTTTTATATTCATTAACTAAATCATTATATTTTTTATTTAAATTATCTAAACCATTTTTCTTTAATTCAATTTCTTCCCTTAATGAATTAATATCGTTTTCTAATCTTAATTTATTTTCTTTTAAATTAATAATATTAGCTTGTAACTTAGAATCATCTACTTCATATTTTTCTCTTTCAATCATTATCTGTTTTTCACTTGCTAAGTTACTTAAAGTTTTAGTAATTTTAAACAATTCATCACTTTTTTGTGATAATTCTTCATCTACTTTAAGTACTTTCATTTTAAGTGAATCTATTCTAGCATTATCAACTAAATTATTATTTTGATTAGCCATTAATTCATTAGATAACTTATCTAAATTTTCTTTATTAATTTTATATGAATCATTAATTGTTGTTATATCTAAAGCAAGAAGTGCTATTTCAGTACTTTCTAAATCCTTTTTATAATCTAAAAATTTATGTGCTGTTTCAGCCTGTGCTTTTAAAGGTTCTAAATTAACATTAAGTTCATCTATTATTAAATTAATTTTTTCTAAATTATCATTAGTTTTATCTAACTTTCTTAATGTATCTTCTTTTCTTTTTTTATACATTAATACACCAGATGCTTCCTCTAAAATTACTCTTTTATCCTCTGGCTTACCATCAATTATTTCACCTATTTTACCTTGTGATATTATTGATAATGAATTCACGTTCGTTCCTGAATCTAAAAATAAATTAGTAATATCTTTTAATCTACAAGATGAATTATTAATATAGTATTCATTTTCACCAGTTGAATAAACAACTCTTTTTATTTCTATTTCAGCCAAATCGCTCTTTAAATAATGATCAGAATTATCAAACGTTAAGGAAACCCAGGCTCTTGTTAATGGACTTCTTGATTTACTACCATTAAAAATAAAATCAGAAGAATTATTTCCTCTAATATCTTTAAGTGATTGTTCTCCAAGCACCCATTTAATAGCATCAACTATATTACTCTTACCTGATCCATTAGGTCCAACTATTGCCGTTATTCCATCTTTGATTTCAATAGTTACTTTATCGGCAAAAGATTTAAAACCATGAATACTAATTCTTAATAATCTCATTTATTACCACCACTACTTTTCTTTATTGCATCACGTGCTGCATTTTGTTCTGCTTCCTTTTTACTCTTTCCTACTCCTTTACCATAAATCATTCCTTCCACTCTAGCTTCTACCTCAAAAGTTTTGTCATGAGCAGGTCCATATTCATTTATCACAACATAATCAACACATTTTTGATTAGTTTGAACTAGTTCTTGTAAATATGATTTATAATCACTTAAATAAATATTATTTTCTTTAATTTTAGGAATAATTAAATCATAAATAAACTCTTTAGCTTTAGATAATCCATTATTTAAATAAATAACAGCTATTACAGCTTCAAAAACATCAGCAACAATTGTTGCATTAACCTCATTATGCATCCCATTACCAACTTTAATGTAATTAGCTAAATTTATTTCTTTAGCATAAGCATCTAAAGCTTCCTCACAAACATACATAGATCTTTTTTTGCTCATTTGTCCTTCTGCCAATTTAGTATTCTTATAAAAATAATCAGAAATAACTAATTCTAGCACTGCATCACCTAAATATTCTAATCTTTCATATGATTCTATATTATGTTCATTAGCATAACTAGTATGTGTTAAAGCAACTTGCAAATCTTTATTATCTTTACTTATTCCATATTTACTTAAATCCATATAAATCACCTTTATCCTTTAAACATTATAAACTATATTTCATTTATTTTCTAGGATATAACAAAAAATAAAAAAAATTGTTAGTATCTGATTAATTCTAAAACTAACAATTTTTATATTTTATCTAATTTCCGCAACAACAACGAGTATCTCCATTAGCATCAACCCATTGTTTTACATAAACTCCTTGATAACTTGAATTACCTATCCATTCACTACAATCACAATATTCACCTTTGGACATATTTCGTTCGCTTTTAACTATACATGTAATTCCAGATTCACCAGATGAACCTCCTGATGATCCACCTCCAGAGCAAGAACATCTTTCTGAAGTCCACCATCTTTTACATTCATTACCAGTTCTATTATCAATAGTATAATATTGTTTTTGACAATAAGTATCCCATGAATCATATTTTTTACAATCATAACTTGTAGTAGTTGAAGAACACTCCACATAACATTTTTGTGTATTGCAAGATGTAGATGTTGCCTCATCTGGACATTTATAATCTGAATATTTAGTATCTACATAATGATTTATGATGTTTCCTCCACCACATGTTTCAGAACATGATGTTGATT
>USFG01000014.1 GCA_900553855.1 uncultured Mycoplasmatota bacterium | reverse complement strand
ATGGAAAGAGTGTTAATATTCCTTCTTATACAGTTAAACCTGGTGATGTAATTAGTGTTAAGGAAAAATCTTTAAATCATCCAGCAATGAAACAAGCTTTAGAAAATGTTGTTGCTAGAGCTAAATTTGTTGAATTCGATGCTAATAAGATGACTGGAACTTATGTTAGATATCCAGAAAGAAGTGAACTTAACGCTGATGTTAATGAATCATTAGTAGTTGAATTCTATAACAGATAGTAGGAACGAAGAAATTCGTTCTTTTTTATTTTATTTTTTATTTTTATATGCTACTCTATTTGTAAGGGTGGTTAATAATGGATAAAAATGATATAGATATAATTAATAATATTTTTGATATTGATAAAAAAATATATAATGTATATGTTAAATTAGGTGAGCTGGAAGAAAATGAAAATGTTGATTTATATAACAAATATAAATTAATGCTTAAAATTTTAATTTCTAGTGAAAATAATTTATTTGATTCTTTTGGTAATAGTTATGAGCGCTTAAGTGGATTACTTGAATATATCGGCTCTCTTACTGCACCTGACTTTGCATCTAGTCCAATTTATGCGATATGTGATTATGATAATGCAAAGTACTTAAGTTATTATAGAATGTATGAAAAAATTAAAATGATATTAATGAATGATAATCAGTTTGTTTCTGACAATCTAGATACTGACTTAAAAATATTTGAATCTAATAAAGAAGAAAGTTTAAATTATATTAAAATTATGAATTATAATTTAGCTCGTGAATATCGTAGAATGAATATGTTATTTTTGAATGAATGTGATGATTTAAGAGTTGTTAAGAGAAAATATTTATATTCTTTTGTATCTCCATTAATTGAAGATGAAATGTTAAATAATGATTTTGTTATAAATAATTGTTCTTTTTGGGATAACCTTAAAACAAATTCTAAATACAATATTTTTGAAAATTATATTTTTTCTAAAACTGGATTGGAGAACACGAAAATTGATTTAGAAAATTTATTAGATTTTGCACTAATTGAAGATTTTAGCATACTTGATGATGAATATTCTGAAAGTATGATTGATTTTAATTCAATAGTTTGTTCTTTTAAAGCCGGTTTATTGTTTTTAAGTGATGAGGATATCATTGAGCTTAAAAAATGGGTTGAATTTTATAGCGATGAAATCTTAGATAATGATGATGTTAAAGACATTAATGATTTAAAAAAATTAGAAAATATTGATGAAGGAATGCTTAGTAAGATTGATAGATTAGATGATATATGTGATTATATTGAAGATATTTTAAGTCATATTGATGATTATAGAAAAATTGCTAATAAGGATGGCAATGGTAAAATTTATAGATTAGATTAGAATTATGTGAAGAACATCTTAAACATGAAATTCCTATTATATGAAAAAACTACTTGCAATTGAAAGTAGTTTTTATATTATCTCGAAAAGATCGAGTTTATTTTTAATCTGGTGCTAGAAAGAGGAATTGAACCTCCAACCTACTGATTACGATTCAGTTGCTCTACCTAATTGAGCTATTCCAGCATGGAAAGCTTTAATTTAGTTTTCGATTATTTCTCCATCTAAACTAAAACTTTTAGCATCTGTTATTTTAACGTTTATAATTTGTCCGATAGTATCCATAGGTGCAGTTACATTAACTAATTTCATATTTTCAGTATATCCACATACTTTGTTACTATCTTTTTCAGATACACCAATAACTAATACTTTTTGAATTGTGTTAAGCATTCTTTCGTTACTTTCTTTAGAATATTTATTAACTAATTCATTTAAACGATGTAATCGGTCCTCTTTTTCAGCTTCAGTTAAATCATTTTTCATTTTAGCAGCAGGGGTATTTTCTCTTGGAGAATAGATAAATGTAAATGCGCCATCATACTTGCATGTCTTAACTACATCTAATGTATCATTAAAATCTTCTTCAGTTTCACCAGGAAAAGCCACTATAATGTCAGTTGTTATTGAGGCATTTTTAACCTTGTTACGAATTTTATTAAATAGTTCTAAGTATTCTTCTTTCGTATATCTCCTACCCATTAACTTTAAAATTTTATTTGATCCACTTTGTAATGGTAAATGAATATATGGCATAATATTTTCTCTTGATGCTATAACGTCAATCATTTTATCAGTAAAATCCCAAGGATGAGATGTTACAAATCTAATTCTTTCAATTCCGATATCACTAACTTTTTCAAGTAGTTTACTAAATTCAATTTCGCCATCTAAGTCTTTACCGTAAGCATTAACATTTTGACCTAATAAAGTTATTTCTTTATATCCTTGTTCTTTTAGTTCTTTAACTTCTTTTAGAATATCTTCTGATTTACGACTTCTTTGTTTTCCTCTCGTATAAGGGACTATACAATAAGTACAAAATTTATCGCAACCATACATTATGTTTACCCATGCTGTTATTTTAGAATCTCTTTTATAAAGATTACCGAACTCAATTACGTCTCCTTCTTTGCTATAAACATTGATTGATTGTTTACCGTAGAAGTTCATTAGCATATCAGGCAATTCATTCATATTGTGTGTACCAAAAACTATATCAATATATTTATGTTTTTCTCTTATTTCTTTTACAACATTTTCTTCTTGAGCCATACATCCACAAAGTCCTAAAATTAAATCTTTATTAGTTTTCTTTAAATGTTTACATCTTCCTAAAAAACCAAATACTTTATCATGAGCATTTTCTCTTATAGCACAAGTATTTAAAATAATTAAATCTGCTTGTTCATAATCTTCTATTTCGGTATAACCTAAATTTTCTAATATCTTTTTAATTTCTTCACTATCGTGAACGTTCATTTGACAACCATAAGTTTTAATAAAATATTTTTTTCCTTTAAATACTTCATTATAATTACGATTTTCATATATATATTTTACTTCTTCTTTTCCTCTTTTTCTGGCATCTACCATATTTGGATAATTCATTTATATCACCAACTTCGTTAATGATTATACCATACTTTAAGCCATTGTGGTAATAATATTAAGGTTTTTAGAGTAATTATCAATTTGTTTACTCCGAAAACCAATTGCAACAATAATTATTAATACGATTAGATAAAAAATAATTAGTCCTTTATATTCTTTTAATGTGTTAGTCATTACTACCACTCCTTCCAACAATATTAATATAAATCAAACAAATGTTTTTGTCAATAATATTTTAAACAATTGTTTGACTTTTTACAATTGGTATGTTAATATACACGTGTAAGGAGGAATTATGGACGAAAAAAAATTAACTAAAAAACAAAAAGTCGTGCTTCAATATATAAAGAAATATGTTGTTAGTCATGGCTATGCACCAACAGTAAGAGAAATTTGTCAAGGACTTAGTCTTTCCAGTCCCGCTACTGTACACTCTCATCTATCTCAATTAGAGGGAAAAGGATTTATTAGAAAAGGAAAAGGAAAATTTAGAACAATTGAAGTTTTATGTGAAAACGAATTTGTTCCGAAAAATGAAGAGGTTGTTAAAGTTCCACTTCTTGGTAAAGTAACTGCTGGAACACCTATCGAAGCAATTGAAAATCCAAATGAATATTTTTCATTACCGGTTGAATTAGTACCTGCAAAAGAGACTATTTTTACTTTAAAAGTTTCAGGAGAAAGTATGATTAACGCTGGTATCTTGGATGGAGATATTGTTATCGTACAAAAACAAAGAGTTGCTAGAAATGGTGAAATAATCGTTGCTATGACCGAAGAAAATGAAGTAACTTTAAAAAGATATTTTAAAGAAGAAGATCATATTAGACTTCAACCAGAAAATGATACAATGGCACCTATTATTCTTCCAAATTGTACAATTCTAGGAAAAGCAATCGGTCTTTATAGAAAGATTAATTAAAAAAGAAAAGTAATATACTTATTAAGTTAAACTATTACTTTTCTTTTTTTGGTTTTATTAATTCATTTCCTAAAATTGTTAAAATTTTAATTAGGTAATCTTTAGTTGTTTTATCAATATCTTTAGTATTTAAAATAATATTATATATTTCTTTAAAATTAATTTTGGCTTTTTTATTATCTATAACATAATTTATAATTGTATCAAATGTTTTTTGAAGGTCATTTTGATTTATTTTAGAAATTCCATTTGTTGTTATATCATGTATTTTAGATGAAAATGCGCTTGCCTTTTGCTTTATGAACTCTTCACCAAATAAAAGCCATGAATATGGATAATGAACTTTTATTCCTATTCCATTTGATTTAATATATGTATAATTACTGTTATATAATAAACTGCCTACAAATGAATCACTTGGTAAATAATTATTTAGTTTTGATATTATTCTTTTATACTTTTTAGCAGAATATTCTTCTTTTCTTAAACCTGGTCCATCAAAATTATCTATTCTCTTTATTTTATTAAAAATATTACTTTTACACTCCATAGCGCTAACTATGGCTAAATTTCCTCCTTTGGAATGACCATTAACATAGATATTTGTTCCTTTTACTTTATTTAAATATTTGATAGCATAATTTTGAGTTATGGTCGGATAAGTATAGGCAACTTTTAAGTTTTCAATCCAACTTATCATAGAATCATCAGATCCACGATAAGATACAATAGTATTTTTGGCAATATTATATGTAGTTGCTCCAAACTGAGTTTCATTGTTTAATATATATTCTGAATTAACGATTATTAAATCATTATATCTGGGGACATTAAGAAGCTTTTTTAATAAATCAAATGATTTTTGACTTGATTTACTTTGAAGAGATTTTTCTTTATTGTTTTCAATATAATTATAAAAATCTTTAAGATTATATTTTTTGTTAAATGATTCAAATGGTAAATAAGATAAAAGTGAACATATTAAATTATCTTGAACATTCCATTTTATTTGATCAATTGTTATATCTCCATAATATTTTAGATAATCATAAATTGTGTACATAAATCCTCCTTAAAGAAAAAACTCCTTAGTAAATTATATGTTATTTACTAATAATGGAGTTAATATTTTAATTAATTCTGGATCATCTACAATTTCAACTTCGTCATTTACAATTTTGCCAAAAAAGTATTCTGAACTATCATCTAATTTTCCAATCCAACAATAAGTTATTCCATTATAAACTGTTCTACTTATCACTAAATATTTTTCATTATTATCTGATGTTAATATATATTTATCTTCCATATTATCTACTCATTCCTTTACTATTTTCATAATTTTCTAATATACTGTCGTATAATCCAGGATATCTCTTTTGCAAGAATGTTCTTTTTTCTTCTTCACTACCATATTTAATTAAATAACTTACGCGGTTATGCTCTTTTGTTAAATTTTCAGATTCAGTTAATCCATGAACTGATGAATTTATTTTTACTCCAGCAAGTGTTGATAAAAGTGGTAATAAACAAGCAGTTCCAATTTGACTAAAGCCTGCTCCACCAATAGCAGCTGCATTCATCATATTAAATTTCATAAGTAAGAGTGATATTCCAATACTTCCGACACTACTAAGTAACAATTTATTTACGATACCCTTGTTTTCTTTACTTTTTTCATTATAATAATCTCTTAATTTTTCAACATTAACAATTTTTATTTTTTTCTTTTCAGTAGGTCTAGTGATACTGTCAAAAAGCCCTGGATATCTATCTTGTAAAAATTTTCTTTGTTCTTCTAGCGATCCGCTTGCAATTGCATTTATTGCTTCATTTTTATTTTTTCTAGTATTTTCTAATTCTTTAGCTTTATGTAAAGCAGAGTTTAAATATATACCTGTATAAGCGGAGGCTAATGGAAGGACAACAGATAATCCATTGTTAATTAATTCTCCAGTTCCAATATTCATAGCATGATTTAGATTTAAACCTGTTAGCAATAATGTTGCTCCAATACTTGCTACTGAATATATTTTCATTTTTAATGCATTTATTGCATTTACATCATTTAGATTTCCATAGTATTCATTTGCTTTTTGAATATTTAAAATTTTCATTTTGTCTCACCTACTTTAATTTTAGCACAAATATATATTATTTAATTTAATAAATAAAAAGGTTTACACATACTCTGTAAACCCGTAAATTTCAACTTACTTTATTAATAAATAAGTTAAGAATAATAAATAAATTATTAAAGTAATATATCCGTTTATTTTAGTATTCTTAGTTGTTTTATTATCTATACCTAATGCCATAGTTATGAAAATACCACCTATAAGTCCACCGATATGAGCGAAATTGTCAATTCCAGGAAATATAAAACCAATTAGTAAATTAAGTACTATAATAGGAACTATTTCTTTAAGTAGAACAGATCCTAAATATAATCTATAATGCATACCAAAATATAATAAACTTCCTAATAATCCAAAAATTGCACCTGATGCACCTAATGAATAACTATTTGTTAAAATACATGATAATAATGATCCTGATAATCCACTTATTAAGTAAATAATAATAAATTTCTTTTTACCTAAAAATGTTTCTATTTCTTTTCCTAAGAAAAATAATGAATACATATTAACAAATAAATGATAGATAGAACCATGCATAAATATTGAAGATATTAATCTATATACTTCTCCGTTTCTTACAGCAGTTGGATCTAAAATTAAACTATTAAATAATTTTGCATTAAAATAAGTTAAGAAAAATATAATAACATTTAACATTATTAAAATATTAGTTACTACTATTTTTTTAGGAGCAAATATATTTTCAAATCTTTTTCCTTTTTCTTCATTCTTTTCATTAATATCGTTAGTTATTCTTACAAAAGTATCAAAGGAATTATCTTTCTTTAAAGATATTGTTTTTAATTTAGGAAATAAACCAGCAATACTATTATCATCTCTTAAATCTTTAATATCATTTATTTTATAATTATCGATGTTTTTAGATGGTTTTACATTAACGTTATCACCTACATCAAGTAATAAATTAAGAGTTTTCATATTTAATGTTAAAGTTTTTTGTTTAATTTGCTTAGTTACATTTTTAATTTTAAAATTATCAAATTCTAATTGATCATCATTATGAATATAATTAGAGTTAATACGGATTACTTTATATGGTGCTTCTAAATTTTCTAACCATATTTCATTTTTTACTCCATTAACTATCATTGGTTCATAATTTTCTTCGGTTATAAAGTAATGAACTAATTTCATTATTAATTCTTCTTTTTGATCCATGTAATTCATTTAATTCACCTAATTTCATATAATATTTTATAACAATTAATTTCTTAAGTAAAGGAGAAAAGATGCTAAGAAAAATTATATTTTTTTTGATTTTAATATTATTTTGGAATATTACTTTGATATTATTTCCTATTAATTATGCTTATATAACTACTTTACAAGGTATAATAAACATTAATTATAAGTACTTTATTATTATGTATTTTTTACTAACTTTAATAAATAATTATGTTTTTTATAAATTATTTACTGGTTTTGATTTAAATAATAACTACAATTTTGTTTATATTTTAAATTATATTTTTACTCAGGTATTTGGTTTATTTTTCTTTAAATTTAATTGTTTAATACTTAGTGTAATTTGTTTATGTATTGTTTTTGTTAGTAGCATTTTTGTATATCTTGAAAGTAAAAAAATAGATAGAACTAATTCTTATTTGATTATTCCATCTATTTTATTTAATATGTTTAATTTGATTGGTTTAATGATTGTTATGATTCTAAACTAGTCAGGTTATTAATAAAATCTTGAAATTCTTTTGGTAAAGGGGCTGTAAAATGAAGATGTTTATTAGTAATTGGATGATTAAAATCGATTTCTCTTGAGTGAAGGAACTGACCAAAATCAGAGCATTTGGCATTAGTATAGACAGGATCATTATAAATGGGATAACCAATATATTTCATATGCACTCTTATTTGATGGGTTCTTCCAGTATCTAATTTTAAATTTAATAATGTATAACCTTTATATCTTTTAATTACATTAAAATGAGTTATTGCTGTTTTGCTATTTTGTTTAGTTACAGTATAGCGTTTTCTTTCATTAGGATCACGTCCAATTGGGGCATCTATTATTCCTGATTCAGTATCAAGTTCACCTATTACTAACGCTGTATAATATCTATTAATAGTTTTATTTTTAAATGCTTCAGCTAATAACTCATGACATTTATTATTTTTAGCAACTACCATTAACCCACTGGTATCTTTATCAATACGATGTACGATTCCTGGTCTTATATCATCATTATTAGTACTTAAATTATTTGTATAACCTAAAAGAGCATTTACTAATGTATGTTCATGATTACCATTTCCAGGATGAACAACCATTCCACTTGGCTTATTAATAATCATTAAATCATCATCTTCATAAACAATATCTAACTTTATATTTTCTGGTAAAATATCAGTTTCTTCTTTAAAATTATTATCAATTGTAATAATGTCGTTTAACTCTAATTTATAACTTGATTTGGTTGGTTTACTATTTACTGTTATGTTACCGTTATCAATCATTTTTTGAATAGTACTTCTGGAATATTCAGTATTTTCACTTAAATATTTATCTATTCTTTTATTAATATTATTTTCATCTACTTGCATTTTTATCTTCCTTTACTACTTCTATTATCATTAAAAATATACCTATACAAATACATATATCGCTTATATTAAAAATAGGAAAATTATAGTTAAATATTCTAAAATCTAAGAAATCTCTAACATAACCTAGAAATATACGATCAATAAAGTTTCCTATTATTCCTCCTAATAAAATATAAAAACTTATATTTTTATTAACATTTTTCATTAATATATAAATCGTTAAAATTGTAATTAGTAATAATAAAATATTATATCCTGATAAGATACTAAATGCAGCACCAGTATTATGAGCGTTAGTAATATAAAAGAAATTATTAATTAAAGGATATTCTTTATTTAAAATAAAATTATTATTAATTAAATATTTAGATAATTGATCTAATAATATTATTAATAAAGAAAGAAATATATATTTGTATTTTTTCATGTAAATCACATTCAATATTATACTTAAATTAATTTAATTCTACAAGTATTACATCTTTACCAATTTTTTTAATTGAAGAATATTCAACTTTATATTCTGGGGAAGATAATTTTTTAATCATTTTTAATGAACCTACAATTAAATAATTTATATAACCATTTTCGTTAACATCTAAATCAATTATTCGACCTAAATTGGCACCTGTTGTTTGATTAATTACTTCTTTGTTTTGCATATCAGACATTAACATGATTATCACCATTTAATTATATGCTTATTTTAAATACTTTTTCATGTTGTTAATAGCACTTTTTTCAATACGTGATACTTGGGCTTGCGATACTCCTAAATCTGCTGCTATTTCTAACTGGGTTTTACCATAAATATATCTAGAATATAAAACATTTCTTTCTCTTTTATTAATTTTATTTAAGGCACCAGTTAGAGAAATTGTATCATTTGAATCTATCATATCTTTTTGATTAGATAATTGATCTTCTAAATAAATAGTATCTCCTCCATCATTATAGATTGGTTCGGAAATGGATACTGGCTCAATTAATGATTCTAACGCTAAAGATAAGTCATATTCGGTAATATTTAATTCATGACATATTTGTTTATTTGATGGTTCTATGCCATTTTTTAACATATAACTTTCTTTAAATTTAAGAATTTGATATGCAGTATCTTTAATGCTTCTTGATATTCTTACTACACATGATTCTCTTATAAATCTTTTTACTTCTCCTAATATTAAAGGTACGGCATAAGTTGAAAATTTAACATCGTATTCAAGTGAAAAATTATCAACGGCTTTTATTAAACCAACAGTTCCAATTTGAAATAAATCATTCATATCATATTTACCACTATTGTAATGTTTGATGATGCTTAAGACAAGTTTTAAATTTCCATTAACTATTTCTTCTTTGGCGAGTTTGTCTCCTTTTTGATATTTTTTAAATAATTCAATTGTTTCATTATTTTTTAATACTTTTAACTTATTTGTATCAATTCCAGTTATTTCAACTTTGTATTTTCCCATAAAAAATCTCTCCTCTAATTTATAGTGGAAAGATTTTAAATTGTTTATTCAAGTTTAAATAGTTATTGTGTTGAATATAGAGATGGTGATTATGTTTGGGTGATTACTCCATATCTTTAATATTTTAAATAAAGGAGTGGTTTTATGAGAAAGATAGATTATTTAATCCTTTTTCTTATAGTAATTATTTTTATATTGTTATTTATTATAATTAAATTGATATAAAAAATCACCATAAACTTTTGGGGGTTTTGGTGAAAACAACAAATTGGTAATCACCTAACTGTCCAAATTAGGTGTTCCTTTTTTATTTTATGCAAGCTTTGCTTACGTATTCATTATAGCAATAATTTAACGAATTTTCAAGATGCTAAAATACGCAATTTCATATTATTTAACTTCCATGATTGTTTGGAGTTTTTTAATAACCTTTTTTTCAATGCGAGATATGTATGACTGGCTTATGCCTAACATAGCAGCTACTTCTTTTTGTGTATATTCTTCATTGTTATTTAAACCATATCGTAGAGTCATTATTTCTTTTTCACGGTCATTTAACTTAATTAATTCTTTTTTTAATAAATCTTTATCTACTTTTAAAGAAAATTCATCAAATACGATATTATTATCAGTACCTAAAATATCCTCTAAATGTAATTCGTTTCCTTCCGTGTCATAGTTTATAGCATCTTCTAAAGAAACTTCTGTTTTTCTTTTTTTATTTTTACGAATATACATTAAAATCTCGTTAGCAATACAGCGGGATGCATAAGTCGCTAATCTAATATTTTTATCAGGCTTATAAGTTTCAATTCCTTTTATTAACCCAATAGATCCAATAGATACTAGATCTTCTAAATCATAACCGGTACTCTCATATTTTTTAGCTAAAAATACTACTAATCTTAGGTTATGCTCAATAAGCTTGTTTCTAGCAACTATGTCACCTTGTTTACTTTTAATTATTTCTTCTAGTTCTTCTTCTTTAGATAGAGGTGGAGGTAAAATATCAGTACTTCCGATAAATAATAAACTATTATCTATTTTTAATAACTTAAATATTAAATCAATTAACTTTCTCATAGTATCTCCTTATTTAATATAATTTTTATTCCATTTATGTTTACATCTGATAAACCAATTAAGGCTTTTTTAGTTTTTTTATTATTAACTAATATTTTTTGTGGGGAAAATACTTCTAATAAATCTTTATTGTTAACTGTATAGTATGGGACTAGAAATGTTTTAATATGTTCCTGTATTAATGATGAATTTACTAAAATAATCGGTTTATGAAAATAAGGATCTTTTAGATTATTTCCAGTATCTAAAAAGGCGGTATCTTTAATAACTTTATCATTGTAATAAATTTCAATATTGTAATAATTTTGATATTCGGTTTGATAATGTTTTTGTTTATTTATGTATTTAATTATAATGATTGGGCTAATTAGTAGAAGTATGTAAAGATTTATTTTTAAGCCATTGTTTTTGAATATGTATCCTTTATTTGATAATGTAACTGTATCATTAAGTAAGTAAATTGTTCCTCCCAAAATAATACTTAAGATATATAAATAAACTAAATTGTCTTTGAAATAATTAAAATTTTGATATTTAAAACTGATTACTATCATAATTATGCTAGTTATAAATTTGTATGTTAATAATAATAAGTTGTTGTTTATATAAAATAATAGAATTGTTGATAATGAGCCAAAAATAGAGGCAATAATTATACGTACAATATTTGGTTTTCTTTTTAATATAACAGATACTCCTATTAAAAGTAATAAGTCAATTAAAAAGTTAAATATTATAATTAAATCAACATATATTACCATTTATCATCACCTTAAAAATTATAAGATACTTAAAGTAAATAATATGTCGAAAAAAAACAAGATTTTAATATCTTGAATTTAATTTTTAATGATATAATATATTATTTATTTACATATTTCATCAATATTTTTAGAGGTTGTGCTATTTATTGCTTTTGAATGACTATTATATGTTACCTTGAATTCAAGATTATTTAAACTTGAATTATCAATTGGATTAATTAAAGTATCTATATCGTCATAATTGACTAAATTATTTTTAGCTAAGTCTTCAAATTTAACTGTACATGTTGACTCATTTCCTTCTGGATCTGAAGTACAATAACTTAACATATTGCATCCACCTTCTTTGGTAAAACATTTATTATTGTCCCGACTCCATAAGTTTAAGGCATCTTCAGCTAAAGATATTTTAGATTTGCATAATTTTACTTTAGATTGATAAGCTACTTTTTGAACATTAGGTACTATAATTACCATCATTAATGAAATAAGTACCAAGACTGCTAATATCTCAACTAATGTAAATCCTTTATTATTCTTCATATTTTACCTCTTTTACAACATTTATATAATTTATAGTAATTCCTTGATTCCTAAATTTTCTTTCATATTCAGTTACAACATTATTTTCATAATCTTCTGGTAAATCAAGAGATATATCTTTAATTTTAAATCCGTAATTATTATAAGTCATAATAGAATAGGCAAACAAGGCTTTATTATCAGTTTTCATTTTAATATTAATATTATTTTTAGATATCTTATTATATAAATTTAAAAATGAGTCGCTCGTTAATCTTCTTTTAGAATGCCTTTTTTTAGGCCATGGATCAGAAAAGTTTAAATATATTTGATCAACATTATGATTAAAGTATTTATCTATTTCTTTGGCATCGATACACATAAACCTTAGATTAGATGGAATATCTTCTACCTTTTTAATTGCTCTTAATAAAATTGATTCATATCTTTCAATACCTATAAAATTAATATTAGGGTTTCGTTTAGCAGTTTCAATAATAAAATTACCTTTACCACAACCTATTTCTATATATAGTGGTTTATCATCTTTAAAAATATTATTTGTTATTACTAATTCACTGTTATTAATAATTTCTTTAGCATTTTTAATATTTCTAATTCTCATTTTAGATACTCCTTTAATAAACTTTTTATTTTTTATACATATATTATTTTAGAGGTGAAACATGAAAAAGGATCGTAATTCTTTCTTTTCAGGATATGGTTATGGACCAGTGGCTAACAATATGGGAATGGGTATGAATAACTTTGTTCCTAATCAAGCAGTTAGCGCTAGTAATCAATTTTATGCAGGACCAGCTTATCAAGATATAGGTATGAACAACATGAGTGGAATGAATAACAATATGTATACCGATATTGATTCAAGACTATCTAAAGTAGAAAGAAGATTAAATAGAATTGAAGCAAGACTTAATAAACTTGAGGGTGATTCTTCTTTAAACTATGGTACTGATTATAACTCTTCTAATAATGATATGTATATGGTTTAATCTATTTTTAACTTACCAAAGGTAAGTTTTTTTATTATTTTATTTAAGTATTCTTTACCAAATATTTGATATGGAATATTTAATTTAAATGATAAGTAAATATATATAATTCCTCCTATTATAGCATTTATAATAATTAAGATAATGGCATCAAATTTTTTATAGACATCTAATGGAATAAAGTGATTAATTATTAATAATACTACTAGCATTGATAATGCTGGAATTAAACTTTTAAATATTACTTTAATAGTTTCTTTATAACTAATATTTTTATCTTTGTTAATATATTTTAAGCCAATTAATGTTGAGGTGGTATATCCTATAATAGATGATACACTAGCACCATAATAAGCAGGTAAATTTAATTTATTAAATAAAATCATTAATGGTACATCTAATATTGCATTTGTTAAACTACCGATTAAATTCATTAAATAAACATGTTTATATTTATTCATTCCTTGAAGAGTGCATGATATAATCATAGCGACATTTCCTAACATAGCTCCAAAAATGATTATCTTTAATATTGATCCTCCGTAAGCATTCGTGTTGTAGAAGATTGTCCATATTGGAGTTGATAGAATTGATATACCAATTGTTAATGGTAAGGAAATATAAACTACTATTTGAAGTGCTTCATTTATTCTTTTATTTAAGTTAGCAACATTTTTTGTAGAATATGCTTCTACTATACTCGGAATTAGTGATGTTGTCATTCCCATGGCAATTGCGTTAACTACCATACATATTTTAGATCCCCATGTGGAAATACAACTGGCAATAAATTCGACATCTTCGGCTACATAGCCTAATCCAGTTAAGGTGTTTAATATAAGAATTGAATCAGTAATACTATAAATATCTACGATTATATTAATAATTACAAATGGAACGGCATAACTAATAATTTTTTTAGTTATTTCTTTATTAGAAATATTGTCCTTTTCAAGATTTTTATCTAAGTCTAATTCTTTTTGATATTTTTTTATTTTTTTTCTTAAATAAATATAAGCAAATAATCCACCAAAGAACGCTCCAGATACTGCTATTCCTACAGCAAGAGATAATGAACTATTAAAAACTTTATAAGATAAGTATGATCCAGCAAGGATGACAAATATTCTTACAGCTTGTTCTATTAAATTAGCGGTTGAAGATGGTGCAAAGACTTGATGTCCTTGTAAGTATCCTTTTGTTACACTAAGATGTGGAATTATTAATACTGCAAATGAGACACATCTAATTACAAAGGCAGCATCTTCTGGAGTATTTCCACCTGTTATCTTTCCTAAATAAAGGGTTGCTAATTCTTCAGCAAATACGAATAAAAGAATAAAAGCAACTACACTAATATAAGATATTATTTTTTTACCAACATAATATGCTCTTGTTTTAGATTCTAATTTTCCGGTAGAATTATATTCGCTTATTACTTTACTAATCGCATTGGGAATTCCAGCTGAGGAAACACCTAAAAATAGCAAATATAATTGATAGGCATAACTATAAAGAGCTCCTCCTTGAGAACCTACAATACTATAAAATGGAATAACATAAAGCATTCCCATTATTTTTACTAAGACAATGGAAATAGTTGAAATAATTGTTCCAGATATAAAACTGTTCTTTTTCATACTTCTTCCTTCCTACTCATTACTCAGATGTATTGCGATAAATAATCATTGCAGTAAAACAATATATTTGTTCTTCACCAACTGCGGTTATGGCAACACTGTACTTAATGTCTAATAAGTCATCAACTTCTTTTAAAAAGGAATTGACAGAGTTTTCTAAATCTTTTTCGTGAGATTCGTCAAATACTTTAACTTGCATATTTTCCTCCCTATTATTGTTATAACAAAATATAAGAAAGAAATTTGTCTAAAATGGTTATTTATTTAATGTTAATCTTTTTCTTAAACATTTAGGACAAAGGGCAATATAATTGTCATTTCCTACTAAAATATCACTATCTTTAGAACCATTATAATAAGTATATGAGGCGTCTCTATTACAATCATTACATGATGCATGTAACAAGACTATTTCATCAGATATTGCCATTATTTCAGGCATAATTCCGAACGGTTTTAGTTCGCTTGTTAAATTAAGTCCGGCAATAAATATGTCTAAATCTTTGTTTATTGATAAATCGATTAGTACGTCAATATTGCCTTTCAAGAAATTAGCTTCATCAATAAATATAGTTGTTATCTTATCTGATAGATAATTATAAATATCACTTAAATCATTAATTAAAATAGCTTCTACTTCTTTGTCATTTCTAGTTTTAATTAAACCATAATCTCTAGTATCAATTTTTGGTTTAAATAATAAAATTTTACTTTTATGATATTTTTTATCATATTCTTTTAATAATTCATCTGATTTTCCACTGAACATTGGTCCTGTATATAACTTTATCATTTCTATTACTTCCTCTTTAATAAATATACCTTATTTCATAGTTTATAGCAAATAAAAATTGGATTTTAATATCCAATTATTCTAGTGGTGCTCCACACATTAAACAATTTTTTTGTGAATATTCATTTTCGAAGCCACAATTATTACAATGTTTGGTTACATTTAATCCACTATTTATTTCTTCATTAACCATTTTTGGTAATTCAACAGTCTCTTCTAATATATCTTTATCGGTAGTGGTTACAGTTTGGTCTAATACTTCAATATCTTGATTATTACTAGTTTGATTTGTTAATTCTTCTTGAATATCTGATTGTTTTAATTTTTTTAAAGTATCTATCATTTCTAAACTTTCAGTTTTGTCTTCAGTTTTTTCAGGTAAAGGAATATCAAAAGCATTAATAATATCTTCATCAGCATGTTTATTAGGCTCTTCTTTTTCAATATTTATGTAAGCATTGTTAGAAATAGTTGTTTCTGGTTTAATTACTTCTTCTGTGTTTAATGCTGGTTGTTCAACAAATTCAGGAATCTTTTCTACTGAAGTGGTATTGTCTGTTGGCACTCCAAAAGATTCTTGATTATTATTAATATTATTTTCAATTATATTATTTGTTTCTGATTTTGAAGGTGTTTTACCTAAAATTAAAACTAAATAATAAATATTAGGAGAAATCAAATATAATATTCCTAATGCAGTTGATTTATTTAATTTCTTAGGAATGTTAAATGATGCAACAATTAAACCTATGGCATTGGCAATTGGTAAAAGAATTAACCATCCTGGTAAATCTCCTAATTTTAGATAAACCCAATTATTATAAATTGGAATAAGACTTTTCCAACCTTTTTCACCTAATTTGTTAAATAAAATCCATTGTTCAATTATAGTTAATAAACTTATTACACTCATTACAATAGCTATAATACCTAAGTAAATTGATGCTTCACTAAAAATTATATCGTTTAAATACTCCACTTTAATAACCTACCTTTTTATACTATATAAAAAATATATCACAGCAAAAATAAAATAGCAAATTTTTTTGCTATTAATCTTTAGGTTTGAAAAAAATAATTAAGATAAAAGAAAAGATAATTGTTGCTGATATTCCTAATGATACTCCGGCTAACAAATTATTGAAGATACCTAAAAAGCCATCGCTTATGTAACCATAGTAGACACTATTGGTTATGGTGTTACCAAAGGATATAATTGGTAAGTTGGCACCTATTCCAACTATTGATATTATTTTATCATATATTCCGAAAACACCTAGAAATGATCCTATAACTACAAACATACTGGTTATATGGCCAAAGGTTAATTTGGAATTATTCATAATTATTTGACTAATTAAACAAATTGTTCCACAAAACAGGAAGGAATAAAGTATTGTCATTTTTGCACCTCGATTGTTAATGCATTGGTTATTGAAGGGATTGTTTCTTTTTGATTTACCATTTCAGGATTATGTAAGGATCCGGTTGAAAGTAAAAGTACTTTTTTGTATTTTTTAATATTTATTAAATTGTAAAAATATATTAGAGGTAAACAAGCTGGACCACTTGCTCCACTGGTACTTGTTTCTCCAAAAAGAATTTCACCGGCATCTAGATAATTTTTTAATTTGTATCCATTTCTATTACATAATTCTTTAAAAATTTTGCTACCAACTTTACCTAAATCACCTGTAATGATTAAATCATAATCTTTTATGTTAGTATTAGTTTTAGCTAAGTGATTAATTAGGCAGTCATAAGCACTTAAAGCCATTACAGCACCCATATTGTAGGTATCTTTAATGTATGAATCTACGACATTACCGATTGTTCCATTTAAAACTTTAATGTTTGTTTTTTGATTTGTTAAGTGAATACCAATTGCACAGGTTGCAGTTTGAGTACTTCTTTTTACTTTAGGTGCTCCATACTCAATAGGAAACCTAAATTGTTTTTCGGCATTTAAGTTATGAGAACTAATTAATAGGGTTCCTCTATTAATAGCTTTACTTTCGATGAAATTAGCAATGGTTGTTATTCCTCCGGAAAATGATGCGCAAGCTGAATATAATCCCATATAAGGAGTGTTTCTATTTTTCATACTAATGTTAGAACTTGCTAATTGGTTTTCTAAATTGGAAGCAATAACTAAATCTGATGATGGTAAATTGTTTAACACTTCATTTAACATTTTAACTTCACATTTAAAAGGTGTTTTTTCTCCGTAATAGTAATCATTCATTACTTTATCAGGATTTTTAATATTACCATTTGCTTCTTTTTTACTAACAACGGTATAAAATTTATCAACATAAACATTTTTAAATTCAAACATTTAGAATCACCTTTAATATTCCCATGAAGAATCCACTTACGATGGCATATAGAATTACACTTCCAGCTAGTTTAAAATAATTAGAGCCTAATCCGGTAATTAATCCATCATGTTTATAATCTAGGGCAGATGAAGTTACACTGTGGGCAAAACCGGTAATTGGAATGATTATTCCCGATTTAAATTTTTCAATAATTGTGTCAAATTTTCCTATGCATGTTAATAAAGCAGATATAAAGATTGCAATTAAGATTACATAAGATGTGGCATCTGGTTTAGAAATATGATAGTTGTTTATTAAAAATAAACGAATTATTTCACCAGTCATTCCAATCGCTCCACCTGAAATAAATGATAAGATATAATCTTTTTGATTATCTTCGTGAGGAGTATATTTTTTTACAATTTTTAAATATTCATTTTTATCCATAAAATCACATTTATATTATTCACAAATTAACTTTTTATATACTCTTTTATTTTGGCTTTACCTTTTTTCTCAATTCGAGATACTTTAACTTGAGATATTCCTAAGAGACTAGCAGTTTCACTTTGTGTTAAATCTTCAAAGTATCTACTTAAGACTACTTTTCTTTCTAGGTCGCTTAGAGTTTCTAAGGAATCATTAATTAAAATTTGACTATCTAGATCCAACGTTTTCCCTATTGTATCTATGTAATATGCTCCATCATCAGTTATTTTATCATCTAAACTTACGGATTCTTTGGTAATATTTAAAATATTAATAATAGTTTCTTCATCTATTTCTAAAAAGGTGCTTAACTCGGTTGTGGTTGGAGTTCTTCCTAATTCTTCTTGTAACATGGTAATAGCTTTTTTAATTGATTTTGACAACCGTAAGTATTCCTTGTTTAACTTAATAGTTTGGGAATTATTTACAAACTCAAACATTTCACCATAGATGTACATATAAGCAAAGTTAATAAAGTTTTTTCCAACATTTTCATTGTAATTGCGATAGGCTTTAATTAAACCCAGGCTTCCTGCTTGATATAAATCACATAACTCGACGTTGTAAAAATTTTTTGCAACCTTATAAATTAAGGGCTCATACTTCTGTAATATTATTTTTTCTTGTTCCATTTTTTCTTCCTTTCAAAAATAATATACTTTTTTATGAGAGACACTTAAATAACTTCGACAATCTATATCTTTTTATGATAATTTATTGTGTAAAGTATGTGTGTAAAATGGTTATTAGTAAAATAAGGTAAGGTGTGTTAATAAATTTGATTTTTTACTTTTATTAGACACATTATGATGTAAATTTAGTTTGGTCTATTTTAATTTAATGTGTAAACTAGACAAAATGAAAGAAATGTACTATAATTATTTAGCAATTTGAACTTTTAAATTTTTTTATTAAGTTATTAAGGAGGAAGATATATATGAAAAATGAGGAAGTTACGTCTATATTCGCTTTAGGTGGATTAGGTGAAGTTGGAAAAAATATGTATGTTATTGAACATAAAAACGAGATTATCATTATTGATGCTGGTGTTATGTTTCCAGAAGCAGGGCTTTTAGGAGTAGATTATGTTATTCAAGATATTACATATTTAAAACAAAATGAAGATAAAATTAAAGCATTAGTTATAACTCATGGACACGAAGATCATATTGGTGGTATTACTTTCTTACTACAAAATGTTAATATTCCAGTTATTTATGCTTCTAAAATTGCATGTGATTTAATTGTTAAAAAGTTTGAAGATAAAAATATAGAATATAAAAACTTAAAAGAGTTTGATGCGGATACTGTGTTAAAGTTTAAATATATGACAGTTTCTTTTGTAGGAACTACACACTCTATTCCGGGAAGTTATGCAGTTGTTATTAAGACACCAAATGGTACAATATTTGAAACTGGTGATTTTAAGTTTGATTTAACACCTATTGGACCGATGGCTGATATTCATAAGATGGCTGAACTTGGGAAGGAAGGCGTTAAGATTTTACTTGCCGATAGTACAAATGCCTGTGTTCCTGGATACTCTAATAGTGAGTCTTTGGTAGATGAAGCACTTAATGATGTATTTGCAATGCATACTTCTAGAATTATTATTGCGACATTTGCATCTAATATTTATCGTATTAAACACATTGTGGAAACTTGTAGAAAGAATAATCGTAAGATCGTTACTTTTGGTAGATCAATGGAAAATGCGAAAGAGATTGCAATTAAGAATAATTTAATTACTGATAAAACAATATTTATTGATGCTAATGAGGCTAAAGATTTAAAGAAGAATCAAATTTGTATTTTATGTACTGGTTCTCAAGGGGAACCTCTAGCGGCTTTATCTAGAATTGCTAATGGAACGCATAAACAAATTTCATTATTACCTGATGATATTGTTGTATTCTCTTCTAGTCCAATTCCGGGAAATAAGGCTTCAATTAATAAAATTATTAATAAGTTATATTTGAAGGGTGTAAGAGTTTATACAAATTCGGAATTATCTGATATTCATACTTCAGGACATGCTAAACAAGAAGAACTTAAATGGATGCTTAGAATTATTAAACCTGAGTATTTTATGCCAATTCATGGTGAATATAGAATGCTTAAAACACATGGTGATTTAGCTAATTTATGTGGAATACCTAAAGAAAATATCTTTATTTGTAAAAATGGTGATTCTGTTGAATTAACTAAAGATGGTGCAAGAATTGGCAAACATATTCAAGCAGGTGATATATATGTTGATGGATCTAGAATTGGAGATGTTGGATCTACTGTTATTAGAGATCGTCAATTCATGTCAAAAGAAGGTATTTTATGTGTTATTATAAATGTTAATCCAAATACGAGAGAACTTTTACTTAAACCAAATATTACTACTAGAGGATTTATTTTAGTTAATGAGAATGCGGAATTAATTAAAAATATCGAAGATAAAGTTAATGGTGTTGTTAGAGAATCCCTTAAAAATGGTTATAGTTATGTAGATTTAAAAAATCAAATTATTTTAGAATTATCACCATTTATTAATGAGTTAACAGGTAGAAGGCCTATAATTATACCAGTTATAATGGAAGTTAAAAATTAACATATTTTAGAATCTATCATACTATATAGTATGGTAGATTTTTTTATTGAATTAAATCCAATTTATCAGGCATTGCTTGCTTGTACATTTACATTTTTGGTTACAGCACTAGGAGCTGCTCTTGTATTTTTGGTTAAAAAAGTTAATCAAAATTTAATGGATATTCTTCTTAGTATATCTGCTGGTATTATGCTTTCAAGTTCAATTTTTTCTTTAATTATTCCGGCACTGGATAGTTCGGATGATATTGGTTGTAATGCATCTATACTACTTTCTATTGGAATTATGGTTGGGGCTTTATTAATTTATTTTTGCGATTATTTGTATAATAAGAAAGAAAAAAAATTAAAGAAAATAAAAAGAAATAAGAAAAAAAATAATGTTAATAATTTATTACTTTCGATGACTATTCATAATTTTCCTGAAGGAATGGCAATTGGTGTTGCTTTTGCTGGTGTATATTATGGGAGTATTTCAAGTATTATGGCTGCTATATCATTAGCAATAGGAATTGGTATTCAAAATTTTCCAGAAGGTTCTGCTATTAGTTTTCCGTTATATAAAAATGGTTATAGTAAATTTAAATCATTTGTTATTGGTGGATTAACTGCTATAGTTGAACCAATTGGTGGAGTTATTGGAGTTTTAATTGCTCTTAGGTTACCTATTTTATTACCATTTTTACTATCTTTAGCT
Organism: uncultured Mycoplasmatota bacterium; assembly: GCA_900553855.1. Classification (GTDB taxonomy): domain Bacteria; phylum Bacillota_I; class Bacilli_A; order RF39; family UBA660; genus CAG-533. The sequence goes on along the minus strand of USFG01000014.1, from coordinate 6,191 downwards.
GCTGGATCAATGTTTTATGTAATTGTTACGGAATTAGTGCCTGAGGCAATGCAAAATAAAAATAAAGAACGTATGGCTCTTTATTTAATAATTGGATTTATTATTATGATGTTTTTAGATATCTCTTTAGGATGATATCTTTTTTATTTCAAATATTTCAGCAAATTCTTTTGGAACTTTAGTAGTAAGTTCAATTTGAGCATTGGTAATTGGATGATTAAATTTTAAATAATAATTATGAAGTCCTAATCTACTAATAGGATTTTTGGTTGCACCATATTTTTTATCGCCTATTAAAGGATGTCCCAAACTAGAAAGGGTTGCTCTTATTTGATTTTTTCTTCCTGTTTTGATGTTAATATCTAACAATGTATATTTATTAGTATTTTTAATAGGAGTGTATTCGGTAATACATTTTTTACCTTTGTTTTTATCATTTGTAACATATGTTTTTAAATCTTTTCCTTCATACATATAGTTAATAACTTTATTTGGTTCTTCAATTTTACCAATAACTACTCCATAATATTTTCTTATTACTTTATCCCAAGTTGATTGAAATCTTAATTTTGCTTTTTCATTTTTTGCAAATACGACAAATCCGGATGTGTCTTTATCTAATCTATTTACAATAAATACTTTTTGATTCTTTTTGTGTAAATAATTATAGACTTCATGATAAAGTGTTTTTTCTTTTTCTTTATCTGTTGCGATTGTTAAAACTCCAGATGGTTTATTTATTACTAAAATATTTTTATCTTCAAAAGCAATATTTAATTTTTTCATATTAATCTTCTTTAACGTTTGTATAGATAGCAGTTACATCGTCTATTTCTTCTAACATATTGTAAAGACGATCATATAGTTCTTTATCTTCGCCAGTTAGAGTTATTTCTTCTTTAGCAAAGTTTCCAATTTCATCATAAATGTATTCAACATTCGGTTCTATTTTTTCAACAACGTCTTTAACACGATGAAAATCAGTTGGATTACATGATATTGTAATTTTGCCATTTTCGTTATTGAAATCTACTAATTCGATTCCTTCATTTAATAATGCTTCAAAGATTTCTTCTTCTTTATCACTATAAAATACAATTACACCTAGATAATCATAATTATATGATACTGAATTGGTTACACCTAATGATTTATGGACTTTATTAAATGCTGTTCTAACAAAACTTACAGTACGATTTACATTGTCTGTTAAGGTTTTAATTATGAATGTACTATTTCCAGGACCAAATCCTTCATAAATTACTTCTTGATAGTCTTCTCCACCGGCTCCTTTAGCCTTATCAATTGCTCTATTTATGATATCACTAGGTACTTGTTCTTTTTTAGCTTTTTCACAAACTCTTTTTAAATTAATATTTGTTTCGATTTCAGGATTTCCTTTAGCAGCTAAATATATTTCTTTGGCGTAGTTACTATATAATTTTGCTTTCATTGCTCCTGTTTTTTGAATACTTGCTTTTCTTACTTCATATGCTCTTCCCATATATATTTCCTTCTTTCTTTATTATATTATTAGGCCAATAATCATTACGATTAGGCCAATTATTATTCCAATGATACTTGATTTATTAAAATTTTCTTTTAATTCAGTGAATAATTCAAATATTAGAAGATATAAAATCATTCCTAAAGATAGGCTTAACATGAAACCTAATAATAGGTCTGTCATGTATTTTTCAAAGAGTAAAATTATTAAACCTCCAATAAAAGTAGAAAATGTTAATAAAGTTAGGTATATCCACTTTTTATTTGTTTTTTCTTTATTTAATAGGGTTGTTATTTCAATACCAAAAGGGATATTGTGCATTCCAACACCAAATAGACATAATAGGCCTGATTTTAAATCACTAGATGATATGGCATAAATACTTATTCCTTCAACGATGTTGTGTAAAATAAGCGCTAATGAGGTTATTATGCCGATATGATTCAAATGTTTTTCATGATGTTCTAAATTTTCATAATGACTGTGATTTGGTATTAATTTCTCTAATAGTAAAATACTTAAAAATCCGGCTAATATGCCAATAAATAATAAGTATATTTTTTCAGTTCCTAACATTTCTAAACATTCAGGAAGAATATCAAAAATTGCTAAATATATTAGCACTATAAATGCGGATGCAACACTAATGTTGACTAATGATTTATTATTTTTATTTTTTAATGATATTAGGACACCTATTAAAAAGAATAAACCAGCTATTAAATTTAATAATAATTTTATTTTTATCACCTCTTTGTACGTAACTATTATACAAGAATAATTGGAAAATAAAAACCCTTTATTTGTTTGGGTTTAAATTATTTTGATAGTAAAATAATATACAGTACTGAAATTAAAACTGGTAAAATTATAGCAAGTGATACTAGTATATAAAATTTAATATCTTTTTCTTTTTTCTTCATATTCCATCTATTACATATTACTATATATGTGTTATTTTTTCAAGTTAGAATAAATCTGCTGTGCTACTGGCATTTAAATTTAAATCGGTAAATTCTCTGTTTAAATATAATGGATATGCAGCACAACCTATCATTGCGGCATTGTCAGTACAGTATTTTATTGGAGGAATAGTTAAATCAACGTTATATTTTTGAGCAAGTGCTTCTATTTTTGATCTTAAATATTTATTAGCAGATACCCCACCGGCAACTATCATTTTTTGACAATTATATTTTTGAAGAGCAAGTTCTGTTTTTCTTATTAGTTCATCAATTGCGATAGTTTGAAAAGAACAAGCAAGGTCATATTTTCTAATTTCATTTCCTCTTTGTTTTTCATTATGTACTAAATTAATGACAGCACTCTTTAAACCACTAAATGAGAAATTTAATTCATTGTTATTAAGTGGTATTGGTAAGTTGTAACTTGGAGTTCCTTGCTCAGCGAATCGTTCAATATTCGGACCTCCTGGATATGGTAAATCTAAAACTCTAGCTACTTTATCATATACTTCACCAATTGCATCATCCATAGTACTTGCTAATACTTTGAATTTGTAATCATCTTCCATTAATACTAATTCAGTATGTCCACCACTAACTACTAATGCAAGTAATGGAAATTCCATTTTTTTAACTAAATTATTAGCATAGATATGGCCAGCAATGTGATTTACTTTAATTAAAGGTTTATTATAAACTAATGAAATTATTTTAGCGGCTTCTACACCAACTAATAAGCTTCCTAAAAGTCCGGGACCATATGTAACAGCAACAGCATCAATATCATTCAATGTTAAATCTGTTTTACTTAACATGTCTTCTAACACTAAAGTAATGCTTTCAGTATGCATTCTACTTGCTATTTCTGGTACTACTCCACCATATAATGCATGGGTATTCATTTGGGTTAAAACAGTTGTTGCTACATCTTCTGTTCCATTTTTAATTATTGACATACTTGTTTCATCACAAGAAGATTCTATGGCTAATATATATACATCTTTCATATTTAATTCCTTTCCATAATTATTGCATCGTCGTCTTTGTAATAATTTTTGCGAATGTTTATAATTTTAAAATCATATTTTTGATATAATTTGATGGCGTTAATATTTTTTGATCTTACTTCTAACATTATTTTTTTATCTTGTTTATTATCAATTATATATTTAAGAAGAACACTACCAATTCCTTGATTCTGATATTCTGGTTTAACTATTATGTTTAATAGATCTATTATATCTAGTCCGTTTTGAATGTGAATAAATCCTTTATTAATATTATTTTCTTTATATATATAAATTGTTTCATTTGGATTTAAATTTTCAATATGAAAAAGTTTTGAAAAGTTAGGATTTAACATTGTTCCTAGCTGTATAACTTCTTGAACTTCTTCTTTTGTTAATTTACTTATCACTTAATGCCTCGATAGTTTTTATATATATTGGATTAGCTAAATGAACATTTACGGGATTTAATGTTGATAATTGATTTGAAATTTTATCTAGATCTATTTTTTGATCAATATATACTTTATCTTTGGTATTAGAAAACAATTCTTCAGCTAAATCATTTTTAATGTAATAAATGTCCTTAATTAGTTTATTATCTTTGAATTCACCAATATATTTTCCTTTATTATCTGATATACAAATAATTTTATCTTTTTCAGGTACACTTAATGCGATGGCTTCGATGCTTGTGATTGTTTTGATAGGAATGTTTAAGGTAAAAGCAAGCATTTTGGCATCGGTAACACCTAAACGAGTCCCAGTAAATGATCCTGGACCATTAACCACTATTATTTCATTTAAGTTTGAAACGTTTAGTTTGTTTCTTTCTAATATTTCTTTAATCATAGTAACAATGAACTCACTGTGGCTTTTGTAAGTTTCAAATTCACTTTTGTCAAATAAATCATTATCTTTAAATAATCCGATTTGAATTAATTCATTATAGGTACTTATAAATAATTTTAACATATTAACAACCTCCAATATGCCTATATTATACAATAAATTACAAAAAAAAATAATGCTTTTTTGCATTATTATAGTACTGATTCTACTAAATCAACATATTTTTGACCATATGGTTTTAATACTAGAACACGAGTATTTTCATCAATTATTTTAAAATCGATTTGTAATCTTTCTTCAGGTAAACAATCACATATCATATCTGACCATTCAATGATACAAACTCCGTCTTTATTGAAATAATCATTGAAACCAACTGTTTCACATTTACCTTCTAATCTATAAACATCCATATGATATAGTGGCATTTCTCCTGATTCATATTCTTTAATTAAATTAAATGTTGGACTAGTAATTGTTTCAGAAATTCCTAGTGATTTAGCAAACCCTTTAACAAATACGGTTTTACCACTACCTAATTCACCATCTAGACATATAACCATGCCGGGAAATTTTTCTGATTCAATATTTTCAGCTAATTCCATAGTGTCATCAATACTTCTTGATGTATATTTATAATCCATATCTTATCACCTATACTTATTATATTGTATCAAATATTAATTGTAAATACGGGTTTACATCTAAAGCAAAAAAATTGCAAAAAAAAAATTGGCAACTACCTATTTTCGCATTCACTATCTTCGGCGTTTAAGTGCTTAACTTCTCTGTTCGGGATGGGAAGAGGTGTATCCACTTAGCTATTGTCACCAATTAAGGATTTTGTCCTTTAAAAACAAGATAATGTACTCATCAAATTCTTTATTATATGGTTAAATCCTCGATTTATTAGTACTAGTCAGCTCAACGTATCACTACGCTTCCACCTCTAGCCTATCAACCTCATCGTCTTTAAGGAATCTTACTATATTAAATATGGGAAAACTCATCTTGAAGAGGGCTTCTCGCTTAGATGCTCTCAGCGATTATCCCTTCCGCACATAGCTACTCTGCGTTGCAACTGGCGTTACAACAGATACACCAGAGGTGCGTCCATTCCGGTCCTCTCGTACTAGGAACAGCCCTTCTCAATTTTCCTACGCCCACGATGGATAGGGACCGAACTGTCTCACGACGTTCTGAACCCAGCTCGCGTGCCACTTTAATGGGCGAACAGCCCAACCCTTGGAAGCGAATCCACCTCCAGGATGTGACGAGCCGACATCGAGGTGCCAATCACCACCGTCTATGTGAACTATTGGGTGGTATCAGCCTGTTATCCCCAGGGTAACTTTTATCCGTTAAGCGACGGCAATTCCATTTTCTACCGCCTGATCACTTTGTCCTGCTTTCGCACCTGCTCGACTTGTTGGTCTCGCAGTCAAGCTCCCTTATACCAATACACTCTTTGATTGATTTCCGACCAATCTGAGGGAACCTTTGAGCGCCTCCGTTACTCTTTAGGAGGCGACCGCCCCAGTCAAACTGCCCACCAGACACTGTCCCTGAACCAGATTATGGTCCTAGGTTAGAAATCCAATAAACTAAGGGTGGTATTCCAATGGTGACTCCTTTAAGGCTGGCGCCTTAATCTCATAGTCTCCCACCTATGCTCTACATAGTTTACCGAATTCCAATATCAAGCTACAGTAAAGCTCCACGGGGTCTTTCCGTCCAGTCGCGGGTAACCTGCATTTTCACAGGTATTAAGATTTCACCGAGTCTATGGTTGAGACAGTACCCAGATCATTACGCCTTTCGTGCGGGTCAGAACTTACCTGACAAGGAATTTCGCTACCT
>USFG01000013.1 GCA_900553855.1 uncultured Mycoplasmatota bacterium | reverse complement strand
TATAAAAAAACGTCATTATCTGACGTGAATTTTTTTATGGAGCCTTAACTATGCACGATTACGAAATTAAGACTATAAGATTTGATTAAATCTCTCTGATAAATTAATTGTATCATTTGTTTTTTTAAAATGAAATTATACAAAATCTTTATTACATATGATATAATTCTTATAGTGAGGCGCGTTATGAAAAATAAAAAAAATAATAAGAAATACATAATTATAGGTGCTGATGATTTTAGTTTTAAAACAATATCTAGTACTTGTGATGCTTTTAATATTTCTGGTAGTATTGCTTATAATGATAAGAAAAGTGCTATTTATATTACCAATATTAAGTATTGTGCCGGAGATGATACTAAAGAATATGAAAAAATAGAATGTACGTTATATGAGTCACATGGAGATATAGAAAAAAGGATTAGTTCTTATGAATATAGTGATGGTAAGAAAATTAAATTAGAAAAGTTTTTAGAAAATGTAATTAAAGTTGGTGGATATAAAAAGACATGTGATGAACATAATAGTTTATATTTGCTTATATATGCCACTGATGATAGTAAAAATATAGCTACTTATAAAGTACCACTTGAAACACAAAGTATATGTGCTAAATAAAAGGAAAGTATTATTATGAAGAAAAGACTAAATGTACAAAAATTAATAAAAATGGCTTATAAAGAAACTAAAAGAAGTTCTTTAGCTATATATTTAATATTAAGATTTTTGGTTATATTATGTATGATTTTACAAATACTAAGAGGAAATTTAAATAATGCTTTACTCTGTTTATTATCACTTATCTTATTATTTGCTCCATTATTTATTCAAAATAAATATGAAATAACATTACCTGATGGTTTAGAGATTAGTATTTATTTGTTTATTTTTTCTTCAGAAATACTTGGAGAAATAAATAATTTTTATGGTATAATTCCTCATTGGGATACTTGTTTGCACACTATTAATGGTTTTTTAGCCACGGCGGTTGGCTTTTCATTAGTGGATTTACTTAATAAAAATAGTAAAGATATTAATTTATCCCCATTTTATCTGTGTTTAGTTGCTTTTAGTTTTTCAATGACTATTGGTACTTTATGGGAGTTTTTTGAATATGGTGGAGATAAATTTTTAAAGTTTGATATGCAAAAAGATACTGTTATTACAAGTGTATCTTCGGTTGCAATGAATCCTAGTGGTGAAAATAAACCTGTTATTTTAGATAATATTGGTAAAACTTTAATATATGATACTGATGGTAATTTACTTTATACTGTTAATGATGGTTATTTAGATATTGGTTTAAATGATACGATGAAGGATTTATTTGTTAATTTTATCGGTGCTGTTTGTTTTAGTATTTTTGCTTATATAGGACTTAAAAACAATAGAAAAAGTTCAGTTGTTAAAAAGTTTGTTCCTACGAAAGAAAAAAGAAAAATGGCTGAATCTGTTAAAAATAGTTTAAATAAGTAAAATGGAGGGTTATTATGGCTTATATAGAGTTTAAGAATGTAAATAAAGTATATAAAATGGGTGAAGTTGAAATAAAAGCTTTATCTAATACTTCTTTTGAAATTGAACAAGGAGAACTTGTTTGTATTTTAGGTCCTTCTGGGGCTGGTAAAACAACTTGTTTAAATATTTTGGGAGGTATGGATACTTTAACAAGTGGAAATGTTTATGTTGATGGCAAATGCGTTAACAAATTAACTGGTAAGAATTTAATAAAGTATCGAAGAAATGATATTGGTTTTGTTTTTCAATTTTATAATTTAATACAAAATTTAACTGTTATTGAAAATGTAGAACTTGCCACTCAGCTTTGTAAAAATTCTTTAAAACCAGAGGAAATATTAAATAAAGTTGGACTTGGAGATAGAATGAACAATTTTCCAGCTCAACTTAGTGGGGGAGAACAACAAAGGGTTGCAATTGCTAGAGCTATTTGTAAAAATCCTAAGCTTTTGTTATGTGATGAACCTACTGGGGCCTTAGATTATAAAACCGGTAAACAAATACTTAAATTGCTTCAAGATACATGTAGATTAGAACATATGACGGTTGTAATTATTACACATAACTCTGCGATTAGTCCAATGGCTGATAAAGTTATTAAGTTTAAAAATGGTTCTGTTAGTGATATTGTTATTAATGAAAAACCTATGGATATAAAGGATATAGAGTGGTAAAATGAAAACTATGTTATTTAAACATATATTTATGAAGATAAAGCAAAATTATAAAAGGTTTTTATCTTTATTATCTATGGCCCTTCTTGGAATTGGTTTTTATGCAGGGATTGAAGCTTGTAGCCCTGATATGCTTAAAACTTTAGATAAATTTTATGATGATAATAATGTTTATGATATAAAAGTTGTTTCTAATCTTGGACTTGATGATAAAGATATAAATAGTTTATCTAAAATAGGTGGATTTGATAAAGTAATAGGTTCATATGAAACAGATACTTATTTAAAGCTAAATAATGAACAATATGTTGTTAAAGTAATGGGGTTAAATAATAGTATTAATAAAGTTTATTTAGAAGATGGTAGTTTACCTAATGGTAATAATGAAATTGTTGTTGAAAAAAAGATGCTTTTAGATAATAATTTAAGTATTGGGGATTCTATTAATATTTTGGGTAGTAATAAAAAAATAGTAGGAACTGTTATAAGTCCATTGTATTTTTCTTCTGAAAGACCTAGTACTAATTTAGGTAGTGGTAAAGTTAATTATTATGCTTATACTTTGGAAGATGTATTAAAAAGTGATTATTATAGTGCTATTTATATAACTTTAAATAATACTAAAAATATGCTAACTAATAGTAAAGAATATAAAAATGTTATTGATGATGCTATTAAAAAGATAAATGTTATAAAAAAAGAAAGAGAAGATGAAAAATATAATGAGTTATATGGCATAAGTATAAATGAAAATGAAGTAGTTAAACCACATTGGTATCTTTATGATAGGTTAGATAATAATTCATATAAAGAATTAATTAATGCAAGTGATAATGTAAAGAATTTAGGAAATGTTTTTCCTTTAATATTTTTTGTAATTGCTGTTTTAGTTAGCCTTATTTCAATGATGAGGATGATTGAAGAAGATAGAACTGAAAATGGTACATTAAAGTCTTTGGGTTATAATAATTTTTATATTACTTTAAAATATGTTATTTATTCACTTTTAGCAACTGTTATTGGGGGTATTTTAGGTGTTTTTATTGGTTCTTATTTAATTCCTTATGTTATTTGGAATATTTATAGAAAATTATTTAATATACCGATATTTATATATTCAATTAATAGTGCATATAATATGATTGGTTTTTGGATATGTATATTATGTATTTGTGGTACAGCATGTTTTATATGTATTTATAATTTAAAAGATGTTCCTGCCAATTTAATGAGACCAAAAGTACCTAAATCTGGTAGAAAAATATTACTTGAAAAAATATCATTTATTTGGAAAAGACTTAAATTTTCTGATAAAATAACTATTAGAAATATTTTTAGATATAAATCTAGAGTTTTAACAACTATTTTTGGAATTTCTGGATGTACAGCACTTATTTTGGCAGGTTTTGGTTTAAAAGATTCTATTAAAAATATAAATGATTATCAATATAGTAAAATATTTAAATATGATAAAATGATGATTATAAATGAAAATGGTGATTATGAAAAGTTACTTAATAAAATTAATAATGAAGAAATTGTTAATAAAGCAGTAGATGTTAATTATCAAAGTATTAGTGTTTTAAATGGTGATATAAAACAAGATGTATCTTTGATAGTACCAAATGATTTTAATAGGTTTAATGAGGTTGTTTCTTTAATTGATTATAAGAATGAAGATAATATTTATGATGATATATTAGATGATAGTTGTGTAATTAGTGAAAAAACTGCGAAACTTTTAAATGTATCTATCGGAGATGATATTACTTTACTTGATAATGAAAATAATAGTTATACTATAAAAGTATCTTATATTGTTAAAAATTATATTAATCAGTATATGTATGTAAATAAGAATACTTATAATAGTTTGTTTGGTAATTATAAAGTAAATTCTTTTCTAATAGATTTAAATGAGAGTATTTCAGATGATAGTAATGATTTTGATATGAAGTATATTGCTAGTAAGGATGCTGTTTCTATTATTAATAATAGTGATGTAAAAGATGTATTAAATGATATGTTATCATCTATTGATTCTATAGTGGCTATTTTAATTATTGCAGCAGCAATGTTAGCTTTTGTGGTTTTATATAATTTGTCTAATATAAATATTAGTGAAAGAAAAAGGGAAATAGCAACACTTAAAGTATTAGGTTTTTATGTTAGAGAAGTTGATAAATATATAAATAGAGAAACTATTATATTGACAATACTTGGCATATTAATTGGTCTTTCATCTGGCTCTTATTTATGTCATTATATTATTTCTACTTGTGAACCTGATTATTTAATGTTTGATAGAGAAGTGTTTCTTTTAAGTTATGTTTTTTCAGCTTTAATTACTATTATTTTTACTGTTATTGTTATTGTTGTGACCCATTTTAATTTAAAAAATATTGATATGGTTGAATCTTTAAAGAATGTTGAATAGTATTTGATGATTATATGGTTATCCATGTACATAAAACTAGCAAGTATGGTGATGGTGTAATTATTAAAGAAAGCAAAAACTAAATCAACTTCTGGTAAAACTGCATACCATGGAAAAGGCATCTCTGCTTATTATTTAGATAACAACGATTATTATCATTATCAAGTATTAAGCTTTTATAAATAATTATATTGTTAAATAAATTACAATTTGCTATTGAGATTAGTTTGAAATATAACTAGTCTTTTTTTGAAAGCAAAATTAATTTGGTATCTAGGTTTGATAAACGGAAATAAATACCTGCTATTATATTAAAGGTATTTACATAAGCAACATTTGTACTTGTTATATTTTTAATTCTTTTGCTTTTATATTTAACATAAATGGGGCTTCTTTATATAACAAAAAAACTAACTATTTCTAGTTAGTCTGTATTACTTAAACTCGAAAAGTTCGAGTTTCCTATCAATCTGGAGCAAGTGAGGAGAATCGAACTCCCATCCCAACCTTGGCAAGGTTATATTCTAACCATTGAACCACACCTGCGTTACAAGTTACATTCTATCAAAACATGAAAATAAATTCAATATAAAAATTGAAAAAAATTAAGAAGAATGATAATATAATTATTGTAATGTTGAAAATAAGAAGAATATTGAGGAGTTTATGAAGAAATTTATATTAATAATATTGTTTATGATACTTATATATTCAGTTGGTGGAATATATTATATAAAATATGTTTATAAAGATAATAATGAACCAGTTGTTAAAAATTTAGCTGAAATAGAAGGATATCCTTATTCATTAAAGAGTAATGCTAGTAAATTATATAAAGATGAATTTAATATATTAAAAGATAATTTAGAAAATAATTATAATGAAGAAGAATATATTAAAAGTATAAGTAAGTTATATATCATAGATTTATATTCTTTAAAGAATAAATTAAATAAGTATGATATTAATGTTGATTTTATATATCCAGATATAGTTAGTAATTATAGATTAAATATAGAAAATACTTTATATAAATATTTAGAAAACAATAGTGATGGAAATAGAAATCAGGAATTACCTGTTGTTAGTAATGTTATTATTGATGAAATATTAGATGAAAAATATTCATTAAATAAAGAAAATGTTCCATGTAAAAAGGTTAAGGTAACAATAGAATATGAAAATGATCTTGGCTATGATAAAAGTGGTACTATTACGTTAGTTAAACAAGATAAATATTATTATATAGTAGAATATAATTAAAAGAGCTTTTTAGTAAGGCTCTTTTTACTTATCTAAATCCATTAATAGGATACCTATGTTTATAATACTTGTTATTCCTACTATTGAATAAATTATTCTAGAAATAACAGAACCCGCTGTAAAAATAGCGTCTATTATATTGAAATCTAGTAGTCCGACTAATCCCCAGTTTAATCCACCTATAATAGTAATAACTAAACATATTTTTTGCAGTGTTGTCATTATAACCTCTTTTCTAGTATTAGTATGAGTTTTTTTAGAAATATTATACATAAATATTTTTAATTTAAAATATTATTATGTAGGAGGATTAATGAAAAAATATTTATTATTTTTAATAGGATTATTATTTATCACTGGATGTGCTAGTAAGAGTGGTGAATTAAGTAGTGATAATTTTATTAAATTGTATGGTAAAAAAGATACTTATTTAGTTAAGGGTACTATGGATATTGTTAGTAACGAAGATACTTTTACTTATAATATAACGGCTGCTAGAAATAAAAATAATTATAGAGTTGATTTAAATAATACAATAAATAATCATGAACAAACTATTTTAAGAAGTAATGATGAGGTATATGTTGTAACACCTAGTTTGAATAAGAGTTTTAAATTTCAATCAGAATGGCCTGATAATGGGTCTCAAGGATATTTAATAGATAGCTTGGTTAGAGATGTTAAAAATGATAGCGAGGCTAAAGTAGAAAATAGTGATGATGGCTTTATTATTACTACTAAAGTTAATTATCCTAATAATAGTTTGTTAGTTAATGAGAAAATATATTTAGATAAAGATAGTAATATTGTTAAAGTTGATGTTCTTGATAATAGTGGTAATGTTAAGATAACTGTTAAGTTTAGTTCGATAGATTTTAAACCAACATTTAAGGATGATTATTTTGATTTAGATACTTTAATTGATGAGAATGCGAAGGAAGATGAAAACGTTAGTAAAACGATAGATGATATTATTTATCCTTTATATTTACCTACTAATACTTATTTAAATAGTAAAGATACTATTAATACTGATAATGGTAATAGGGTTATATTAACTTTTAGTGGGGATTCACCTTTTACATTAGTTGAAGAAAAGGCAAGCATTAAGGATGAATTTGAAATTATTCCAGTTTATGGAGAACCTTTAATGCTTAGTGATACTTGCGGGGCATTATCTTCTAACTCTTTATATTGGACTAGTAATAATGTAGATTTTTATTTATCTAGTGATAAGTTATCTTCAACTGAGTTATTAACTATTGCTGAAAGTATATCTACAGGTAGTTTATCAGTTGTTGGTGAAAAATAATTTAGGGAAATCTCTTTATATAGGAGATTTTTTTTGCGTTTTTAACTTTGTTATTATATAATCTAATTAAAGATTAGAGTTTATTTATTCTAATGTTATTTGGGAGGTTAAAATGGACTATATTAATGAATTTAAATTACAAGTAAATAATATATTAGAAAATGGAAATAAAAGTAAAAATAAATATCAAGATGTGGATGTTTTGAATATACCAGAAAAAGCAAAAATTATACTTAAAGATTTGGATGAAAATCATAATTATTCCTTTGCTATGAATGCATATTTAAGAAATAAGAAAAATTTTAGTAGAAATGCAATTTTTTATAGGGGAAATAAAATAGATTATAGATCATTATTTAATCATGTATTTAGTTATGCTAAAAGTTTAAAAGAGTTAGGGTATAAAAAAGGTGATGAGGTTCCACTATGTGTTAGTAATACTCCTGAATTTGTATATTTATATTTAGCAATAAACTTAATTGGTGGTGTTGTTAATTCTTTTGGAGAATGGTTTGATTCTGATTATTTAAAGATGATTATTGAAAAATCTAAAAGTGATTATGTATTTATTAGTGATGATGTTTATGATGAATTAAAGGATAAATTAAATGATATAAATTTTAGTAATTTAGTAATAGTTCCACTTTCTAATTCATTACCTAGCTTTAGAGGAGAAAATGTGGATCCTTATGAAGAATTTGATAAAGGATATGCAGACTTTAAAGATAAAACTGATTGTATTAAAGAAAATACTTCTAAGAATGTTATAACAATAAATGATTTTGAAAATATTGGTGTAGATTATGATGGAAAAGTAGTTGAAGATGTTGAATTAGATGATCCGATGGCAGTAACTTACACAAGTGGTACTACTAATCCTGGTGTTCCTAAAGGTGTGCTTCATGCTAATAGAAGTTATGTAACTATTTCTAGATTTCATGATAAAGATATTTCTGGTCTAGCTAGTATGGATGGAATAAGTGTACTTCATCATATTCCTACGTATACACATATGGAATTATGTTCACTTGGGGATTCATTATTTCATGGTTGTTTAATGAATTTAGAACCTATTTATAATAGATGCTTTTTTAAGTATAGTATGGCTATTCATAGACCTAATTATGCTCCAGGTTCTGTAGGATTTTATTTAGATTTTTGTAATAATTTAAATAATAATCCAAAGTTTAAAAATTTGGATTTTACTAACTTAATTGCTCCTACTATTACGGGAGAGGGAATGAGCAATGGAGAAGAAAAATATTTTAATTATACAGCTAGAAAACATAAATTTGGTACTTCTAAATTACCATTTCCGTTAGCACCTGTTTCATTTTCAATTGGTGGTGGAACTGGAGAAGCTAGCGGTATATTTACTACTTTGTTTAAAGCACATTTAGAAAAATTACCACAAAATATGTTTTTAAAAGAGGGAATTGGTCTTACAACATTACCGTTTGCTGAAACTGAAGTTCTTGATAAAAATGGAAGATATTGTAAATTAAATGAAGTTGGGTTATTAGTTGGTAAATCTCCAGCTGATATGACTAAATATTATTATGATGAAACTGATTTTGATAAATTACATATTAATGATTTACATGTAGAAAGCGCTGATGGAAAGAGATGGTTATCATTAACTAATTATGCTTTTAAATCTGATAATAATAGAAGAGTTAGAATTAAAGGAAGATTAGATGATGCATTTGTAGTTAATGGAAGAACTATACCTTTATTTGAAATAGAAGATGTGGTTTTAAAAGATACGAAAAACGTTATGAGTACGACTGCTGTTAGAGTAAATGATGATAAGATGGGAGAATCAATTGTTATTCATGTGGAATTTAGTCCTGTTATGATTAGTGGTTTTGCTAAAGCTTTAGATAGTATTAATGCAAGACTTAAAAAAGAATTCCCTAAAGAATTATTGGATAAAATGTATATTCGAGTACATTCTAATGTTGAATCGTTTCCAATTGCGCCAAGTGGTAAAAGAAATCGTGGAGCATTAATTGATGAAGGACTTGATTTAACTAAATGTTTTGAAGTTATTCCGAAATTTATAACTAATAAAAATGTTAAAAAATTAGAATATAAATAAATATTAGAATTAGTTCTATGTTGATATAGACTAATTTTTTTTATTGTGATATTCTTTTGATAGAGTAGGTGAAGAATATGCAATTCATATATTTAATGGGAGTAGTTTTAATATATTTAGTAGTTCTTATTGTTTCTTATTTTTCTAAGAGTCATTTAAAAACAAAGGAAAATAAATATTATTCTATTTTACTTATCATTAATTTTATAGGTCTATTGTTAGAAATTTTGTGTGGGATACTAGGAAATAAACTTCCTGATGATGCAATAATTTGTCACTTTTTTACAAAATTATTTATGTGTTTTATGACATATTTCACTTTAACATTAACTATATATATTTATTCACTTTGTTTTGAAAAAAATGAAAATGTTTTTAATAGAATTAAAAATTTAACTTGCATTGTAGGGATGTTATCTACATTTATTATATTTGTTTTGCCAATTACAACAGGAAATGGTTTTGCAACTGGTTTATCATGTGACTATACTTATAATGTAGGAACTGTTGCTATTACTGCAAGTATTATTACAATATTTTGTCATATTAAAAATGTTAAAATGAAAAAGGTATTACCATTCTTAGCTTTTACTTTGTTTAATATTATTATTGTATTTATTCAAAGAATAAATCCAACAGTTACTCTTACAACTTCTATGGAGAGTATTGTTTTATTTATCATGTATTTTACGATAGAAAATCCTGATTTGAAAATAATTGAAGAATTAACTAAGACACAGGCTATGACTGAAGCATCAAATGCAGAAAAAAATAAATTTATATTTAGTATTACTAACGATATACAAGATAAAATAGATAAATTAGATAAATTATATTTAGAGATGAGTAATTGTAACTCGTTGGAAATTATTAATGAAGATTTAGTAAAATCTAAAAATATTATTGATACAGCTAGAAATAAAATAAGAAATACTATTGATGTAAGTTCTTTAGATGTTAGAAATTTAAATGAAGTTAAAAATAAATATAACCCTAAATTATTATTTAATTCAATTTATTATAATTACAAAAATAAATTAGATAAAAATATAGATTTTAGAATTATTATGGAAGATAATATTCCTAATGAATTATATGGTGATTCAATAAGGGTTAAACAAATTGTTTCAACTTTACTTGGTAATGCTTTTAAATATACTAAAGATGGATATGTTGAATTTAGAATTAATAGTATAATCAAATCAAATATATGTAGGTTAATAATTGTGGTAGAAGATAGTGGTTGTGGAATTGATGTTTTTAAGCAAAAAGAAATAATGAGTAATCATGAAGAATTGACTAATGCTGAAATTATAAATAAGGATAATTTAGAATTGAATTTGAAATTAGTACGGAAAATTATAAATATTATAGGTGGAACTTTTATAATTGAAAGTGGTTCAACAAAAGGGGCAAAGATAACGGTTACATTAAATCAAGAAATTGTTACTAGTAATAATGATACAATAGAAAATAAATATAAAGATTATTATAATGATATTAAAAATATTGGTGTTATTTCAAGTAATGAAAAAAATGTTAGAGTAGTTAAATCAATCGGAAAGAAAAATGGGGATGTAGTTGAATCTTTTGACATGACTAAAACTTGTTTGGATAAAATAAGAAATGGTGAGTCTTTTAATATAATTGTAATTGATGAGGATATGGACAAGATAGATGCTAGAAGTTTTTTAGATAAAGTTAGACAAGTGGATGGCTTTAAAGGAAAAGTGTTTGTTATAACAAAAAAGAAGAGTATTAACTTAAAGAAAGAGTTAAAAGAATATGGCTTTGATGCTGTATTAATTAATCCTTTAAATAAAAAAGATATAGAAGATAATTTTAAATAATTCGACAAAAGTTTACATATCTTGACAATAGTTGTCAGGATATTTTCTTTTTATTTGTCATATTTAAGTGTATAATTAAAGTACGTGGTATTTATATAATAAGATGAAAGGGAGAGAAAATGAAAACCAAAATACAGGTATTTATGGTAGATGATAACAAAGATGTTGTCACTGAAGTAAAGAAGTATTTTAGTAGTAAGAATGTTGGTGTAGAAATAGTAGGATCTTGTTCTAATGGAGAAGATGCTTTAATTGAATTAAAAAAGAATTATGAAAGTTATGATTTAGTTTTAATGGATTTAGTTATACCAAAAAGAGATGGACTTAGCGTCTTAGAAGAATTAAAAAAAGAAAATATAAATATTAAAAGTATAATTACTACGTGTATTAATTCAGTGGATATAATTAAAAAGTGTATGGATGTTGGGGTAAGTTATTATATGTTAAAACCATATAATTTGGATTCTTTAACTGATATTATTAAAAGAATTGTTAATAATCAAAATAAAACAAGAATTGATAATAAAGACTTACAACAAGCTATAACAAATTTATTACATTCACTTGGAATGCCTAGTCATATTAAAGGTTATAGTTATATTAGAGATAGTATTAATTTAATGTATAATAAACCTAGTATGTTGGGAGCCATTACAAAAGAATTATATCCAGAAATTGCTAATATGTATGATACAACTTCATCAAGAGTTGAAAGAGCAATTAGACATGCAATTGAGGTAAGTTGGACTAGAGGAGATTATGAAGTAATGGAAGAGATATTTGGTCACTCTGTTGATTATGATAGAGCAAAACCAACTAATTCAGAGTTCATAGCTACTTTAGCTGATAAATTAAGATTAGAGATTCATTAATTAAGAATAGCTTTGGCTGTTCTTTTTTTCAATAATTAAATTATTAACAAATAATTAATGTATGTGTTATAATAAAATCATTAGATGAAATGCAATTACGAAGGAGTTGATTGTTATGTACAATTTTAAAGAAGTAGAGGAAAAATGGGAAAAGAGATGGGATGAAGAAAAAAGTTTTAAAGCTATAGATTTTCATCCAACTAAACCTAAATATTATGTGTTATATGAATTTTTTAATATAAGTGGAAATTTACATATGGGCCATTTAAAGGGGTCTGTTCCAGCGGATGCACTTGCTAGAATGAAAAGATTTCAAGGTTATAATGTCTTATTCCCAATAGGTGGTGATTCTTTTGGTTTACCTGCTGAAAATGCGGCAATTAAAACGGGAATAGATCCTAAAATATTTGTTGCTAATGGAATGAAAAATGTTCTTGCTCAATCTAAAAGAATTGGTTTGTCATTTGATTATGATAGAGCGTTTGCAACTAGTGATGAAGATTATTATAAATGGACACAATGGATATTTTTACAATTTTTTAAAAATGGCAAAGCATATAAAAAGAAAGGGGTTGTAAATTTTTGCCCTACTTGTAAGACTGTACTTTCTAATGAAGATTCTCAAGGTGGAATTTGTGATAGATGCCATGGCAAAGTAATTCAAGATGAAAGATGGGTATGGTTCTTAAAGATGAGAGAATACTCTGAAAAACTTCTTGGTAATGTTGATAGAATTAATATGAATGAGAACTTGAAAGAACTTCAAAGAAATTGGATAGGTAAGAGTGAAGGATTAAAAGTATCATTTGAAATAGTTGATGAAAATAATAATAAATTAACTAATGCGGAAATATTTACTACTTGTCCTGAAACTATATATGGAATTACATTTATGGTTATGGCTCCTGAACATGAATTAATTAGTAAGTTAAAAGATAATATTAAAAATTATGAAGAAGTAAAGAAATATCAAGAAGAAACAAGATACAGAAGTGAACTTGATCGAATTAGTAATCAAAAAGAAAAGACTGGATGTATATTAGATGGATTATATGCAATTAATCCAGTTAATGGAAGAAAAGTTCCAATTTATATTGCTGATTTTGTTTTAGCAGGATATGGTACGGGAATGGTTATGGCTGTTCCTACTCATGATCAAAGAGATTATGAATTTGCTAAAGAATTTAATATTCCAATGATTCAAGTTATTGAAGGTGATGTAAGTAATAACGCCGTTGAAAAGATGGAATATTTAGCTAATAATTATAAAATGATGAACTCTGAAGAATTTAGTGGTTTACCAGTTAAAGAAGCTAAAGAAAAGATTATTGATAAATTAGTAAATACTCATGTTGGTGAAAAAGTTGTTAATTACAAAATGCAAGATTGGTCATTCAATAGACAAAGATATTGGGGAGAACCGTTCCCAATCGTATTCTGTGATAAGTGTGGAACTGTTCCAGTACCTGAAGAAGAATTGCCCGTTAGATTACCAAAGACTGATGATTATATGCCAAGAGAAGATGGTGCATCTCCTTTATCTAAAATAGAAGATTGGGTAAATTGTAAATGTCCTAAGTGTGGTGGACCAGCAAAAAGAGAAACTGATACAATGCCTAACTGGGCTGGATCAAGTTGGTACTGGCTTAGATATTGTGATCCTAAAAATAATGAGAAATTAGCAGATTTTGATAAACTTAAGTATTGGGGAAGTGTTGATTGCTATACAGGTGGTACTGAACATATAACTAGACATGTACTATATGCATTCTTCTGGCAAAACTTCTTGTATGAAATAGGTGCTGTACCTTCAAGAGATCCATTCATAAGAAAAATGGGTAGTGGTTTAATTTTAGATGATACTGGAAAGAAAATGAGTAAGAGTTCTGCTAATGGTGTATCTCCTATGGAAGTTATTGATAAATATGGCTCAGATGTAGCAAGACTTCATGTTCATTTCTTAGGCGGATATGAAGATAATATAGCTTGGACATATGATGGAATAAATGGAATAGTTAACTTTATTAATAAAGTATGGGATTTACAAAATATTGTAAAAGAAGATGAAGAATTATCAAGTGAACAAGAATATGACTTAAATTCACTTATTAAAAAAGTAACTGAAGATTTAGAAGATTTAAAATTAAATACATCAATTGCAGCTTGCATGAGTTATCTTAAAAAAGTTAGGGAACGTGGATATATTACTAAGAGGGAATTAAAATCATTCTTAATTTTATTAAACCCACTTGCACCTCATATAACTAGTGAGTTATTTGAAATCGTATTTAATAAAAATATAATTGAAGAATCATGGCCAAAATATGAAGAAAATAAATTAGTAAAAAACACCTTTAATTTAGTTGTTCAAGTTAATGGTAAGATTAGAGGAAAAATAGAAGTTACAACAGATACTACTGAAGAAGAAATGGTTGAACTAGCTAAGTCTGTTGATAATGTTAAAGCATTTATAGATAATAAAGAAATAGTTAAAGTTATAACTGTTCCTAAGAAGTTAGTTAATATTGTTGTTAAATAAATTATATTAAATATTTAGGGAAACCTGAATATTTTTTTAATACTTAAACCATTATATTCATAGAATATTATGGGAGATAAATCATGAAAAATTGTTATAATAGTGAAACAAATAAAATACTTAAAATTGCAGAAAAAGAAATGCTTAGTTGTCATCATCCTTATGTTGGAACTGAACATTTATTATTATCTTTATTAAAGAATAAAAATATTAGTAAAATATGTTATAAATATAATTTAAATTATTATAATTATAAAAAGAATTTACTTAATATTATAGGAAGTGCTACTAAAGAGTCTAAATATATTTTATATACTCCTTTATTAAGGTTAGTGATTAATAAAGCAAGAGAAAATTCGGATAAAGATAATAAAGAATTAGATGAATATTATTTATTGTCTAGTTTGTTATCATATAAAGATGGAATAGGTTATAGTATAGTTAATAATATGGGAATTGATTTAGATGCTCTTACTTTAGAACTTAATAATCAAGGCGTTTTAAGTGAATTTGGTACTGTTTTAAATGATGAGGCAACTGACAAAATATATTTAAGAGATAAAGAAATAACAAATATTATGGAAATACTCTTAAGAAAAAATAAAAATAATCCTTTATTAATAGGACATGCGGGAGTTGGAAAGACTGCTTTAGTTAAAGAACTTGCTAGAAGAATAAAGGTTGGAGATGTTCCGGTAGAACTTAAAAACAAAAAAATAATTTCAGTTCAAGTAAGTACTTTAATATCGGGAACTAAATATAGGGGAGAGTTTGAAGCAAGAGTTAATGATTTAATTAAAGAGTGTATTAAAAATAAAAATATAATTTTATTTATAGATGAAATTCATACAATTATGAAAACTGGTTCTAGTGAAGGAGCAATAGATGCTGGTAATATATTAAAACCTTATTTATGTAGTGGGGATATAAAAATTATTGGAGCTACTACAATAAGTGAATATAATGAATATATTAAAAAAGATCAGGCTTTACTTAGAAGATTTACTCCTATTATGGTTAATGAACCAAGTTTAAAAGATATGGAATTTATATTAAATAAAGTTAAGAAAAGTTATGAAGTGTACTATAAATTAAAAATAAATAAAAATATAGTTAATTATATTATTAGTAATACGGATAAATATATGCCTAATTTATATAATCCTGATAAATCAATAGAAGTGTTAGATACAGTTTGTTCTAAGAAAATACTTGATAATTATGTTAATAAATCTAAGGATATAAACATTAAAATGATAGATGTAGATAGTTTAATTAAGGAGAGAGTTAATATTATTAATATAGATGATAATAAGTTTAATGAGGTTAAATGTGAACTTGAGAAAAAATATAATGAATTGATTGTTAAAAATATAATGAATATTATTAGAGATAATAAGTTTAATAAGTATATGTTTTTAAATGGAGAAAGTAAGAGTAAAGAGAAAATAATTAGTTATATTGCTAACAAGTTAGGAATTAATTTAATTAATATTAATTGTTTAGAGTTTAATGATGAATTTGGAGTTAATAAGTTAATTAATAATAATTATTTGTATAATAAGATAGATGAGAATCCTTATTCAATTATTTGTTTTAATAATTATGATAAAGCGGGTAGAATTATTAGGAATTTAGTTGATTCGATGATTAGTAATGGTTATATAAGTAATATGAATAATGAGAAGGTATATTTAAATAATTCGATTATATTTGTATTTAATAATGAAGAGACAAGTAGAATTGGGTTTAATGAGTTAGTTGCTTAGTGATTATGTTAAAGTAATCACTTTTTTAAGTTATGTTGTTTTATTTTTTTATTATAAATGATAAAATTATGGGTAAGGAGGTAATTATGAAGATTTATAATACTTTAACTAAAAAAATAGAGGAATTTGCACCTCATAATAAAGATAGGGTTACTTTTTATTCTTGTGGTCCTACTGTGTATCATTATGCACATATTGGTAATTTAAGAAATTATGTATGTAATGATTTATTGGATAGAACTTTAAGATATATTGGTTATAAAGTTGAAAGATGTATGAATATTACAGATGTTGGTCATTTAAAGAGTGACTCTGATTCTGGAGAAGATAAAATGGTTGCTAGTGCTAAGAAGGAACATAAAAGTGTTTTAGATATAGCTAAATTTTATACTGATGCTTTTTTTAAGGATTTTGATGCTTTAAATTGTAAGAGACCAGAAATTGTAAGCAATGCGAGTGATAATATTGATATGTATATTAAAATTATAGAGAAGTTACTTAAAGATGGTTATGCTTATCAAGCTGGTGGTAATGTTTATTTTGATGTTTCTAAATTAGATGATTATTATAAACTAACTAACCATAAGGAAGATGAAATGGTTGTTGGGGTAAGAGATGGAGTAGAGTTTGATGGTAATAAGAAAAATCAGGCTGACTTTGCTTTATGGTTTACTAAAAGCAAGTTTGAAGATCAAGAACTTAAGTGGAATTCTCCTTTTGGGGTTGGATATCCGGGATGGCATATTGAATGTTCTGGTATATCAATTAAAAATTTAGGTGAATATTTAGATATTCATACTGGTGGTGTTGATAATATTTTTCCTCATCATACTAATGAGATTGCTCAAAGTGAAGCTTATTTAGGACATAAATGGTGTAGTTATTGGGTACATACGGAACATTTAATGAGTATTGATGGTAAGATGAGTAAGAGTCATGGTGATGTTGTTACTGTTGATAGTTTAGTTAATAAGGGGTATAATCCATTATCATTTAGATATATGTGTTTAAATAGTCATTATCGTAAACAATTAATATTTTCTTTTGATGCTCTTAATGCGGCAGAAAATGAATATAAAAAGTTAAAGAATAAGATAGCTAATTTAAAAGAAGATGGAATGCTTAGTGATGGTGATTTTGAAAATTATACTAATTTATTTACAGCATGTATTACTGATGATTTGAATACTGCTAATGCGATTACTGTTATTTATTCTTTACTTAAAGATGAAACTGTTAATGGTACTACAAAGATTGAACTTATTAGATCTTTTGATAGAGTTTTGGCGCTTGATTTATTAAAGAAAGATGAGGCTAAAAGAGAAGACCATGATTTAATTATGAAATTAATTGAAAAAAGAGATAATGCTAAGAAGAGTAAAGATTATGAACTTGCTGATTCAATAAGGGATGAATTATATAGTAAGGGTATTAAGTTAATTGATACTAGAGAAGGAACTACTTACGAGGAGGTATAGATTATGGATTACATGTATTTACTTATGTTTTTGATTCCAATGGCTGCTCAAATTTATATTTCAGTAACTTATGGAAAATATAAAAAGATTAAGAATTCTTATGATATGACAGGATATGATGTAGCAAGAAAGATTCTTGATGATAATGGTTTAAATGATGTTTATGTTGTTCAAACTACTGGTACTTTAAGTGATCATTATGATCCTAGAAGAAAAACTGTTAGATTATCTAATGAGGTTTATAATGGTTCTAGTGTTGCTTCAATGGCAATTGCTGCTCATGAATGTGGACATGCTATTCAGGATAAAGAAGGATATTTCTTTTTAAGATTAAGAAGTTTTATCTTTCCAGTTGTTAGTTTAGGTACTAAGTTTGCATATGTTGTTTTGGTTATTGGATTACTTTTAGAAACCATGAATTTAATTACTTTAGGTATTGCGCTTGTTGGACTTGGATTATTATTTCAATTAGTTACTTTACCAACTGAAATTAATGCATCTAAAAGAGCACAAAATAATTTAAGAGAATGTGGATATGTAGATGATATTGTTGGAACAAAGACAATGCTTGTTAGTGCAGCTTTAACATATGTTGCCGGGGTATTATCTTCAGCATTGGAAGTAATAAGATTAATAAAAATATTTGGAGATAGAGATTAAAAAAATAAAAACATGGATTTGAATTTCCATGTTTTATTCATTTGATAGATTATCAAAATATCCTTGGATTAATACAACTGGTGTTCCTTTATCACCAGAACCACTGGTTAAATCACATAATGATCCGACTAAGTCCGTAATTCTTCTTGGAGTAGTTCCTAAAGATATATTTTGTCCTACTAAGTTATTTTGTTTTTCCTTTATTTCATTAATGATAGCCTTTTTTAGGTCATTACCTGTTAAACTAGCATATTTATTATCTGCTACATATTTAAGTTTTATTTCATTTGGCGTGCCAATAAGTCCATCAGTAAAAGCAGGGGATACAACTGGATCAGCAAGTTCCCAAATTTTGCCAACTGGATCTTTAAAGGCACCATCTCCGTAAACCATTACTTCAATTGTTTTACCTGTCTTTTCTTTTAATAAATCTTGAATTTTGTGGACTAAAACATTACCTGTTTTAGGAAATAATTTTAATTTTTCTTCAGTAGATTTATTTGAACCTAATAATCCATATTCAGGGTTGAATCCAGAGTTGTTAATTGGTTTGTTTAAGATATCTACTAAAGAATATACATTTGCATTATAATTTTTTAACATTTTTTTAGTTTTTTCTCTAGTGTGGATATCGCAATTTATTACGTTATTAGTATATTTTAAAATTTCTAGTGGATTATTAGAAAAGATAAATTCAGTTTTACAATTTTCTTTTTCACATAATTCCTTATAGAATTTAACCATATTTATGCCTGTAAATGGGTGAATCCAGTCACCAAAGTATTCATTATATTCTTTTTCTGTAAATGAACTTCCTAAATTAAATTTGCTATTATCTAATTTATCTTCATCTAGGATACCATTACCAACTTCGTCAGCTGGAAATGATAATTGAATTGTTATTTTATTCATATTTCTAGCAATACCTTTTAAGATATTAGAAAAACGATTTCTAGATAATATTGGATAAACTATTCCAATTTCTTTAGTATTAAATTTAGAGGATACGTCGTTTGCAATATCATCTATTGTTACATAATTTCCTTCACTTATTCCGACAACTGCTTCAGTTATGCCAACAATATCTTTATCATTAAATGTAAAGTTATGTTCTTTACTTGCTTTTAATAAAGAATCAACAACAATATTTGCTAGGTCATCTCCTTCTTTAATAATGGGTGTTCTTATTCCTCTTACACATGTTCCTACTATTCTTATATATATCACGTCCTTACAATAAAATATTACTATATTATTATGATATGAAACAAGATATAATTTATAACTTTACACATAAAAAAGCCAATTTATGGCTTAATTATTTTCATTTTTTAATAATATTTTAGATATTTCTTTCCATCCTGTTTTCCAATCGTATCCAGCTCTTATAATATTTTTTTCTTTTAATATTTCATCGTCAATGTTTTTATTATGATATGATGGAAATAGAATCTTAAGTTTAGTATCGTTATCAAAGTTAGGTAAATAATCATCTATTTGAATATCAGCTTTTACCATATTTTTAGAACTTGTTAAAATAAATTTTTTGGGATTTATAAAAGGTAAATTTTTTCTTAAAAAATCGTATTTGTTTTTAAATTGAATTCCTGAATTATCTAAATCAAATGTATTTAAACATGCTGAACAAATATATATTTCATATTTTTCATTTAGTTTTTTAATTGTTTCAATAGCTCCTGGTAGAAAAGATGTATAATCATAAAGATTTCTTTTACTTACATATTCATTAAATTCTTTAAATCTTTCTTTTGGTATAACTTTTTCATCAATGTAATAACAATCAAAATCGTCAATATTGTAATTAGTATTTAAAAAGTCGTTAACGGCTTCTAGATAGCCAGAAAAACATATAACTTCATCAACATCTAACAATAGGTCTTTTTTCTTCATTTAAATCATACTCCTTGTTAATATTATTGTATAATAAATTTATAATTGTTCCAAGTAAAATAATTAAAAATAAAAAAGATGGGTTGAAACCATCTTTTTAAATTCTTCATTGGTGGAGAATAAGGGACTCGAACCCTTGACCCTCTGCGTGCAAGGCAGATGCTCTAGCCAACTGAGCCAATTCCCCAAGAACAAGAATATATTATCATAATCATTTTGGAAATTCAATAGAAAAATTTATAATAATAACAATTTTTTAAATAAATATTGTTTAAGTAGTGATATTTTGTTAAAAAGTGTAAAGCAAAAAGAATAAATGACAATTAATTGTTAATAATTTTAGTATAAATAATAAAAAAGCTACTTGAATAAATTAACAAGTATCTTTTTAAGTATTATTCTTCTTTTAAAGAATTCTTTAATTTAGTATGGCTTTCTTTAATTTTAGTTTGGGTTGTTTCTTCTAAGGTGTACCAATTATTATTAAAGCCAATTGTAAATAAGTTTTTTGCAGATGATGAGATATCTTCAAATATTTCATGATATAAGTTATATATTTCATCACATGATGCTTCATTTAAAGCAGTTGCTGTATTTATTTTCATGTTTTTTTCTGTGTTTAACATATCATATAGAATAAATTTATCATTCATTAATAAAACCTCCTATATATTTAACTAACTTATCACAGTTTTTGTAATGCATTTTACTTATTTTTTTAAGTTCCGATTGTAGTTCTTTGTTAGTCACTTTTTTTAAATATTCTTCACATTTTTGATATGCTGTTATATTCCAGTTGAACATATCTTCAATGTAAGATGTATCTTTAGTAGATAACATATATGGTACTTTTTTCATTATTTTTCCTCCATTTATAATTATGGCTTTATTCTTTTTTAATATACGTGTATAATAATTTTAGAGGTAGTGATAGGATGAATAATGAATTTATACCAGTAATATTAGGAATAGATGTAGGTGCTTATAGTGTTGCTAGAACTATTTATGAACATTATAAGATTAAATCAATTGTTATTGGAAAATATACTTATTGGATGACTAAATATTCTAAAATTATAGATGTACTCACTATTGATAATATGACAGAAGAAAAGTTAATTAATTTTTTAATTGAACTTAAGAGTAAATATGAGGATAAAAAGTTATTACTTTTTGGTTGTAGTGAAGATTATGTTGAAATTATTATTAGGAATAAAGATAAATTAAGTGAATATTATGTTGTACCTACTATTGATTATGATACTTTAGTTAAAGTTTCTTCTAAAGAAGGATTTTATGATATATGTGAAAAGGTGGGTATTAATTATCCTAAAACTATTGTGGTTGATAAGAATAATTATGATAAAACTAAGATAAGTTTTAAGTGTCCTTTTATAGCTAAGGTAAGTAATAAAGCAATGTATCAAAGACTTAGTTTTGAGGGAAAAGAGAAGGTATTTTTATTTAAATCTTTAGATGAATATAAAGAAATGATGAAGAGATTATTTGCATCTGGTTATGATGATACAGTAGTTGTTCAAGAATATATTAAAGGAACAGACGCTAATATGAGAGTTTTAACTTGCTTTGCTGATCAAAATAGTAATGTTATATTTTCATCAGTTGGTAAAGTATTATTAGAGGAAAAAGGACCTGATGTTACGGGAAATTATTCGGCAATTTATAATACGGAAGATGAAAAAATTGTAGAAGCAGCTAAAAAGTTTATTAAAGAAACTAAATATGTAGGTTATGCTAATTTTGATATTAAGTATGATGATGATACTAAAGAATTTTCTTTCTTTGAAGTTAATGTAAGACTTGGCAGAAGCAACTTCTATATGGGAGCAGGTAATACGAATTATTTAGCACCACTTGTAGATACTTTTATTTATGATATACATGATAAAACATATAAGCAAGAAGGATGTGAACTTTATAGTATTATTCCTTTTAGTATTATTAAAAAATATTGTAAAGATAAAGAATTAGTTAAAGTTGCTAAAAAATTAAAGAAAAATAATCCACTAGATTATAAGAAAGATTTTAGTTTAAAGAGAAAATATTATATTGTTGGGGCTTTGATTAATCATATTAGAAAGTTTAGGAAATATTATGAATAATTTAATTGGGGTTATTGGAGGATTAGGACCTAAAGCGACAACTTATTTTATGGATTTAGTTATAGATAATACGGTTAGTGAAAGTGATCAAGATAATGTTGATATGTTAGTTTGTCAATATTCAAGTATTCCTGATAGAACTAATTTTATTCTTGGTAAATCTGATGATAGTCCAGTACCTGAAATGGTTGATTGTGCTAAAATACTTGATAGAGAGGGGTGCAAATATATTGTTATTCCTTGTAATACGGCTAGTTATTTCTTTGATGAGGTTCAAAAAGAAGTTAGTGCTAAAGTTATTAATATTTTAGAGGAAACTAGTAAAGTTGTTTTAAAGGATAATCCTAAAAGAATCGGTCTAATGGCAACTGATGGTACTATTAAATCTGGTGCTTATCATAAGTTTATTAATAATGATTTGTTATTTGTACCAGATGAAATGTATCAAGCAAAGGTTATGAATATTATTTATAATAAAGTTAAAAAGAATAAGGATGTTTCATTAAAAGAATTTGATGAAATTTTGAATTACTTCAGAGAAAATGGCTGTGAAATAATAATTTTAGGTTGTACTGAGTTATCTGTTGTTTATAGTTATTTAAAAATAAGGTATAATGATATTGTAGATAGTTTGACAGTACTTGCTAAAAAAACAGTAGAAGTTTCTGGTAAGAAATTAAAGGAGTTGTAAAATGAAGAAATTTTTAATAATTATTTATATGGTTATTTTTGGATTACTTGCTTATACTTTTATAGTTAAATTTTATAAAGCACAAATTGTAAAAAAAGAACCAATTATTATTGAACAAAGAAATGAAGAAAGTGCTGATAGTGATGTTACCACTATCAGTTTAAGTTTTGTTGGAGATTGTACTATTGGATGGGATCCAAGATATGGTTATGCTACTAGATTTGATAAATATTTGGACGATAATAATGGGGATTTTGCATATTATTTTGCTAAAGTTAAAGATTATTTGGATCAAGATGATATAACAGTTGCGAATTTAGAAGGACAACTTACTACTTCAAATGATAAGGTTGAAAAAATGTTTAATTTTAAAGCTCCAACTAGTTATGTAAATATTTTGAAAAAAGGTAGTGTGGAGATGGTTAGTTTTGCTAATAATCATGCTTATGATTTTGGCAAAAGTGGTTATGATGAAACTATTAAAACATTGGATGATAATAACGTATTGCATTATGGATACAGTGATTATTTAATTAAGGAAATTAATGGTGTTAAAGTTGGATTTATGGCTTTTCATGATATCGATTGTGTCAAATATAGTGAAGCTAAAAAGGGACTTGATTATTTAAAAGAAAATGGTGCTAGATTAATTATAGTAAGCGTTCATTGGGGAATTGAAAAAGATTTAATTCAAAATAATGCACAACAAAAAATGGGACGCTATTTAATAGATAATGGTGCAGATTTAGTTATTGGAACACATCCACATGTTATACAAGGAATCGAAAAGTATAATGATAAGTATATTGTTTATTCTTTAGGAAATTTTGTTTTTGGAGGAAATCAAAATCCGCCAGATAAAGATACATTTATGTTTAGACAAACTTTTACTTTCTATAAACAAGATTTAAGATTAGATGATAATATAGAAATTATTCCAGCATCAGTATCTGGTTATAAAAATAAAAATAATTATCAACCTGTAATTCTTGATGGAGAAGAAAAAACTAGGGTATTTAATAAAATTATGAAATATTCTAGTGGATTTGATTATAAACTATAATTTAAATAAAAAGAAGAAATAATTTCTTCTTTTTAATTTTTTATTTAACGTAATTTAATATCATAAATTGTATCAGCATTATCTTCTAATGTTTTAGGATTTTCAAAAAAGTATTCAAGTAGTTTTAATGATTTGGCAAAATAGAATCCATCGGCAATTCTTTCATCTATTGTGATTCCAATGTCTAACATTTTTCTTATTTCTACTTTTCCATCAATAACTTTAGGTTCATCTTTAATTCTTCCAAAAGTTATTAATGCTTCATTTGTTCCAAAGTCAGTTAAATGATGATAGATTGAATCGCAATTTATTGATCCTAAGTTAGATAGTAAGGCACTTTGATAATAAATTAAATTTTCAGTTAATGATTCGGGTAGTAAATCGTGATTATCCATAAATTTAAATATTTTCATAACAATATATCTAATAAATTTTGGCATATGACCAACTTTGTCCACTAAATCATCAGTACTATTTGTCTTATTATTTCTTATGTTGGTTACTTTACCGCTAGTTTTATCACTTATAGTTTTTAAATTATCATCTTTATTAATTCTTACAGATGTAAAAACTTCTTCAGAATGATCGGTAAATTCTTTTTTTGCTACAAAACCAAGTGATATGTATTTACGGTCATAAAATGTTTTGTTAATAATAAATCTATTTAGTAAAGGTCTATTATAAATTAGTTTGCCAATAGCAATACAGAAGGTATGAAAATAAGTTAAATGGTCATATTCTTCTTTCTTTTTTAATTTATTAACATAATCAATTAAGTTAGTAACATCTATTTTTGCTGATATATATACGTCAGAATCACATCGTTTGGGCATTATTTCTAACATTAAACTATGCATACCATCTAAATCTTTAACTTTAATTCCATCTCTTCTATTCATTTTGATTCTCCTATTCATAGAAAAATTATAACATTAATAAAAATATATGTCTATTTTGTAGGCAAATTTATTAAATTTGTGCTATAATAGGGCTATTGGATGGAGGGAATTATGAAAGTTTATAAAAAAGAATTACCTAAAAACGTTAGAAAAATGTTTAAATATGAAAAAGGCGTTAAGGTTAAAGTATTAAATAGTTTATATTATGGTAAGAAGAAACAAAAATAGTTTCTTTTTTTATTGAAAAGTGGTAGATTAGGTGTAGTTTGGATTTGATGTTATGGAAGAAAATAATTTTTCAACTTTTATTAAAGAATTAAGAATGGAAAAAGGACTTAGTCAAGAGGAACTTGCTAAGGCTTTGTATGTTCATAGGACAACTGTTAATAAATGGGAGAATGATAATGTTATTCCACTTAATGATAAGTTGTTGTTAATTGCTGACTATTTTGATATTTCAGTAGATGAATTATTAAATGGGAAAAGAAGTGATATTAACACTGCTTCTTCAACAAGAAATAACACAATTGTTGAACTTATTAAATCTAAAACTAGAAGTCAAAAGTTACTTATATATTCAGTATTAGTTACATTAATATTAATACTTGGATTCTTAGCTTATTATTTTATTAGTAATTATAATTCAATAAAACTATATAGAGTATATGGTGAGAATAAAAATATTAGAACTAGAGATGGTTTATTATTCTTTTCAAAAGATAAAATTTATTTTAAACCTGGTAATTTTTATGATGTTAATGATAACATTGTTAGTGTTGATTTAATAAGGTTATATTATTTTGATGAAAATAACAATGAAGTAATTCTTTTGACTGGTGCATCAAAAAATTTGATTATTGAAAAGGAAAAATCTAGAGAAACATTTGTAGATAGAATCTATAGGAATGAAAAATTTTATATGGATGCTTGTTATAAAAATACTTGTCAAAAGATGGAATTAAGTTATTTTAATGATTTTAGTAATGATAATTTAATTAATGATGAAGTAGAAAATAAGAGTGTTAGAAAAATAAATATGAAAGTTAAAAGCAAAGATGATCTTATAAATAGTTTAATTCAAAATGGTTTTACATTTAATGAAAATGATATGAGCTATGTCAAAAATGATGATGATGTGGTATATAGTTATTTAACTTTGGCTGATGTTATTTATATTAATTCTGTAAAAAAGGAATCCAATTTTTTGTTAAAAATTTATCTTAACACAAACACCATAATAGTTGATGAAAATATTAATTTGGATAATATGAAAAATATTTATATTTCTGACTATACAAATAAGAAAGATAAGAATTATAATACATTTAAAAAATATTATGATAGATTTTTATCCAAGTATTTTAGGGATTTTTTGGTAGTGTGAATGACTTTCACTACCTTTTTTAGTTTTTTTGAGTTATGGCGGAAATAGGAAAGGAGTGTGATGTAAGATAAAACTAGTTAGATTATCTTTATGTTTGTTAAGTATAGTATTCTTTATCAATGTCCGAGCCGATGAAGTTTACTACACAAACTCACATGGGGTAAGTTTAACAGAAGAACAATATAACTTTTTAACTGAACTACACTTTGATGGTTATCAAGATTATATAACTGAAGCTACACACAATAAGTATCTATCAATGGGTTTATATGATGAAAAAGTAACTAAAAAGGTCATAGAAGATTTTGACGATACTGGTAATTCAATAAATGCTCAATTACACGAAACAACTGCAAAAAAATTGGTTCTTTCCCGTGTATGCTCCGGTAATCTTTGTACTCTTGTAACTACATTACAATGGAAGGGAGCACCAAGAGTTATAAGTTATGATGTTATAGGATCATATTTATATGGTAATTTAACAAGAATAACTACACCTATAACACATTTATATTGGTCCGGCCAGGCAATTGAGTTTACGGATCGGGTATATAGTGGAAATGGCTATGGATGCACAGTTTTACTTCAAAATAGTTCAGTTCAAATGGTAATTTCTCAGGATGTCGATGTAAGAGTTGATGGCCCTGGTACATTCTATTCTTCTTATCAACATGCGACAAAAAGGATAACTCTAGAAACTAGTAAAAAGTATACAACTGGCTTTGGTGGAGATGGTGGCGTATTCTTCTTTTACGGATCTGCTGTTGGAGTTTATGATCAAATGGCTGGCGTTGACGTTCATTTATCCTGATAGTCTTTTGTATAATAATGTAAATGGTTATTAAATTAACCTTGTCAAATGTTTAAAATTTTTTCTCAATGAAACTTCAACAATCAAAACAAAATGATTTTGGTAAAAAAGTTTTTGGCTAGTGGTGAAGAACCCTAGTTTTTTTGTTGATTAAATTTTTTTCTTTATGATAAAGATAATTTGTGATATGATGGATGTGAGGTATAAAGATGAAAAAATTAATTATATTAATTGTTTGTTTTACATTATTATGTGGATGTACTAAAATAAATAATGATAACATTAACGATATCATTAATAGTGTTGTATCTAGTGATAATGATAGAGCAAATCAGTATAGAAATGGTTATAAATTTTATTTACCTAATAATTTAAGTACAATAAAAATAGATGATAAAAATAATGTTTTTAAAGAAAATGATATTAAATATTATATGTTTGTAGATATAGTTAGTTATTATCATAAAATTGAAAATAAATATCAAGTTAATGAAAAAGCTTATTATAGTTCTTTAATAAATTATAATAATAAGAGTGGTTATGTAGAAGTAAATGTAAAAAATGATAAATATTTAATTGAAATAATGTATAATTATGCTAAAATAGAAGTGATAGTAAATAGTAATGATATTGCTAGTGCTATTACTAATAGTTTAATTATATTAACTTCGGTAAATTATAATGATGATATTATTGATAATTTGTTAGAAGAAGATGTTTTAAATTATAGTGAAGAAACTTTTAATATATTTGAAACTAATTCTAATGATTCTAACTTTTTAAAAGTAGTAGAAGAGTATGATAACTATAATGAAGATGAAGTTCCAGATTATGATTTGATAAAGGAGAATTAATATGAGCGTATTTAAAAAAATTAAAGATGTATTATTTGATATAGAAGATGATGAAGATACAAGTGTAAGTAGAGAAACAACTACCAAAGTAGTTAAAGAAAACAATCCAATTAAAGAAGTTAAAATGCCAGTTGAAGATAACCATGATGATGAAATTAGTTCTGAAATGCCAAAGAAAAATAATAGTTTTAATTTTCCACTTGATTTTGATGATGATTTACCAAGTAGAAGTGATAAAAGTTCTGTAGAACCAAAGAAAAATACTTATAATAAAGTAAATAATGATTTATTTGATGATGATTTTGATGTTCCAAGAAGAAATAGAGAAGATTATATAGTAAAAGAAACTGATTATAATAAGAAAGAACAACCTAGAGATTATTCTAAGTTTTTACAACCAAAGAAAGAAGAAAAAAAGATATTTAGACCATCTCCTGTAATTTCTCCGGTTTACGGTGTATTAAATCAAAATTATACTAAAGATGATGTTATTGTTAAAACTGATACTGGAGTTAAAAGTCCTACTTTAGAAGATGTTAGAAAAAAAGCGTATGAAAAACAAAAAGAAGAGGAAAATAAAAAGGTAGATGATGAGTTTGCTGAACCTTTAAAAACTTTAGATGAAATTTTAATAAATAATCAAAATATTAAAGAAGAACCGGAAAAAGAGGAAACACCAGTTGAAAAAGTTGATAAGAATGTTAAATTAGAAAAAAAGATAGAAGTTAAGGCAGAGGAAAAAGTTAATGTTTCTGATGACGATAATAAGTCAGAAGATGATACTTTAGAAAAAGATTTATTTAATTTAATTGATTCTATGTATGAGAATAAAGATGAGGAGGAAGAAGAATGACTTTAACTCAGATTTTACCAATAATTGTATATTTATTATTAATAATTTTATTGGTAATAGGTATTATTTTAGGAATAAAGCTTATAATTACTATTGATAATGTTAATTATTTAGTTGGTGATATAACTAAGAAAGTTAAAAGTTTAGATAATATATTCAATATATTTGATATGTTTTCTAATAAGGTAGGTTTTCTTACTGATACTATTGCTAATTTTGTAAAGAATATTGTTAATAAAATTGTAAGTTTAAAGAAAAGAAAGGAAGAGGACGAAGATTATGAGTAAAAAAAGTGGATTATTTGCAGGACTTGCTGTTGGAGCAACTTTAGGATTATTATTTGCACCTAAGAAGGGTGAAGATACTAGAAAAGATTTAGTTAATAAAATGAAAGAATTATGGAATAAGGCTAAAGATGTGAAATATGAGGATGTTAGAGATTCTATTGAAAAATCTATTAATGATATTCAAAAAGAGTTAAAAGATTTAGATAAAGAAAAAGTTCTTTCTATTGCTAAAAAGAAAGGTAAAGAAATAGAAAAGAAAGCTAACGAATTATATGATTTAGCTGTTGAAAAAGGTACACCTGTACTTGAAAAAGCGGCTTCTGATGTAAGAAAGAAAACTATTGAAGTATTAAATGACACAGTTGCTAAGTTAGAAAAAGCAGAAAGTAAAGCAAAATAATAATGAAGATATAGTTGATATCTTCTTTTTTTATATAATAGGAATTTAATACTTAAAAAAATATAACAAATGTATGAATTTTATTGACAAACATACGTATATATAATATTAATTGCAACTAAAAAAGGTAGGTAATATTATATATAAAGCAAATAAATTTAGAATGTGATCAAATCATATTAGCGAATAAAATATAAAATCAAATAATTATAAAAAATAATGTACGGTAGTGACTGCCGGAATTTAAGCCTGTGGAGACTAAAGGTTACTTTATCTGTGAAGCAGGAAAATATAGGCGAAAGCCAAATAATAAATTTTAATTTATTATTTTGTTCTATTTAAATTTATGTTATTATTAATATGTAAGGTAGTGAGATTATTTATGAGAAATAAAAAAGGTTTTACATTAGTTGAAATATTAGTTTCAATTGGCTTACTGGCATTATTAGGATCAGTAATAGCTATTTCTTTAAATAGAGTATTTAAAGATAATAATATAAAAAATTAT
>USFG01000012.1 GCA_900553855.1 uncultured Mycoplasmatota bacterium | reverse complement strand
TGATGTCGTGATAGCTGGAGGAACAGGCGAAAGTATAGAAAATGCATATACACTTAAGTGATATATAGCGAAGCGAAGCGAGCGTAGGCAGGTAGGGACCTGTCACGCGACAAAAAAATTTCACATCTTTATTGTAGATGTGAAATTTTTTGAGTTTTTTCCTTTTCTTCCTTTGACAATTACACTGAAAATACACCACTTTTCAGTGTAATTGTCAAATAATTAGTAGTTTCAGTCAAAATAAAATTATAGTTTAAAAAAATAAATAAAGGAAACATAGTTAAAATCTAGTTTTAAATAATTTTTTTAGGAAAACCAACAGGCTATGATATGATTATGATAGTAGATTGGAATGATATTAATGGCAAAACCAAAGAAAAAATATTATAAGTTTTAAATTATTGGATGTTATCATGTGTGTAATAATTGCTTCTTTTGCCGATAACGACACATGGGAAGAAATTCAAGAATTTATTGAAGAAAACTACAAATGGTTTAAAAGTTTTTTACAAATGATTGGTAATGCTCCTAATTTTATATACTGTCTAATTGATGTAAAAATGACTAGTTATTTTTAATAAATCTTGTAAATAAAATTATTAATATTTAAAATTTAAATAGAGGAGTGTATGAGATGAATGATAAAAAATACAAAATTATTCTAGTTGTATTAGTGTTATTTTTATTAATATTAATTGGATTATTAATTTATACAACAAAGAAAAATAATAATTCAAATAGTACAACAACATCAGCCACTACAACTACCACCACTAAAAATCTTGCTACGAACTTTAATATGTTTCCACTAAATGATGATAGTGATGTCATACATTTAAGTGTAGGTGATTTGTATGAAGCCGATGTTGATACAGAAACCAACTTTAAAAATATAAATTTAAAAAAAGGTAATTTAAATTATTCTGCTAGTTGCAAAGAGTTTAGTGAAATAAATGGCTGCACGCAAGTAGAATTCAATATTAACAATACATTAATAACTGTTCCAGAAGAAACAACCGATGGTGGTTTATATTTAATGATTAAAAATAATAATATAGTTTTAGTACGTTTTGCAGGTACATGTGCATACATAGAAATTTATAGGAATTCAAAGTTAGCCTATACTGTTGACCACATTAGCACATATAATAGCACATTACTAAATTATTTAAAAAGTAAAAAAGAAAACGTTGATGAGGATGATACTATAAAATATACTAGCAATAAATTACATTATTTAATTGATACTATCGATGGATATACCATTTTAAAAACAATTGATTTAACCAAAGAAACAATTAAAGAAGAAGCAGTTGCAAAAGTAAAGGATAACCAAAAAATAGATCTAAATTGTTATAATAATTCTAGTCGCTAAGTATAAACCAAATATTCACTTGAAAAACCCCCATATTTATGGTAAATTATTAACTGACAAGGAGAAATATATGGAAACAGCGTTATTAATTATATCAATATTACTTATCGCAATTGTCTTATTACAAAGTAATAAAGCATCAGATGCTAGTCAAATAATTACAGGTGGAAATAGTGAGTTATTTTCTAATCAAAAAGAAAGAGGAGCTGAACTTCTAATTAGTCGAATCACATTCGTACTAGGAATGGCCTTCTTTATCCTATCATTTGTAATATACATGATATAATTATTAAGGGTACCTATTTGAAAGGTACTCTTTTATTATTGCTAAATTTATGATATATTTATAAAGAATAAATAGGAGAAACAATTATGAAAGAAGAAATAATTAAAAAATTAAAAAGTAAATATGATGCGTTAAGTTTATTAGAAATTAATGATCTATTAGGTTTAGAAGGTCCTGAAGAATTAAAAGAATTAGAGCTTACCCTCGAAGAATTAGTTAAAGAATACGTTATTTATAAAACTAAAAAAGATAAATATATTTTATATGATAATAATCCCGGAGTTAAAGTAGGTAAAATAAGCATTAATAAAATGGGAAATGGTTTTCTTCTATTAGAAGGTGACGATTTATACATTAATTACCATAATTTAAATAACGCTGTTGATGGAGATACCGTCTTAGTTGAAGTTATACTTTATAATGGTAAAAAAGAAGGCAAAGTAATTCGCGTCTTAGAACGTGATACTAAAAATATTATTGGAACAATTATTTTCAAAAAGAATAAACCTTTCTTAGAACTAGATGAAAAAAAGAAAAAATTAACTATTGAAATAGATCCTAATACTTTATCAGGATGTGTTGAAGGAACTAAAGTTGTTGTTAATTTAGTAAAAGAAACTAAAAAGAATTATTACATTGGTAAAATAGTTAAAGTACTAGGTCATAAAGATGATCCAGGTGTCGATATTGCATCCATTGCTTATAAATATAAAATATATGAAGAATTTTCTAAAGAAGCCATGGATATGGCTAATAGCTTGCCAACTGAAGTAGAACCAAAGGATTTAGTAGGTCGTAAAGATTTAACTAATGAAATGATTTTTACAATTGATGGTGATGATACTAAAGATATTGATGATGCCATAAGTTTCAGTAAGCATGATGGAATTTACACTTTAGGAGTTCATATTGCCGATGTATCATACTATGTAACTAAAGATAGTCCTTTAGATAAAGATGCCTTTACAAGAGGAACAAGTTCATATTTAGCGTACTCAGTTATACCAATGCTACCTCACGTATTATCAAACGGAATATGTTCATTAAATGAAGGAGTAGTACGTCTTACTCAGTCTTGTGTAATGGATATTGATTCTAATGGTAACATTATTAAATATGATATATTCCCATCATATATTAAATCAAGTAAAAAAATGACCTATAAAAAAGTTAATGATATTTTAATGAGAGATATAGTTGATCCCGAATATGTTAAATTTGCTGATACTTTAAAAGGAATGAATGAACTAGCCCATATTCTAAGAAAACATAAAGAAAAAAGAGGCTACATCGACTTTGATTTAGATGAACCTAAAATAATATGTGATAAAGATGGAAAATGTATTGATGTTGTAGTTTATGATCGTGAAGATGGTGAAAAATTAATCGAAGACTTCATGATTGCTGCTAACGAAACAGTTGCAACTCATATTTATAACATGGATTTACCATTTATCTATCGTGTCCATGGTGAACCTAAAAAAGAAAAAATAGATTCATTCATTCATCTAGTTAGTTCTATGGGATACAAATTAGTTGGTAAATTTAATGACATTAAACCAATTACTATGCAAAAAATCTTAAATCAATTAAAAGATGTTCCTGAAATAGATACTTTATCTAATATCTTATTAAGAAGCATGCAAAAAGCTGTTTATCAAAAAGATAATATTGGACACTTTGGCCTAGGAAGCACGTGTTATACCCACTTTACTAGTCCAATAAGAAGATATCCTGATTTAATGGTTCATCGTTTATTAAGAGAATACCTATATAATGGCAATATCAACAATCAAGTTATCAACTACTGGGAATCAAATTTAGATTATATCGCTAATAATTGTAGTTTACGTGAACAAGCAGCTGTTGAAGCTGAACGTGAAGTTGATGACATGAAAGAAGCAGAATACATGGAAAGTCATATTGGAGAAATATTTGAAGGCCAAATTAGTGGTGTAACAAGTTTTGGTATGTTTGTAGAACTTCCAAATATGATTGAAGGATTAGTTCATACTAACACCTTAGAAGGAGATTATTTTAATTACATACCTGAATTATTTGCCCTAGTTGGTCAAAATACTAAAAAAACCTATAGACTTGGCGATAAAGTTAGAGTAAAATGTATTGCAGCAAGCAAAGAAGCCAAAACAATTGACTTCATAATACTGGATGGTGACAAAAAGAAAAATGAAAAACAAAAAAGCGTACTTTGATTATTATATTGAAAAAGAAATAGAAGCAGGTATCGTATTAACTGGTACAGAAATAAAATCAGTTCGTAATGGCTCTGCTAACTTAAAAGATTCATATGCCAAAATTAAAAAAGATGAAATCTATATTATTAACATGTTTATAGCTAAATATGATAATGGTTCATATAATAATCAAGATGAAAGAAGAACTAGAAAACTTCTTTTACATAAAAAAGAAATTAAAAGATTAGAAGAATATTCTAATAAAGAAGGCTATACCTTAGTACCTTTAGAACTATACTTTAAAAATAATAAAGCCAAAATTAAATTAGGTGTTGCTAAAGGTAAACATAACTATGATAAAAGACAAGCAATTAAAGAAAGAGAATTATTAAGAGAAGCTAAAAACATTAATAATTAC
This sequence comes from uncultured Mycoplasmatota bacterium, assembly GCA_900553855.1. Classification (GTDB taxonomy): domain Bacteria; phylum Bacillota_I; class Bacilli_A; order RF39; family UBA660; genus CAG-533. The sequence goes on along the minus strand of USFG01000012.1, from coordinate 29,382 downwards.
TAACTAAAATTAGCCTGTATATGGTCAAAGTTGACAAATTGATAGTTTTATGCTAAAATATACGCCATATCAAGCAGAAAATCTCAAAATATTACACTTTGTGACTGCAAAAGGGGGAAATTGATATGGAAAAAGTAACGAAAAGTTATGTTGAAAAAATTTATAGAGGGATACTATTTAGTGAACCTTCAATCTCAGAAGTAGAAGAAAGAGATCCAATGCAAGTAGCAAATGATGGAAAAATGCAAGGATTCCGTTTTTACGACAAAGAGTTTGTTGTAGATGGTGATAAAAGTTATGATGGAGATAAGTCAAACTTCTCAAATTGGATTTATTTTGGAAAAAGAATGAGTTTAGAAGAAGTAAAAGCACAATATGGAAACGATTCAAGGTATAGCATATTAATCAGTAATATGGAAAATAACAATTACCAATATGTATGCCATACACAAGCAGGTTCTTTCTTACCAATGGAAGAAGGAGATATGACCTTTGATGAACTTGTAGCTGCTAAAGAACAAGACAAAGAAGCACAAGCGAAAGTAATGTTTGACAAATTAAGAGAACATATTGGTGAAGATGTATCATACACAGGTTGGTGGTATGGTGTTAAACAAGAAGAAACAGCAGAATTAAGAAATATAACTGATTTCATAAATGTAGAAATTGGTTATAGTGGTTTTCCATTTGTTGGTTATGGTGCAGCAATTTCAAGTATAACATCAAAAGATGGTGAAGTATTATATTCAAACCCAAATATTGAATATGGATATGATAGAAGAGCAGCTGAAGATGTATTTGCATCAAAAAGATTAATATTTGGAGATAGAATCGTAGATGCAGAAGTTGCAGAAAAAGAAAAACAAGATAGAGAATGGGCTGAATATAAAGAAAAAAGTGATCTTGAAGCAAAGAAAATGAAATATACACTTATGAGAGAAGGATTAACTTTAGTTAAACCAGAAACAGCAGAAGAGTGGATGCAATTTGCTGATAATAATACAAATGATGGATATTCTGTATTTGTAGTAAAAGCAGTTATTTCTATGATGAAAAAATTTGAAGAAGGTATTTCATTTGAAGAAGCAGAAAAACAAGTATATAATGAAGAACTTGGATTAAGTGGATTTATGGCAGGAGCAACAGCAAACGCTTTATCACACTTTGCTAAAAATGGAGATGCTTACAGAGTTCATTGGAATAAACAATATGGCGTAGAAGACGCTGAAGAAAAAGGTACAGTAAATCCTGCAATTTTAAGCACAAAGAAAAAGTAGTTTTGAGCTACTTTTTTTCTTGTTCATAAAGTAATCTACTTTATGAAGTAATTACCTTCGAAATAGTAATTGACAAACAATCAAATAAAAATTATAATGTAACTTATAAAGCAATTGATGAAGACGATAAATAATTATTTTTTAAAGAGAAATTGTATTTTGGTGTGAGCAATGAAAAAATAATATTTATAGATCACTTCTGATGCGATTTAGGGATAAGCTAAATACGTTAACTGCGTTAAAGTTTAAAGTGTATGAATACGTTCATAAAATAGGATGGTACCACGGATAGATTCGTTCCTATATTATGGACGTTTTTTATTTAGGAGGGAGATTTAAAATGAAAAACTTTAAAGAATTAGACAAAAGAAAAGTTGAAGAAGTAGAAGAAAGTATCTTACAAGGATGGAAAAAAGAAGATATTTTAAATGAAACAATTGAAAACCGTAAAAATGGTAAAACATGGGTATTCTATGATGGACCTATTTATGCTAATGCTAAACCAGGAATTCACCATGTACTTGCTAAAACTATCAAAGATTCATTTTGTAAATATCATACAATGAAAGGTGAAAGAGTATTAAGAAAAATTGGCCTTGATACTCATGGACTTCCAATTGAAGTAAATGTTGAAAAGAAATTAGGTTTTAAAACTAAAGCCGATATCGAAGCATTTGGTGTTGAAAACTTCTGCCGTGAATGTAATAAAGCAACTGCCTTAAATATTGATGAAATAAATGCCGTTACAGATAAAATGGGACAATTTATTGATTGCAAACATCCATATGTAACTTGTACAAATGAATACATTGAATCTGAATGGTGGATAATTAAAGAAATGGATAAAAAAGGATTATTATATCATGGAAATAAAGTCTTATGGTATTGTCCTAGATGTGGAACAGAATTATCTCAAAATGAAGTATCTCAAGGCTATGAAGAAACAAGTGTAAACACAGTAATTGTTCCTTTAAAAAGAGTAGATGCCGATGAATATTTCCTAGCATGGACAACAACACCTTGGACTTTACTAGCAAACGTTGCAATCTGTGTTAATCCAAATTTAACATATGTAAAAGTTTTATCTCAAGGATATAAATTTATTCTAGCAGAATCACTAGCAAATAAGGTATTAGGTGATGATTATGAAGTTTTAGAAACATATAAAGGATCAGAGTTAGTAGGAATTAAATATGAACAATTAATGCCATTCGTTAAAGTAGAAGGAAAATGTCATGAAGTAATTGCCGATGATTATGTAACAGCTGAAGATGGTACTGGTGTTGTTCATATAGCTCCAGCCTATGGTGAAGATGATAACCGTGTTTGTCGTGAAAATGGTATTGGTTTTGTAAACCCTGTTGGTTTAGACGGATGTTATACCGAAGGTCCTTGGAAAGGAACACTAGTAACTGATCCAAATCTAGAAATTGAAATAATTAAATGGTTAAAAGAAAATGATAAATTATTTAAAAAGATTAAAATAACTCATGACTATCCTCATTGTTGGAGATGTCATTCACCACTTATTTGTTATCCAAAACCAGCTTGGTATATTAAAACAACAGCATATAAAGATAAAATTATTGAAGAAAACAAAAAGATTAATTGGTATCCTGACTATGTTGGAACAAAACGTTTTGCAAACTGGCTTGAAAATATGATTGACTGGGGAATTTCAAGAAATAGATATTGGGGTTGTCCACTTCCAGTATGGACTTGTTCTTGTGGCCATAAACACGTTATCGGTTCATTAGATGAATTACAAAGCTTAGTAATAGAAGACGTAGATGTAAGAAAAATCGAATTACATCGCCCTTACGTAGATGATTTACATATTAAATGTCCTGAGTGTGGTAAAACAATGGAAAGAGTTAAAGATGTCTTAGACGTTTGGTTTGATTCAGGATCTATGCCATATGCTCAATTCCATTATCCATTTGAAAACAAAGAATTATTTGAAAATCAATTTCCAGCTGATTTTATCGCTGAAGGACTTGACCAAACTCGTGGATGGTTCTATGTGCTTCTTGTAATATCAACAATTATTTCTGGTAAATCAAGCTTTAAAAACGTAGTTGTAAACGACATGGTACTTGATGGATTTGGTAAAAAAATGAGTAAATCAACCGGAAATGTAGTTGATCCAATTAAAGAACTTTCTGAATATGGAGCTGATATTGTAAGATGGTACATGTTATCTGCATCCCCAGTATGGACTCCTTTAAAATATGATTCAAAAGGTTGTAAAGAAGTACACTCAAAATTCTTTAATCCATTTAAAAATACTTATACATTCTTCCAAACATATGCAAATATTGATGGAATTGATACCGACACATGCTTTGTTGAATATAAAGATCGTGAAGAAATAGATAAATGGCTATTATCAAAATATAATAAACTTGTTAAAAACGTTACAGATGCATATGAAGCTTATGATTTAAATCAAGTAGTTAAACAAGTTACCTCATTTGTATCAGATGATTTATCAAATTGGTATATTAGAAGAAATAGAAATAGATTCTGGAGTAGTGAATTAGACAATTCTAAAAAAGCTGTATACATTACCACTTACGAAGTACTAACTGGTTTATGTAAATTATGTGCTCCAATTATTCCTTATGTAACAGAAGAAATATATAGAAACCTAACAGGCGAAAAATCTGTTCATTTAAGTGATTTCCCTAAATACGATGAATCATTAATTAATGAAGAAATAGAAGTTAAAATGGATTTAGTTAGAGACCTAATCTCAACCGGAAGATTCGTTCGTGAAGAAACAAAAATAAAAGTACGTCAACCAATAAGTGAAGCCTTAATTGATGGAAAATATGAAAATATATTAGGAGATTTAGTAAGTTTAATTAATGAAGAACTAAATGTTAAAAAAGTAACATTTGTAGATGACCTATCTAAATATATGAATTTTACAATTAAACCTAACTTTAAAGTATGTGGCTCAATGTTTGGACCAAAAATGGGATTATATAGTGAAGCATTAAAAAATCTAAGTATTGAAGATGAAGAAGCCTTACTTAAAGAAGAGACTATCACAATAGATTTTGATGGCGAAAGACTTGATATAACTCCTAACATGGTAGATGTAAGAATAGAAGCCAAAGATGGATTTAATGTAGGTATGGAAAATAATAAATTTATTATCTTAAATACTGAATTAACTCGTGAACTTTTACTTGAAGGACTTGCTCGTGAATTTGTATCTAAAGTACAAAATTTAAGAAAAACAAGTGGTTTAAATATTGAAGATAGAATTAAACTATATTATCATGGAGATAATGAAGTTAACGATGCCTTAACAATGTTTAAAGATTATGTAAAAGAAGAAACATTAGCAACAACCTATGAAGAAAAAGAAGTAGGCGAGGCAATCGAAATTAATGGACATAATGTAACTATTTTAATAGAAAAGAGTGAATAATTCTTTTCTATTTTCTTTTTCGACAAATTATTCTTAATTTATATTATATTCTATAAGTGTGATAGGAAAGGAATAGATTTATGATTGGAAAAGTAAAATGGTTTAATAATAACCTAGGATATGGATTTATTGAATGTAAAGGATTAAGTGATATATTTATTCACTATTCTAATATTCAAATGAAAGGTTATAAAACTTTAAAGGAAGGTGATACCGTAAATTTTAAACTTATTGAAACATCTAAGGGATTACAAGCAGAAAATGTAAGTTTAGCGTTAACTGTAAATGTATAAAATATTATAATTTAGCACTTGATATAAAAAGTGCTTTTTTAAAATACAAAATATTTTACTTTACATCAACTCATCTATCAAAAGTAGTTTTTTAAACATATTTATGGTAAAATGTAAATAGGGAGAGTGATAAATAATATGGAAATTAATATTAGAGGAGATAAGTTAAAAGTTACCGATGCAATCAGAAATCATATTACTGAAAAATTAGGTAAACTTGATAAATACTTTGGTGCAGATGCTCACATAAGATGCAGTGTTGTTATCAAAGTTAAAGATAAAGACCAAATTATCGAAGTAACTATTCCGACTGACAAATTTACATTAAGAGCAGAAGAAAAACATGCTGATCTATATGCTGCAACTGATTTAGTTGTTGATAAATTAGAAGGTCAAATAAGAAAACATAAAGCAAAATTAAAAAAATATAAAACATTTGCCCCAGTTATTAATGATACAACTGACATAGTTGATGAACCAGAAGAAAAGATTGTAAAAAGAAAAATTTTAGAAATTAAACCAATGGACGAAGAAGAAGCTATTTTACAAATGGAACTAATTGATCATGATTTCTTTGTATTTAACAATGTTAATGAAGGATGTATCTCTGTTTTATATAAAAGAAAAGATGGAAATTACGGAATAATTGATACAAAATAAAAATGTAGAATTTAACCTCTACATTTTTTATTATAATTTATATTTTTTTAATTAGCACTTTATTTGTAGTATAATTTCTATCTTTAGGTATATCGTATTTTTTGATTAAATTTACTTTATCATTATTATTATAAAATAATGAGTAATTACTTCTGTCTCTAACTAATTGTTCATAATCTTCGACAATGTAATATCCTAATTTTTCAACAGACATACCATATTTTCTAGCTGTATTACTATATTCATCCTCAATTAATAAAGCTTCCTCTTTAAGTTTATTTAATTCTTCTAATATACATTCAATATTCATATTTTTAGATTCTATTTGATTATTTAATCTATTCATTATTCTTTTAATATCGTTAAGATCATATACTCTTAATAAAATAGCTAAAACATCCAATAATGCTCCAAGCACAGCTCCACCAATTGTAAATGGAATAATATATTTAGTACTAATTCTACTGTCAGATTTATCTTGATATGTTTCTATAACTAGTGTACTTTTATCAGTTGTATTTTCTCCGATCTTTAGTGTATCAGTAGCTTCAGTATATTGATATTTGAATTTAATATTACTATCAACTTTCCTATTTGTATCATGAATACCTTCTTGAGAATCTCCTGCAGTAGCAATAAAAGGAGTATTAGAAGAACTAACATAATCATATGCTTTAACATTTCTAACATATCCTTCACCAACTGGATTTTTTCTCCAGGGATCACAAACTAATACAGTAGCAGCATAAGTAGTTACTTTATCATCATATTCAGAACTAATATCACCAATCACATTACCAGTATTTAAATCAACAGTTCTCGTAATTGTTTTATATTCAGTGATTTTATCAGATTTAGCCTTACCAATTAAACCGCCAGCGCTAATTGTTATAATTGGAACTAATACAATTGAACAAGCTTTAGAAATAAGCAATGCTTTATTAATTTTTAAATTTTTAATTAATCCTTTATTATTTTTAAGTTCTTCTTCTAAAGCATTTCTTTTTGTGATTAATCTATTATTTTTCTTGTTAACTTCAAGTATAGCAGCTCTTTTTCTTTCTTGATATTCTGAATTAGTTTCACCAATAGTTTTAAGAGATACCTTCTTTATAACATCTAAAGTTAAATAGTCATATCCCAATCCCTCGGTGGTAATTCCTTTTAAATCTTCATCAATAAGATCTTCTTGTGATAATTTATTTAAATCTCTAGCTAATAATCTAGCAATATTCTCTTTAATACTGCTATTATTTAATTTCATAATATAATTAAAAATATCATTTCTTTCAAATATCTCTTCATGTAATATTACATTATAAATAACTTGATAAGCATTTTTAACTACTTCTTTTTCTTGATCGTTAAGATTGTTTCGTAAATTATTTATAGTAGAAACTAACCTTAAAGTTTGGTCTATTACATCACCAATATTATCACTACTAATATTTTTAACTTCAATATTAATTTTAGACATTAATAAATGAATTTCATATAATGGCATTAATTCATTTTCAATCTTTTTCTGTAGATCATCTAATCTCTTTATATAATTATCATAAATAAAGCTTTCATAATCAAGTTGCATTCCTTCATATAACATCTTATTAGAAAAACTAGAATCATTACTTGCATCATTAATAATTTTATCTAATTCTTTTTTGTATTCAGAAATATCAAATAATTGATTAATTTTATTAAATATTCCTTCTATATTTTTAACCATTGCATCATATTTTTGATATCCTCTAGTTAAATCAACATCATTAAATTTACTCATCGTTATCCCCCTAACAAATGTGTAATTATTTTAGCATAAAATGACAAAAAAGTCAAATCACTTGTTCGCATTTTTGATTGACAAAATCAAGCAAAAATGGTAATATAAAGCACATTAAAGGAGATATTAGATGAATAAATCACAATTATCAAAATTAATGGCATATTTATTGTCAATAAGTATATTAGCAAGTGGATGTGGAAAGAAATCAGAATGTGAAATTCCTACAAGACATGTTCATAAATATACTAAAGGTTTTTCTGATGGTACGACAATTACTAAGTATTTAGACAGTGAATATTTAAATCATTTTGGTTACAACTGGAACGAAGATTATATAGTTATAAACAAAGTTGATGAAAAAATGTATGACAAATTATCAAATTTATTTTTAGGAATAGATAACTGGGAATATTTGTATAATGTTATGGCTAAACAAGAAGATTACTTAATGTTCTATTATGAATATACAACTATTGAAACATATACAACAACTGATGGAGATGGCAATATAACTTATCATACAAGAACTGTTCATCACGATGGTTGGCATTCTAATCCATATGATTCAGATAATACTGGAAAAACAAGATTATATCATCATAGATTTTTTGGCTATCGTTTAGTTTATAAAAATGGTAAACGAAAATTAGAAAAAAGTCCTGCCGTTGATGATATTAGAGAAATAATAAATGAGTATCAGTATTTTCCAGAAGATTGTGTAACTGAAGTATATGAAACATTTAAGTTTAATAAATCAGAATTACCATATTTAACTCCATCAGATTTTGATACATTTAATGGTCCTGATTTATCAAATAAATCAATTGAATTAGAAAATAATAAAGTTAAATCATTAAAACAATAGAGAAACACATTTATCGTGTGTTTTTTCTTTTACTTTAATTTACACTGTCAAATTTCCATGATATAATAGTAACTTGAGAGGGTGATATAAATGGGTTTATTAAAAAAACTTGTTGATACTGAATATAAAGAATTAAAAAGATTTAATAAAATAGCTGATGAAATAGAAGCATTAGACGAAAAATACTCAAAAATGAGTGACGAAGAATTAAAAGGCAAAACTGCTGAATTTAGAGAAAGACTAGCAAAAGGTGAAACTTTAGAAGATATTAAAGTAGAGGCATTTGCAACTGCAAGAGAAGCAGCATATCGTATGATTGGTGAAAAACCATATCGTGTTCAATTAATTGGTGGTTTAGCAATTCATTATGGAAATATTGCTGAAATGAAAACAGGTGAAGGAAAAACCTTAACAACTATTTTACCAGCTTACTTAAACGCATTACCTGGTAAAGGTGTTCATGTTGTAACTGTTAATGAATACTTAAGTGACAGAAACGCTAAATGGATGGGACCTATTTATGATTTTTTAGGAATAACAGTAGGAGTTAACTTAAGAGAACTTACTCCAAGTCAAAAAAGAGATGTTTATAACTGTGATATAACATATTCAACAAATAATGAAATTGGTTTTGACTACTTAAGAGATAACATGGTAACCAAAAAAGAAGATCGTACCCAAAGAGGCCTAAACTACTGTATTATCGATGAAGTCGATTCAATTCTTATTGATGAAGCAAGAACGCCTCTAATTATTTCTGGTGGTAAAATGAATTCTGCTAATCTATATATGGATGCAGATCGTGCTGTTAAAAGATTGATTGCCGAAGAAGATTACATTATTGATGAAAAAGCAAAATCTGTTATTTTAACTGAAAAAGGAAGCATTAAAGTTCAAACATACTTTAAACTTGCTAATTTATATGATGCTGAAAATACTGCCTTAGTTCATCACATCAACCAAGCCTTAAAAGCTAACTTTGGTATGAAAAAAGATGTTGACTATGTTGTTGATGATGAAGGAAACGTTGTAATTGTCGACCAATTTACAGGTAGACTTATGCATGGACGTCAATTTAGTGAAGGATTACACCAAGCAATTGAAGCTAAAGAAGGCGTTAAAATAAATGAAGAAACAAGGACTTTAGCAACAATCACATTCCAAAATTTATTTAGAATGTATAATAAAATATCAGGTATGACTGGTACTGCTAAAACAGAAGAAGAAGAATTTAGAGATATTTATAACATGTATGTTATTGAAATACCTACTAACAAACCTTGCATTAGAGAAGATATGGCTGATATGATGTTTGCAACTGAAAAAGGTAAATATGACGCTATTGTTAAATTTATCGAAGAAGTTCATGCAACTGGAGAACCAATTCTAGTTGGTACAATTTCAGTTGAATCAAACGAAAGATTAAGTAAGATGCTTACTAAAGCAAAATTACCTCACGAAGTATTAAATGCTAAGAATCATTTAAGAGAAGCTGAAATAATTGCTAAAGCCGGTGAAAAAGGTGCTATCACAATTGCTACAAATATGGCAGGTCGTGGTACCGATATTAAACTAGGCGAAGGTGTTAAAGAATTAGGCGGTTTATGTGTATTAGGTACTGAAAGACACGAATCACGTCGTATCGATAATCAGTTAAGAGGACGTGCTGGTCGTCAAGGAGATCCAGGATATTCACAATTCTTTATCTCATTTGAAGATGAACTAATGAGAAGATTCGGTACTGATAAAATCAAAACAATGATTCAAAGTGTTGGTTATGATGAAACTCAACCGATTAGATCCAAAATGTTCTCAAAGAGTGTTGAAACAGCTCAGAAGAAAGTAGAAGGCAACAACTACGACATGCGTAAAACACTACTTGATTATGACAACATAGTTTCTGAACAAAGAAAAATAATCTATGAAAAGAGAAATGAAATTTTAGATACAGATGATATTCATTCATTAATAATTGAAATATTTAAAGATTATGTTTTTGAATTTGTTGATAGTCACATAGCTCCAGAAGGATACTTAACAGAAAACGATTTAAAAGCAATTGAAAATAACTTTAATACAATATTAAAAAATCAAAAATTAGATTTATCAAATTATAAAGATAAAAAAGAACAAGAAACAATTGATTATGTAACTGAAATTGTTATTAAAGATTATGAAGAAAAAATTAAAGATGTACCTAAAGAAATGTTAGAAGACTTTGAAAGATATATTGCCTTAAGAGTTATTGATGATGCTTGGGTTGAACATATCAATTCAATGGAACATTTAAAAGAAGGAATTGGATTAAGAGGTTATGCTCAAACTAATCCATTACAAGCTTATGCTTTAGAAGGTTATGACATCTTTGATAAGATGCAAGATAATATTGATGCTAACATAGTTAATTTCTTACTAAAATTAAACGTTAATATTAACCGTAAACCAGTTCAAAAAGGTATTGCCAATGATGGTAAAGAAACCTTAAAAAAAGAACCCGCTACTAATAAAAAGAAGAAAATAGGTCGTAACGATTTGTGTCCTTGTGGATCCGGAAAGAAGTATAAAAACTGTCACGGAAGATAATAAAAATATTACAAAAGCCCAGTAATCATGGGCTTTTTTCATATTCCAAAACCTTCAGAAAATTTTTTAGATACCCAAAAATTAGGTAAAAATACAAAATTTTTGCATTGCTAAAAATCACAGTATTTCCTTTATTTATAAGGATTTACAAAGATTTTACTTTCAAAAAAAGATGAAAGTGTTCAATGCCAAAATGACATTGGTAAGCGAGTTTAAAACATATAATATTAAATAAAAATAAAGAATAATATGGTAAAATGTTTATAGGAGAGTTTTATGGAAATAGGACAATTAAAACAAATATTAATACAATCTTGGAATTTGGAAACATGCTCACCAGGATTAAGAGATAAATGGAATGAAGAAAATCCATCAATAGGACAATGTGCAATTACAGCTCTAATAGTAAATGATTTCTTTGGCGGAAAAATTGTGAGATGCATGGCATCATCCGGAAGTCATTACTACAATATAATAGATGATGAACTTGTTGATTTAACAGTAGAACAATTTTTAGGAGAAATTCCTCAATATGAAAATGGTGAAGAGAGAACAAGAGAATATTTGTTAAGTAACAAAGATACAAAAAATAGGTATGAGAAATTACTTTATAATTTAAAACAGTCAATTAGACAGTTTCAAGGCAAACAGTTCAAATTAATTGATTGCAATGGACAAGAGTATTTGAGTAATACCCCAGGAACATTAGCTGGCAATAGAAAATTAAAAATATATGGAAGACTTGACTGCCAATCAGCCAAAAGATGGATTGAAAAAGGTTATTATATTTCAAATAGAGTTTTTTTTCAAAATGAGGGTATAGCAATTGCTGCCGGATATCGTCCATGTGCAAAATGTATGCCTGATAAATATAAAGAGTGGAAAAATGACCAAATAAGAAAAAAATAGATTTCAAATGTGTGCTGATCAAAGAACACAATTTATGTCAGAAGAAGTTTCACAAGAATTTAGAGATCTTTTACAATTATGTAGTAACCAACTTTATCTTGATGAAGATGGAATGGTAAAACAGAAGAAGAAAAAGTTATAAAAATTGCAATACAAAAAATATTCGAAAAATACTAATTTTTGAATTTTAGATACTTTTTTAGATACGTTCTGCTAGGTTTGCCGAATGCTACGGAGTGCTCACAAGTGCAACCAAATGCCGAATTAGCGAGCAAAGTGCTCCAAAAAGCTGCCAAAATACCTAATACAAAAGGCCTTGTGGCTCGGGAAAAAAATATAAGAATTGTTGTGGGAAGTAGTATAAAATAAGAGAAAACTTATAATTATAAAAAATTATAAATTGGTTCGAGTTTTATAACTTGTCCACAAAATATTAAAAATATGTAGTAAAATAGAGGTGTGAACAATGATTATATTTGTTGACGCCTTTTAAAATCTAAATAGAAAGGAAAAAAATATTGAAAAAAGATTTAGTAACAGCAGAAATAATAGTTAAAGAAAATAAGGTGGGAATACTAAGAGTTGGAAATGTTAATTACATTTCTTTAACTGATTTAGCAAAGTATCAAAATTCAAGTGATCCATCTTTTACAGTTAAAAACTGGTTAAGAAGAATAAATACTATTGATTATATTGGACTATGGGAAGAAATTCATAATCAAGATTTTAATTTGGTCGAATTCGACCAAATTAAAACTGAATACGGTAGAAACTCATTTGCAATGTCACCAACACAATGGGTAAAAAGAACTAAAGCAATAGGAATAATTTCAAAAGGTGGGAGATATAGTATTGGAACATATGCCCATCCAGATATTGCATTTGAATTTGCAAGTTGGCTATCTCCGGAGTTTAAATTATATTTAATAACTGAATTTGAAAGATTAAAAACTAATGAAGCATATCAAGAAAAAATAGATTGGCAAGCAAATAGAATTTTATCTAAATTAAACTATGTGGTTCACACTGATGCAGTAAAAACCTATATTGTTCCAACACTTACAGAAGCGCAAAAGAAATTTGTTTATGCTGAAGAAGCGGATGTTTTAAATGTTGCTTTATTTGGGATGACAGCAAAAGAATGGAGAGAAAGAAATCCAAAACTTGCTGAAAATGGAAATATAAGAGATTATACTGATTTGCTTCATTTAGTGATATTAAACAATCTGCAAAACACAAATGCAGAACTAATTGAAGAAAAAATACCACAAGGTGAAAGATTAGTAAGACTTAATCATTCAGCAAGAAGACAAATGAAAGTATTAAAAGATAATAAAAATATAAAAGATTTAGAGTTATTACAAAAACAAGTTAATGAAGAAAATAATTTAATAACTAATTAAAAAAGTATCAGCAATATTAGAACAATTTTTTGAACCATCGTTAAAACAAATATCAATATTAATCGATAGTGGAATAATATCATGGGATAGTGCTATCGAACCAATAAGTTTAAATGATATAAATAAGGATATTAAGGATTTTAAACACCTTATATATGAAAGTTGGGAAAAATTATATGTATATAAACATATTAAATATGATTTGATTATGAGTTTTATAATTCAAATATATTTATTTGCCGAAAAGGAAATAGCAATGTTTTTAAACCAAAAATACAAAAGTGAAAATTTAAACACAATGTTTTCATGTATAAATGTGATTGAAAAAGAAGGAAAATACATAGACAAAGAAATTAAAACTAAAATAGATATGTACAGAAACATTATCAATGTTTATAAACATGGAAAAGGTAAAAGCTTTGATGAGGTAAAAGAGAAAAATTGTTATGTTTTAAATTCTTGTTATGACTCAAACTATTTATCATTTGTATTTAATTTAAAATTTGTTTCATTTGAAGAACTATATAATATTCTAATTAATTTTATTAATGAGTTGTAATTAATATTTAATCTAATTATATGTTTGATGATATATCAAATTATGATATAATATCATTGTGAACGGATGTGGACAATGTCCACAATATGTACACGTTAGAGAAATACTTATAGTACAGGTAATATCATAAATACAAATAATATAGATGTTACCTAGTCTGATAAACAAGGAAATACAAATAATACTATAAGTATAGATAGTATTGATAATATGGTAGCATCCACTACTTGTGGAAGCAATCTTAAGTATAAAAATTGTTGTGGTAAATAATAAAAAGCATTGAAAATATATGCTTTTTTCTATATATAATATGTTAAAAATGAAAGAAAAAGAATGTAAGCGCTTCTAGATAAATTATAATATTATCAATAAACAATAAAAAGTATCGATAGGTTTCATGGATGAGTTTTTTACTTATATAAAGTTATAACTTTAAAAAAATAAGGCGAGCATACAAGAAAACACACAAGAAAACATACAAGATAATTGACTTAACCGATTTAAAATAGTATAATATAATATATAAATGAGGTGACTTAAAATGAAAAAATATGAACCACCATTTACTATTACAAATATAATGTTAGATAGAATATCTTCAATTATGAAAAAAATAGGAAAACTTGATAATTACAAAGATTTAAATAAAATGCCAGTATTAAGAAGAAATAATAGAATCAAATCTATTCATTCTTCATTAGCTATTGAAGCAAACTCATTATCTATTAATCAAGTTAAAGACATCATTGATGGAAAAGTAGTAATTGGTCCTAAAAATGAAATACAAGAAGTCCAAAATGCATATAATGCATATTTAAAAATGAATGAAGTTAATCCATTCTCAATAGACGATTTAAAAAAAATTCATGGAATATTAACATATTTAATATTAGAAGACTCAGGTAACTTTAGAAATGGTGGAGAAGGTGTATTTGATGAAAATGGTAATTGCATATTCGTCTGTCCACCACCAGAACAAGTAGATATATTAATGAGTCAATTATTTAATTGGATGAAGACAAAAAAAGAAGAGATACATCCCTTAATATTATCTTCAATATTTCATTATGAATTTGTATTTATTCATCCATTTAAAGATGGAAATGGTAGAACAGCCCGATTATGGCAAAACGTTATACTTTTAAATTGGGAACCATTGTTTGAATATGTTCCCATAGAATCAGAGATTAAAAAATATCAAGAAGAATATTATAAGGTAATTCAAAAATGCAATACAAAGGGAGATTCTACTGAATTCATAGAATTTATGTTAAAAATGATTGATGAAGTATTAGATGGAATTATCATAGGAGTTAATAAACAAATTAATCATATTAGTACATATGTAAGGAAAATATTAGAGGTTATGGAACCAGGAGTAAATTATACTACTTCTGAACTAATGAAATTACTTAATTTAAAATCTCGTATTTCATTTAGAGAAAACTATTTAATACCAGCAATTGAAAACGGATTTGTTAAAATGACACTTCCAAATACTCCAACTAGTAAAAATCAAGCATATTACAAAGATTAGTATTAAATTTAAGTTAAAATTATATAAATAAAATGCTATTATGATTTAAAATATATAATAATATATACAATAATAGTGGTATAAATAGTCAATATGAAAACTAAAAGGTCAGGTGGGATTTATGTCTAAAGTATCTAATGCAATTACAATGCTAGAATTATTACAAACAGGTAAAAAGTATAGTATTAATGAACTTTCTAATAAACTTGAGGTATCAGAAAGAATGATTAGAGTTTACAAAGAAGATTTAGAAAAAGCAGGAATTTATATTGACACAATTATGGGGCCTTACGGAGGATATGTTTTGAATCAAAGAGTTCGTATGCCTATAAGAAAATTTAAATTAAAAGATGCTGAATTATTAAATACATACATTACTCAAGAAAAAGACGAAAAGAAAAAAGAAGAACTAATTATTTTGCAAGATAAAATTAAAGGTGTATATATAGGAAGTAAACAAGAAGAACAAGAATTAAATTTAAAAGATGAAAACGGAAAAAAATACAACTTATTAACAAGAGCAATTAAAGAAAAAAGAAAAGTTAAGATATTATATTATTCCTATGGCAAAGGCGAAAATGAAAGGATTATAGATCCCATCGAAATGTTCTTATTTCAAGAGGGATGGTATTGTGCTGCTTTTTGTGAAAAGAAACAAGATATAAGACATTTTGAATTAAAAAGAATAATAAAATATAAACTATTAAATGAAAAATATGAGTAGACGAAATATTACCTCCTTTTGAGTTATATTTAACTTGAAAGGAGATTTTTTATGGAAAATAAAGAATTTATAATGTATATTCTAAGCGACGAATATATAACATGGTTATCAAATTTTATAGAAAAATATAATGAATTTGATGACTGCTACTTTGTACATTATGGCAAAGAATATTTAAGTAGAAAGGATAAAAAATTTATTTATAATCTAAAATATTTATTTAAAGAACTAAATAAATATAGTATTAAAACGGGAATTATTAACAAAAATACATCTTGTTATATGTTAAGATATAATGAAAAACTATATAAGATTTATGACAATTCAGATTGCTATTGTTGTTGTATTGGTAAAATTAATAATACTATTCCAATTATAGATTACAAACAATTTAAAAAATACTATCAAAAAAACATGCAAAATAATTTTAAATTTTTAAAAGACAGAATAGTTGATTCATTATCTTATACCGATTTAGATTATATTAATAATGAATTATCAAAATTAAATGAACCAACTTTATTTAGTGGAGTTGGAGGATCAAATGTTGTCAGTGAATTTGGTTCAAAAGTAATTAATATTAAAAATAATATAGTTTCAATTAATAGTGAGCCAAGAAACTTTTTATATCAAAATAATATTCCATTTAAAAATGTTATTGCATGCAGTTATAGTGGAAATAATTATGGGGTTGAATTATCTTTTAGAAATTCACTAAAAAAATATTTACTATCTAACAATTCTTTTAATGATGATAACGTAACTTATTTAAAGTATAATACTAATATTCCTAAAGAAAATAGTTTTATATCTCTTGGAGCAACATTAATTCCTGTTAGTATTTTATTAAGTTACTACTTAAATAAAGATAATAATCTAATTTTAGATTGTATTGAAGAATTACCATTTAATTTTAAACCAACAAGTAATATTTATGAAATATTTAGTGGTTATGATACCAGTACTGCATCTAAGTATTTAGAATCAACAATGGTTGAATCAGGTATAGGAATACCAGTAGTACATGATAAATATTCTTATTGCCATGGAAGAAGTACCCTAGGTTATAACTATAATGCGACAGCCATCTATTATAATAGAAATACTGAATTTGATAAAATGATGTTAGAAGAATTAAAAAAATATTATAATTTAATAATCACGATAGATTCAAAGTTTAAAGATCAAATATTAGATGATTATCAAATGCTTATTCAAAGCATGTATTTATCCAAATATATAGCCGAAAAAAACTTAATAGATTTATCAAAAATTAATTATTCACCCATAGTTAAAAAATTATATAAATATAATAAACAAATTTAAATTTCAAAAATAAATTAATTGAAAAAATTATGTAATTATGGTGAGTTCAAAGAAAATTACACATATGGATAATGAAAAAATAAACCTAAAATCAAAAGAAATCAATAAATTTAATTAACTATCACCTAAGATAAAAAACTAGTAAATATCAAATTTATCATTTATAATGATAATAGAGGTGATACTAAAAATGAAAGGAACAATTATAGGAATATTAACCTTTGTTATCATATTTTTAATCGCATTTGGCATCATAAAACTTATATTTAAACCAATTAAAACTTCAACTGCATTATTATTAACGTTGCCAGCCATTTCTACTTGTGGAATTGCCCTATTAATTTATAAATTTTTTAGAAATGCATCATATGGAACAGGTGGAACATCTAATATTTATACAAGTAAAAACTATTCTGGAACTATGCCTACAAATTTTGAACTAAATGAAGCAGAAGAATTAAAGCCAAAGAAACCAGCAAGTAGTCATACAGATAATTTTGGAAAAACAACATACTATGATGAACAAGGAAATTATATGGGAGAAGGATTTACCAATGCTTTTGGAGAAACAACTTACACAGATTCTACGGGAAACTATGTTGGACAAAGTGTAAATAATGATCATGGTCAAAAAATATATACAGATGCAAATGAAAATATAACAAAAAGCAATATAAATTATGCTGGCGAAGAAACATTTGAAGATGGAACAACAACTAGTTCTGATTCATTTGGAAATAAATATTATCATTAGTGCTTATTAGTAATAAGGAGTTAAAATTATGTCTAATAATTCAGAAATTAAAAAGAAAGCAATCGCTCTAGTTCAAGAGTGGGGAGCAGGTAAAATAAGTATTGGAACCGAATTTAAATTAATGGGAACTGATCGAATATTAAAATTAGTCGAAAGTGAAGGATATCCCTATGGAAAATTAATTTTTAATGATGGAGAAGAATTTAACATTGGAAAATATTTTAATTCTTTCTTTTTACCTAATACATTAGAAAAAACAGAACAAGAGAAAAGTCCAGTTTATAATGAAGAAGTTTGGAATGAACTTACTAAAAACATTGAACAGGATAAAGATAGTTCAATTATAAAAACCTTTGTAAGTGAGCAGGAAAATAAATCATATCATAATATTACAATTTATGATGTTACTGATATAATTGATGATTTTATTAAACATCATACTATGAGTTCGAAAGAAGATTTTACAAAAAAAATTAAAAATTATTTAATTTATAATAACTATCCTTATTTTACAAAAGAAAAATTGTACGAGTTATTTTCTAATTGCGAATTTCATAAAACACTGCAAAAAAATATAGTTAAAGTTATGAAAGATAACAAAAATATTGGATATTTAGTTGCTGAAAAAGATAAATATATATTTGTCCCAAAACAGCATCTTCTAAAAGATGAATACGTTTATGAAAATGATCAATCAATTGGGTTTTTTAACACAGCCGAAAATTATTTAGAAATTGCCTTATCTTCAATTGAAAGATATAAAAAACAATTTGTGCCTATCTATAATACATCACCCAACAAAAGTAAAGAAAGTTATAGTTATCAAGCTGATGCTTCAATAAAAACTTTACTCGCATTTTCCTGCGAATGCTACATGAAATCATTATTAATAAATGAAGGATTTGATTTAGCCAACCTAAAAAGTCATAAATTATCCGTACTTTTTACTTCACTAAGTGATGACCAAATTGCTAAGATTTTCGCATTCATGGAACGAAATGGTTATAATTTAGAAAATAGTATGTATAATCAAAATTACAAAACAAATGATTTAACTGAAAAATTTATGTTAGATTTAGCTATGGTTGATGATGCATTTGTTGATTCGAGATATTCAGCGGAAGATGATAAAAATACCGATTATAATTTCTTATATCAACTTGCTTTAGCACTTAGACATTATTCTAAAAAAGAATATATGACTAGTTCCCCATTTGATGAATCAATAACATCATTTATTAAGAATAGAAAGTAATTAAGTCATTTAATAAATAATAAGATTAAAAAAATACTTAAAGAAAAAACTAAAAAGTAATATCCAAACTCTTTTTAGTTTTTATTTTATCTAAAACATCTTTAATTATTTTTTTATATTCACCATTATATAGTCCATGATTCTCTATTAAACTTTTATAATAATAAACTTTTTCTAGTTCATGTCTTTCATAATAAATATATAATAATTCGCATAAAGAATCGATTAATATGCTAGAATAATTAAAATATTGAATTGCTTTATCTGTATCTTTAACTATCTTATTTTCTAATGAACCAGTCAAATAAAAGTGTTTTGCAAGATAATAATAAGCCCAAATATTTCTTTCTTTAATCGAAGCATCTAAAGCCTTATTAAAATAAACAAAGGCATTTTTATAATCCTTTCTATTCAAATAGATAATTCCTAATTCTTTACATCCGTAGCTTTCACCTAACGATGCACTTTTATAAAAATTTTCAAAAACCTTTTCATTATCTTTACCTTTATAGTAATTAGCTAGGTTATTAAAAGCATAAGCATAATTCTTACTGGCAGCCTCCTTAAATAACCTAAAAGCCATATCCTCATCTTGTTTAACACCATACCCATTTTGATACATTATTCCCAAAGAATTAATAGCAGCAACACTTCCCAAATTTTTAGCTTTTTCAAAATACTCAAAAGCCTTATCATATTCATAATTTCCTATAAGCCCATTTTTGACCATATTTCCCATCATCCAATATGCCGAAGGATGATTTTTTAATGCAGCTTTCTCAAAATAATTAAAAGCTTTACCATAATTAGGTTTTCCCTCAAATTCTCCTCTATATTCCTTTTTGCCAAGTTCATAATTAGCGTAAGGATTATCTTGGTTAGCAAGATTAACTAAAGAAAAATCAAAATTACTACCATCATTCATTTCGAGTATTAAAAAATTTTGCAAATCATTAACCGAAATATCTGTATTTTCTAAAATAGTCTCTATCACATTCTTAATTTTTTCATCTTCATATAAAGGCTGTTTCTTTTCAAGAACAGCAAACATAATTAAATTAGCAAATAACTCATAATAATTTTCATTTTTATATAATTCTCTAAATAAACAAATATGATCACTATTAACACTCGCATCATTTTTACCAATATTATATAATTTACAACAAATGTTTTTTAACTCTTCATTTTGATTAATTACATTGATATCGTTTTCACTATAAATAACGCCTTCCACAATTGTTAAAATATTACAAATTATTTCTTTAAAAACAGTTTTATCTTTATCAAATTTTTTTCTTAAATTAATATAGATTTGTTTATAATTATCACCAATTCCCCTTGAACCTATACAATAATTATTAACTGTCGAATTATTAATATAATCCGTACTAAAAATAGCACAAAAAATTTCTCCTTGAATAGCCGAAGATTTATTCTTGCTTTCTTCCTTAATAACGTTAATTACATTTCCCAAAGACAAATGACAATAACCATCATTTAATTTAACATATTTTCTTTTCATACCTAAATCATATCACAAAGTGAATAATTAATGAATACACTTTAATTTTATTGAATATTTATGAATATTAATTATTTTTAAATTAAATTATATAATTTTAATAGGAGGAAACAATGAAAAAAATATGGAAAAATTATAAAAGTACCATCATCTTATTATTAAGCATAATTATAGGCACAATAATCGGCCTTATCTTTAAAGAAAAAGCTTGTGTTTTAAGTCCTTTAGGAGATATCTTCCTAAACTTAATGTTTGTTGTAATAGTTCCCCTTATATTTTTAACAATTACATCATCAATAATTAAAATGGAAAATCCTAAAAGATTAGGCAAAATTATGATAACAATTCTTATCGTATTTGCTGTTATGTCAATCATTGCTGCTTTAATAGGAGTAGTATCATCTTATACAATCAAATTAATTGATTCTAAAGATATTAACAATTTAACGAATCTATTAAATCAAGATGTTGTTATTAGTGAAGAAGTAAACATATTGCAAAAAACTGCTAATTTATTAACTGTTAATGATTTTTACAAAATTTTAAGTAAAGACAATATCATTGCTATTTTAGTGTTCTCAATTATTTTTGGTTTTGCCATTCGCAAAAGTAAAGATAAAGGTAAAAAAGTAATTGAATTAATATTAAGTCTTAATGAAGTAGTCATAAACATCGTAAACATTATTATGTATTATGCACCTATTGGTTTAGGCTGTTTCATAGCAACTCTTATCGGTAGTTATGGAAGTGTAATTGCTATTGGTTTTCTTAAAACATTTATAGTTTATACTTTTGTTTGCATATTTATCTATGTATTTGTTTATAGTGCCTACGTCTTTTTAGTTAGTGGCAAAAAAGGATTAAAAGCCTATTGGAAAAATATTATTGGACCTTCAACAACAGCCCTAGCAACTTGTTCATCAGCTGCCACTATCCCAATAAATATTAAATATACCAAGGAAATGGGAGTACCAAGTGATATTGCCGAAACAACAATTCCAATGGGAACCAGTTTTCATAAAGATGGCTCAGTTGTTGGTAGCGCCTTTAAAATAATGTTCTTAATTTACTTATTTGGTAAAGATATAAACATTTTAACCATTTTAGGAGTATCTTTGCTTTCAACATTACTTATAACCGCTGTTCCAATTGGTGGAGGAACTATATCCGAAATGTTTATTTTACAAATTCTTGGTTTCCCATCATCTGCCTTACCAATTCTTTCAATTATAGCTACAATTATTGATGCACCTGCAACTGTTTTAAATGTTGTTGGCGACTCTTGCTCATCACTAATAGTAGCCAGAATAATTGATGGAAAAAACTTTCTTAAATTAAATCGTAAATAATATTTAATTTTACCACCACTTTACATAAACAAAAACAATTTGCTATAATCACATTAGAGATAATAAGCATGTGGAAGGTGATAACATGAAGAAAATATTAGAAAGAACGTTCTTAATTGTTTTAAGTATTCTACTTGAATTTATCATTAGCTGTAAATTAATGATCTATTTCTACAATGAATATTATATAATCAAAATTTTAATAACTATCTTATCATTTTTAATAGTTTCAAATATAGTTAAAAATAGTAAAAGTTTAGTAAATGAATTACCATGGATTATCTTAATTTTAATTTCTCCGATTGCCGGAACATTTATCTATATTCTAGTTTATCACAGTGTTAATAAAAGCAAACTACTTAAACACATTCAAAAAGAAATAAAAGAAGCCGATAAATATTATCAAAAAGATAAAGATATTACTAAAGAAATCAATAATCAACAAAAAGATATCTTAAAATATTTAAACAATTATTTAAACTATCCTGTTTCTAAAAACAATCAAGTTAAATACTACAAAAATGGAGAAGAGTTTTTCCCTGATTATCTAAAAGATTTAAAATCAGCTAAAAAATATATCTTCTTAGAATACTTTATTATTTCCAATGAAGGAACAATGTGGACTCAAATATTAAATATTTTAAAAGAGAAAGCCAAAAATGGAGTAGAAGTAAGAGTAATGTATGATGATATGGGATGTTTGCCATTATTACCCGAAAACTATCAAAAATATTTAGAATCATTAAATATTAAATGTGTTGTATTTAATAAACTTAAAATGTTTAAAGGAATATTTATGAATAATAGAGATCATCGTAAAATAACTGTTATTGATGGAAATATAGCTTATACTGGAGGTTTAAATTTATCTGATGAATATATTAATAAAAAAATTAAATATGGCTATTGGAAAGATAATGCAATAAAGTTGCAAGGTAATTCCGTATGGAACTTAACAATTATGTTTCTATCTCTATGGAATTCTTATAAAAAAGAAGATAAAGATTATCTAAAATTTAAAACAACAGACAACTTAAAGATTAAACCAAATGGTTATTTATCAGCTTATGCATCAGTTCCTATAAATGGTGTTTTAGAAGGAGAAGATGTTTATCTAAATATTATCAATAAAGCAACCAAATATGTTTATATAATAACCCCATATCTAATTATTGATACTGACATGATAAATTCAATTATTTTAGCTTTCAAAAGAGGAGTAGACGTAAGAATAGTAATTCCTGGTATTCCTGATAAAAAGATAGTTTATGATCTAACCATGTCATATGTTAAAAATCTAGTAGATGCAGGCATCAAAGTATATACTTATACACCTGGATTTATTCATAGTAAAATATTTGTAAGTGATGATAATAAGGCAACCGTTGGAACAATTAATTTAGATTATCGTAGTCTTTATCTACACTTTGAAAATGGTGTCTATTTAGAAGATGTTAAAGAAATAGAAGATATCTTAAATGATGTTAATAATATCTTAACAGAGTCACACCTATTAACAAAAAAAGAAACAAACTATAATATATTTAGAAAAGTATGGCAATCTATTTTAAGATTTTTTGCCCCATTATTCTAGGACTCAACCACAAGTTGAGTTCTATTTTTATAAATTGATTTACTATTGCTAATATTTTATTTTAAACTTTACTTAGAAAGAAGGAAATAAAATGAAAAATAAATTAATTTATGTTTTATTAACAATTTTATTATTAAGTATAGGACTAAATATTTATATTCTTGTTAATAGAAAAACATCTAAAGTGACCAATTTACCAAAACCAGAATTATCTGAAGGATTAAGAGGAACATTTGGTATTGATAAAAATATCAATGAAACAACTATTGATAATTATCTAAATCGTTCTGATTCAGTATATCGTGATATGCGTATGTTAAAAGATCCAGGTAACTATGAAGCAATTGGTGGAGATTCTTATCTATCAGGCTTTATAAAAGGCTTTGAAGTAGTACCTTACCCATACATTGTAAATGTAACAGGGTTGCCAGAAGAAGTAGGAAAAACATATGAAGGAAAGACCTTATTCACTTTGAAAGATGGAAAATATATAGCTAATTATAACGAATCACTAAGTATATTAGAATATTTATTTCCAAAAGATAAAAATATCTTTTTAATGTGTGGTGCCGGAGGCTATGCGGGAAGTACTAAAGAAATGCTAGTAGCTCTTGGATGGGATGAAAATAAAATCTATAATATTGGCGGTTATTGGTACTATAATGGAAATAATAATGTTGAAGTTAAAAGAACTATTAATAATAAAACTTATTATGATTTTTATAAAATAAATTATCATAATATTGATTTTACTAACTTAACAAAGGTATCTAAATGAAAATTAAAAAAATAATAGCGGTGATAGGTTTCTTAATATTAATCCCATTATTTCTCTTGTTTATAAGTAATTTAAATAAACAAAAAATCACTCTTGAATCTAAATATTATAACACTGGTAAATTTATTGATATAAATGGTGCTAACCTCAATGAATTAATAAATAATAAAGAAAA
The DNA here is from genome assembly GCA_900553855.1 of uncultured Mycoplasmatota bacterium. Lineage (GTDB taxonomy): Bacteria > Bacillota_I > Bacilli_A > RF39 > UBA660 > CAG-533. The sequence goes on along the minus strand of USFG01000012.1, from coordinate 4,591 downwards.
TTTTATCTTATATACTTATAATAATTTTTGTACTTTTAAGGTATCATGTGACGAAATATTTAATGAAAGCATTAAAGAGTTAAATATTACAATATTAAAAATCCCATTTGATGAATTTAAAACTACTAGTTTATATAATGAAGTTAATTATGCTCCAAGTGTAATTTTAATAAAAGACGGAAAAATTATAGAATATATAGATCCTGAAAAAAATGATGATTTATCAAAATATCAAGATAAAAAAGAATTTATATCTTGGATAAAAGAGTATATTAATATATAATATTTAAGATGAATTATGAAAAAAAGAGAAGAATTTGAAAATATAATTAAAGATATAAAAGAAAATGAAACAGTTAATTTAATGAAAAATTATAGACAACATTTTAACACATCATGCTATGAACACTGCTGTAATGCTTCATATTACTGTTTTTTAATAGCTAAAAAATTACATTGGGATTATATCTCAGTTGCTAGAGCGGCTATGCTTCATGATTTATTTTTATATGACTGGCGTAAAAGAAGTAACAATCGTAAAAGATTTCATGCTTTTAGACACGGAAACATTGCTTGTCAAAATGCTTGCAAATTATTTGATCTAACCGAAAAAGAAAAAAATATAATTAAAAGGCATATGTTCCCTGTAACTCCTATTCCTCCAAATTCCAAAGAAGGTTTATTATTAACTCTAATAGATAAATATTGTGGTCTTATTGAAATAAAAAGTAAATTTAAGAGGAATCATGAAAATTAAAGAGCCTATAATTAAATTACTAACACCTCAAAATATATATACTTCTTTTAAAACAAACGAATTTACTAATAACTTATATATTTACAATAATGAAGATAATATTAAAATAAAAGATATTGAAATAAATAGTTGCCATTTTAAAAATTTTGATTTTAATAAAGTTAAATTAGAAAATATTGAAATATATGACTGTATTTTTGAAAACTGTAATTTAGCCAATCTTAATTTTGATTATAAATTAATTCATCGTACTATTTTTAAAAATTGTACTTTAATTGGAACATCATTTATTGATTCTAGTTTAAAAGATATAAAATTTATAGAATCTAATTTACAATATGTTAATTTCTCTGGTTCTAAATTATCTAATATTTTATTTGATAATTGTAATTTAAATGAAAGTTCATTAATTGAAACTAATTTAAAAAATATCGAATTTAATAACTGTAATTTAAATAAATCTGAAATATTTAATACCAGTTTAAAGGATATAGATTTATCATCATGCGATATTCATTCAATTATAATTGATAATAATTCTATAAAAGGTTTGATAATTGATTCATCACAAGCTATTGATTTAATAAATATGTTAGAAGTAAAAATAAAGTAATATATTTACAAAATATTTACGTCACAATTAAACATTAGGTTGACACTTGAACATTAACGAATTAAACTAAAAATAAGGAAACTAATGGTTTTTAATATGATAAATCATAGAGAGTGAGGAACAAAAATGAATAAAACTTATAATATGGAAGACATAATGTCATTATTTTATAGAAGATTTTTTCTAGAAAGTGAAACAATTATAACTAAAAAATATAGAGAAAAACTTATAGAAGAATTCCAAGAATATATAGAAAAGAAAAAAATCCAAAAAGAACAATTAACTGAATTATTTAAAACACAAGGAAATGAAGATGATGCAGTTAAAGAACTTGATTCTTATGATGATTCTGCTAGTTTAACAGAAGAACAAAAATCATATATGCATCCGTTTCGTATATTTGATTTTGTTCCACTTGAAACAATGTTAAGAGATATTAAATGTGATGGAGTTTATGAAAGAAAACTTAACACACAAGGATTAAATCAAACATATATTGATCTTACAAACAATAAAGAAGTATCTGGTGCTGAACTAATAAATCGCGGTGGTAAATACGTTATAATTACTTCTGGTATGGAACAAGGCTTAGTTGATTTCACTATTACATCAAAAGATGAAACGATAAATACAACATTTAAATTTACACCAAAATTACAACTATTTACTCAACCAAAAACTGAAGTTCTAAGAACTATCTTAACCCGTTTAATTGATGATAAATACCTAGTTTGTGAACATTCTGTAAATGATGAAACATTCCCATTTGTTCCAGACTCTATAACAGTAAGTGATAGAAATAAAAGAGAACTTATTAATGAATCAATATATACAAAATCGATAATATATAGTTATTTTAGTAGAAAAACTATAGATGAAATATTTTCTAACTTATCTGTAAGTGCTCCTAGCGCTTCAATAATTATTCCAAGCGAAACAACATATACAAAACTAAATCCTATTGAAAAAGTAGCATATTTTGCAATGTTACAAAATTCTTCAAATAGTGAATTACAAGAATACTTTTCAAAAACTCTAGAAGATATGTCATATAATTATGCAACTCTTTCAAATACTATTAATCAATTAAAAGAAGAAAACTTCAAAAAATATTTTCCAACAGCAAGTGAAATTACAAAATATCGAGATTTTGAAAGAAAAGAATATATATCATATATGACCGAACTTGAAAATAAAGATGAAAAAACAACTGAAGTAGTTGAACCAAATTCAAATTATCAAGAAATGCAATCTCAACGTGAAACATCATTTTTACCAAATAATTCTGAAACTAGAACTGCTAAGCAAATACTTGAATCATCAGAGTTACTTAAACAAGTTCAAAATGTTGGAATAACTCTATCACCAGAACAAGAACAAATAATTTATATTGGTGATAAACTTCAATCAGACGAATTTAAAGAATTCCAAGCTAAAAGACCAGAACGTTTACAAAAACAACAAGAATTACGTGATAAAATTCAAAAAGAAAATGAAGCAAAAGTAGATTGGCAAAATAATCCAGAAAATCCTAGTAACTTAAGTCGAAATAGACTAGAATCATGGAAAAAAGAATTAAAAGCATTAGAACAAGTTTATGCAATAAAACCAAGTCTATTAACAGACGAACAAATAAAATATATTTCCGAAATAAAAGAAACAATCGAAATGTATGAACAAGAACAAAATAGAAATCACGAAATTGATACAGGAATGTCTGAAGAAAGCCAAAACTGGTATCAAGAACACTACACAGGTATGAGAAGATAATGTAACAGTTATCTTTTTTTATTATATAAAAGATTTTGTAAAAAAATTGTTAATGTAAAGTAAAAAGTGAATATCGACAAATAAGTGTTAATTGACGCGAGGAGGGTGTTATTGTATAATTTTTTTAGAATATGAAAAGAGAGTAGATGTTATGGAAAATAAAAATCAAAGAGTTCTTATATTTGTAACAATTGCAACTATTTTAATATTAGTTATCATATTTGCAGGAGTAACATATGCATTCTTTACTGCAAATAATCCGGAAGGATCAACAGCTGAAATAAAATCTGAAACAGGTCGTATGCTTATTACATATAATGATGGAACAGATAATATAGTACCAGTAACAAATATTCAACCAAGTAATGCAATATTAGTTAATAAGACATTTACATTAACTGGATCAAATACAACAGTAGGAATGAAGACTGGTGATGGACTTCCAATGCCATATAAAGTAGGAGTACAATATACCTCAACCTTCAGTGATGGCATGATTCATTATTATATAAAAGAAGTGGATAGACCAACAGATTCAAATGTAACAGTAAATTATGTAATTACACCAGAAACAGGTAAAACAGAAGATGATTATAAAAATCAAACAGTTCCAGGAAACGATGCATATACAGGATATGTACACGGTACTTTAAAAAATGGTACTGATGTTTATACAGAAATGATTAACGGTGAATTTCCAGCAGATTTAAATGATCAAACTATTAAATTTAATTTAATAATACAATTTCCAGATAATAATGAAAATCAAGATAGTGAAAAAGGTAAAACTATAAATGGAAGAATAGTTATAAATCAACCTACATTATCTGAATATATTTCTAAACTAGATTTAACAGAAAATGGATTAGAAAAAGACAAAACAAAAGATGATAACATAAGGTATGTAGGAGCATCACCAAAGAACTATCTAAAATTTAATGATGATGAAATATGGAGAATAGTTGGAGTATTTAATAATATAACAACTATAGATGAACTAGGAAATGAAAAGAAAGAATCACTTGTCAAAATAGTAAGAAATGATTCACTAGGTGATTATTCATGGGATAGTTCCGAATCATCAACAAATAATGGATGGGGAGTAAATGAATGGAGTCAAGCAGATTTAATGACTGAATTAAATAATGATTATATAAATCCTAACCCAGCAAGTGAAACAACCTTATGGTTTAATGGCTCTAATAATGCTAAAACCGGAACATACAATTATGATAAAAATATAAAGTCTAAATCAATAGATAAAATAGCAAAAGTAAGATGGAACACAAGTAGAGCAACAGATGAAGCAAGTACATTAAATTCATATAATCAAGAGAGAAGTACAACATTAATAGATACACCAAGTGATAATGTTCCAAGAAACAACATATGGGAAGGAAAAATAGCTCTAATATATCCAAGTGATTATGGATATGCCTCAACAGATAAAA
>USFG01000011.1 GCA_900553855.1 uncultured Mycoplasmatota bacterium | reverse complement strand
TTTTATCTGTTGAGGCATATCCATAATCACTTGGATATATTAGAGCTATTTTTCCATCCCATGTGTTGTTTCTTGGAACATTATCACTTGGTGTATTTATTAGTGTTGTACTTCTTTCTTGATTATATGAATCTAGTGCACTTGCTCCTAATGTTGTTCTACTTGTGTTCCATCTTACGGTTGCTATTTTGTCTATTGAATCACTTTTTATATTTTTACTATAATCATATGGTCCATTTTTAGCATTATTTTCTCCATTGTACCAATAAGTTGTTCCATTTGTTAGATTTGATAAATAACCTTCTGTTATATCTTCGCGACAATATTTTGTAGATTTTCCATCACAGTTTAATTCATACATTAAATCGGCTTGACTCCATTCATTAACACCATATCCACTATTTGTTGATGATTTTGAACTATCCCATGAATAATTTCCTAGTGAATCATTTCTTACTATTTTTACTAAAGATTCTGTTTTTTCATTTCCTAGTTTATCTATTGTTGTTATATTATTAAATACTCCGATTATTCGCCATGTTTCATTATTAAATTTTAGATAGTTCTTTGGTGATGCTCCTACATATCTTAAGTTTTTATTGGTTGTATCGTCTATTTCTAATCCATTGTATGTTAAGTCTAATTTAGAAATATATTCAGAAATTGTTTGTTTTCCTTCGCCAATAGTTACATGGGCGGCAAATGATTTACCATTGTCGGCAGATTGATCGTATTCGGTACTTGGAAATGAGATTGTTAAGTTATAAATATGATCTACAAATGTTGAAGTTTCTGAGAAATAACCATAACCAATTATTTGATTACCACTTTGATTAATTGTTCCAGATGCTTCATCAGCCATTTTACCATTAGTTGATGATGTACTATCTTTAGCTAGGCTGTATGTTAAAGCTCCTTCTGAGAATGTATTATTATCTATAGCTAATATTATTTTATAATATAAATTATTGTCAGTATGAAATTCGTTGGTTTTGGTTGTGTTTTTACCGGAAAGGGTAAATTTTTTAGTTTCTGACCAACCTGGTACGATACCTGATGCTACAATATCAGCAGTGTTTCCCTGATAATTTATAGTTAATTCTCCTGACTCAATACTTATTGTCGATGCTGATTCAGCATTATTTACGGTAGCTTTAAAGTATGCATAAGCCATACCAAATAATGATATTAAAACTAAGATATTTAACGAAATAAAAATTGGAATTTTATATTTATCAAATTTATTCATATTCTATCAGTCCTATATTAATATTTTAATATATTATTTGTTTTTATTCAATTAAATTTTTGTATTGTTTATTATAAAATTTAAATTATTTTACATATTCCATGTATTATGTGTTAATTTTTCTTCTATTCTTAACAATTGATTGTACTTTGCTATTCTTTCTCCTCTTGATAGAGAACCTGTTTTAATGTAACCTAAGTTTAGTCCAACTGCTAAATCAGAGATAAATGTATCTTCTGTTTCGCCACTACGATGGGATATTATAGTTTTAAAATTATTATTTTTAGCTAGTTTAATGGTTTCTAACATTTCAGTTATAGTACCTATTTGATTAGCTTTTAATAATATTGCGTTGTTATAATGTTCTGTAATACCTTTATTTAAGTATTCGATATTTGTTACAAAGTAATCATCACCAACTAACATTATTTTATTTCCTAGTTCTTTTGTTAATGTTTTAATTGTTTCTATATCATTTTCTGATGCGGCATCTTCAATACTCATTATAGGGTATTTTCTAACTAATTCTTTATAAAAGTTTACTAATTCTTCTTTAGTTATTTTTTGTTTATTAATTGTATACATTTTACCATCATAGAATTCACTTGCAGCAGCATCTAAGGCGATGAATACATCTTTACCTGGAATATAATTTGCTCCTTTAATAGCTTTTACAATATAATCTAGGGCATCTTCTATTTTATCTAAGTTAGGGGCAAATCCGCCTTCATCACCAACTCCTGTGGAAAAACCATCAGTTTTCAACAATTCTTTTAGTTTATGAAATACTTCTGCTCCACATCTTAATCTTTCTTTAAAGGTATCTTGTTGTGGTACAATCATAAATTCTTGAATTTCAAGACCACTTGATGCATGAACTCCACCATTAACTATGTTCATCATTGGATATGGTAATGTGTAAGGTCCATCAAAAATTTCAAATAGTTCTTTATGTTGTTCATGAGCAATTGCTTTCATTGTACAAAGTGATACGCTTAATATTGCATTTGCTCCTAAGTTTGATTTATTATTGGTTTCATCTAATTTAATTAATAATTTATCAATGTTTTCTTGGTTTGTTTCTAGTCCAATAATATTTTCTCTAATTATTCCATTAACATTGTTAACTGCTTTTAAAACTCCTTTTCCATCATATCTTGTTTTGTCATTATCTCTTAATTCTAGAGCTTCATTTGTACCAGTTGATGCTCCTGATGGAACACTTGCTCTAACAAATGATCCATCTTCTAAAAACATATCTGTTTCAACAGTTGGATTTCCTCTACTATCTAATATTTCTCTTGATTTTAAATCTATTATTTTCATAATGTCTCCTTTATCTTAATTTAATTATAGTATTTTAATTTAGTTGGTGCAATTATTTTGGTAAATTCAGGTGTAAAGTGGAAAATTATTTTGACTAATTTAAAATAAAAAAAATATAAAGACTTTTAGTAAAAAATTTGATAAAATATATTGGTAGAGGTGTTCTTAATGAGAATAGTTGAATTAAATAGTTCTGAATTTAGTGATTTTGCTAATAATCATCCTTTAAGAAATTATTGTCAAACAATTGAATATGCAAAAGTTATGAGTGATATGGGATATACTCATGATTTAATAGGATATCGAGATGATAGTAATAATTTGGTTGCTGCTTCTTTAGTATTAAGAAAAAAAATAGGTACTTTTGCTAAGTTTGTTTATGCTCCTAAAGGATTTTTAATAGATTATTATAATACGGAATTATTAAAGAAGTTTATTAAAGATGTTTGTTCTCATTATAGAAAGAAAGGTTATTCTTTTTTAAAGATTAATCCAGAAATTATAATTGGTAATGTGGATAAGAATAATTTTACTTTTAATTATAATCAAAATGTTAATATTATTGATGTTCTTAAAGATGCTAATTTTAAAAGAAGAAGAGAAATTTATCCATTAGATTTCTTATTTCCAAGAATTAATCCTTATATTAATTTAAAAGAATATAGTCAGAATGAAAAACTTAATGAAATTTTAGATTTAACAGAAGATAATGGATTAACAGTTGAGGTTCTTGATATAAAGGATATTGATATTTTATATGATATTGCTAGTAAACATAGTTATCAAACTATTAATTATTTTAAGAGTATTTTAAATCATTTTGGTAATAATGCGGAACTTATATTGGTTAAAGCTAATTATGAAAAATGTTTAATAAGTGCAAGAGAAAGATATAATAAAGAACTTGAAAATAATAATTATTATAATGAAAGACTTCAAACTGATAGTAGTGATGAAGCTGTTAATAAGAAGATGCAAAGTGATAAGGATTTATTAAAATATAAAAATCAGGTTGTTGATGCTACGGCAGGACTTAAATTACATAAATTTAAATATATTGGTGGAGCTGTAATAGTTAAGTATCAAAATAGGGTTAGTATTGTTTTAGAAGATTATGATAACGATAATGTTTATGCTCAGTATTATTTATATAATTATTTAATTAATAATAATAAAGAAATGTATGAATATTTGGAATTAAATGGTCTTGCTAGCGATTTTAGTGAAAATAGTATATATTATGATTTTAATAAGGTTAAGTTAGATTTTGATCCTATTATTTATGAGTTTATTGGTGAATTTGATATCGTTCTTAATGAACTATTATTTAAGAAGATTCAATCTAAAGGATTGTTAAGTAAGGAATTTTTACCTTCGCATAAATTTGAGCAAAATTAAAGAGATTCAGGTGTTTGAATCTCTTTTTGTATTAGTAATTTTCAGCTTTTAATTCCATATAACTTTGAGGATGGTTGCATACTGGACATACTTCAGGTGCTTTTGTACCATATGTAATATGACCACAGTTACGACAAATCCATACTTTTTCTTCTCCTCTTTGGAATACCATATTGTCGTTAATGTTTCCAACTAATTTTAGATATCTTTCTTCATGATGTTTTTCAATTTCTCCTACTTTTTCGAATAAAGTAGCTATTTTGTCAAAACCTTCTTCTCTAGCAATTTTAGCAAAGTCTTTATACATTTCGGTCCATTCATAGTTTTCACCATTAGCTGCATCTTTTAAGTTATCTATTGTAGATGGAACTTTTCCACCATGAAGTTCTTTAAACCATAGTTTTGCATGTTCTTTTTCATTATTTGCTGTTTCTTCAAAGATTGATGCTATTTGTTCATAACCATCTTTTCTTGCTTGTGATGCGTAGAATGTATATTTATTACGTGCTTGACTTTCTCCTGCAAAAGCAGCTAATAAGTTAGCTTCTGTTCTACTTCCTTTTAATTCCATTTTAATTCCTTCTTTCCTTTTTAATTATAACATTTTTTAATATTTGATATCAAGCGAACATATACTTTATTATGAATAGTAAGGAAGAGGAAGCAGCTTCTAGGGTTGATACTTTAGCAGCATTAATTATAGGTTATGCTCTTACGTATCCCTTTAATAGTTATGTACAAAATGCGATTGGAAACTGGTTTATGTTATTAGGGCAAGTATTAGAAACTAATGCTACGTTTTTACAGTTATATCAAAGCAATAATAACACTAATAATCAAAATAGTAATAATGGTATGAAATATGATCTTGAATTGGAACAAATTAAAGAAGCCATAAATATAATGAAGGAAGAAATTGATAAGTTAATTGAGGCAAATAAATAGTTTTATGTTTTCTTACAAGAAAATATAATTATGTATTTGAAAAAAAGTAGAATCTAAATTAAATTCTACTTAATTATTATCTACTTACTCTAAAACGTTCTTTTGGATCTAATATCTTTTTACGTAATCTGATAACTGCAGGAGTTATTTCAACGTATTCATCATCAGCAATAAATTCTAGTGATTCTTCTAAACTAAATGTTTTTGGTGTAATTAAGTTGATTGCTTCATCACTTGATTTACTTCTGGTATTAGACATTTCTTTATTTTTACATGGGTTAACATTTAAATCATTATCTCTATTATTAATACCAACTATCATACCAACATATACATCAGTTGCTGGTCCAATAATTAATGTACCTCTTTCTTGTAAGTTAAATAGAGAATAACCCAAACTCTTACCTGTTTCCATAGATACTAATACACCATTTTTTCTTGAGGCAATAGGTCCAGCATATGGTTTATAATCACTAAATGATCTAACCATAATTCCTTCTCCTTTAGTATCTGTTATAAAAGCACTACGATAACCTAGCAATCCTCTTGTTGGAGCTTCAAATTCTAAATGAGTATAGTTTTCTTCATTTTCCATTTTAAGAAGCATACCTTTTCTTTCTTGTAAGGCATTAATTACAGTACTTGAATAATCATTAGGAACATTTACGATAACTGTTTCAAATGGTTCACATTTTTTACCATCTATTTCTTTAAATAAAACTTCTGGTTTTGATACACATAATTCGTATCCTTCTCTTCTCATGTTTTCTAAAAGGATTGATAAATGTAGTTCTCCTCTACCACTTACTTTAAATCCATCTGATGATGGTAATTCTTCTACTTCTAAACCAACGTTAGTTTCTAATTCTCTTTCTAATCTTTCTTTAATATGTCTAGTTGTTAAGAATTTACCACTTTGGCCTGCAAATGGGCCATTGTTTACTAAGAAATTCATTGATAGAGTTGGTTTTTCTATTTCAATTGGAGGTAATGGATCAATGCAGTTAAGTTCATTAATTGTATCTCCAATAGAAATATGTGAACATCCAGCAATAGTTACAATATCACCATAATAAGCTTCTTGTTTTTCAACTTTTTTAATACCTTCATTAACAAATAATTTAGTTATTTTAAAGTTAGTAATTGTTCCGTCATTTTTAACTAATGATACTGTTTCTCCTGATTTTACTATACCTTTAGTGATACGACCAATACCTAATCTTCCAATATATTCATCATATCCTAAGTTAGAAATTTGTAATTGTAATTTATCGTCTACGCTTCCTTCATATGGTTTGCATTGTTTTAAAATTGTTTCTAATAATGGTTCAATAGTAGTACTATCATCTTCTAATGAATATTTAGCAATTCCATCTCTAGCAACTCCATAAATAATTGGGAAGTCTAATTGTTCATCAGTGGCGTTAAGTTCACAGAATAAATCGAAGGTCATATTAACTACTTCTTCAGGTCTAGCGTCTTTTTTGTCAATTTTATTAATAAATAAGATAGGTCTTAGATTATGTTCTAATGCTTTTTTAAGAACGAATCTTGTTTGAGGCATTGGTCCTTCTGATGAGTCTACTAAAAGAATAACTGTATCTACTGTTTTAATTACACGTTCAACTTCTGATGAAAAGTCTGCATGTCCCGGTGTATCTACAATATTAATTTTATAATCTTTATATCTTATTGAACAGTTTTTAGAATATATTGTAATTCCTCTTTCTCTTTCAATATCGTTACTATCCATAACACAGTCTACAATTTGATCTCTTTCTCCGAATGCACCATTTTGTTCAAGTAAAGCATCTACTAATGTACTTTTACCAGCATCTACATGGGCTACAACGGCTATATTAATTATTTTATCCATAATCTTTCCCTCTTTCAAACATAGTTCATACTACTACAAAATAGGGTAAAAAGTCAAGAAAAATATTTAAAAAATAGATTATTTGTACGCATTATTTACTATTTCATGTTGTTATAATTATATGATATACTTTTTCTAGGTGATTTTAGTGAAAAAAGTTAACTTAAAGAAATGGATTGATAAGAATAAATATTACTTAATTACGGGGATTTGTTCAATCGTAATTGTTATTGCACTATATATATTAAATGAGGTTGCTCCTTTTGGTGAAAATTCGATGCTTACAGTCGACTTTTATCATCAATATGGTCCTATGTTAGGAGAATTATATGATAGAGTTAAAAATGGTTATAATTTATTCTATTCTTTTAACATGGGGATGGGCCTTCCATTTTTTAGAAATTTTTATAATTATATGTCGAGTTTCTTTAATATCATAATATTTTTAGTTAAAAAAGATAATTTATTAGCAAGCTATTCAGTCATTATTGGATTAAAAGCAGTTGCTTCGGCTGTATGTATGAATATATTTCTTAATTATAAATTAAAAAAGAAATCTTATGTTAATATTCCTCTTGCAATAATGTATGCTTTTAATAATTATTTTGTTGCTTATTATTGGAATATAATGTGGATTGATGGACTGGTAATATTACCAATTGTTGCTTTAGGTATTGAAAAGCTTGTTAACGATGATAATGTTTATGTTTATATATTTGGGTTAGCTTTAATTCTATTTAGTAATTATTTTATAGGTTATATGCTTTGTATATTTAGTGTTTTATATTTTATAGCTTATTTATTTATTATTTGTGATAAAAAAGATATTAAAACTTATGTTAATAAATCTTTAAAATTTATGATTAGTTCTTTAATTGCAGGAGGAATTTGTGCATTTGCTTTAATGCCTATGTTTAAATCTTTAACTGGTATTAGTGCAACAAGTGATGTTTGGCCAAGTAGTCAATATTATAGTTTTACTTTATTAGAGTTTATTTATAATCATTTAAGTGGGGTTTCAACAACTGTTTTTAAAAGTGATGCAATTAATGCTCCAAATATATCATGTGGAATTGTAGTTGTTCCTTTACTTATACTTTTCTTATTAAATAATAAAATTAAATTAAGAACTAAATTAGGTTACATGTTTCTTATTGGAGTAATGATTTTAAGTTTCTTTTATGTTCGTTTAGATTTTATATGGCATGCATTTCATGTACCGAATGATTTACCTTATAGGTATTCATTTATATATCCTTTTATCTTAATAGTTATTAGTAGTTATGCTTTAAATAATATTAAGAGTATTAAGGAAATCGTTGTTATTATTGTATTTATTTTATCTTTAATTTTTGTATCTTCAGTTTACTTTATTAATGAATTTGATATAAGTGAAAAAATTATTATTGCTAATTTAATTATTTTGATATTGTGGTTTATGATGTATGTTATTTATAAATATTTTAAAGATAAAAGAGGAATTATTCCTTTAATTAGTATTATTACTGTTATATTGGAAGTAATTATTTGTGTTAATAATAATTGGGATATATCTCAGAATTTAGAAAATTTTTATGAAGATTATGGGATGATTCAAAATAATTTAGATTTTGTTAAAAATAATGATGATAGTTTATTTTATAGAATTGAAAGAAAAGATATGCATACTTTTAATGATTCATCTTGGTATGGTTATTATGGAATTAATGCTTTTAGTTCAATGGAATATGAGAATTTAGCAGTCTTAGAAAGTAAATTAGGAATGCCGGGAAATTATATAAATAGCTTTTATTATACTGATAATACGCCTATTTATAATGCAATTTTTAATTTAAAATATATTATTGGTAATATGGAAGATAATAATTTTTATGATTTATTTTTTAGTAATGTTATTAATAATAATTTTATTTATAAATCTAAGGTAAATTCAAATTTAATGTATGTTGTGAATAAGGATATTAAATCGTGGGATTTCTTAAATGATAATCCATTTGAAATTCAAAATGATTTTGTTAGTAAGAGTTTTGGAAAAGATGATGTTTTAGAAAATGTTAAAATAAATAATGATTCTATTGTTAAGTTTGATAATGGGATTGTTCATAAGTTGGATTTTAATAAGAATGAAGGTTATATTTATATATCTGATAATATTAATTCAATAATAATTGATGGTAAATTATATACTAGAAATGAAAATAATGTTTATATTGATGAATCTTTTGATTATTTTACAAGTATTTCACTTAGTGAAAGTAAAGTAATTCATTTTAATGGAATTAATAGTGTCTATGTGGCATTTAATAATGAGTTTGATAATGATTTATATATATATTCTGTTAATGAGGATAAATTAAATGAACTTAATAGGACTTTAGTTGATAATATGGTTTATATAAATGAATTTAAAGAAAATAAGATTAATGCTTATGTTAATTCGGGTGAAGGAACTATTTTTACATCTATTCCTTATGATGAAGGTTGGAAAGTTTATATTGACGGAAAGAAAGTAAATACATTTGAAATTGGTAATGCTCTTTTAGGATTTGATGTAACTGAAGGAGAACATAATATAGAATTTAAATATGAGATTCCTTGTTTTAAAATAGGATGTGCAATTTCTATTAGTTCATTAGGATGTGTCGTAATTTATTATTTACTAAAAAAGAAAAAATTGATTGGTGATTAATCAATTTTTTTGTTTACAAATATTTTATTTATATTTTTGGTTGGTAACATGATTTTAACTTTATTAATATTTTTAATTTCGTATTTAAGATTTGCTCTATTTAGTTTTTCACCATCTATACACCAACTATATTTAGGATATTCTTCAAATTCAATTTTCATATTATTGGTTTTATAAAATTCGACACCCGATACTTTAGTTGCATCTACGGTCATTAATAGGGAAAATGTTTTTATAATATCTTTGCGACGATTAAAATTACATAATAACACTTCAAATTTATCATCATCTAATTTAACATCACGATAAAAGTTATTTATTCCGGCTATACGATTAGCGTTTGATATAAGAATAAAGGAATAGTAACCTGTTTTGGTAATTCCATTAACTTCATAGGTTATTTTATATAGTTTTGTAGGACTAAAGTAATCTTTGATTCCTTCTATTAGATAAGCTATATATCCATATTTTTTCTTTAACTTTCTTGGAGTTAAATAAGGGACTTGCATGAATTTACCGAAACCTGCTACATAGACAAATGGTTGATTATTAATTAGGCAAATATCCATTTCTTTAACGCAACCTTTAAGTAATAACTTAAGATTATTTTTAATGTCTTTTCCATACCCAAACATTACACCTATATCATTAGTTGTACCTACTGGGATGTGGGAAATTATTAGCGGCTCTTTTCTTTCAAGATTTCCGCTTACTATTTCGTTAAATGTACCATCGCCACCCATACTAATTACTAGATCTACTTTTTCAAGATGTGATATTATTTCTTTGGCATGACCGCGATAACAGGTAGCAATAAATTTAGGTGTATAACCATTTTTAATTAGAATCTTTTTATATTCTTTTAAATACTTAGTTTTAAATACGTGGCCACTGTTGGGATTATATATTAATACACAGGTTTTCATGATTATTCCTCTTTCATTAATTATATATTATATTTTAACATAAATATTTATACAATTGATAAAATTATGGAAATTATAAATATTTTTATCAACAAAAAAATATCAACTTCTTTTTAGAAATTGATACTTTTCTATATTAAGTTCAAACATAATAGTCGGAACTGATTTTTCGATGGAGGGGCCTACCAGATTTGAACTGGTGCTCAGGGAGTTGCAGTCCCTTGCCTTACCACTTGGCTAAAGCCCCATCTAATACAATATATGCAATATTTGGCATTGCAAGACTATTGTATTATATAATTTTTTTAAAGTCAATAAAATTAAAGTCGAATAGCACTTTATGTAATTAATTTATGCTAAAGCTATATTCATTTTCTCTAGTTTTAATTATAAAATTTTTCTTATCAGCCTTAGAACTCACATTATTTGGAATGTCAAAGAATATTTTATTTTTTAAATTAGAATATGTTTTGCCATAAATTGTTGTGGTTTTATCGTTTTCATTAATAGTATAATTTATTTTAGAAAATTTATTAATTATATTTTGATCTTTATTATTAGTACTTCGTGCTAATAGGGAATTTTCATCTATGTTTATTTCATAATCAACGATTAATAATTCATTTTGATTTCTATTATCTGGTAATATGATATCTGTTAGGGTTTCACAATTATTTTCATTAGAACATTTTTGATAAGTATATTCATATTTATTTTTAATTTCCATATTTGTTATTTTTAAATTAGTATTTCCATAAAGAGTTTTACCTAATGTAAAGGTATCTCCCATATTTAGATTAGTAATTTTTAAATCTTTATCTAGGTTAGATGCGCTAAATTTATATTCTCTATATAGGTTGTTTCTAACTCCATTTTTATATTCATAGCCTTTATAAACCATCAGTTTTAAATTAGTTGTTTTGGCGTTGTTTGGTAACTCATATATAAATAATAAATTTGTTGCTTGGTTAGGTATGAGATCTCCAATATAGACTGTGCCTAAATCAGAAAAACTATTAGCTAAACTTGTTTTATAAATAGATTCTTGATTATTACCATAAATAATGTACATTTCTTCTGGTTTTAATATATTTTTATTCTTATTAGTTATTGTCATATCTAAAATTAAATATTTATTTTGATTATTTATTAATTTGTTTTTATAGTCATATGATGTTACATAAGCATTATTTAATTTATAAGTAAATTTATCAGCAGATAAAGAACTTCCAACATGATATTTATGTAAATTTATTGAGGTATTTATAAATACCGTAATTAGGACAATAGATAAAATTGAGCCTAATACGATGTTAATTAAAAATTTATTTTCTTTATAATAATAAATTATTTCACGATATAATCTATGAATTTTTCTTTTTACTAAATATCCTTCTGTACCTAATACGAATTCAAATTCTTCATTATCTTCGGCATTAATTTCTAATTCTTGTAAATCTTTACTAAAGTTGAATTTTTTTATATCAAATCCGATTCCTCTTATTAGATACATCACTAAAAAGTAATAATGAGGTAAATTTAAAATAAAGAATATATCTCTATAAAATCTACTTAATTTTTGAGTTAGTGTTGCTTCATATAATGTATTTATTACATTATAAATAAATAACATAGATATTAATAATGTAACGTAATAAATAATAGAAAATATATATAATTTAATTGGTTTTTTCTTTTTATTCATTAAGTATAGCATTATTGATATAAACGATATTAGTAAGATAATGGCTATAAATGAAAATATTGGCAAATAATCTTTGGCTATATTATAATCATAGAAGTTATTAGATGAATAGTTTCTAAAGAAACTAGATATTTTAATATAATAATTATTGACATATAAAGCGAGTAAAAAGATTATAATATGGATTATTTTAAAATTTTTAATTAAAAATGCATATGGTTTTTTTAATATCATTTTGTATTCCCCTTTACCTTAAGTAAATTATATCATGCAAAAAAAATAAAATAAACTTATTAGCTTATTTTATTTACTATTAATTGTCCTTCTTGTAAATAGATTGTTTCATTATTTTTTAACAAATTTGAAACGCTGGTATTAAATGTATTTGCTACTAAATTAAGGGTATCTCCTGCTTTAGTTATATAATATGAATATCCTTGTTTAGGTACCATTATAGTTTCATTAGGATAAATATAATCATTTAAATTTAGACCATTAAGAATTGCAATTAATGCTGGATTTACATTATAACTTTTACCAATTTGATAAAGATTATCTCCTTTTTTTATTTTATAGTAGTCAAAATATTTATTTGCGTCTTGATTTACATTGTACATATCTATCATTAAATCATCCCCTAGTATAGGTTATTCTTATTTTAATTATTTGTTAAAAATAAATATTTGATTTTTATAATTATATTTCCATTCTTTATGTTTAAGTAATTTTTCTTCACCATTATTATTTGTATATCTATATAATGTATCTCCTACTAAATAATATACATCATTATCTATAATTCGTATAATTGATGTTATTTGTTGATTGCTTACTTTTATTTTATAATTATTTAATACTTTGTATAAGTAATTATCTTCTACAACATAATTATTATTTATTTCATTATTAAATACTTTTTGATTTTTAACTAAGTTGTCCACTTTTTCCTTTTCTAATTTGTTATTATTTAGGAATAGTCCATAATTATCTTTTTCATTTAACATTTTTATTTTTTTCTTTTTTAGATTTAATTCAAATTCATTTTTATTTTTAAGGTCTAAAAAATATAGTTTATTTTTATAAGTTCCAAGATATAAGATATTATAAGAAATTTCATAATTAAAATCTAAGATTGATAAGTCGTTTTTATTAGTATCATATATATAAATTTTTTTAAAGTAATAAGAAGAATCATAATCAGGAATTACTAAATAAGTATTATTTTGATATGTTTCAATATTGTTATACTTTTCATTAGATAATATCTTAATTATTTCGTTGTTATCTGATAATTTAACGTAACCATTATAGTTCCAAATAAGATATGTCATATCGTTATTATAGATTGTAAAGTTTTCATATTCAGTTTCTTTAATTGGTTTTATTACTTTTTCATAGTTTTCACTATATAATTTTTCATTAATTAAACGATAATCTTTTAAACCTTTTTTATCGCTACAAAGATTTTGAGTTTGTTCTAGAATAGTTAATTTTAAACACGTATCATTTTCATCTGATATGATTTTAATATCTTTTATAAGTTTACGTTGTTTATGATATTTTGTGTTAATAATAATTGGATATTCAATATTTTCGTAAGTTAAAGTGAATTTATATTGTTTATTACGTTTATTATATATTTCGTTTACTTTTACTTTGTTGATTATATAATCGGTTTCGTAATTTTTTGGAACATATAAAATAATTAAATATATTATGACTATTATAAATACTAATATTATAAATTTTTTTTGTTTTTTCATACTTCTCCATTTTAGAAAAAAAGAATTCTTAATTGAACTCTTTATTTTCTTCTTTTTTGTAATATTTTGCTTTTGCTTCCATCATATATGAGGTAATTTCTTTTTGAATTTCTGGTAACGCTTGTTTTGATAGATTAGAAAAATAAATAGTTTCTTTCATTGTATCAATGGTTATCATTCCCCAAATAATTCCTGCGTGAACTTGCATATCATTATATAAGTCTGGTGTAATTGAGTTTAAGGCATATCCTAATAAGATATAATCTTGGGCAATTATTAATCTTTTATTGGTGATAGCAAGTACAGCTGTATCAAAGATGTTTCCATGTGATATGTTATTTTGAGCAGCAAACGCATAATTTACTATTTCATCAGGATATAAATTTTGGTCAACTAGCTTTGAATGTTTTTTAATTCTCCAACATATTGTGCCAGGGTATTTATTTTTAAATTTTTTTACAATTTCATAAGTAGATGCCATAATCTTTTCTCCTTTACTTCATCATTCCAACTGATTTTAACTTAGTTTCTAGTTTTTCTTTGTTAACATATCCGGAAATACATCCTACTACTTTACCATTCTTTAAATATAGTGTTAAAGGTGTTCCAAAACCTGATGATAAAGGAGCTTCTTCTTTTGATGATGTACATTCTGCCGGAATGTTTATACCTGAATTTAATATTTTACTATATTCATCACTATTAAAGCTGTCTGAATCATAGTAGTAAATATCTAAATTATTTTCGGCAGCAACTTCATTATATATTGGTTTAAAGATATTACAATAATAACATGTGTTACGTCCAAAAACATGCATAGTTACTTTTTTACTCTTATAAATTTTCATGAATTCTTTATATGTTGAAACTGTTTTATAAGCAACTTCATCTTCTGGAATTACATTGTTAATATATTTGTTTAATTGAGCATCTAAGTTAACATTTTCTGTTTCTTTATCTACTACTTTAACTGTATTACCGTCTTGTGTTATAACAAAAACTGATTTACTATTAAATTTTTCATTTGAACTAGTTAATTTTTGCTTTTCTTCTGTACTTAATTTAGGTGTATTTACAGCACTAACTTCAATTGAATATTTACTTTTTAAATTAAGTAATTCTTCTTTGATTTTAGCATAATCTTCTGAACTAGTATCACCAAAATATGTAAGTGTTACTTTTTCTTTTGACACATTAGATGTATATTTATCATATGAAATTACTGAAATCTTTTTGTTATTTACATAATTAATAATAATTGGTAATAGTAAAATAATAATAATAACTACAGGTAATAACAATTTTTTAACTTTTTCCATTTTCTATTCCTCCCTAATTTTTATTTTACTTGTTTTTTTCGTAATAATCAATTATTTATGGGTATTTTTTGTATATTTGTTGTGATAGTCATTTATTCTAATTGCCTGTTCTTCGGCTGTTTCGTTTAAATTATAGTTTGGCGGATAAAAAACTAAATTACCATTTAGTATATTAATTATAGGTTCTACGTGATGTGGTTGTAATCCGAGATATAAATCTGGTAAAACTTGATGTTTTTGCAACTCGCTATCTTCAATTAATTCATCATCTAGGATGACATAGTCTTCAATTTTGTGACTCTCTATGTAATCTTTAATTTCTAATATTTTTGAACTGTTTATAAAAGGTGTAACATCAGATATTTCAATACCTAGTTCTTTTAGTGGAATAACATAATTTTTGTAAAATATTGATTTGTAGTAATCAATTCCACGTTGTTGAAATGAGTATTTGTTAGAGGTTGTTGCTATAACACTAGCATTAGTTAAGTCTATTATTTGCTTTAA
The DNA here is from genome assembly GCA_900553855.1 of uncultured Mycoplasmatota bacterium. Classification (GTDB taxonomy): domain Bacteria; phylum Bacillota_I; class Bacilli_A; order RF39; family UBA660; genus CAG-533. Next base: position 23,901 of record USFG01000011.1, on the reverse strand, counting down.
TATCTTGACATTTTCTAGTGATACACCTTCCATTTGGTACCAATTGTTAATTACACCATCAAAATCTAAGAATATATATTTCATAGTTTGCTCCTTTGAGGGTTATTTTATAATATTAAATCAAATTTGAAAAGCATTTATTATGATTTTATCGGTAGTAAATTTTGATTTTAATATTAAATATTGTATTTATTTATTCCAGTACACTGGAATAACTTTTTAATTTTCTGATTGATTTTTAATTTTTCTGTGTAATTCATCTAATAGCGATAATTTTTTAATATTTAAATTGTTGTTTATTCCGGTACCTAGTTCAATTTCTGGTTTAACAGTTGAACCATGGTAATCACTTCCTCCGCTAACTAATAAATCATATTTTTGAGCGATTTCCATATATTTTTTAATTTCAAGTGGTGTATGGCTAGAGTGAAAAACTTCAATGCCTTTTAAGCCACAATTTATCATGTTTTTTAATAATATTAATAATTCTTTTTCAGTTAATTCGAGAGATTTTGGATGAGCCAAGATAGGAATACCACCACTTTTAGTAATTAAATCAATACATTCTTCATAACTTATTCCTTTGCTAAAACTTCTTGTTTTGTTATGAGCTTCTATTAAATATTTGCTAAACGCTTCTTTGACTGAGGATACATACCCTTTATTAATTAATATTTTTGCAATATCTGGGCGTCCTAAATTATGTTCAAACTGAAATAAAGATTTTATTTCATCATAAGTAAATCTAATATTATAATCTTTTTTTAATACTTCTATAATTGATAAAACTGAATTCAAACTATTATCTTTAAGTTCTAATAATTTTTTATTTAAGTTTATATCTTCTAAATTAATTCCATAGCCAAGGATATGCATTCTTCCTTTTGGAACTTTAACTGATAATTCAATTCCATTAATTATTTCGATTCCTGTTTTTACAATTAAATCATCATTTCTATTTATTTTTTTAATTCCTTCTATAGTGTCATGATCAGTTATTGCTAAGGTGCTTATTCCTTTTTCTAGTGCTAGAGATATTAATTCATGAGGTTTTAATTCTCCGTCTGAGTAGCATGTATGAGTATGCATATCAATTATTTTATTTTTAGATAAATAAGGATTTATTATTGTATCATTTATATATTTATCTATTGTTTTTATAATTAGTTCTTCTTTATCTTCATATATATCATATGTGCAATAATTATCTTCCATTTTACTTTTCTCCTTCTGCTTGTATTATATAATTTTTGTTATTATAATAAAAATATATATTTGTTATTGTTTTGATAACTGGAGGTTATTATGAATATTGATTTTGAATTATATAGAATATTTTATGAAGTTGCTAATTATGGAAATATTACTAAAGCTAGTATGCATTTAAATGTTTCGCAACCGGCTATAAGTAAATCAATTAAAAATTTAGAAAATCAGTTAGGCGGCTCTTTATTTATAAGAACTAAAAAAGGCGTTGTTTTAACTGAGGAAGGAAAAGAACTTTATTATTATATTAAACAAGCTATAGAATTTATTAATAATGGGGAAAATAAATTTACTGATTTAATTAATTTAAAAACAGGATGCATTAAAATTGGAACAAGTACTACTATAGAAAAGGAATTTTTACTACCTTATTTAGAAATATTTCATGAAAAATATCCTAGTATTGACATTAAAATTATTACGGGTATTTCTAATGAATTAATTTCAAAATTAAAATATGGACTTATTGATATATTATTTTTAAATTTAAACAATGATAGTTATGAGAGTGATTTAAAAATAGCTAAATGTAAAATTGTTAACGATTGTTTTGTTGTTGGAGAAAAATATAAAGATTTAAAAGATAAAATTATTACAATGAAAGAGATTAATAATTATCCTTTGATTTTGCAAGCTAAAGGTTCAAACACAAGAAAGTTTTTGGATGATTTCATGAAGGATAATAATGTTTTGTTAAAGCCAAGTATTGAACTTACAAGTTATTCTTTAGTTGTGGATTTAACTAAAATTGGATTTGGTATTGGTTATGTTACTAAAGAATATGCAAAAAATTTATTAGATAGTGAATTATTATATGAAATTAAAACTGATATAAAAATTCCTTCTAGATATATTGGATATGTTTTATCTAAAAATCATATACCTAGTTTTAGTACGAAAAAGTTAATTGAAATAATAAATAAATCTATTGACAATAATTTGATTTAAATACATAACCTAAAAATTATATGATACAATAAGATTGTAGGTGGTTATTATGGAAAAAATAAATACTGAAATATTAGTAAGTTCATTATTCAATGTAGGGTTTGATAAAGTTGATGTAGCATTGTTTACTTATACGTTAGGTAAGTTGGCGATTGATAATCGAAAAATGCAATTATTTGAATTCAGTGATTCTGAAACAAATCAAATATTTAATAAATATATTGATTATGATGGAATTGTTTTTAGATTTAAAGATGGCAATAATTTAGAAACTATGGCTAGTTATAATGGTGAAAGGTTTTATCCGCTTAAAATGTTACTAAATTCAAGTAAAAAGTTAATTGAATATTTATCTCAGTTAGATTTTAGTGAAATTGTATTAAAAAAAGCAGAAAATTATGGAATACATTCATTAGAACAAATTGATGAAAATATATTTAGTCAAAAAGAACTAGAAATACTTCATCAATTAAATTTTGGGCAAACTAATAAAAAATTAGAACTAAAGAAAGACTGTTAAAAACAAAATTTCACAGTCTTTTTTAAATAAAAATAAACTATTTAAGTTCAATTTAATCAATATTTGGTGCCGATGACGTAGAGTTCAACAACTTTTTTCGGCAATAACGATTCATATGAATCAATCACTAATTTAAGTATATATTAATTTAAAAAAAGGAAGTATTTTCTCCCTAATTTTTTAATTTTTATGAGTATGCTCATAAACTAATTTTATAACTTTTTCTAATTCTTCTGCATCAGATATTTCAACAATTTCATCATTTTCTAATTTTCCATAAATGATATTTGCAGTATTATTAATATCTACAAGATAAACATAATTAATTCCACTATCATTAAATTGATCAACAACACTGTATTCATTATCATCAGCAAGAGTTAGGATATTTCCAATTTCAAACATTATTTTCCTCCTATCTTGATTTTGCTTGATGTTCAACAATATCTTGATAATCTTCAGGTTGTGTATTCATCATATCATAAAATTCATTATCTGCTTTTTTATAAGCCTTATTATGTTTTATATATTTAGATATACTTCCAGCAGTTGCAATCATAGTACCCCACATAGCAGGTGTAAAAGTTCCAAGATATTCTTTTAATGCATCAAATGAACTTAAAGCTTGTATTTCAGTTTGTATTGCTTGATTTACATCAACTCCAGAAAAATGCGTTGCAACCATTATCCCAGCAAAACAAACACCAGAAGCTATTGCAAACATACTTCTTTTCTTATGTTCTTCTGATAAATTTCGGTTAATCTCTTTAATTTTTAATCTTCTAGCAGATTCATTTTGAGCTGCTATTAATTTTTCATAATCTTTTGATTCATTTTCCATATGTAACCTCCTTATAGTATAATTATAGCATAAATTTCTTATATCTTATAATTTTTTTCAATAAATTTACATTATAATTACATATCATCATCTCTTGATTTAGATTCATTATCTATTTCAGTAGATCTTTCTTTAGTATCTAATATACCTCTCATTTTTTTATCATTTAAAATACTTTTGCCATATAATTCATAAGCAACTCCATAATATTTTTCTCGTTTTTTCTTATTTCCCCACAATTTATCAACAAAGAAATGATATAGTCATTCTAGTTTATTCTTGGATATTTCATATAATTCTTTTAAATTATTTAATTCATTTTCTAAACTTGAGTTTCTACTTTGTAATTTATTATTTTCTTATTTTAGTTTTGTATTTCTTAATTCTAAAGCATCATTTGATTTTTGTAATATTTTTATTGTTTCTTTACTTTCTGATAGTTTAGTAGATATATCTTTTAATGATACTGATAAATCTTGAATTGTTTTATAATCATTATTTGTTTTATTAACTTTATCTATATACTCTACTAATTTATATTTATCTTCTTGTTTTAAAATATTATTATTTTTTGATAAAGGAACATTCTTTAAATCATTAACTATATCTTTTATTTCATTTGTATTCTTATCTAAATCTTTTGAACTTTCATTTGCTTTATCAAGATTCATTTGATGTCTTTCTATTGCTTCTTGCATTTCTGCATAATTTTCCATTTCACTAACATGCTTATCATTATTTCTTCCTTTACGTTTCTTCTTTAATAATATTTACCATAGCCAAATCCTTTCTATGATTTTTTCAAAAAACGAAAAAATCAATCATTTCTGATTGATTCATATATTTAAAGTTCGAATAGTTCGAACAGATTCGTCAATGGTGGAGTCGAAGGGAGTTGAACCCTTGTCCAAGATACTTTCATATTATAATCTACAAGTTTAGACGATTTGTTGTTTCATTAATGGTAAGAAATCATCAAAATATCATTAACTAAGCTTATAGGATTCGTTTAATAAACTAAGCAATCTATTAAATATAATCTACTATTATGAACCAGCGTTAAAACTCTGTAGATTTAGTTCTAGGCCAGTGCTTGCGAGCCTTTAATTAGGCAAATGCTAAAGCAGTATTATAATTTGTATTGTCAGTTATTTTAACTGTTTGTTATTTAGGTTTAACCACCACTGCATATAATACAAAACTATACCCTGTCGAAACCATAAACGACCCCGTGCTAAAATATTAGCATATTTAAAGAAAAATATCAATCGTCGAACTTGATTATCACTTCATTATCCTTTGAATATCCATATTTTTCTCTAGCATATTTGGCAGCATATTCAGAATCTTGCATTTTAGTTATTTCATTGTTTAGTTCATCTTCTTCTTTTAATAAAGATTCATATTTAGCTTCTAAAATCTTTTTTTCGTTGTTGTTAGCCAATATTTGATTCCAATATCTATAAACAAAAAAACTTAAATAACAAATCATTATTAAAATAACTAGAGTTCCTAATAAAATACGTCTTTTATCTTTTTTTGTTCTCTTTGCCATAATATACCTTTCTATTCAGTGTTTATTATAACAAAAATTTTAAGGTTTGTTACTTATGTTTTTTAAATTTGACAGTTTTTTCTAAAACTTTACATAATATAAAGCCGATTCCTAATGATATTTTTAACAGTAAAGAAATATTACCATTATATAATTTATATAAAATGAATACATATAAAAAAGTTGCTAAAATAGAAAATAGACTAAATAATATAAGATTCTTTTTTAATAAAGAGGTTATTATTCCATAAATAAAGCCATAAATTATAGATATAATTATTAATATAAATTGGATCATTTAAATAACTTCATTAATAGACTATTTTCTTTAGAGGCATTATCGGTATAGTAGAAACTATTTATTTTTCCTTTAATAGATACGTTACCTTCAACTGTGTCTAGTTTTATCATTTCAAGATTTTCTCCTTTAATGATAATTCCACCCATTATTGAATCTAAACTAAATTCTTTATCATCAAAATTATTGATTTTTTTGATACCACTTATAATTATGTTTTTTCTTTCATTAAGTTTTATTATATGAGACATGTTTGGTACTTCAATCATTTTTTCCATAGATATCCTCCAGTTTAAATATATGATGAGAATATGAAAAAAATTCACTATGGAAGTGAATTTATTCAGCTGTTTTATATGCTTCTAAAATAGCGTCTTCAAATTGTTTACGTACTTCAGGATTAATTGGATGAGCAATATCTTTGTAACCGCCAGTGCTAGTTTTTCTACTAGGCATAGCAATAAATAAACCATTATCTCCTTCTATGATTCTAATATCATGTACAGCGAATGCATCATCTAATAGTACAGATGCTATACCTTTCATACGAGAACCGTCTTTTTCAATTTTACGAACGTTTACAGATGTAATCTTCATAACATTCACTCCTTTCAAGATTGTCTTCAATCTTTAATTTAATTTTATGCTATGATTTAAAAAAAAGCAATAGATTTTACATAAAAGTGATTTGAATATCTTTACTTAGAATATCAGAATATGAATAACTTTTTTTACTACTACCATTACTTACTAAGAAAACGTGTGAATAAATTTCCGATACATAACCATAGAAGACATCTGTCTTGTTACGATTTTCTTTTGACACTACTTTTACTTCTCTGTTTAAATGATTTTTAATGTCATTTTTTATTGCATCAATCATCTTGGATACCCCACATACATAAGTCCATTTCCCATTAAGCCTCCCATTCCATTTGAACCATATTTGGTTTTGTTTAATAAACTTATTAAATCTATTGGTTTAGATTTATCGGTTAGTGCGATTGTGGTTGCAATTATAGCAGGATCAAGAGCGTGAATATTTACTCTTTTAGGGCTTGATGCGAAGTCGGCACCACTTTTAATTAAAGCCTCATAATTACTTTGACAAGCACCAGCTATAATTACTAATTTATCATGATTTTTTTCATAGTTTCTCGCTTTTGATACTGCCTCACAAAAATATTTAGAGTTACGATAGTTATCGAGATTGTTTTTATCATTTTTCTTGGAAAAATAGGAATCGTGGCCGGTAATTATTACAATATCAGGGCTGTATTCTTTTAAAAATTTAATAATTTTATTGGGTAATTCTTCTTCGGATACTAATTTTCCGACGGCTTGTAATTTATTTCGCTTGTAGTAATTTAGACATTTATTAATATAACTTTCATCAGAATCAAGGTGTAAAAGTTTAGCCGGTAAATAAAAAAATGAATCACGATCTAAATGTTCTTCTTCGATACTATCGGCAAAATCATCAATATCTTGTTTATCGTAAATTTTTAAATCATCTAATTTACTGTCGGCGTATAATCTGATATTAGTTCCTTTTAAGTAAGCGATACTATCGGAGATGTTTATTATTTTAAAGACTATGTCATTATTATAACTGTTGCGAGTAACTAAATCACCTATTTTAAAATTCATGATATCACCAATTAAATATATGTATGAAATTAATATTTTAGAATTTTAGAGATTAAAGCTAAATGTATCACCTTTGTTAAGGTAAAGCCAACTTGATTTAGTTACTGTTAAAACTTTGGTATCTAAGTTAAATTTGAAGTAAATGTTATGGTTATTGGGATCTAAGGCTTTAATGTATATAATGTTGTTTTTCTTTTTAATAATTGTTCCGGTAAATGTGGTTAAACGATAAATGGAAATAAAGACTTCATTTTTGTTTGGAGTATGTTTTATTTCAATATAACTGCTGTCAATATTTTGATATTTTAAGTAATATGTTGATAAGTTTTGGTTTATTAACATTTTAGTTTGATAATCAGTCATTAAGGATTTAGTAACAATTAAAAACATAATAATTGTTAAGATAATATATTTTTTCAATAGATCACCTATTAATTATTATGTATATAATTAGCTATTAATGTTAATTTTTGATATAATTTGTTCTATTATATTTACTGTATCTTCGGCTGTTTCGCTTGACAAATCTACTCTAAAATTAGTGATACCAAGTTCTTGATAGGTTGGTATTTTATCAATTAAGTTGGTAGTATGACAATTTAGAATATAGGAAGTATGATTTTGAGGTGATGTTAATATTTCGTATTCTTCCTTATTACGATCTATCAATTTATATGTTTTTTTATCTTTACAAATGTGACAGTTTTTGGCTTTAAATGTGTTTTTTAGAAGACAGGCTTTCATCATCATAAGTTCTATTTTACCGTAAACTAATAATCCTGTATTTGAAGTTGGATAGTTATTCATTATGTTTTTTAACTCATTAAAATCATTTTCAAATGAAAGTGTTACCATCGTGTTATATTTGTGTGCTAGATTTAGGGCATAATGATTAGTTATGTTTAAGAAATAATCACTGATATTACCTGAATTTTCTATCATACTGGCATAAGACGTATTTAATACTTTTTCATTATATTTTGGATATGTTAGTAAATTTCTAGGAATTTTATAAATAAAGTTTGGTTCTAGTAAATCTAATTTATCAACAATTATTTTAACTGGATATTTTTTTAGAACTGTAATTTGTTCTTTGGTTCTAGCTAGGACATATATTTCCTTTGTTTTGGAAATATTTTGAAGATTTTCTTGGTAATTATTTTTAATAAACTCTTTAGAAGCTTTCATTCTTTTTAAAGATAATTCTTCAAGGACTTCCCTTCTTAAATTATTTAAATCGATGTTACGAATGAATAGATTACCAGAAATATTTATATTTAGAGAACTTACTTTGTATGGCGTTGTTCCAGTTTTGGTTAAACTTTTTTCAATATTTTCTTTGGTTATTGGTTGATTAATTGCTTCAGATGGTTCTGCTCCATAAATCGTTATATTATTTATTCCATCACTTACTTCTAATTTTATTTTTTCATTTAGTTTTGCGGTAAAATTCATGGAAACGGATATTTTCTTAGTTATGTTTGTTTCTAATGGGAGTTTAGGTGATGTAAGATATATTTCATCTTCTTTGGTTAGGTTTAGAAAGTTATCTAAATAAATTGTTGTTCCTTTAGTACCACTCTTTATTAAATTATCTTTTGAATCATAGATAAAGTTTAAGGTTATTCCTTTATTGATATTTTTGATGCGAATTGAATCGCCTTGTTTCAAATCAATATCTAATTTGATTGCAAGTTTTTTAGGTGTTACTTTGATAATTTTACCAGCATACAAACCGATATGATTAGATGATTCATAGTTCATTATATCTTCATTATTAAATAGGAAACCAGGAGTGTAGCCTCTATAAAATATTGATTTTAGTTCATCTAGATCAGATTGGGAAACTTGTAATTCTTTACCACTTTCATAGTCATCAATTAGTTTACGATATATTTTAGTTACAATTCCAACATAAGCGGGAGATTTCATTCTTCCTTCTATTTTAAATGAATAGATATTAGAATCCATTAACTCTTTAAAGTTTTCAATACCGCATAAATCTTTAGGACTTAAAAGATATTTGTCATAATTATTTACTAGTCTACCATCTTCTAATAAGTTATATTTTAATCTACACATTCCAGCACATTCACCGCGATTAGCGCTTCGATTTAGAATGCATTTGGAAAAATAACATTGACCAGAATAACTTATACATAAGGAGCCATGAATAAATGCTTCTTTTTCCATTGTAGTATCTAAGTCATTTATAAAATCTAATTGGAGTTCTCTAGCAAATACGACTCTTTTTATGCCTAGGCTTTCAAGAAATTTAATATTTTCCTTAGAATGATTGTGCATTTGAGTTGATGCATGAATTTCTAAATTAGGAAACATACTATGAACAACTTCGATTAAGCCGATATCTTGTAAGATTAGAGCATCTACGCCTATTTTATGAAGAGACTCAATATATTCTAGACATGAGGAAAACTCTGATTCGTAAATTAAAGTATTTACAGTTATAAAAATTTTAACACCATAAAGATGGCATAAATTTGTGGCTTCTTCTATTTCTTCTAGGGTAAAGTTTTCAGCAAAAGCGCGAGCACCATATTTTTTACCAGCAAGATAAACAGCATCGGCACCATTATTTATGGCATATATTAAGGATTCTTTATTTCCAACAGGAACTAATAATTCATGTTTCATTTTGACACTTCTTTCCAATTTAGTAATTAATACTTAATTAAGTATATCATTTATTTATAAATAAAAAAATTACAACTTTTAGGATAAGTCGTAATTTCCTTTGGATACTGTATCACTTGTTAGTTTTAATGTTTTGTACTTTCCTTGATTTGATAAAATGTCATATTCAATATCTAGAAATGTATCGGCAACTATGTTATTCATGTCTCTAACACTTTTTTCGTGTTTTTTTATTTCTTCTAAAACACCTTTAGCAAATTCTTCATCGCCAATTGTTTCGATTCCAAATTGAGCACTTAGCCTTTCTTTTTTTGCTAGATAATAGCTTAGTTTTGATTCTAAAAGAATTTTCTTTTTATCTTCTTCACTAAGATTTTTATATGGAATGAAGTGTTGAAATCTAGTTAATAATTCAGAAGAAAAATATCCTTTTTTAACTAGTAATGATTTATCAAATTGTTCTTCTTCTAGAGATGCTTTATTTCCAAAGCCAATTGGGGCTGTTTCTTTTTTGAAAGCTTCTTGGAAAGTACCTAAACATATCTTACTTGCCATACCGGTATTATATATTTGAGTTTCTTTCATTTGTCTAGCAATTGGGAATCTTCCCCCTTCTAAGGCTTTTAAGAAGATATTTACTAGTGAGGTCTTGGTATCTAATTTATCTACTCCGATTTTATCAAATTCATCAAATACGAGAATTGCTTTTTCTGCTAACTTCATATTTCCTTTGCATTCACTTATAAGGGCTTCAAATTCATCTTCTAGGGTTGTTCCAACTATTCCTTCTGGTACTAAATTACAAGTATTTATGTTTCTAAATGGTACATCAAAGTATTTAGCAGCACAGTTAAATGTGGCAGTTTTTCCGGTTCCGGTTGGACCAGGAATTAGTATTGATTCAGTTCCAAATAGTGGACTAGATGTATAATTCATATAAAGAATTGTTGCAATCTTTTTTAAAGCTTCATCATGTCCTATTATGTTACTTTTTAAATATTTGTATAATCCTTCTACACTTGTTTCATTAGTAGATGTAATAAAATTTTGAAGAGCACTTGTTTTTGGCTGTTCATTTGTATATAACGTTTCTTCTTGAATATTTAATTCTTCAGTTAATTCTTCTTCGGCTAGTTCTTCTTCTTTTGATTCTTCTTCATCTTTTATATCACCAAATACTTCAGCTGTATAAATACGATTTGTTACTCCATCATGAAGTTCAAGTAATTCAAGCCCTTTATTTTCGGCAAATGAGCTAAATTTACAAATTTTATCTCTCATAAATTTTAATTTCTCTTTTAATTTAGAGATTTCATCAGTTGTTAATAATTCGTTTACTGAGTCTTGATTTAACATTAGACATGTTTCACCATCAATTATTTGATATAGTTCTACTTTTTTATTTGGGGTTGATAATGTACTTAAATCTAAGAATACAAATTTACCGTTTTTATATACAACTACACAGTCTTTTGCTTCCATTAGAACTAGTTCAATAACATCTTTATTAGATAATTCATCAGCTGGTAAGGCATAGAAATCTCTTATGTAATCCATGGTAAATGATGGCCCTACTAAATATTTGCAATTAATATTTGATGTTGTAATATACTTATAGGTATATTTATTGGTTGTAAATGTATCTTCTTTAACATGTCCTTTAATTATTTCTAATGGTATAAATAAATTGGTTTCTTCATCTATTTTGATATTTTGATATTTTACTGCATATTCCATAATGCATACTCCTTCTATTTGTTATAAATTGTTTTTAGTATAACACTTTGATTATTAGTTGTAAATTTTTTGAACGCAATTTCTTAAATTTTAGTTAATTTGTAACGATTATTTAGTTATCAGAAATGAAAAACAGAATCTATGTTACTACATATATTTTTTTGTTTCGAAGATTTGTAAGTTTATTTTCTGTTAGCTAATACTGGTAATTTTACATCTTTATTTTATAATGTGAATTTTATGAATATTAATTGTTTTAATTTAATAAAAAAAGAATTTGATTAAATTTTTTACAAATTCTTTTTTATTTCATATGTTTTTTACTTTTGATAAAAATTCCTTTAGTCTATCATCTTTGGGATGATTAAATATTTCTTCTTTGGTGCCTTGTTCAATTATTTTTCCATCTTCCATAAAAATTACTTTAGTTGCAAATTTTTTTATAAAATTCATTTCATGTGATACAACTATCATAGTCATTCCTTGGTTGGCAATTTCCTTCATCAAATTGGTTACTTCACCTATCATTTCAGGATCAAGAGCTGACGTAGGTTCATCAAATAACATCAAATCCGGATGCATAATAAGAGCTCTTATAATTGCTATTCTTTGTTGTTGTCCTCCTGAAAGTTCATAAGGATAATAATCTTTTTTATCATATAAATCTATTTTCTTTAATAAACTTGTAGCCTCTTTTACTGCTTCATCGTGTGACATTATTTTTAATTTTACAGGGGCTAAAATTATATTTTCAAGTACAGTCATATTACTAAATAGGTTAAATTGTTGAAATAACATTCCTATTTTTCTTCTAACTAAAGTTAAATTTTCTTTAAAATCTAAATTTTTTCCTTCAAAGTTAATTGTACCACTTGTTGGTATTTCAAGTAAATTTATGGTTCTCAAAAGTGTTGATTTACCACATCCGCTTGGACCTATTATACCTACAATATCGCCTTTGTTTACTTCTAAATCTATACCTTTTAATACTTTTTTAGAGCCAAAATTTTTCTTTAAAGACTTAATTTTTAACATTTTTTAACCTCTTTTCAATTAAATTAACTATTTTACTTAATCCATAAGTAATAATTAAATATATGATTGCAATTAAAATTAATGGAAAGAAATAATCATATGTTCGAGATGCAATTATATCACTTGCCTTGGTAAGTTCAACTATACCTATATAAGCACCTACTGAAGTTTCTTTTACAAGTGTTATAAATTCATTTCCGAGTGCAGGAATAATATTCTTTATTGCTTGAGGTAAAACAATATACCTTATTACCTTTTTATAATCTAATCCTAGTGCATAGCCTGCTTCTATTTGTCCTCTATTAACAGAGTTTAATCCAGCTCTTATAATTTCTGCTACATAGGCTGCACTATTTATTCCAAACGCTAGTATTCCAACTAAAACAATATTAATAGACACTGATTTAAATATTACGTAATATATAATCATGAGTTGTAATATACTAGGTGTTCCTCTTATAATTGTAATATATAATCTTGCTATTGCATTTAATAATTTTAGTTTATTGGTATTATCATGATAATTTCTAATAATAGCTAGTAATGTTCCTAAAAAAACTCCTATTATAACTGCTCCTAGTGCTATTATTAATGTATTTAATAATCCCGTTAATATATATTTATATCTTCCGTCTAATATAATACTGTTATATATTCTATCAAAAATTGTATTTTTATTTACCTTTTGGTCTATTCCCATATGATTTAAAATAATATTATCTATCTCACCATTATTTTTCATTTGTTCAATTACAATATTGCATGAATTTAATAATTCCTTATTATCTTTGGATATAACCATTCCATAATTATCAACTACAAGGGGATTTGGAAGTATAATCATATCTTTTGTTATTAATTTTTTGGCTGGCAACTCATCCATTACGACTGCATCAACTTTATTATCTTTTAAATCTTGTATTGCTGCTAAAAATTTTTTTTCACGAATTAATGTAATATTTGGATACTTTTCTGTTAGATAAGAATCAGCGATTGTCCCTAATTGAACTGCTACCTTGCCTTGTAAATTATTTGCATCTGTTATTAAACTATCATTTTTAACTATAATTACTTGTCTGCTTGATGCATAATTAACGGTAAAATCTACTTCCATGGCTCTTTCTTCTGTATAAGATATTCCGGCTGCTCCTATATCACTCTTTTTGGTTTTTACTTCATTTATTATTGAATCAAAAGCAACATCTTTAATTACTAATTCTTTATTAAGATAATCAGCAATCTTACGGGCTATATCTATATCTACACCTACAATTTTACCATTAGAATAATATTCATATGGAGCAAAGCCTGCCTCTGTTACTAATATTAGTTCTCCCTTTTTTTCTTTTCTACATCCTGTTAATATAGTACATATAGTAAATATTAACAATATAATGCCAAACAAATTCTTTTTTTTACTACGTCGAATAAACATTTCTCGACAACACCTCTCTTTCTATCTCAGTTAATTACTTTTCTTGTTGTCCTTAACTTAATCAATTTCAAAATTTAGACAATAGTCTTTATAAATAATCATTTATATTTCAATACTTATTATTCTTTAATTTATTTTAAATACACTTTTACATAAATAACTTTTTATGGTTATTATTTTTATGAAATTCTTATTCTATAAAAAGAGTTCTTTTGAACTCTTTTGTATTTTTATAAAACTAACATTGCAATTGTTAATATTACTATATTTGCAAGCATTATACAAGCTAATACTTTAAATACCCATTTTAACCAGGTTGTGTATTCTACTTTTGCAAGTGCTAGGCCTCCCATTATAGCGCCACAAGTTGGTGTAAATAGATTTACAAATCCGTTTGCTGCTACCATTCCCATTATAGTAGCTTCAACATTGTATCCTACTTGATGTGCAAGTGGAGCCATAATTGGAGTTGATAATGTTGCAAGTCCACTACTAGATGGAACTAATACAGAAAGTCCGACATGTAAAATATAATTTAATGGAGCAAACACTACCTTTGGTAAAACTTTTAGTACATTTGCAGCATTATAAATTATATAATTATCTAAGTGTGTGTCACTCATTAATACTGATGCTCCTCTTGCAAGTGCAATTATTAATATTACACCTACCATATCATCAGCACCATCAATTATTTTATCAACAATCTCGTTCTCTTTCATACGATTTACAAGTGCAATTACTATGGCCATAATTAAAAACCATAATGTTGCTTCTTGGAAATACCATTGACCAATTGGCACGCCAACTAACCATGATAAACCAAATATTTTAGAGTTTACAAATGCTGTAATACCAAAATCTTCCCAAGGTATAAAACTCATAATCATAATAACAAAAGTTAATGCAAATAAAATTAATGTAATTTTTTGTTTTCCAGTTAATTTAGCTTCAGCTCTTTCAATATCTTCGCCATAAGTAGCCTCCATATTTCTTTGTTCTTGTAAACTTAATATTGTTGAGCCTTTTTTCTTAATAACTTGTTTTGCATATAGCATTACAAATATTATAGAAATTATTAAAGTTGACAACCATAACATTGTTCCTAATCCAATTATTGTTCCTTGATTTATAGCTACTCCTGCTGGTAAGGTTGACTTTGCAGCATCAACTGCAACACCTACAGCAAAGGGGTTTACTGTTGAGCCAAGAACTCCTGATCCAGCTCCTAAAAGTACAATAGCTGAAGATACAACAGTATCCATACCTGCTGCTACCATAGCGGCAGCAAGTAATGCATAGAAACCAACAGTTTCTTCAAGCATGCCATAAGTAGTACCACCTATTGAAAATATTATCATAAGGATAGGAATTAATACTAATTCATGTCCATGAAGTTTTTTAATTAAGACTTGAATTCCTGTTTCGATAGCTTGAGTTGAATTCACTATTTTTAGGAAAGCTCCAAGAATTAATATAAATACACAAATATCAATAGCATCTGCAAAACCTCGAATAGGCGCCAATAATGTTTGGGATAATGTAGCTCCTACTACTCCACTACCATTTACTATTTCTTCACCAATAAATGATGCTTTAGGAAGTAAATGTGTAATTATTGCAAGTATAAATATTAAAGCTAGGATTATAGTAAATGCACTAAGTGAAAATGAGATTCTCTTTTTCTTTTCTTCTTTCTTTACTTCAGGTTTATAAATTAATGTACCTGTTTTACCTTCTAATGCTTCTTTAGCTTTAAATAAAGATGTAATAATTGCTTTATTTCCTGTAGCTTTAACAAATCCAATAGAAGCCTCTATTTTCGGTAACATGCTTCCTTCTTTAAATTCATCATGTCTAATACCAACTCTTGCTTCAGCTATAGATAATTTATTTATTTCTTCTTCATTTTTTTGTTTGTAGTTATAAGATACTTTTTCAACATCAGTTAAAATTAGTAAAGTATCTGCATTAATTTCTTGAGCAAGTAATGCGCTTGTTTTATCTTTATCTATAACAGCATCTATTCCCTCGTAGCCGTTTGTTTTTGTCTTAACTACAGGTACACCACCGCCACCACAAGCAATTACTATGGTGCCTTGCTCCATTAAATTTTTAATTGTGCCAAGTTCTAATATTTTCTTTGGCTCTGGAGATGCAACTACTTTTCGATATCCTCTGCCTGCGTCTTCTTTATAAACAGCTTTTTCTTGTTTTTGTTTTTCTAATGCTTGCTCGCGAGTCAAAAATTCTCCTATTGGTTTAGTTGGATTTTTAAATGCAGGATCTAAAGGATTTACTTCTACTTGGGTAATTACTGTTACAACTTCCTTTTTTATTTTTCTTTTATTCAACTCATCTTTTAATGATTGTTGTAATTGATAACCAATATAGCCTTGTGACATTGCTCCACTTTCAGCAAATGGAACTTTATCTTCTTTCATAGAATCATAAATCATTCCTACTTGTGGACCATTTCCGTGGGTGATAACAATTTGATTTCCAGCTTGTACTAAATCTATTAAATATTTTACTGTACTTTCAATTCTATCATGCTGTTCTTGAGGATTTTTACCTAATGCATTTCCTCCTAATGCAATAACAATTTTACTCATTTTTCATAGTCTCCAACATTACAGCTTTTATTGTATGAAGTCTATTTTCTGCTTCTTCAAATACTCTAGATTTACTTGACTCAAACACTTCATCTGTAACTTCCATTTCTTTTATTCCAAATTTTTCTTCTATTTCTTTTCCTATTCTTGTTTCATTGTTATGAAATGATGGCAAACAATGTAAGAAAATAGCGTTTTCTTTAGCGTTTTTCATAACATTCATATTTATTTGGTAAGGGCTTAAAAGTTCAATTCTCTCTTTCCATATTTCCATAGGTTCTCCCATTGAAACCCATACATCTGTATAAAGTGCATCTGCATCTTTTACACCTTCCATAATATCTTCAGTCATATTTATTGCAGAACCGTTCTCATAAGCAATTTTTTTACATTTATTAACTAGTTCCTCTTCTGGCCAAAGTGTTCTTGGTGCGCAACATGTAAAATTAACTCCTAATTTTGAACATGCTACCATAAGTGAATTTGCTACGTTATTTCTAGCATCCCCACAGAACACTAATTTTCTTCCCTTTAAAGATCCAAATTCTTCTTGGATAGTCATAAAATCTGCAAGCATTTGGGTTGGATGAAATTCATTAGTTAGACCATTCCATACAGGAACTTTGCTATATTTAGCAAGATTTTCTACTATTGCTTGATCAAATCCACGATATTCAATTCCATCATACATGCTTGCTAAAACACGTGCTGTGTCTTCAATTGTTTCTTTTTTTCCAAGTTGAGAACCGGTTGGTCCTAAATAGGTTGCTGCCATTCCTAGATCATGAGCTCCTGCTTCAAAAGCACATCTAGTTCTTGTAGAGTCTTTTTCAAATATCATAGCTATTTGTTTTCCTTCTAAATACCTATGAGTTATATTATTTTTCTTTAGATTTTTTAATTCTATCGCTACATCTATTAAATGTCTAATCTCTTCAGGAGTATAATCTAATAGTTTTAAAAAATCTCTGCCTCTTAAATCTACCATTCAACATCCTCCCTTACAAGTGGCATAGACATACATCTTGGGCCTCCGCGTCCACGGCTTAATTCTGCTCCACAAATCTCAATTACTTTAAGACCTGCTTTGCGTAATTCTTTATTTGTTACATCATTTCTATCATATACAACAACTACTCCTGGTGCTATACATAATGTGTTTGATCCATCATTCCATTGTTCACGCTCGCTGGCTACTTTATCTCCTCCAGCACAAGGAATAAGAGTTACTGGGTGATCTAAATATTTTTCCAATATTTCCTTTAATGATCCTTTTATTTCTTTTACATTTAAATCTTCATAAGTTGTAGGATCAAACCCTTCAGTTATTTCAAATACTTGTAATGTATCTGAAATTGCAGGATGATATGTAAATGTATACTTATCTATTTGTGTAAATACTGTATCAAGATGCATAAATGCTCTTGATACTGGAATATTAAATGCTAAAATAGTATCAATTTTACAAGTTGGATCTTTAAAAAAGTTTTTAGAAATTTGATCTATAGCTGATGCTTCAGTCCTTTGTGAAATACCAATTGCTATAGTATGTTCATTAATATTTAATAAATCTCCACCTTCTGTATGCCAATGATAACCTCTATTATAATATAAAGGTGTGTCTTTAAAATCTGGATGATATTTAAAGATATATTCGGCATAAATGCATTCCCTATTTCTTGTAACTGAATACATGTGATTTAAATTTGCTCCCTCACCAACGCTTGCAAAATTATCTCTTGTAAAGTATAAATTTGGCATTGGAGCTGCTATAAACTTTTCTGGCTCATCAACTAAATCCACCAACGTTTTTTCTATTTCCCTTTTTCTAAAAGGAAAGTCTTTAATTTGAATTCCTTCCATGGTTTGTAGTACTAATTTTTTAGAATCTTTTATTTTATCTAAAAATTTGTAAGTTAAAATTTGATACTTTATAGTATGAATTCCAGCCTCTATAATAAATTGTCGAATAAATTTATCACGAATTTTTTCATCACTATCAATTACTTCTGCTACTAAATCTTCAAGATAAACAACTTCTATGTCATTTTCAATTAATGCTTTTGCGAACATGTCATGTTCTCTTTGTGCTTCAGCTAAATAAGGAATATCGTCAAAAAGTAATTCATTTAATGTATCTGGAGTTAGATTTAATAACTCATTTCCCGGTCTATGAAGTAATACTTTTTTTAATTTTCCTATTTCACTTGTCACATGAATATTACTCATTTCTCTCCTACCTTTCTAAATAATAGTCTTCTTTACTATCTATAATTATTATATCAAATTTTAAATTAATGTAAACCCGTCTTTGATCATGTAGACATGTATTTTGCTTGATACTATGAATTCTTTTTGATGTATTTGTTTAATACTAAACGTAGATAAAAATTAAAATTTGATATTTTCGTCTTTTACTTATAATTTCTTGCTGCAAATATAAAGTAACCTTTAGTATCCACAGACTTAAATTCCGGTAGTCGCTATCTTTCATTGCTTTTTATTGTTTTTTATTAGTTATTAGTCATATTTAGATAATTTGTTTTTAATCCTTAAATTTTATACTTTAATATTATGTATATCATGTGTTTGTTTTTCAGTATGAATTTCTTATTGTATAAAAAAAGATAGTTGCAAATACTGTCTGATTATTAGCAACTATACGTCTTTTAATGATATAAGTATTAAAAATATTAAAGTTTTTTAAAGGTTTGTCAATCAAAAATAAAATTAAGAAATAATTTACAAAAAATTTAATCCTATCACTATAATATTAAGAGATTTTATTGTTGTTTAATTTGCTAATATGATCTTGTCAGCAGGGGCAAATTCATAGTTTTTTAGATTAATATGTCAATTAATTTTAAAAATATCATATACTTTATAAATTAAGTTAGTTTATATATGCATTTTGCTAAGTTTATTACCTTTATTCTTTTTTGATAATTATTAAAAATCTTTTTGTAGTAATAGGTATATTCATTATTTATTTTATTGATTGTTTCTTGTTTATTAAGGTTGTTTTCTTTTTCTATTTTTGTCATTTTGTTAGCGTAGTTATCAAATAAGTATAGTATGTTATCATCATTGGTTATATTGGTTATTACTAGGTCTTTTAAAAGATTAAATAGATTTTCAACATCTGTTAAATTATCTAAATTATAGCTATATTTTATTTTTAATTTATTTAATTCTTGAATGGAGATATTATTTCTGATTTGTTTAAAAATAGTTAGGAAGTTATTAACGATTGCTTTTTTCATTGAATAAATAATATATTTATCGTTTAGTTCTTTTAAATTAATAGGAGTAGTTAAAAATTCTGGTATATTTGTTGTTAATATTAACTCTAAAATCTTTTCTTTTTCTTTAATTGATGGGAAATTAGTGTGAAAGAATTCAATAAAGTAAGTTAGTTTTTCAATAAACGATTCTTCATTATTCTTATTTTTTATTATAGAATTGTTGTTTAGAATTTTATCAAATATTGTATTGTTAATTAATTCTTGCATTAGTACATAATATTTTGGTTTGGTACTTGTAAGATATTGTAGTATTTTAGTTTTATAATTCATATAATTACCTATTTTCTTTTTGTTTCTATACATTATAATAACATATTTTTACCAAATATATCCAAGTTTTATAAATAATTATTTTTTTAATGTAAAAATTAATATAGGTGGTTATGAGATGTACGAAAATAACTTGAAATATATTAGAGAATACATGGAAATGACACAAAAGGAACTTGGAAAGGTTTTTAATGTGGCTGAATCTACCTATAATGGATGGGAAACTGGTAGGGATGTTATTCCTTTAAAACATCTGTATAAATTTAGTTTGATATATGGTTATTCTATGGATTATTTACTTAAGTTAAATAGTAAAAATGTTAAGTATGATAAACTTGATAGTATTGATAGAAAAATGGTTGGTAACAAATTAAAAAGAATTAGAAAAGATTTAAACTTAACTCAACAACAAATTGCAGATGAGTGTATGATATCTCAAACTACTTATAGTAATTATGAGTTAGGTAATAATTTAATTTCTACTATGAGTTTGTATACAATTTGTAAGAATCATAATATTTCGATGGATAGTATATTTAAGTAAAAATAAAATTAACAAATTCAGTTATTTTTAGTTATTTATATGTTATTTGTAAATAAAGAATACTAAAACTAGATGAGTTTAAATCATCTAGTTTTTTTGTTTCTATACCAATATACTTTCTAATTTCATCTGATGAATTTGGTCCCTTACAAAATTCCACAACTTTATTTCTAATTTCTTCATAAAATTTTGGAGAAGGCAATCTATATTTTTTCATTTTTTGAATTATAATTGGTATTCCTAAATGTCTATTTTCAATTACTGATCTTTTTTCTTCAAGTATTCTTACTAATGTTGGATTACGTGATTTCATTGTAGTAGCAGTTCCTAATTTTTCAATTCTGTTTGTACCATATAACGCTCTAGGATTGATAATTTCTATCTTATCTTTATACATATATACAGAAATGAAAGCATTTTATATTTAAATACTATAATCACGGTTTTAAAGCATTCGTAATTACCTCTCCAAATGCTTTCATTGGATATTCAGTAGATTATTTTTTATCATCATCATTTATTAAGAAACTTTTTTTGGATTTTCTTTGCTCACTTAATTTCTTCTAGTTTTGATTAAAAATGGCACTACTATTTATAAAAAAAACAAGAAAACTTTTACGATTTCTTATAATTTGGATTTTCTTTGGCTATTCACTCGATATTTGTAAAAATTTATCTTTTAATTCAGGATATAATTTATAAAACTTATTTATATCAAAACCATTCTTTTGCCATTTAATTACTTTATAAATTAAATCACTATTATCATTTGGTATTCTATTTGGTCTTTCAGGATATAAATATATTTTTATTAAGCCTTCTTCATTTAATTTAATTAGTTCTTTATATACATTTTCAATGTAGATCGTTTCTATAACTTTTTCTTCTTTATCACTAACCAATTCTGCTGTCCAACTTGTCTGACCGCTTTTAAAATTAGTAGCATCTAGTTTATAAATATAACCGGAACAGTCAAATATTTTTTTGAACATGCCTTTTTTCCTTTCGACTAATTCTACTGGATAATTTATTCCATCACCGGATAAAGAATAATATAAGTCATTACCTAGTGGTGATAGAAAAATTATTGATATTGCTTTTGATGCACAGGCATATACCCATTTCTTCATATGAGTACTTTCATTTGGTTTAATAATTTTCAAATTTGGTATTGAACTTCCGTGATATACATACTTCATCTTTTGTTGTCCCTTCTTATTAATATTTTAGATAAACTATAGTTTAATTTATCATATTTTTGATTTCCTTTCCATATGTTGTAATTGACAAAATAAGCAATTATTACACAGATAATAAAATCTAATAACTTAAAACTTATCATTTTTTCTTGGGTTTAGCCATTAATATCATTCAAATCTACTATTATAGTCATATCATATCCTATCTCTTTTCCTAAAAAATTAATTGTTTAAGCCTAGATTTTATCTATGTTTCTTTATTTATTTTTTAACCTATAATATATCCTATTTTTACAATAAAGAACTTATGATAATTCTTACATGATTGTAATAATTATATAGTAAGTGTTCTGTTGTGCGTATGGTATGACACTTGTTTAGTCTTTCTTTATTGTTTAAAAGAATGGCTTTTTTGTTAAAAAATTAACATCTATCATTATAATTTTTGCATATCTTAATTATAGTATTATAATCTTTAATTTTCTATATTTTTTCAATTAAAAATCAGAGCAATTTTACCCTGATTTTTATTATTTAAAATTATTTTTTCTTTATGTAATCATCCATTTTTTCATAAACAGCGTTATAAATGTCTTCTTCACTTATTACATCTATTAATCTAACACTTCCGTATAAAGATAAATACGCTGCAACTTCAGTATAAACATTATGTGTACCTTTTTCTGCTTGCTTCATTTTTTTTCCCATAACTGGATCATTAATGTAGTTATCATAAATCGCTTTTTCTGCTTTTAAAACACCAAGCACTATATGTTTTTCACTTGAATTAGATCTCCATGATAAGTTTCTAAATCTTTCTGGATTATCAATAATAAATCTTGTTAATTCATATTTATCATCCAATCTTTCATCAACAGTTAGCGCCACTCTAAAGAAGCAACGTGACATAACACCAAAGAAAATACCCCTACGGGTTCCTTGAGTAAATAACCAGTGATCTAAAAATGTTGAATTTGATTTAATTGGCATTGATTGCAAACTTGCCTGATATCCTACAGTAAAATTAATCCATGCCCAAAATCTCTCATCCGTTAAAATATAACGTGGTAAGTCTTTTAACGATTCATATAATGTAATTGAATTTTCAAAATCAACTTTTGAATAATCTCCATCTTCACTAACTTTTAAGGTAAATTCTGGAATCTTATATTTCTTTTCATCATATAACTTTCCTGAATAAATAGATGATAGCCAATTTGAATCATTTGGAAATGATTTTAAATTTTTTGTTACTAACAAAGTATTTTCTTTTAATGTTTCTACAGCTTCATCTGTCATAAAACAAATATTAATATTATTATTCATCTTCATCCATACCTCCCATCATCATATTTTTAATAAATAGATTTGATATATCTTCAATTGAAGAAACTGTTGCATAATTTAACAAAGTTTGTGCTATTTCTTCAACTGGCATATCAGCAAAAATTTCATCAGTTAATTCTTCATTGTAATTCTTTTTATATGCAATCATTATAGAATCAAACCAGCTATGATTAAGTCTTATATAATCAATATCTACTCTATCATTTTTAAATTCTTGTAAGCATTTTATTAACGAAGGAATTGCGATTATTGAGAAGAATATATTTTTAAAATAATCACGATTCTTTAGATTATCATAATATCCAAATTCTTTTTCTGGTAAAACAATTTTTATAAATTTATCTCCTGAATCAATTTTCATTACTTTTAACTCAGGATCTGTACTCTTTATTACTCTAAATATTGATGATAATTTCTTATCTTCAGATTCATTATATTCTATTTTCGTAGTAAACCCATCATCAATAGCCAATATATCATATTTCTCAATGGTAAATGAATATCCCTCATAATCATCCAAGAAATCATCATTGCTATATTCAAATTCTTCTTTTGCATATATGAAGCTTGATATTTCAACTTTTCCTCTAAGATTATGCAATGGAATTATTATGTCTTTAGGTTCAATAGAAATAGATTTTACTGTTCTAAAAATTGTAGAAGAGCATTCAATAATTACTA
>USFG01000010.1 GCA_900553855.1 uncultured Mycoplasmatota bacterium | reverse complement strand
TCAGAGTTCTTTTTTTATTTTATGTAAGTTTTCCTTACATATTCATAATAGCAAATTTTAATATTTTTTTCAATACATATACTTTTAATAATTACAAAATCTTAATTAAAATATCATTAATTATATATAAATATTTTGGATTAACATATACATATCCCTTTTTAATAATTAATTCTTTATTCTTTATTAAATCATTTATATCATACTTATTTTCAAATTTAATTCCATATTTATTCTCAAAATCCTTTAAATTAATACCTTTTGTCTTTCTTAATCCAAGCATTACTTCATCATACATTTTATCATCATTCCCAAGTAAACTTTCATAATTATGATAATCACCACTTAAATATTTATTTAAATTACGGGTATTATCATATCTAAAACCATCAACATAACCAGATGCACCAAGTCCAAATCCATAATACTCTTCATTATTCCAATAACTTAAATTATGCTTAGACTCATATCCTACTAATGAAATATTACTAATTTCATAATGATTATAACCCTTTTTCTTTAAATATTTAATAATCGTAAAATACATTTTAGAATCAAGATCTTCATCAATCGGATTAATACCTTCATTATAAATTTTAGTATGTTCTTCAATTTGTAATGAATAAGTACTAATATGTTTAGGTTTTAATTTAACCATAAGTTTAAGATCTTTTTTTAAAGTTTTAATATTTTCTCCCGGAATACCATAAATTAAATCTAAATTAATATTATCCATTCCTTTACTTCTTATCATATTAATCTTATTTTGAATATCTTTAAAATCAACTGACCTTTCCATAAAACCTAAATTATCTTTATCAAAAGATTCAATTCCAATACTTATTCTATTAACTCTATTTTTAATAAGAATATCAATTAATTCTTCAGTTATATCATCCGGATTACATTCAAAACTATATTCATAATTATTTGATACTTTAACCACACTTAAAATCTGAAATAATTTATTCAATTCATCATAACTTAAAGAAGAAGGAGTCCCTCCACCAATATACACAGTTTCCATTTCTTCCCCATTATAATAATTTGTAATTTCATTATTTAATTCATCTAAATATTTATCAATAAATTCATGATTATAAAACATTTTACAAAAATCACAATAAGAACATATTTTCTTACAAAAAGGTATATGAATATACATATGTTTCATAAAACACACTCCAATTTAGTATTTAAAAAGGATGAATTATCATCCTTCTAAATATTCTTTTCTCTTGTTATTTTTCTTTTTAAGATAAATAACCAAACCTACTATTAATAATGCACTAACTCCTGCAACACTGGCAATTATTTCAATTTTTTTATTATAAGCAGCTTTTTGAATATCTATTGAATATATATTTGTTAATCCATTTTCTGCTATTACTTTTACTCTTATTGTACTAAATCCAGTTAAATCATTATTTCCATACATATATATGTCGGCTCTATTTGATTCTGGAGTTGCACTTATTAATAATGTCTTTTCTCTTTTAATTTTTACTTCATAATCTAACTTATCAGGACTAAATTCTATATTATAATTCTTGATACTTAATGTTCCTAATCTTGATGAATTTGATATATCTAATCCACTTTCTTTTCTTATTACATGTAAACTATATATTCTTGTTTTATTATTATTTTTTACTTCTATTTGAATTAGATTATTTCCTACTTTTAATCCCGTATTATTTCCTACATTAACTGTCGCATTTTCATCTTCAGCAAACGCATATATTGGTAAATCTTCTGTTTCATATGGTACAGTTATTGTATAATCATAAGTTTCTTTATCAAATCCAAGCATTGTTCCTGGTACTGTTAAACTGCTTAGATATGTACTATTTATATTATCTTTATCTTCACCATTTCTTATAAAGGTTATTACATAACTTCTTATACTTCCAGCTTCACTTATTACTTTAAGTACCACTGATTGTCTATCCTCTGTTATTTCTACTTCTCTTGGTTCGTATCCTTTTATAAATTTTGAAGTACTACTATCTAATTCTGCATTTACACTTACTTTTTTAGTAAATCTACTTATTTTTACATCATAATTTGTTGTATATGGATCAAAATCTATACTTCCTCTACTTAATTTAACATTTTTAAGTAAATTAGAATTATTTCTATCATCTACTCTATTTATTATAAATGTATAGCATCTTTCTTTTCCATCTTTATTAACTATTTTTATTAATGCGACATTTCTTCCATAATCTAAATCTATTGTTCTTGGTTCATAACCAGATACATATGTTGCATCACTACTTGTTAATGTTGCATATAATGCAATTTTATTTGCTGTTACTGATAATTCATATGATGTTGTTAATTTATCAAATCCACCTACTGAATCTGCTATTAAGTCATTTGATAACAATGCATATTTTGAATCTTTAACTCCAGTTTTATATCCAACTGTTCCATCTAAAGAACTAATATTAGTGTTAATATCATTACCATTGCCATCTTGTACTTTAAAACTTGCAAGTGTTGTACTTAAATCAGCATCATATACTTTAGCTAATACTGGATAACTTATTCTACGTTTTTCATTAATTGACCATATAAAGTATGTTCCAGCTGTTCTTTCTATACTAAATGAATTATTAACCGCATTAAATGTACTCCAATTTGAATTTACAGTTGGTTCTTCACCACTTGATACGTGATATCCTAAAATTGGAATATCTCCATATGGAACTCCGGTAATATTTATTGTTCCTTTACCACCAGTAGTTATTGCTCCAGCTGATGCATTAACACCAGGTCTTTTTATATAACTACATGTATATAAATAATCTTTATAACAATTATCTGAATTACTATCTTTACATGTATCATTAGTTAATTTATATTTAAATTCATAATCTTCAGCACATGAAACTATTTTATTTCTTGTATCTTCAGTATCATCTTTCTTACATATTGATACCGGAACTTCACCTTTAGCACCTGTAACATTTTTAGATGTTACACATGTTTTAGATCCATCTCCATTACTATCTTGATTTTGGCAAGCTGGTTTATCACTTGTAATATAATCTATATTTATATATACTGTCTTACCATTATATTCAACTTCACATGATTTACCATCACATGAACTCTTTATTTCTTTCTTAAAAGTTACAATAGATCCACAACCTATTTCAGTTTTATCTTTACTTAAACCTTTATCAGAATAATAATATGTCTTTTCAGCTATATATCTTTCAATTTTTTGATAACATCCAGTTTCACTTTCATTTTGAACTATGTCTCGTTTATATATTTGGGTACTTGTTTTAACGTCGTTTTCATTTATAGAAGTAACATCACAAATTGCATTATCCCCAGTTGTACACGTTTTTATAAACAATTTATCACCACAGGCAATTGCATCACCACTATTTTCTTTACCTTTAGCATAAAAAAATGAATTTATTTTTACTTTTTCATCATCAGAAGTTGGTTCATCAACAACATTACCTCCACCTGAACTTCCGCCAGAACCTCCACTAGAACTTCCGCCAACACAAGTAGGACACTCATCTAAGTAACAAGCTTTTGCAGTAATATCATCATAACAATATAATTTATTACTAGTTTTAGTGTCATATCTCCCACCAGTTGAACAGTCACCATCTCCAGCTATTCCATTAAAATCTCTTAAATTATCATATGAAGAGACCGTAATAAAACATTCGTTAGTTTGACATTCATAATTTAAATCATTATCAATATCACTATTTTTTACTTCATCACCAGCATCATAAATTTTAACAGACGCATTTTTTGCATTAACAACTGAAATTTTACATCCGCGTTTTCCAATAGTGTTCTTATTATTTCCATTGTTACCGCTTCCACTATTTGTGTTATTGCATGCATAAACATTAATATCCTTAGAATTACTATTAAAATTAAAATACCTCGTCTTAGAACCTACTCCATATGTACAATTAGGTGTTGTTCCAACAGAATAATTAGAAGGTTCTTTAGAAGTAACTGTTATTCGGCAATTCCCTTTGGAAACATCACAACATTCTCCATTAATGCAACCATTTCCAGATGTATTTTCACAAGAGGCAGCTAATTTATTACTGTCGTTTCCATTTAAAGTAACACATTTTTTATTAATAGTACTAGGATTATCAACAGAATTTTCTATCTTTTTTGTACAAGCCATAACAGTTACTGCATTACTGCGAGAAGTAAAATTTCCTGTATAATATTCTTTACTTGCGTTTAAAACACCTGCAGCATTACATGTATTATTTACTGCCCATCCACGAAACAGATAACCATTATTCGGAACGAATTTCATACCTATTCTGCAATATTTACCGGTAATCCAGGGACTATCACAACCATACATCTTCTTTATATTGTTACTTCCATTTAATAAAATTTCATTCACATTATCTGTTGTTTGAGTTAAATAACCAGCATTAGCATCATCAACTACAAATGAATAAATCATAGTATTTTTATTTGCTGCAATAACCTCACTGTCAGTTTCGTTTATACTTTTTTTATTTTTAAAAGAATCATACTTCATAAATAGAATTCCTAAGCAAAATATAAACACTACAAACATCAAAATAAACTTTAATTTTCTATTTTTAATCATACGTACTCTCCTACTTTCTATATTAATTCTATAAAATATTTAAAATTATTGCAATATAAAAAACAGTATTTCTACTGATTTATTAATTCATTTAAAAACTTCTTACTTTTTAAGTATAACCCAGTATATCTATCATAATAAGTATTAACAAAATAATTAATATTTTTAATAATATCATCTTTTATCTTTAATTCACTTATAGATTCAATATTAACTAGATAATACATTCTAAGCATCTTTAATGTTTTACTATCATAAATAATTTCATTAGTGTAACAATTCTTACAAATATATCCACCTTCATCAGGATCTATAGTAATTATATTAGAACTTTTACCACATTTACAACAATTATTAAAACTAAATCCAACCCCTAAATAATCCAAATATTTAAGCTCTAAAATATTAGTCATAACCATTGGATTTAATCCATCATTTATTTTATATAAGGTATTTATTAATAAATTATATATTTCTTCATCATTATTTTGTTTCATAACTTGACTTGTTAAATCTAATAAAAATGTCATATAACTTATTAGTTCAATATCTTTTTTTATTGTTTTAAATTCATCTATTATATCTACACTTTTTAAAGTACTTAATTTATTATCATTATAATAAATATAAAAAGAACCATATGTTAAATTTATTGTAAAACTTCGTAGAGGACTTTTAATATTCTTAGCACCTTTAGCAATAGCGCCTATCATACCATCTTTAGTTAATATATTAATAATTTTACTAGTTTCTCCATAATTAATACTACTAACTATTATTCCTTCTACTTTCTTTAACATCTAAATCTAACCTCTTTTATATATCATATAATATTTAATTTCGCCGGTTTCTTTAAATTTATCCCACGCTTCTTTTTTAGTCATAATTTAAGCTCCCTTTCTATTATTATATTGGGAGCTTATTTTATCTTTTATTCACTTTATCACTATTTTTTTCTTGAAATAAGCAAATTACTGTACTCTTATTTATTGGAATATTTTCATTTTTTAATTCAAGACATAAATTATCTATTATCTCAGGAGTTAATTCTACTCCATTATAATTATAATTTAAACTATTCTTTAATTCCTCTAAAGAATTATATTGATATGATCCCATTCCAATCTTATAAGTATAATCTTCTAAAATATTTAATATATTATCATCAATTAATTTTCTTCTTCTTGCAACATGTACAAAGAATCTAAATTTATTAATTGGCATCTGAGTTTTACGATAAAAATCTAAAGTACTTAAATCATCTAATGCGATATGATTAACTAGATCTCTAAGATTATTAACAAATAAAGCTTCTCTTAATTTTAATTCTTTAGTATATAAACCAAGCAATTCTTTTATATCTTCATTACCAGGTAAATTACTAAATTTAATCCAATTTTTAAATTTATCAGCACTTACATTATTTTTACCAAATACATAATTTGGATATACATCATTACCATTTAAAAATTCATTTATAACACTGACAATAGTTTCTTTTCTCTCAGTACTTGTTTGACTATCTCTTTCGTTTTTTCTTTCTTCTTTGTTGCTTTCATGAATATTATCTAACTTAGTTACTAAATTATTAAGTTTATCTTTATCTTCTGGATGAACAACTATATATTCATCAATTGTTTTCTTTATATAACCTAATGTATATCTATCAATTAAGGTAGTTAATTCTTCATCACTTAATTCAGATAATAATAACTTAACTAATGGAAATTCTCTTCTACTTACCTTTTCTTTATTTGCATAACCTCTAGTTAATCTCTTTTGATAATATTTTTCTAAAATCATTAATTCTTCTTCTGTTGGCTTTGGCTCTACTATATGTCTTTTAAACATATTTAAAAATGTTGAAAGTCTAGTTGCATCAATGCCATATTTCTTCATCATTTCTTCTTTAACATTTTCACCATATTCAGTTTCTATTAATCTATAAAATGTCTCTTGACCTATTTTAATTTTTTCATCTATTGAATATCTTTTATTCATAACTTTCTATCTCCCTTTTTAAAAATCCTTAAATCCTAATTCACTTAAATATCTTTCTTTATCTCTCCAATTTTTAATTGTTTTAACATATAATTCTAAATAAACTTGTTTACCAAGTAATTCTTCCATATCACGTCTAGCTAAAGAACCGATTTGTTTAAGCATTGATCCTTGTGATCCAATAATAATTTTTTTTAAATTATTTCTTTCAACAATTATATCAACATACACTTCCATTAAGTTACCCTTATCTTTTAAATGAGTAACAGCACAAGTAACTGAATGAGGTACTTCTTCTTCTGTTAAATTAAGAACTTTTTCTCTAACTAATTCTCCTAACATAAACTCTAAAGAAGTATTAGTAATAGTTCCATCATCATAATATTTAATCTCATCTGTTAAATAACCTTTAATAACTTTAATTAATCTCTCAACATTATCATCTTTTAAAGCACTAATAGGAACTATATCACTAAAATCATATAACTCTTTATAACTATTTATAGCCTTTAATATTTGTTCATCACTTAATTTATCTATCTTATTTAATACTAAAATAACAGGAATATCATTATTCTTAAATGCTTGAGATATAAACGTATCTCCTCTTCCTAAAGGAGCAGATGCATCAACTACAAATAAAATTACATCTATGTCTTCTAAAGATTCATAAGTTTGTTTATTTAAATACTTTCCTAATTTATCTTGGGGTTTATGAATACCTGGTGTATCTACAAATATTATTTGTGTATCCTTATCATTATAAACACCTTGTATTGCATTTCTAGTTGTTCCTGCTACATCAGAAACTATTGCAATATGTTTTTTTAATACTGTATTCATTAACGTACTCTTACCAGTATTAGGTCTTCCTACAATACTGACAAATCCACTTTTCATGCTACCACATCCTCTATTTTATATTTTAATATATATTATCTATCAAATTTCCTACTTTAATTATTCTTTCATTTCTATTAATATCATACAAAAATATTTCAGCATCATTTTCATAAAATTCACTAATCATATTTTTATTAATATTTTTTAAATCATTTAAATTTTTAGAACTAGTCATAACATACAAACTATCAAAATCACTTTTCTTATATCCATGACTAACTGCATTTGCAATTGCTGCTTCCTCAGCATAAATAGTACTTCTAAAAATATCATTTTTAACAAGTACTCCTCCAAATACCATTCCATCTTTCATTTTAGCAATCGCACTAAAATAAACTTTATCATGAGGAGCATAACAATTACTTAATAATCTTTCTAACTCTCTTACCATTAATCCTCCAAATTAAATGGATAAGGACAAATATCAGATATTTTAAATTCCTTACACTTTCCTCTATTATTATAACAAAAAACTTTTGAATACGGTAAAAAATATTCATGTAATAACTCTCTACACATAAAGCAAGGCATACAAATACCTTTACTAGATCCCATAACATGTATTTCTTTAAAATCTTTTGTACTAAATCCTTCACTAAAAGCATTAGCAATTGCTACTTGTTCAGCACACATTCCACTTTTACCATCTTTATTTTCTATATTAACTCCAATAACTTCTTGATTATTTTGCATAACAATTATACAAGCTACTTTATAATTAGAAATATTAGCATAAGCATTTTTCATTACTAACTTTAAATTATCTTTCATAAACTCTCCAATAAATATATTATTTTAGGTATAAATATTATTAAACCAATAATTGCTGAAGTAATAGCAAGTATAAGTACTGTTCCAGCCGCCGTATCTTTAACGATCTTAGCTTTTTCATCATATTCTTTAGTATACATATCAACCAAATTTTCAATTGTTGTATTAATTGTTTCAGCAGCTAAAACGGCTCCAATTAGTAATACTAAAATAATCCATTCTATAATACTTACTTTAAGAATAATTGCCATAATAACAACCAATATTGCAACCACCACATGTATTTTCATATTAGGTTCATGTTCAATAACATCATCAAT
Source organism: uncultured Mycoplasmatota bacterium (assembly GCA_900553855.1). Classification (GTDB taxonomy): domain Bacteria; phylum Bacillota_I; class Bacilli_A; order RF39; family UBA660; genus CAG-533. Next base: position 45,887 of record USFG01000010.1, on the reverse strand, counting down.
CCCCTTAAAAGCATAACCAAATGATTTTCTAAGTCTTTTAATCGATAATACCTTTTTCATTTAATATTTCCCTCTGTAAATCAAACATTTCTTTCTCTTCTTTTTCTCCTAAAGTATGATCATAACCAAGTAAATGTAAAAGCCCATGAATACATAAAAATGATAATTCTCTCTTTTCACTATGACCATATTCTACTGCTTGCTCTTTCATTCTATCTATTGATACATATATCTCACCTAACATATTAATAGGACCATCTAAAGAACCATTATCATTAAACGCAAAAGATATAACATCAGTTGGTCTATCAATACCTCTATACTCTTTATTAATCTTATGTATCTCTTCATTATTAATAAATATTACTGAAAAATATACATTCTTAAGTTTTAACTTATTACAAGCAAACTCAAATAAATCATTTAAATAATCATATTCTTTATATCCATATTCATCTATTATATCAAAACTATTCATATTACCACTCCATATAAACTAAGTATTATTACTAAAAGTATTATAATTATTAAAACACATATTAAATTTAATAAAAAACTATTTTTAACTTTTTCACTAGTCTTTTTAAATATAAATTCACTAAATATATATAGAAGATATCCTACAACCCCACCTAATACATTAAGAATTATATCATCTATATCAAAACTTCTTCCTAATGCAAGTTGGATAGTTTCAATTGTAGTACTAACAATTAAAGTAATAAGTAAACTATAAGTTATATTTTTACTCTTACAATAATAATTAACATAATATCCAAAAGGTACAAATATTGCAACATTTCCAATCACATTTCGATAAAACAACTTAGAATTAAAACTATATCTAAATATTTCTTTAAAAGGAATAAAATTATTACTAAAAGATGAAAAATCAGTTGCTGTAACTAAACTAAATAACATAATAACATAAGCAATAAATACTAAATTAATCATCTCTTTATATAATTCTAATTTAGTACGATTAGCTAAACTATACGCAACTTTTAAACATATAGTAGTTATTATACATAAAAATAATATTGGCCATAAATCAACTATTATATCAATTGCTGCTTTGGGTATCATTAGCATCACTCTTTTCATAGTATTTATATTCACTTATAAGTTCATTACAAATTACAAATACTCTATAATCTATTGTACTATTATTTATCTCTTTTTTCAAAACTTTTTGACTACTAATTGTTCCAATATTATTAAATTTTTCTTTTATCTTATTATTTACTAAATTTTCAATCTCTTCATCACTTAAAATATACTTTTTATTAACATATTCTCTTTCTTTATAAACTTTAATTTTTAATCCTAAAAACTTAATTTCCCTAATATTTTCTTGAATAAAATATTTATATTTATTTTTAAGAAATATTTTATCATTAATATTTAAATTAAATCTCTTTTTACCAGTAAATTCTCTTCTCGATTCTTCTTTAGGAACACTTATATTAACATTATACCAAACATTACCATAAACTGATCCAGTTGCTAAAGTATCTCCTTTAACTGCATCATATAACTTAATTTCTCCACTAATTAATAAATCACCTTTTTTAACATATTCACCACTTCTAACAATATTTTCACCCTTAGTAGAAATTATCTTAGTAATATAAGCATCTTTTTTAGCTACAACATGACGATATCCATTTTCCTTGTTAATATTTTTAATCTTTCTTTCCTCACATCTAATAATATACTTCATGCCATCTCTAGTAATACTTATCCATTCTAATCTATCTTTATTATTATTTAAAATATTCCTTTGAATTTTATCTAATTCATTAAAATCATAAGCAAAAGAGTATTTCTTAATATTATTATTATTTAATTCTTCATATATTAACTTACGAATACTAGATGATGAATGTATTACCTCAATATCTACTATATAACTAGTTATTATATCCATTAACCCAAAAGATAACATAAATATAATTATTAAAAATATATTATTTTTTATTAATTCTTTAATTTTATAAACCCCAATATAATCTATAATTTTAATCTTAGAATAATAATTTATTTTTTTAACTTTTTTATAATCAACACTATTAATATCACAAGTAATTTTATCATCATTAATATAATTTATATTTGAAATATATATTTTATTATTAATACATTTATTTATAAATCTATTAATATTATCATTAACTTCTATCTTAATAATTTTATTCATAGGATACTCCTACAATATTACCAAAAATAATTAATTCTTTTTCCTGCATATGTTTTATTAACATATTACTACCTTTAATCTTTAAATTAAAACTATCAAATTTAACCATTATTAAATTATTATCAAAAGACAATATATCTATATAATTATAAAGATAAATATTATTTTTATACAAACAAATATAATAATTATTATTTCTTAATGCACTATTAATTATATCTAGCATATGCATCACCAATTAATTATATGTTTTATCAAGTATTTAATTAATAACGATTATATATTCTTATTATCAAGAAAATATAATTTTATATTTAAAAAGGAAGATAACATCCTAAATATATCTTCCTTTTATATTTAACTATTTCAATAATCAAAATAAGTTATTCTAGCGTATCCATTTCCTTCTTTAGCACAATTTATAGTAGGAGTTTCACTATGACATAATGTTGATATAGTCCTTGTTGTTTCCTCAGATGATTCTTCACATTGATAACTATACATTGCTTTATTAGTGAGTAAAGAATGGCCAATATATGATGATCCACCAGCACCAGTAGTACCATGACCATTTGAGCCACCATATAAACCGGCACCGCCGCCACCACCGTAGCCAGATGTGTTACTTTGAATACCCGCACCAAATATTCCCTGCCTAGCAGATCCGCCATATGCAAATCCAGCACCTGTTTGAGTTCCACCACCTGGTAAATAAGCAGCTGAATTATATTGTGAATGTGATGAAGTACCACCGCAACCGGTGATTCCGCCACCAGAACCGGCTAAAGTTGTTAATATTTCAGATGCTCCACCACCACCAGCTGAAACGATTAATAATTTATCTAGTTTGTTTGAAAAATTAGTTAATAATCCTGATTCTAATGCAATATGAGTTGCACCGCCACCACCATACGAATCTGATGCATTCATATTCCCAGAATATCCACCACCATTATATCCACCTACATTTGTAGTTGTGCTGTTCGAACCACCTTGACCGCCAACATAGACATACAAAACTTCACCTTTATTTAATGATATACTTCCAATAGAATATGCACCATAACCACCAAGTGTGCCGCCACCTTGTGCCCCCCATGTTTCAAGTTTGTAAGAGCCTGATTTTTCAGCTTTAAAAGAATAATACGGGGTTGAATCATCAGTTGTTGGTTCGATAAATGCAAATTCATTAACTTGTCCAACATAATAAATTACTTTTAAAACAACTTTATCACTCGTTGGAGTAACATTGTAACCATCAATAGTTGCAGAACCCTTTTCAAGTTTAAATTCCTTAAATTCATTAGAAAAATTAGTCAAACTACTTATGGAAATATTTGTTTCTACACCTTTTAACGCCTCAAACGTTATAACCTTTTTCAAATTTTCACTAACAACAGTAATAGTAGAATATTCTTTTGTTTCATCTTTTATATCTGGCATAGTAATTTTTGCATAACCATCACCATTATTACCTTTTCCAGAATCATTTGTACCACCATTATAGTTAGGCATTTTTTGTAAACCTCCAACTACATTAGTCCAACTTTTTCCAGCACCATCTATCATTACAGTATCAGTAAACACTTTATTACTATAATGAACACTACATAAATTATCAGTTGTTCCAGTTGTGCAACTTGCTCCATTCGTACCAGTTCTAGGTGATGTACTTGTTTGTGAAGAAATTGCAACACATCCTGTGTGACCACTTATAAATGATGATCCACCAGCACCACCTGGTCCAGCTGATCCACCCCAATATCCACCAGCACCTGACGAATAAATATCATTTCCTTTAACCCCACCATAACCAAATCCACCTTTAGTTCCACTTGTCGCAGTACCACTACTAGTTTGATCAGAAGGATATGAAATCCAACTATTACCAACAGTTGCTTTATATGATGAAAGGCCTCCAGCATTACTTCCGCCTTGAGCAGAATTATCCCTATAACTAGTTCCGCCACCGCCAGCAACCATAATTCGTGAATTAAGGCTTGTTGCATTATTCCATTCACCACTTATTAATCTAACATCAGTAGCTCCACCGCTTTTGGTTAAATTTCCCTGAGATGTACAACAGTTAAATGTAGTTCCACTACCACCAACATAAACGTATAAGGTATCACCTTGCTTTAGTTCTATATTTCCAGCAGTATATCCACCATAAGCAGCATTTGCTTGAGTATAACTATTATAATCATTATTTGGACTAGCACCCCATAATTCGATCTTATACATTCCATCTACTGGGGCTACAAATTTTTCATTATTACCCGTATAAGCAAATTCTGTTTTAATAGTTGAAGAATAGTTTGCCTTTATAGACGCATCACCATTTATTGTAATTTTATTTCCATTAATTGTTGCATTTCCTGACTCAACATTCCATCCTGAAAAATACGCACCTGCTTTAGAAACAATATTTGGCAATTCATACTCTGTATTATTTTTTAAAATCATTGTTTTATTTAAATTATTATTATTATCAATAATAGTTAAATTTGAAAATGTAGATTCTCCTTCATTTGCAATTATAATATGTGCTGATAAAGTCTTTCCTGAATCTTCATTTTGACTTTCATAAGTTTTATTAGGAAAAGCCATCGTTAAAGTATACCTATGTGTTGCTCCTTTAGATATATCACTTGATGTATCAAATAGACCATATCCAAGTATTACTTCACTAGCACCCTTTTTTAAAGAATTAGGTAACACATATGCAATTGTCCCATTATTATCAAGATTTTCACCTTCAATTGAATATGTAATAGCTCCGTCATTAAATGTATTTTTTTCAACAATAAGTTTTATTGCATAATTCATTGCACCAGCAGTAGATATAGTTGTATTATTTATAGCGGTTAAACTAAATTCTTTTATTGAAGTCCAACCTGGTAATACCTCACTAGCGTTTATTTGATTTTGTCCATTTTCATAATTAATCGCAATAGTTCCTGCATTAAATACCACAGTTGAATTACTTTCAACATTATTAATTGATGGGGCCAAATAAGAAAAAGTTACTCCAAAAATTACCGATAAAATTAACCCCAATGCAATAAATAACATAATTATTTTTTTCTTGTTTTCATCAGTGTTCATACACGTGCCACCTATCTTATTTAATTTTACCTTAAAAAAGGTTTTATGTAAATAACATAAAACCATATTTTTAATCAAATAAACTTAATTGTGAAGATTCCGGCATATTTTCTAAAACATCAATTGTTTTTAATTTGTCAACAATAGTTCCTGATACTTTTGCTCTTGATTGAAAATCTTCAATACTTACAAACTTGCCTTTATTTCTTTCGTTGACAATATTTTTAGCAACAGTCTCACCAAGTCCATCTACTGATAAGAAAGATGGAATTATTGTATGTTCGTCAGCTACTTGCCATACTTTCCAATCACTTTTATATAAATCTATTTTAGCGAATTTTATTCCTCTAGCTGATGCTTCTAAACATACTTTTAAGCATTCAAGAAGTCCTAGTTCCTTAGTAGTAGCGTTAAATCCTTTATTTTGAATTTCTTCTACTCTTGCTTTAATTGCATCATATCCTTTCATCATCGTTTCAACATCAAAATCAGTCGCTTTACATGATAACCAAGATGAATAAAAGTATACTGGTTTATGTACTTTAATCCAAGCAATTCTAAAGGCACTTACTACATATGCCGCAGCATGAGCTTTAGGGAACATATATTTAATCTTATTACATGAATCAATAAACCACTCTGGAATATTAGCATCTTGCATTATCTTTTTATAAGATTCCCAAGTATCTTTTTCTTTTGGTTTACTTGCTTTTCCTTTACGTACAAATTCCATTATTTTAAATGCTTTAATTGGTTCTACTCCATGATACATTAAATAAATCATAATATCATCACGACAACCAATAACTTCACTAAATGGAACAACATTATTAATAATTAAATCTCTCGCATTACCTAGCCATACATCAGTTCCATGAGAAAGTCCGGCAATTTTAACGAGTTCTGCAAATGTTTTAGGCTTAATTTCATCAACCATTCCAATCGTAAAGTTAGTACCAAATTCCGGAATACCTAAAGTACCAGTTAAAGCTAATATTTGTTCATTAGTTACCCCCAACGCTTTAGTTGATGAGAAAATACTCATAGTCTCAGGATCTGATAAAGGTATTTTACTTACATCAAGTCCCGTTTGTTCTTGAATAATTCTAAGCTGAGTTGGATCGGTATGACCTAAAATATCCAATTTAAGTAAACATTCTTCAATTGAGTGGTATCCAAAGTGAGTTGTTCTCCAAGCATTATTAACATCTTCTGCTGGATATTGAAATGGAGTAAAATCATAAACTTCTTTATAATCAGGAACAACTACAATTCCACCTGGATGTTGTCCAGTAGTTCTCTTAACTCCAGTAACTCCTTTAGCTAAACGTTCTATTTCCGGAGTACGCATCATAATTCCTTTATCTTCCATATAACCTTTTACAAAACCAAATGCGGTTTTTTCAGCAACTGTACCAATAGTACCAGCACGATATACATTATCAACACCAAATAGTACTTTAGTATATTCATGAGCAGATGCTTGATTTAAATCAGAAAAGTTTAAGTCGATATCTGGAACTTTATCAGCATTGAATCCCAAGAAAGTTTCAAATGGAATATCATGTCCATCTCTGTACATATCTTCCCCGCAATTAGGACATTTCTTTTCTGGTAAATCAATACCACATGAATAAGTTGCACCAAGTGGTTTACCTTTTTCATCATTAAAAATACTTGTTTTACATTTTAAACAACGGTAATGTGCTGCTAGTGAATTAACCTCAGTAATTCCCATCATAGTTGCGACAAATGATGAACCTACTGAACCTCTTGAACCAACTAAGAAACCTTCATCATTAGAGTGCTTAACTAGTCTTTGTGCAATTAAGTAAATTGGATCGAATCCAGCACCTATTACTCCACCAAGCGATTTCTTTAGTTTTTGTTCAATTTCTTCGTCACTAGTTTCTTCTTCTAAATGTTCTTTAATATTATTTCTAACTAACTCTTTAACAGCATCTACACCTTTTAATATTACCTCATGAACATCCTTAAATATTAATTCTTTTAAATTAGGTTCATCTTCACTATGAGTTTTTAATAAATTTTCACGACAGACTTTATAAACAGTTTCTCCATAAAGTTCTTTAGCAATTCGTTCTTCAATTAATAATGGAAGTGGATCTCCATACCAATCAGTTGCTCTACCATAAACTAAGTCAGTTACAACTCTAGGACAATCTAAATAAGTTTTACCATCATCAGCTTTTACTCTAGGCGAAAATGGTGTTCCACCTGTATCTGGAATAACTTCTATTTCATCAATCATATCACATATCTTATTTGTATTAGTAACAACTATTTCATATGCAACATCTTTATCTAAAAAGTTAAAATTATCAAGCATTTCATTAGTAGTTCTATAATGTTGTGAAGGTATTTCTTTAATACTAGATTTAGCTAAATGATGTTTGCCAAAATTAGCCTTAGTATTTATAATTATTTGTCTATAAATTCGGTCATCTTTATAAAAATGATGAACATCTCCAGTAGCAACCATTATTTTACCAGCATCTCTTACTGCATCAACAACTTTCATAATATTTCCAATTAATTCTGCATTAGAAGAAAAATCTCCTGTATCAACTAAATGAGAATAAACATCTGGTGGTTGTACTTCAACGTAATCATAGAAATTAATTAAATTAGTTAATTCTTCTTTATCTTTTCTTCTAGCTTCTTTAAATATTTCTGAATCAAAGCATCCGCTACCAATAAGTAATCCTTCTCTTAATTCTTGTAATACACTTCTCGGAATTCTAGGACATTTAAAATAATAGGTTGTATTAGCTAATGAAACAATTTTAAACAAATTCTTTAATCCTTTTTGATTTAAAACTAAGGCGTTAAAGTGATGTGTTGCCCCAAACTTATATAAATTTTCTTTAGAAACTAAATTATCTAAATCTTTTATTGTTTTATAGGTATCTTTTGGAACACGATCTAACATTTTCCAAAATACATAAGCTGTTCCTTCAGCATCATAATCTGCTCTATGATGAGCATCCTCGTTCCAAGGAACTTCATATCTTTTAACTAACGCTGACAAACTGTGTCTTGTTAAATCAGGATCTAACGCTCTTGATAATTCTAATGTATCAATAACAGTATTACTAAATTCAGGTAATCCATATTTTTTACAAGCCATATCAACAAAAGACATATCGAATTTCGCGTTATGTGCAACCATAGGTAATCCTTCTGCCCACTCTAAAAATCTTTTAGTGACATTTGCTTCATTGTCGGCACCAGCTAAATCATCATCAGTAATGCATGTTAAATCAACTATCTTTTGTGGAAGTGGTCTACCTGGATTAATAAATTCATCAAATCTATCAATTATTTCACCACTCGCAATTTTTACAGCACCAATTTCAATCATTTGATCTTTACCACCAGCATTAAAACCAGTAGTTTCTGTATCAAATACAACATAAGTAGTGCTTCTTAAATCATCATCTTTTGCTCTAAAAGTAATATCAGCTGAATCATCAACTAATGTAAGTTCAGTACCATAAATTCCCTTAAAATGTTCTTCTTTAGGTTTACCTTTATTATAATTTTTAATTATTTCATAACAAATTGGAAAAGCCTGACAACCACCATGGTCAGTTATTGCAACTCCTTTATAACCAAATTTTATCGCATTACTAACAAGTTCTGATGTATGTTTATCTAAATCAAATTTAGTAACCCCATCCATTTGACTCATCATTGTATGAGCATGTAATTCAACTCTCTTAACTTCAGCATCATCAACAAACTTATCATCTTTACTAGGAATTTCCTCTATATCTCTTACATTAAACACTAAATCCTTAGCAAACGTATCATTTTTAACATACCCTCTAAAGGCATACCATTTTCCTTCTTTTAAACCAGCTTTATATTTATTAAATTCATCATCTTCTCTTGTAAATATTTTAGCTAAAATACTATCAGTTTTATCACTAATCTTCAAAGTTAATATTTTAAAATTACTCTTATTAGATACAAATTCTTCTATTCCAAAAATATATGCTTCAACTGTAACATTATTTTCTTCTCCAATAATATCTTTAATTTCAGTAATCTTTTTAGATTTAATTTCTTCACCCATTATAATTTTAAATTCAGGTTCTTTATTAACAATTATATCTGTTTTACTATTTTCTATTTCTTCTTTTATTTCTTTTCTTTTTTCATCATTAATAATAGGAACTAGTTCAACTTCAGATAATCCTAAATTCTTTAAATACTTACTAAATTCATCATTAAAAGAATCTATTAAATTAGCTTCCATCTTCGAAATAACTTCTACACTTATTTCATTATTCTCTACTTTAAAATCATTATTTATTATACTCTGTAAAGAAACATTATCAATAACTTTTTGATCTAAAAAATATTTAAAATATTTAATAATATCTTCATCTAATATATTACTATAATCTGTTTTAATATCTATCGTATTAACATTTTCTATTCCATTTTTAGCTTTATTAATAAGTTTTATCATTGCTTCTGGATTAACAACTTTATCACTTTGTAAATATACTATCCAAGATTCTTTTTGTTTATTTATAACAACTTTAGAAACTTTTACTCCCTCAAAATCATCTACCTCATCAAAATTAATTTTATTAAAGAATCTTATTAATTTATCATCCATTATTAATCACCCTTGCATATAATTATACTTAAAATCTAAAATAAAAAAAATACTTTTAAGGTATTTGTTTAAACTTTTTGCTCTATATCATTATATTTTTTACATTTTTTGATAGGTAGAGGGAAATTGCAACATCTTTTAATTATATTCTCATTTAAATTTTTATTTTTATATTTATCATATAAATTTTTTGATTTTTTAAATACTTTTACATCATTACGATTTAACCAAAATAATTGTTCAGTAAGTAACTTAATATTTTGCTTCTTTTTTATCTTTAGGTTTTTCGTCTAAATTTAAGTAAATAATATTACCATTAGTAACTGGTATCTTAATAAAACTAATGGCCTCAAAAGATTACCATTATCAATTTTTAAGAAATTAATACTACTTCTCATTCTAGAAATTATCTTTACTAATCTATTATTTTGTTTTTCAATCAATTAGTTTAAATAATAATCTCTATTTATATTCATATATCCCTCATTACGAATTTTTTTCGTTTTGTACCCATTTTCGTAATCAAAACACAATAATCATAAAGTTTTATTACTCTTAATAAATTCTTTCAATATTTTACTAATAGCTCTTTTTTCAATTCTAGATACATAACTTCTAGATATCATCATTTCTTTAGCAATTTCTTTTTGAGTCATTTCTTTATTGTTAAATAAACCATATCTTCTAATTATTATTTCTTTTTCTCTCTTAGTTAATTTATTAATATATTTATATAATAATTCTACATTATCTTTAGTATTAATTTCCTCTGTTATATCCTTATTTTCCATTTTAATAACATCTATTAAATTAATCTCATTACCATCTTTATCATATCCCAAAGAATCATTTAAAGATACATTATTTAAATGTTTTTTATTACTTCTCAAATGCATTAATATTTCATTTTCAATACATCTAGCCGCATAAGTAGTTAACTTAACTTTCTTATTCATTTTATAAGAATCAATCCCCTTAACTAGTCCAATAGTCCCTATTGATATTAAATCATCAGGATCATATGAAGAATTTTCATATTTTTTAACAATATGGGCAACCAATCTTAAATTATGTTCAATTAATTTACTCCTAGCATCTTTATCTCCCATTGCCATTTGATTTAAATACTTTTCTTCATCTTTCTTATTTAAAGTACTCGGAAATACATTAACCGAATAAGAACCAGTAAATAAAACACACCCCTTTAATAAAAATAGTATATAACTTAACAAAAACATCACCAATTAATTATATGCTTAACCAAAAGAAAAAACCTTTAAAAAGGTTAATTATTATCATCTAAATCTATTTTATCAATTTCATCAGCTAAATCAATTTGTTGTTCTAATAATACTTTAAGTTTCTTTTTAAAAGTAATAATATTTCTTTTTAATCTTATACTTTCAAGTTCAGTCTTTTCTGCTTGCATTAATGCTTCATTAACTATACGAGAAGCATTCTTTTTAGCATCATTAATTAAATTATCTGCTTCTTCCCTGGCTAGCTTCTTCATTTGATTAGAAGAATCCTCAGCCATTAATATTGTCTTATTTAATACAAGTTCTAAATTATCATATTTTTCAAGAGATTTTGTAAGTTCACTAATCTCCTTATCTTTTTGTTTCATTTTGTTAAGCATAGACTCAACTTCAGTTACAACATCATTTACGAATTTATTAACTTCTTCTTTATTATAACCATCTTTTGATGTGCTAAACTTTTCCATATAATCACATCCCTATTAATTAAAAATCTATTTCATCCTCTACTTTTTTAACTTTTTCATTTTCACTCATTTTACCTTGTACAGAAACATTTTTTGGAGTACATAAATAAATTCCGTTACCTAATTTTTGTAAATCTCCACCAATAGCATAAATGCATCCAGTTAAAAAATCAATAATTCTTTTAGCTTGCTCACTAGTAACTCTCTTTAAATTAACAACAACACTATTACGTTTCTTTAAATGATCAGCAATTGTTTGACTTTCTGAATAGGCTCTAGGCTCCACAAGTATCATTTTACTTCCGCTATTTGCCTCTTCTTCTTTATAATTTTTTTCACTAATTGAATAAAATTCTTCTTCAACACTGTTATCTTTTTCAGTTTCTTCCTTAAATAAATTACTTATTTTTAAACCCATAAATAATTCCTCCTCGTACTATAATAATATCTTACCATAAACTAAATTTAAATTAAAGAATAATTTTTAGATTTTCTAACTTTTCGTGAATTTTCTAATTTTTTTAAAGTTTTTTAAAAGTGTGTTTGATAATTTTTAATACATAATTTTATTAGGAACATTTGATGTGAGTGTCGTCCTCCAAACTTGAGAAAGAAAGGAGGGATACAATGAAGAAAAGAACTTTTATAATAAAAGTCCTTCATCTTATTGCTATCAATTTATTACTCCTTACCCTATTGGTAATAGCAATAAAAATATGACACTCTTTCACTTACAAAATATAACGTTCTTTTTTTATTTTATGTAAGTTTTCTTTACAAATGAAAAAAGCTCTTAATCAAGAGCTTAATATCAATATATGGTGTCTCCGGCGCGATTCGAACGCGCGACCGTACGCTTAGAAGGCGTATGCTCTATCCAGCTGAGCTACGGGGACATATCTCAAATGAACAAATTAATTCTATAATATTTTTTAACATAAATCAAGTATTAAAATCATTAAAAAAGAAAAAACTGCTAATTTTAACAGTTTTAACCATATATTCTCTTTAAATAAGTTATTTTACCTTCATGTTCAAGTTTAACAAAATCATCATCATCTTCACTTAATATGTCATTTCCACATTCACTAGTTAATGGACCAATATTAAGTATTTTTTCTTTAGTTAATGGATAACTCAAATATAAATAGTCATTAACAGCAGGTTTATCACCATAAAATTCTATATTAATAACATAGCTATCGCCTGAATTAACATCATTTAAATAATAATTATAACCATCAATTTTATTAATTAACAATTTTATCATAAAGTTTTTCCCTTCTTCTCATGCATTAATTCTAATAACTTTTTATTATAAATCGCATCCCAAGTACAATCATTTGCTAATATTATACTTTCCAGCCCTCCCGCATTACGTAAAAAATATTTGGGTAAATAAGAAAGATTTGGTAAATTAACACTCATTATAATTTGATTAGCTGCTAAAAATAATTTACCAGTTTTAATTAAATTTGGTAGTGATATATAATCAAGTTCCTTATTAGCCATCAAAAACATATCACCAGTAACTCTTAAATTATCTGCTTCAAACATTCTTAAGTTCTTTGCATCATTCATAAAAAAATCACCAGTTTCTTGAAGAGAAGGAAAAGATGCAAATAAAACTTTATCATTTGATTTAAAGAAACATTTACCAGTATAACTCAAATTAGGTATTACAATTGAACTTAATCCTTTATTAGAAAACATAAAACTATTTCCAACTCTCTGTAAAGAATCAAAATTTATACTTTCAACTATAATATTTCTCTTTAAAAAATCATCACCAATCATTATAGTTTTATTTAAATCAATATTCGTTAATTTAATATTATTAGCTAAGAAATAATTTCCGATAACTTCTGCCTTACTTAAATTAAAATGTTCCAAATCCGTATTAGCATATAACACATCATTACCAATCTCTCTAACATTACTAAATTCCATATTTTTAAGATATTGTCCTGAAATCAAGAAACGATTAGGTAATTTATCTATCATATTATTTTTTATTCCAATCAATTTATTATCAAAAGACAAAGTAAGTTCAAAAATATTGTCTTCCTCGTTTGTAATATATACCTTCTTATCTTTTTCTCCCCTAACAATTTCAATATTTTTAATTTTACCAATAACTTCACTAAAACTATCTCTTAGTTTATTATCAAAAACATCTACCTTTTTATTAACTAAATCAATTATAAAATAATCCATAATAATATACTTTTCTGGATCATATTTAATCACTTTACCATTAAGGGCTATTATATTGTTTGTACAATAATATATATCATTTAATTTATAATTATATTTGAAATACTCTCCATCTATACTTATATAATTTTCCATTTGAAATTCAGAATTTTCATCAAAAATTTCTCTAATCCCATAGGCTTTATAAAAACTCATTGTTAATCCCGGTATAATATTATCTAAATTATTATCAAACGTAGAATCTGGATTATTAACTACTTCGTTATAACGATTTTTTATTGATAAATGATTATTTTTATCTCTTGTAAACTGAATTGATATTACACTTGTTCCATATTCATCTTGTCTATCTGGAATAAGAAAATCTTCTCTTTTAATATCTAAAATGTTCTTCTTAACAGCAAAAAATACATATTTATTTTCTAATCTTGAGGCTGGGTCTAGAAAAGTGCACAATTGTTCTCCCAAAATAAAATATTTTTTAAATGAATTAACTTCTTCAACTGTTTTACATTCAAACAAATCGTATCCAGCATCATCTAATAATTCTTTAGGTGTTTTGCTTACATCTCTTATGTCATATTCATTTTTAAGTCCTGCATTGCTATAAACAAAATCATTAAATTCAGACTCTTTATGATTTTCTTTAATATCGTTATATAAGCTATCCTTTACACAATAAAAATGGGTATTTAATATTTCCACTAATTTTCCCGGCACATTTAAAATTGTAGGAAAACATTCCCTACAATAATGCATCATTTTTTCACCATATTTTTTCTTTATATATTTTAAATCCTTATTTAAGTCCATATTATTTTAAATATTCAGCAATAACCTTGCCTACTTCATCTCTTCCCTTTTTATTTACTGAAGAAAAATAAATTATCTTATCATCTTCATTAAGTTTTAATATATTAGTAATATTTTTTAAAGTTTTTTCTCTATTATTAACACTTATTTTATCATATTTATTAGCGATAATAGTTACTGGTATATTATAATATTTTAAATAATTATACATTAATACATCATTTTCTGTTGGTTTATTTCTTCCATCAATTATCATAAAAACATTCTTTAAATTACTTCTAGTTTTTAAATATTCTTCAATCATTAAGCCAAACTTCTTTTGAGTTGCTTTACTAACACTTGCATAACCATATCCCGGAACATCAACTAAATAAAATGAATTATTACATAAATAAAAATTTAAAGTTTGAGTTTTACCAGGAGTTGCACTAGTTTTAGCATAGTTTTTTCTACCAATCATCGTATTAATAAAACTACTTTTACCAACATTAGATCTCCCTACTAATAAAAATTCTGGCTTATTATCTGTTGGATACTGACTTGTTCTTATAGCAATAACTTCTAAATTACTTGTTTCAATTTTCATATAATTTCCTCAATTCAATCAAATAAACTCTTAGTTTACACTTTAATTATAATAAAGATGTTAAAAAATTGCAAACTTGTAGAAAAAATCTTAAACCTAAAGTATAATTATTAATGGGTGATACGTATTGTTATATCCAAATAATATTAAAAAGAAAGTTAAAAAGAATATATCATTTGCCAATAGAGGAATGGATTTAGAAACTCTTATTAATGAAGCAAATAACTATTATTTAAATGAAGACATTGCTGTGATTTATAAGAAACCTACACCTGTTAAAATAAAGAAAGTAACATATACTAATGATATACCTAAAGTTGAAGGATACTTAAATCAAAAATCTACTTTAGATTATGTCGGCTTATATAAAGGAAAGTATATTGATTTTGATGCAAAAAAGACTCTTAATTTAAATTCTTTTCCTTTATCAAATATTCATCCTCATCAATTAAAACATATGAAGACGATAATTAAACATGAAGGTATTACATTCTTACTTATAGATATTCAAAATAAAGTATTTTTACTTAAAGGCGAAGATATTATAGATTTTATTGAAAATAATAATAAAAAAAGTATTCCCTACTCTTATATAGAAGAAAAAGGTTATCAAATTGAATATAGTTATAATCCAATATTAAATTATATTAACACACTTGATAATGTTTATTTTAAAGGAGAAATAAAAAATGAAAAAGATTAAAATAAAGAAAAGAACTAAAAAAACAAATATTAAATCTAATGATAAAGGTAATTTAAATGCTTTTAAAAGAAGATTTAAAAAAGGTAATTTAGGAGAAAAGATCCTAATAATTATCATGCTTATACTAGTATCGGTATTTATTCTCGGATTCGCGTTTGCAATATATATTGTAATATCTGCTCCTGATTTCGATGCTAATAACCTATATACTAAAGAAGCATCCATAGTTTATGATTCTGAAAATAATGAAATTGCCAGACTTGGTACTGAAAATAGACAAAGAGTTACTTATGATGATTTACCTGAGGTATTCGTTGATGCTCTAGTAGCTACAGAAGATTCAAGATTCTTCCAGCATCATGGTGTTGACATAGCCAGATTTATAAAAGCATCTATTGGTCAAGTTTTAGGTCAAAGTGGTGCCGGTGGTGCTTCTACTTTAACAATGCAAATTGCTAAACAAAGATATAATGGTTATGAATCAAGTGGTATTAAAGGATTAGTTCGTAAATTTACCGATATGTATATGTCTGTATTTAAATTAGAAAAAACTTATACAAAAGAACAATTAATTGAATTTTATGTAAATATTCCTGATTTAGGAAGTAGTGCTTTTGGTATTGAACAAGCTGCTCAAACTTACTTTAATAAATCAATTAGTGAAGTTAATTTAGCTGAAGCTGCTCTACTTGTTGGATTATTCCAAGCCCCATCTGCTTATAATCCAATCAATTATCCTGAAAAAGCCGAAGCAAGAAGAAACCAAGTATTAAACTTAATGAAACGTCATGGTTACATTAATGACGAAGAATGTGAAATTGCAAAATCAATTAAAGTTAAAGATATGATTTATAACGGTAGTAGATCTAATAACAAAAATATCGGATTTATTAATACTGTTGTTGAAGAAGTAATTAAAAGAACTGGTAAAAATCCATATATTGTTCCAATGAAAATTAAATCAACTATGATTCAATCAAAACAAGACGTCTTAAATGATTTATATGCTGGAACAAATAAAAATTTAAAATGGCCAAACGAATATATCAGAGCTGGTGTTGCTGTTACTGATGTTAACACAGGAGCAATTGTCGCTGTTGGTGCCAATCGTAAAAATGATGAAAGAAATTATAACTATGCTACAATGATTAAACGTCATCCAGGATCATCTGCTAAACCAATTTTTGACTACGGTCCAGCAATCGAATATCTAAATTGGAGTACTGGTCAAATGGTTGTTGATGATGAATATACTTATAGTAATGGCGGATATATTAAAAACTGGGATAATCGATATAAAGGTATAATGACTATTAAAACTGCTCTAGCATCTTCAAGAAATATTCCTGCCTTATATGCATTTCAACAATTATCTCAAAATCAACTCAAAACATTCGTAACTGGTTTAGGAATTACACCAGAATACGAAAACGGATATATTAATGAAGCCCATAGTATCGGTGGATTTAACGGAGTTAACCCACTACAAATGTCAGCAGCTTATGCCACATTTGCAAGAGGTGGCGTTTATATAGAACCATATTCATTTACCGAAATTGAATTTTTAGATACCGGTGAAATTTATACTGTAACACCCGAAAAAAGAACAGTTATGAGTGATTCAACAGCTTATATGATTAACGCAATATTAACTTATGCAGTTAAAAGTGGTGAAGTATCAGCCGGATCAAAAAGTGGCACTGAAGTAGCAAGTAAAACAGGTACATCAACAATTCCAGCAGCTACCAAAAAAGGATGTACAGTTAAAGGAAATATTATCGGTGACTCATGGCAAGTAACATATACTCCAGAATATTCATACGCAGTATGGGTTGGATATGATGAAAATAAAGGAAACACATGTCTTACATCAACAACAGCAAACGCCGTCAAAAAAGCTATTGTAAGAGAATTAACATATAAAATTAATAGTACTAATAAAATATTTACTAAACCAGCATCAGTCGTTACTGCAACAATTGAATTAGAAACAAATCCAATTCAATTAGCAAGTGAATATACACCTGAAAATCTAAAGAGTGTTGAATATTTCAAAGAAGGAACAGTTCCTGATACAGAATCAACAAGATTTAGTAAATTATCTGCTCCAACAAATATTAAAGCCGATTATGTTTCTGGAACTAACATTGTAACACTTAAATGGAATGGTATCGATACACCTGATGCAGTAAGTGATACATTCCTAGATAATTACTTTAAAGAAAATTATGGAGTATGGGCTGAAAAATATTTAGGTAAACGTAAAGAATATAATGCAGCAAATATTGGTAACTTTGGTTATGACATATATGTAAATAATGGTAGTGGTTATAACTATGTAGCCTTCTCTACTGGAACAACTTATACTTATACTGGTACAATTACTAATAACACAACATTTATGGTAAAATCAGCATATTCAATCTTTAAAAATAATGCATCAGATCCAATAACAGTTACTGTAAATGCTATAAATGATAATCCAGGCGAAAATATTTCAGTTGAACTTAACGGTGCATCAAGCATGACCGTTGCAGAATATTATAATTTTATTAAAAATAACAAACCATTAAAAGTTCATTCAAATAATAATGACATAACAGATAAAGCATCATATACAACAACATGTCTTGAAGAATTAACTGGTGAAGAATGTAATGTTACATCAATGGATTGTACTACAAGTTATATCTTAACTCATAAAGCAATATATAATGGAAAATCAAGTAAAACAATTCAAAGAACACTAAAAGCAGGATGTTAAAAAAACAGTTAGATAAATTTCTAACTGTTTTTTTTATACTTACAATAACTTTTAAATTTACATCCATCACAACTTGGATTAACACTTTTACAATAATATCTACCAAATAAAAGAATTTGTTCACTAACTCTATTCCATTTTTCCTTCGGAATCTTTTTCATTAACTTTTTTTCAATTATGCTAACCGAATCATTTGTTTTAGCAAGTCCAAGTCTTTTAGACACCCTTTCAACATGCGTATCTACTGGAATACTAGGCTCATTATAAATATTCTTAAGAACAACATTAGTAGTCTTTCTCCCAACACCAGGTAATGATTCTAAATATTTTCTATCATTTGGAACTATTCCATTATAATCACTCAATATTCTTTTACTAACAGTAATTATATAATCACTTTTTTTATTATAAGATCCACATGATCTAATAATACTTTCTATGTCTTTCTTATTCGCCCTAGCAAGACCATAAATATCATACTTACTAAATAATTCTTTTGTAACAATATTAACTCTTTTATCAGTACATTGTGCACTTAAAATAGTTGCTATTAATAACTCAAACGGACTATTATAATCAAGTTCACACTTCGGATTAGGTATATAATAATCTAAAATATCATAAATTTCCTTATTCATCTAACCAATTATAATCACTTATTTCTTTTACACTTTTATCAGAAGTATTTCTATTTCTTAAATGATTATTTACATCCTCCATATTTTTAAATCCCTTTTTATTCCACTCATAAATTATTTTATCAATATATCTTAGATTATTTACCCCATTATATGTAGCTTCTTTTAAAGCACCTAATATCAACTCTTCACTAATATTTTTATCAAGCCAATCATTAATTATTTCATACTCCATTGGAGATAAAGTTCTCGAAAATTCCTTTTCAAATTTTTCAAATATGTTATTGTTAACCACCTTTTTATTATTCTTCATTAATCCATCAATCATACACTTATAAATAGGATCAAGATTAACAACCTCTTTAACTCCACTATTTTCTTTAATAACATCAATAGATATTAATCCTTTATTAGTTAAACTAGTAAAAGAATCTAAAATCTTATTAACACTAATCATTGTTATTTTATTAATTTGTTCCACATCAAAAGTAGGTACATCCTCATTCATAAAATATATTAATAAAAGAACTTCTTCTAAATTAAGTTTATATTCCCATATTAAAGGAAATAGTTCTTTTCTTAAAACATAATCTTTAGCTTTAACATATTGTTCTAAAAAACTACTATTCATCTAACTATCACATCCATTTTTTTATTATGTATTTCTTAATATCCCTTTTATTATTCTTTACTTTTCCCCTAAGAATTTCATCTACAATATCATCATAAATAACTCTTAACTTAGGTGATCCATCAATACCTAATAAATTCATTATATCAATATTGTTAATTTTAACATCACTTATCTTATGAATAGGCATTTGTTTATCCATTTTATTAATATCTTCTCTACTATAGCCTAATATTTCTCCTGCAACTAAACTAACGTATAATCCATAATTTAATAATATATAACTATCTATTTTACCATAACTAACTATTTCTTTAATTTGATTAATAATTGTTAAAGATTGTTTCGTAAATTGATATTTTAAACTAAACTCCATTTGAGCCCACATTCCTAATATATCAGAAACATTAACTATTTTATCATATTTTATCTCTAATTCATCTAACAATTCTAATTCTTTTAAATAATTTAAACCTTTAACTGCATTTTTAGATGTAAGTATTTTTTCTAACTCTTGTTTTTTTCTTGTATAACTTATACTCTTTAATAAATCCTTATTATTTTTAATAAAATTAAGTATTTCTTCATCTAAATTAAAATCTAATATAATAGCGAACCTAATAGCTCTAAGTATTCTAACCGGATCTTCATATAATCTAACGTTTGTACTTCCAATAGTTTTAATTAACTTATTATGAATATCTTCTTTCCCATTTAAATAATCAAATATTTTTCCTTCACTATTCATACATATTGAATTAATTCTAAAGTCTCTTCTTTTTAAATCTATTAGTAAATTATCAACATACTTAATACTTTTAGGTTTATGATTATTATATTCCCCATCTTCTCTATAAGTAGTTATATCATAATTATATTTGCCTATTTTAAAACCAATAGAACCATAATTACTAACACCCTTTTTAATCTTAAAAACTTTAATTATATCTTTAGGTAATGCATTTGTACATATATCAACATCATAAGAAGTTATATTAAGTAAATAATCCCTAACATAACCTCCTACTACATATGCTTCAAACCCATTCTTTTCTAATTTATTTAATATCTTTTTTATACTATTATTCACTATAATACCTCTACCAAAATTATATCAAATATTATTCTTTTTGTGAACTTCAGCACATGTTTTTATTAGTTATACGACGCAAACTACTTCCAACAGATCTACCAAGTTCAAACAAAGTATTAATAAATCTTGATAATGCATTTAATATTGATCCACTAATTTGTCCACCAACTATTTTATTTAATTCATAATTATTCATTAATTACACTTAGTAGGACGAATGAATCCATCAACTACTCCAATTAAGAAAGTAATTAATCCCCCAACAATAGCTAAAATAGAATACTTTGCTTTACCTCCACTTATACTATATAACTTACTATCACTCATCTACTTTATCCTTTCTAGTACCTTTAATCTCCAATATTTGATCATACTTAATATTATCATTAAAATGATTAACATAAATAATTGTTTTATCTCTATAAACATCATTAATCTTATTAATTATATTAATTCTATCATTAGATGATATCTCTGAAAATGCTTCATCAAATACCATAATATCAGAACATTTATATAAACATCTAGCAATAATTATTTTTTGCTTCTCTCCACCACTAAAATTATCTTTAATTAACGTATTTATTCCTCTTTCTTTATTTTTAATAACCTCATCTAAATTAAGTATTTTAATTATTTCATCTAACTTATTATTATCTGTCTCATTATTTAAAACAATATTGTTAATTATACTATCCTCAAACAATCCACTATCTTGATTAACATAAGAAATATGTTCTAAATAACTATTATAACTAATATCTCTAATATCATATCCAATAGATACTTTACCATTATAATCATCAATATTTTTAGTTAATATATTAATTAAAGTACTCTTCCCACTACCATTATTTCCTTTAATTAATACCTTACTGCCAACTTTAATTTTATAATTTATCTTATCAAATACTTTATTTAATCCATATGAATAACTTAAATCATTAATTATAATATCATCATTTTTAAACTCTAATCCCTTACTTTTATCATAATTTTTTAAATAATAAACACCATTAATTCTATCAATAACTAACTTTAAATAACTATAAGAAACATTAAAAGTAATAAAATAATAAACACACTCTTTAAAATAATTATAATAAAGAATATAAACAATAATATTATCTAAATTACTCCTATATAATATTCCTAAAATTATAATCATAACAAATATTCCTATAAATTCTAAAAATATATTTAAATAATTATTTAACTTATCTACCCTAAAATTAAGATTAGCTACTAACTTAGATTTATCATTTAATTTATTAATAAAGAAACTATTAATATTTAAAGAATTAATCGTTAATATTTTACTCACATATTCACTAACTCTATCCATATATAAATTATCTAAATATATTAACTCATTATATCTCTTAAATATTTCTTTATTAATACACTTACACACTATAAATGTCATAATGTATATCAATATAACAACTATTGTTAACTTATAATTTATTATAAATAATATAATAGTAACTATTAACATCATCAATAAATTTAAACTAAAATTAACAACTTCATTAACAAGATAATTCTTTATTTTATTTAAATCTTTAATTCTATTAATTATGTCTCCTGAAGATTTTAAATACAAATATTTATATGAGAGCTTAAAATATTTAGATATATAATTATTAACTAGTTCTATATTTATTTTCTTATTAATTTTAATTAATATATTATTCTTAAACAAATTAACACTTAACTTAATTAATAATATAATTAATAATTCTTTAATAAACACTTTATATATTAATACCTCTTTAATTAAATAAGTTTCACTCAAATTTAAAATAATAATTATAATAGTTAATATAAAACAAACTATAATATTTTTAATATTATTCTTAACTAATTTCTTTAAGAAAGATAAATAACCATTCTTTTTATCATATTTAACAATTTTACCATTAGGTATTAACTTTAACATATATCCAGTAAATATTTTATTAAAATCTTCCTTAGAATACTTAATAATTCCTTTTCCCGGATCCATAACAACTAAATATTCATCTGTTATTTTGTATATAACCATAAAATGATAACAATCATTTATTTTAATTTGAACAATATAAGGAGGTATTATTTGTTCATTATTATAACCCATAACATCAAAACCATATTTAATAGCAGCCATTTTAATATTATAAAAATTAGTTCCATTATTATCTGTTAAAGTATCATTCCTAATTATTTCTAAAGGAACATATCCATTATAATATTTAACTATTGATGCTAAACATGACGCCCCACAATCTTTTTCTTCCTCTTGTCTAATTACATATCTGTTTATATTTATCACCCTCTATAAATATAAATAGACTTTTTTTCTTCAAATTACTTTATTTTTTTATCATTTTGTCAAAATAGTTAAAAAATGCAAAAAATTATTAAAAATATCAAAAAAATTTCATTAAAAAAAAGTAAAACAAAAACTTTTTGGCTATTTATATTTATAGAGGCACAAAAAATGTCCCTAAATAAAATCAAAATGGAAAGGAGGAAATTTTAATGAGTTTTATAAAATTTTTAAAAACATTAGCTAGACTAGTATTAATGTTTCTTTAGTATTTAATTACTAAAAAATATCATAATTTTATTTTACTTTAATATAATTAAATTGATATGGAGGATAATAATGATTAACAAACAAAAATTATGGTTTTTAACTTTATTTAGTATTATATTAGTACTTTCAGTTTACTATGTTGCTTTAGATGAAGATAACTTAACAAAATTAATGCCATCTAATACTTCTACTAGTGAAACCTTAAATGTTAAAGAGGAGGATACTTTAAGTGCTTTAAGAGTAGAAAATGATGATCAAGATCAAAAGGTTATTGCAGAACTCCAAGACATTCTTTTAGACCAAACTGTCAGTGTTCAAGAAAAAAATAATGCTTATGAAAAATTAAAAAGTATTAATAGTACTAAAGGTAAAGAAAACAAATTAGAATCTTTAATTCTTAAAACATATAATTTAAAAAGTTTTATTAAAATTAAAGATGATCAAATAAGTGTTATAATATCATCTAAAAACAGTAATGTAACAGACGCTAATAACATTATAAGAACAATTCAAAAAGAATTTGATAAACAAATGTATATTACCGTTAAATATCAATAATATGATTATTCACTAACTCTCTTTCTCTATCATAAAATATCAAGAGGATACTATGGAAAGGAAGATTGGAAGTGGAATCACTATTAACAAAAAGAGAAAAAGAAATATTTAACTTATTAGTAACTAATAAAAGTACAAAACAAATTTCAGACGAACTACTAATTAGTGAAAAAACTGTAAGAAATCATATATCTAATGTAATTCAAAAGTTAGATTGTAAAAATAGATCATGTGCAATATTAGAATTAATTAAATTAGGTGAAATAACTTTATAAAGTCGCAAATTAGCGACTTTATTTTTTTAATTAGCATATAATTTTAATGGTGGAATTTATGTTAAAAAATAAATTAAAAAAACGTATCTTTTTAATAATATCTTCTCTATTAATAATTTTAATTATCTATCTATTTCCAACTAAAAAGATAGAAACTATTAATAATGAGAAAAAAAGTTATAAAGATGCTTATATATATCTAATTGATTACAATAATTATGTAGCTAGAGTTAATGTTGTTTTAAAAGAAAATGATAGAATAAATAAAATAAAAGAAATAATTAATTACTTAACTATTGATGGAAATAAAAGTAATTATATTAAAGAAGGATTTAAACAAATTATACCTAAAGATACTAAATTATTATCAGTCGATATTGATAACAATATTGTTAAACTTAACTTTTCTAAAGAATTATTAAATATTGAAAATGATAAAATAGACACTTTAATATCTTCTCTTATCTACTCTATAACTAGTTTAGATTCTAATTATAAATTATCTATTTATATTGAAGGTAATATTTTAACTAAGTTACCTAATAATGAAATAATAGATTCTATTTTAGATCGTAGTTATGGAATTAATAAAACATTTAATATTGACTCAATTAACGGTATAACTAAAACAACCATCTATTATTTATCTAAATATAATGACTATTATTACTATGTTCCTATTACTTTAATGAGTAATAATAAAGATGATAAAATCAAAATTATAATTGAACAAATGGCTTCTAAATCAGTTTATAACACCAATCTAATAAGTTATATCAAAGATATTCAAAAAATAAATTATGAAATTAAGAATGATTATATAGTTCTTAATTTAAATAATAATGTATTTTCATCTAAAGATTTAATAGAAGAAACAATCTATACTTTAAATTTATCTATTCAAGATAATTATGATGTATCAAAAGTAATATATTATCTAGACGATACCCTAATTAAAGAAATAAACTTAAAAAACACCTAACTAGGTGTTTCTAACATATTATAATGATACTCTTTTAACTGATTCGTTATTTCTTAATGAATTAGCCATAATAGCATCAAATGCTTTATTATTAGCTGATAAGTATCTTAATAATAATAAAGATTTTTCATCCATAACTTTATTTAAATAAAGATCTCCAATTTCAGTTATAACTAATTCTTCATTAACAAGTTCAATTAAACCAAGACTTAACATTTGAATAATAGTTTCATTATTTACAGAATAAATATTATAACCTCTTTTAATCATTAATAACATGCTACTAATTTCTAAATTTTTCATAATTTCTCTCCTTTTTATATTATATTTTTTCAAATAAAAAAGTAGAAATAATACACTATACATATTTAATTTCTACTTCTTTTTTTAAACATACAAACATATGTTACAATATTTTTCGGTAAAAGTCAAGCCTTAATTTACTTTTATTTGCTACTGTGCAGTATAACCACCATCTATTGGAACAACAGCTCCAGTTATAAATGATGCTTTTTCGCTTAATAAATAAACAATTAAATTAGCAATTTCATTATCTTTTCCTAATCTTCCAATAGGCATTTGACTAGCCATAGCCTGTTTCATATCATCAGGTACTTGACTTAAAATTGGTGTATCAACATAACCTGGCGCAACTGCATTAACTCTAATATTATCTCTTGCATAAGTAAGAGCAAGTGATCTAGTCATTTGGATAATTGCTCCTTTAGTAGCTGAATAAGCAAAACTCATAGTTGTACCCACTAATCCATACATACTTGATGTATTAACAATGCTTCCACCACCATTTTTAAGCATTTCAGCAATAACATATTTATTAGCTAAGAATATTCCTGTTTGATTAACAGCAACAACCTTATTCCATTCTTCTAAACTAACCTCATGAGCTTTATTTGGACCACCACCAATTCCAGCATTAGCAACTAAGTAATCAATATGTCCAAATTTACTTACTGTTTCCTCTACTAAAGATTTAACATTTTCTTCACTTGAAACATCACATTTAATTCCTAACGCATTTTCCCCTATATTAGAAGCAATTTCTTCAACATTATCATTCCAATCTGCAAGTACAACCTTAACACCATAACCCGCTAATTTTTTAGCAGTAGCAAGCCCAATACCTGATGCACCACCTGTTATAATTGCAACTTTACTATTTTCCATTTTAATCTTCTCCTTTTCTATCCTAACAAATTTATTATAGCACACAAATAACAAAATAAACTAAAAAAAGATAACCTTTAATTGATTATCTTTACTACTAATTATTATTTGGTAATTTCTTTACCCATTCATAAAGTTCTTTACACTTATCATCAAGTTCTTTTAAAACATCAAGCATATTTAAATGTTTATTATTTTTATCATAATAACTAGTTTTACATTCAAGTAAAGTTCTTGGATAATCAACCCCTTCATCTACTTCTATATTAAACCCATTAGGTAAATTATCAAAATCATATTTATCATTAAATAAAATATAAGTTATTGTACTATCTAATTCCTCCCAATAATCAAAATTATTTTCCTTTATTTTTTTAATAATAATTCTTTCATTATTTTGATATTCTTCTAAGTTTTTAATATCCTCATCAAAATATTCGTAAAATTCTATTTTATAATGACCTGAACAACTTGCAAATGTTTTATATCCCTTTTTATTTAACAAAGCAACCGCAGGGGCAATCATTTTATCACAAACAAACACTTTAGGATGATCTTCAGCATAAGTATAAACTTCAAATGTTTCCTTATCTATAATACTATTTTTATCCATAATATAAATCGCCTTCCTATATAAAATTATAACATAATAAATTCCTACTCTAAATTAATACCTTTATTTAATAATTTATTTCCCATAAAATATAATGCACTATCAATAAATACTTGTAAAAATACATATAAATACAACATTTTTCTTAATAACATATATTTACCTTTTAAATCATATGCCCTATCATAATTATTAATGAATAATGATAATTCTGGAATATTTTTACCAATAATACTAAATATAGATATTATTAATAAAATTGTTAAAAGATAAGTTACAACACTAAAAGTAACTGATTTAGATTTTTATTATTATTCCATTTACTTCCTAAAGTAGTACCAAAATATCCCGAATATTCTAAAGGTATATATACTTCTTTAACTACACCATATAATCTTTCCGTGATACCACTCATTTCTTTTTTAATTGTAACATAAATATAAAAAAAGGTAATCTTAATGGATTATCTTTTCATCAAACATTTTCCTTTATTCTGGTTATACATATATTCATCTATAGAGACTTGATGTTTTATATCTTTAACATCATCAACCAATTGCAACTTATTAAATAAACGCATAAACATAACATTAAAAGGAGCATAATAACTACCAGAATTACAAAATTTAATTGTTACTCTTCCAATATTTGAACTTCCATTTATAAATCCCGATAATATAGATTTAGGTATAAATTCAAGTTCAAATTCATCATCTATTTTTCTTATCTTTAAAATATTAGCATTATCGTGACTGAATTCATCACTACACCAAGTAATAGTCTTATTTTCTATATCATATAATTCAGAATAATGATAAAAATCATATTTAAAAGCTTTCTCACGATATATTATATTATATTTTTTAGTCTCATAATTATAATTAAAACTATCATCATCCAAAGTACAAACATTTACATTTTCTATATCTGCAAATAAATCTTGAAACGCGGAATATACTGCACCATTTTCTCTAGTGATAGTAAAAAACATATTTTTAATTAATTTACTATCATCCGTTATTGTCCAGTACAAATCGCCATTTCCATAAATCGACATAATAAGCCTAACATTTCCATCAATTAATGTGATATCTTTAAATCCATTATTAATTCCACTAATAACAATTTCCATTTTAAACCTCCAAACATACAATGTACTACCTCAAAATAACATTTAGCACAAAATTATTTTCATATTTCTCATAATATTATTTACTTAATTTTTTGAATCAATTTTTCATCAAAGATATTAATATGAAACACTTTTTTATTTATGTAATTTATCATTTTCTAACTCATTTAACATTTTTTCTTTTATTTTATCAATAACTGTTGCACCATTTTCGGGATGAATATGATCAATATATTTTTCTAACGTAGGAAATGCATTTTGAATTAATATAACAGATTTTTTATTAGCAATTTCACTTATCATTATAGATTTACAACTACCATATTTTTTAATTTTCTTTCAATAATTAGCTTATATTTAAATACCTTACTACTTAATGGTATAAACCACAAAATATCTCTATCTTTAATAGTAAAATATGTTGGTCTAGCCTTTCCATTTTCATGGTTAATCATCAATCCTTTATCATTTATTTTATCAAAAAAATCATCTTTAATATGATAAATATATCCCGTTTTAATTTCTAAAACAATCACCCTTTCACTGAAAATATATCATAAACCAAAATAAAACTCCATCATTATTGATGAAGCTTTACATATTTTCGATTGGAATCATTTATAACCCGCACCATCCATAAGCGGCTAACATTTACCTCGAGTACTATCTCAAGTACATAAAAAGTATACTATAATTTTAACGAAAAGTCAAATAACTCTAGTAGCATACATTATATTATATGTTCATTTATCTAAAATTAAACATAAAGACTTTCTATTCACATTTATATGGTGATTCAGCATAGTTATCTTTGATTTTATCTAAAGTTGCAGTTGTTAAATATTCACTGGCAGTCTTGCAAATAAAAATAAACATCATCACTAAAGATGAGGTTTATAAATTAATTTTCTCTTTTCAAAACTAACTGTTTTGTTTTCATATAATCATCTTTTTTAATATCTTTTTCAGTATATCTTTTTTCTTCAAATTCAATCATTTCAATATCGCCATCTTTATTAACATACATATCAATAAAATAAGCACCCATCGTATTTTCTAATCCTTGTCTAATTGCAAAATTAGTTTTAGCTGTTAAACAAGGAATTAAAAACGCAATCACATTACGATATGCCATCATATGGCTTTGATGAAAATGACCACTACCAATAATATTAGGCTTAGTACCCGGCTCCATTTTATCAATATACTTTTGCATTTTATAAGATAAGCTAGAAGAACATCCTCCGCCCGGATGGAACATTTCTTCACTTGTTTTAATACTTTCTTTAGGATTAAATATTCCCTTATCATCACCTAAGAAATGCATATCGGGTCTTTTTTCTTCAATAGCTTTCCCCATAAATACCCCACCATTTTTACAATGAGTTTGATCATGAGTTCCCGTTATAAAATAAGTATCTATTCCTTCAACCTTAGGATAATAATTAGTAATATAATCTAATTGTCTTGAAGCACCTAATCTAAATAAAGCATATTGATGTTCAGGTCTATTATGATAATCACCATCAAGTACATCTCCAAAATGTAATACGGTATCTATTCCTCTATCATAAGCTTCCTTATAAACCTTATTAAGTAAATTTAGTTGTTGAGCTTCATTACATAAATGAGTATCAGATATCCATAACTGTCTAATTTTCTTTAATTCACTCATATTAGGTTTAATAAACTTATTATTTTTATTTTTACTTTTCTTAACAACAACCTTATTATCAACAATAATTATATTATATCCTCTAGTGTTTAACTGTTCTATAACACCACCTAATTTTAAAGAAGATATTCCTACCTTTTTAGCTATTTCATCTAAACTTTGACCATTCTTTAACATATCAAATATTTTATCTTTATCATCTTTAACATTTATTTCTGGAACACTTATTGTAGTATGATCAAGTAACTCTAATTTTTTGAAGGTTCGATAATCATCTTTGATAGTTTTATAATAAGGAATATACATTTGACTAGTTCCTTTTAAATTTCCTTTTTTATCTTTATCTAAAGTAACTATCCAACTTCCTATCGTATTATATACGGGCGTATTAGCATCTTTCATTTCATCAGTTGTTGCCGTAACAGTAGGAACTTGATAACTTCTAACACCTCTTCTTAAAAATGAATCACAAGCAGCAAAATGACTAGTAACTAAAATATCAGTCTTATCTTCATTTCTAAGTGAAGATATCTTTTGTTGTGGTTTATAACTTATAGTATATGGTACATTTCCACTAGAATGATGTAAATATAATGAAATATTCCCACTTCTCTTATCATCGCATATGAATGAGACTTTCTTTCTCTTAGGGCCTAGATAAATCATATCATCCCTACGACTAGAAATTAACTTACCAATGTCAATCTTATCAGTACCTCTTAAAAAACTTAAATCATGTTCACCAGTTATAAAATAAGTAGTAATTCCTTCTACTCTAGGAAAACAAGATGCTACATACTCTGCCTGATCCTTATAACCATCTTTATGAAGAGTACTATTATAAATACTTTTTACTCCTCTATAAACCCCTTCAACTACATCACCTGTTAAGAATACATATTTAACTCCCATATCTTTAGCTTTCAAATACATATCATTTAAAATGGTTGTTTGCTGATAAACACTTCCAAATCTCGTATCAGATATTAACATAATTCTTAACTGTTCACTATTATCTACAATATTATAAGATAAATCATTAATTAATTGTTCATGCCCAAAATTACGTATTAAAGTAACCATAGTATCTAAATCATCATCATTATTTTTTGCTGATGTATTCAAAGTCACAATATTATTTCCTCTTCTTTTAAGTTCATGAATTAATATAAACATATCATCTATATTTATATTATAAGATTTACTTAAATCTTCCAAAATACATTCTTGTGCTAAGGTATCAAACTGTAACATATCTGCATATTCTTTTAAATTTTCTTCTGTTATTACATTAATATCTTCAGAATCTTTAATTAAATTATCTTCTCCTATAAATAATTGCCCATCAATTTTAATATCTTTTTTCTTAGTCATTTCAAGCCTACCTCTCACTAGTATAAGTATATTATTTGAAATTTTAAAAATCAATAAATAAGTTAATAAATATTAAACTATTTTTTCCATATGTTAGTTTCAATATAAAATTGTTGTTGTTTAATCAAATAATAATTTGGAGTTTTACGCAATTTTATATTAGTACTAACACATAGCTTGAACCAATTTACAACAACGGACAATCTTAAAAACACACATAATATTTTATTTTCAGTTTCCGACTATAATTTCCTATTTCACAAATAATGTAGGCTTAAATTGTGATATTTGCTATCGCACTTTATTTTTGAATAATTATATATTTTATTATTTGATAGTAATATTTTCTCTATGTTCAACTCCTCCCATTATTCCTCATATCTAACCTCATTCATATAATTAAATCCACTTAAGTAATAATCATCTGAATATTCTCTTACTCTATTTTCCATAACGTCATTTATAGGTATGAATATATAATCTTTCAACACTACGTATTTATATGTAAACGTTAATATTTCATCATAATATCTAGTTAACATATTAATTTTTACAGTAGTAATAATTCTTTTATTTAAATCATTATCAAAGTAACTCATTAATTCATAAAAACCTTTATCTGTTTTAAGAATTCTCTCATTATATATTCTAATTATTTTTTCACCTTCATAATTACCACTTATTTTTTGGATAGTTGGATATTTTTCGCTACCATAGTTTTTACTATACAAAATATTATCTTTTACAAAAACATATTCAGACATATAATCATAATCAATCTTTTTACCAAGAAATTCTGTTGAATATTCCCATTTAAGATAATCACTTAAATTATAATTAGCATTTAAATACATATCATAACTATCATTTATTTTATTATCTATATTACTATCATGTAATGTATATATAGTATCATTGTAATCATAAAACTTTATATCTGGTCCAGCATCAGGAGTAATATTCATAATCTTAATACTTTTATCTATATCATATACTTTTTTGTAAACAAATTCGCCACTATCTAATTTGCTAGGATTAAATATATATATAGAATTATTACTTATAAATGAGTATTTACTAAATGATGTATCTTCAGTTAATATTTCTCCACCATTTAGTTTTTGATATTCTTTATCTGGATATTTTTTCTTAAGTGCATCCAATATTGAGTTTGCCTCTGGTGGTGTATGATCATTTAATTCCTGTTTTCTATTTTTAATAATAACTATAGAAATAATGCTTATTAACACGATAGATACACTAACAACATAAATTATTTTTTTACTATTCATATAATCATCCTATTTTTCTATATATCCACTCGTTTTTTGTGTGTACATATCATCAGTTATAGCTTTATATCTTTCCCCATCATAATCATCTGTAAATCCATTATAAGCTTTATATATTTCATTAGTTTCCGTATCATATACTCTTTCATAACCAAGAGTTGCATCACTTTGTTTTTGACTCATAATATCAAAAGACTTATTTCTCTTATTCCAAGAATCCATTATTCCATCACTTATTTGATTACCTATTGCCCTAATTTGCTGGAAATTCTTCATAACAGCATCTTGTTCTTTATTAAATCCATTTATAAATGTGTCAGTAAAATTAAGTGAAGAACAAATAGTATTTAACGTATCTTGCCAATCAATAAATTCATCTTTAGGCGCAGTAATAAAAATAGTATCATAAACATTTAAATATTGTATATCTATTTTTTTACCCGAAATTATATTTTCTGACACATAGTAAGGACCCACATCATACACATAAGCCGTAAATATTCCTTCTCCTTCTTTACCGTTTGCATCTTTAAATGTTGCTCTTAACATATCTCCACCTAAACTCCCCTTACCTAAATTATCAATTACTGTAAATTCAGTTAATGTTGGAAATGTAAATCTACTAGTATTATTTAAAGTACCTAAGTCATTAAATATTTTATAAAAACCTAATGTATCTTTAGTAGCTATTACACTAGTTTTAGCAAACATATTATTAGGATAATATTTTTGTTGCCATCTTTTCGCATCTTCAGATTTGTTATAACCCTCAGTTTTCATATTAAAGAAAAACTGATAATTAGGATTTTCTGGATTATATACTTTAATTGTATAATGAATATAATCACCTAATGTATCAACTTTCCATCCTATTGGTTTTTTAATAGAAAATTCATTCGTATTATAATCTTCTAGTTCTATATTATTAGCATTCGACTTAACTATTTTTATATTAGAATCAGGATTATAAAATAATCCTTTACCATTTCTACCACCTTTAGTAAGCAAAATAATTCCCCCTATAATAACAAGAACAACAACACCTATTATAATAAAATTTTTTTTAGAAATATTTAGTTTATTAAGTTTCATAATATCAAATTCCTCCTTTATATTTAAAATTATAATTTGAAACAATTCAAAGAGCAACTAACTTGCCACAAAAATCAATGTTTTTAATGGAAAGTCATTTTAGCATAAATTAAAATATAGTATAATAATAATTAAGGAAGTGATAATCTATGAAATTTAATGAAATATTAAATAGATATCTAAAAGAATTAAATTGTTCTTCTAAAAAATTATCTACGAAATCAGGATTATCAGAGTCTGTCATAAGTAGATATCGTAGTGGTGAAAGAACTCCTTTAATGAAAAGTGAACAATTAAATAAATTAACAACAGCACTTTTTAATATTGCACAAGAAAATGAGCAAAACCAATATTCGCTAGATAAAATTCAAAAAGATTTTAATACTTCATTAGCAAATAATAACTTTAATTTTACAACATTTAGTAATAATTTAAACACATTAATAAATACACTTAATATAAATATAAATGAAATGGCAAAATATATTGTATTTGATGCATCACATATTTCAAGAATAAAAAATGGTAAAGCTAAACCATCTAATCCAATAGAGTTTTCTAATAAAATATGTTCATATATTTTTTCAAGGTATAAAAGTGCAGAAGATATATACAATTTACAAACAATAATTGGATGTAAAAAAAGTGATCTTTCTGTCAATAATTATTACAATACTTTATTTTCTTGGTTAACCAGTGAAACAACATCTATTAAAAATCAAACATCAGATTTTCTATATAATCTTGATTCATTCAATTTAGATGACTATATAAAAGTAATTAAGTTTAATGAATTAAAAGTTCCAAATATTCCATTTTATAAAGCTAAAACTAAACACTATTACGGATTAGAAGAAATGAAAAAAGGAGAATTAAACTTTTTTAAAGCAACTGTTCTCTCTAAATCAAAAGAAGATATTTTCATGTGTAGTGATATGCCTATGGAAGACATGGCAGAAGATATTGATTTCGGCAAAAAATGGATGTATGCTATTGCAATGTGTTTAAAAAAAGGACATCACTTAAACATTATCCACAATTTAGATAGACCATTTAAAGAAATGATGTTAGGACTAGAAAGTTGGATTCCGATTTATATGACTGGACAAATTTCTCCTTACTATCTAAAAGATAATAAAAATGATATATATAATCATTTCAATTATGTTTCAGGAACAGTTGCACTAACTGGAGAGTGCATTAAAGGACATCATAATAAAGGAATGTACTACTTAACCACAAACAAAAATGAAATTAAGTATTATAAAGAAAAAAGTGACTTACTTCTAAAAAAAGCTAAACCACTTATGGAAATATATAGAGAAAACAATTCAAAAGAATATGAGTTATTTTTAAGAAAAGATGAAAACATAATATGTGATAGAGCAAGATATCTTTCATCACTACCTATATTTACTATTTCTAATGAATTACTTATTAAAATATTAAAAAGAAATAAAATAAATTCCAAAGATATTGATAAAATAATCAAATATAAAAATGATGAACTAAAATACATAAAAAATATTACCAAAAATAGTAAAATTAATGATTATATCTATATAATTAAAGAGGATGATTTTAAAAAAGATTCACCTTCCCTTTTATTAAATAATTTATTTTATAATAAAAAAATTATCTATACCTACAAAGAATATATGGAACATTTAAAATTAACAAAAGATTATGTAAAAAGTGAAAAGAATTATGAGATAAATTATATAAAAGAAAAAACGTTTAAAAATATTACTATATCACTACTTAAAAATAATTATGTAATTATTTCAAAAAGTTCTAATCCGACAATACATTTTGTTATAAAGCACCCTAAATTAATTGAATCAATTGAAAATTTTAATCCAATTGTAAAGGAATAAATATATGAAAAGAAGAAAAATAAAAATCAAATGGAAAAATATAATACTTATTCTAATAATTATTACATCTAGTATAACATTATTAATATCCATATTTAATATAATTAAATGGAAAATAGATTCAAATAAAACAAATTACGAAATAACTAATATTCAAGAAAATATAAATGTAGAAGAAATACAAGACACCGAAAACACTGAAATAATTGAACCTGTAATAGAAGTTCCAAAAGAAAATCCTTATTGGGATTATATAAATATGAATATGATAAATGTTGATTTTAATGGTTTAAAAAGAACTAATCCAGATGTTGTTGGTTGGTTAAAGGTAAATGGTACAAATATAAATTATCCTTTTGTTCAAAGTAGTGACAATGATTACTATCTAACGCATAGTTTTAATAAATCTTACAACGGAGGTGGATGGGTGTTTTTAGATTATAGAAAC
The DNA here is from genome assembly GCA_900553855.1 of uncultured Mycoplasmatota bacterium. Lineage (GTDB taxonomy): Bacteria > Bacillota_I > Bacilli_A > RF39 > UBA660 > CAG-533. Next base: position 9,670 of record USFG01000010.1, on the reverse strand, counting down.
AACGGTACTAATAACAAAAACACTATTATCTATGCTCATGGAAGATCTGATAAAACTATGTTTGGAACATTAAAAAATGTTTTAAATAACGGATGGCTTAACAATACAAATAATTATGTTATCAAAATATCTACAGAAACAGAAAATAGTTTATGGCAAATATTTAGTGTTTACCGCATACCAACTACCAGTGATTACTTACAAACAAATTTTAATGATGAAACAGAATATCAAAACTTTTTAGATATGATTAAAGATAGAAGCAGTCATAATTTTGATACAAATGTTGCATCTACTGACAATATACTTACTTTATCAACTTGTTATAATAATAGTGATAAAATAGTTGTTCATGCCAAACTTATTAAAAAAGAAAACAAATAAATAATAGCTAAGATATGTTTATCTTAGCTATTTTATAAAATAAATTTACTATTAACTGTTATTATCTAATTCAAATATTGGATATGCATTATATCCTTCATATTCATAACTAGAATCTATTCCCTTCATAAAAACCTGTCTATCATTAATTTTATCAGTTAGTGCATTTTGAAGTAATAATCTGATTTCTAAATCTTTAACTGGGCTTCTTTCCATAGCAAGTAAATAATCTTCTTTATTAACCTTGCTCCAATCAATTACTTTATTTAATTCTTTCTTTAATATTAAATCTAACCAAATACGAGTACTTCTACCATTTCCTTCTCTAAATGGATGAGCTATATTCATTTCTACATATTTTTTTATAATATTTTCAAAAGTATCTTGAGGCATATTATCTATTTTATGTAAAATATCTTCTAAATACATACAAGATGCAAACCTAAAATTTCCTTTAGCAATATTTTCTTTTCTTATTTTACCAGCAAATGAATATATATCATCAAATAAATATTTATGAATACAAGCTAATCCTTTAAATGTTCCTATTTCAAATTCATCTATTTTATTTGTATCAAATAATTCTAATGCTTTTAGTTTAGTAATTCTTTCTTCTTCATGAGCAAGATCCACTGAATTAGTAATTCCTAATTTATTTTCTAACATTATATACCTCCAATAATATACTTATATTATACTATAAAAAACATTATATTACTATTAAATACAATCAATAATCCTCTTCTAAAATATTGTTTAACAATTAAAATAACTCATTATCTACTTACTTTTTTACTAATACTTTTTTAAATTCATTTTTCTTTTCAATTTTATTATTAATAAAAGAATAATGTACGACCACTATGTTATCATCAAATATTTCAGCGGTTAAAAATCCAGGTCTAGTAGCATTTTTATCAAGTTCTGCATTTGATAAATTTATAACTGGATCATCACACATAGCCGGAATAAAGATTCTTTCTCCTTTGCCGCCTGTTTTTTCTTTTATATGATAATAATGTGAATGTCCTTTAAAACACAAACATTCAATAGTATAAGGGAGTCTTAATTTATAAGAATCTATAGTATGTTGTAAACTAATTATATTCCCATCCCAATTTATAAATGATTTTTTTAAATCTAAAATATTTATGTCGTCTCTTGATGATATAATACCTCTTACAAATGGATGCTTATTTATTGCTCTATAGTCATGGTTTCCAAGTAATGCATATGTTTTAATATTTTCATCAAAAGGATATTCATTAATAAAATATTCTGCCTGTTGTAGAACATTTAAATCATTTCTGGGCTTAACATCTCCTTCAATAATATCTCCACCATTTAAAATAACATTAAACCCATTTGCAACAGCAAAATCAAACATACCATATGTATAATTCATATTTTCATAAATTGAACAATAATGTGCATCACTGTTAATTAATATTTTTTTATTACCAATACATGTTTTACATAAAAGTTTATTTAATTCTTTATCATATTTACCAGTAGAATATAAAATACTTAATAAAATATTATTTTCTAAATAATTAAACTTTTCCCTTAAATAATCAAAATCATGGCGCTTTTCATAGCAATTACATATTTGTATCTTTAAATCTTTATTTAAGTCTTTTAAACTTTTTATCATAATATATAACTTCTTTCTTAGAATTTATAATAACAAATAATAACAGATATAATCAAGCAAAAAAATTTTTTTAATTAAGATTCAAAATCAATAAATTTTTTATATTTCTTTCCACAATTATTACAAGTAAGTGAAACAGTTATCCAAGTAAATGCATTAGATATATCTTTAAATCCAAGTTCTTTTAATTCTTCTTTATCAGGATATTCGTATTTTATAGAAATAGAAAATTTACTATCTTTACAACGACTACAATTAAAAAGTTTATCTTTAACTTTATTTTTATTAATTATTCTTAAAGTATTATCATCTTCACAATTAGCATCATAACCATCTATACAACTATTAAATACTTTAATTAACCGACCACATTTTAAACATTTTGCACTTAATGATATTGAATCATTTTCATCACTCAAATAAGTACCAAGAATAATATTCTTTTCAATCTCACCATTATAATAAATGTTAAAAGCATTTGTTTCACAACAATTAATACCTCCAGAAGTAATATCATTTTTAACATAATAAGTTTTAAAAAAAGGTTTTATTTTTAATGGAAACATTTTAATTTCTCCTGTTATTCATTTTTAATTATTATAATTTTATTATTAAAAAAGGAGACTATTTCTAGCCTTACTATAATTTTTATTTTTCAATAAAAATAGGACTCCATCCGAAAATTTTCCTTACAAAAATGATTTAACATTTTTCCTTTATTTTTTAATAATTTTTTGTTATTATAACTTAAACAAGGAAGTGAACACATGATAAAACAAATAAAATTGCGAAAAGATGAAAAAGAAAAGCTAAATGAAAAAAGAAAATATTATTTAGTCGATGCAAATAAATTATATTTTATTGATAAAGAGGATAATTTCGTATATCTTGATTACTACTTTGAGAAAAACGATGTTAATGAAAAATATAGAAAAGTATTATTTCAAATTGTTCCTCTAAAAAATAAAGCTATTGAATTTATTTCAGGATTAGAATTTGATACAGCTTTTCTTAGTAAAGTTGATTCTCCTTCAATTTTTTTAAAACCTTATGTAGCAGGAAATTCAAATTTAGTAAAAGTTATAGAAGATGATGCTATCGGATATCAGGAATATGAAGGAATAGTATTTAATACAGATATAAAAAGTAAAAAGAATTATGATTATATAATTAATTTTTTGAAAGATATTAAAAAAAATGATGAGCTAGAAAAGTATATTAGGTCAATTTCTTGTTTTATGGCTGATGGTATAATTTATACAAAGGAAAGAAGAATTATTAATACTTTAAATAATCAAATTATTGAATTAGATATGTCTTCTAGGCCAAAAAACTTACATTTATTTTAAACCACTTATGTATTTTAACGATTACAAATATTATTTGTAGTCTTTTATTTTTCTACTTTTTTTCAATTTTTATAAGATTTTTCATTATTATTCATATAAAACAAAAAGCCAAGATTTAGTTCAAAACCAACCTTGACTTTATTTTATATTTATTATTTATTATTTCTCGCTTTAATCGCAGCTTGTGCAGCAGCAAGTCTAGCAACTGGAACTCTAAATGGTGAGCAAGATACATAATCAAGTCCAACATTATGATAGAATTCAATAGATTTAGGATCTCCACCAGTTTCACCACATACACCTAATTGTATATCTGGTCTTGTTGATTTTCCACCCTTAACAGCCATTTCGATTAATTTTCCAACGCCTTTTTGGTCAAGGGTTTTAAATGGATCTTCCTCATAAATCTTTGTTGCATAATAACTTGGTAAGAATTTACCAGCATCATCTCTAGAGAATCCAAATGTCATTTGAGTTAAATCGTTAGTACCAAATGAGAAGAATTCAGCTTCCTTAGCAATTTCATCAGCAGTAATTGCTGCTCTTGGAATTTCAATCATAGTACCAACTTGATATTTTAATTCAACATTAGCAATAGCAATTTCTTCATCAGCAGTTGCAACAACTATATCTTTAACATATTTAAGTTCTTTAACTTCTCCAGTAAGTGGAATCATTATTTCCGGAACAATATCCCAATCAGGATGATTCTTCTTAACATTTATAGCAGCACGAATTACAGCTCTAGTTTGCATTTTAGCTATTTCTGGATAAGTTACAGCAAGTCTACAACCACGATGACCCATCATTGGGTTAAATTCATGTAATCCAGCAATAATTTCTTTAATTCTTTCTACTGGTTTATTTTGAGCCTTAGCAAGTTTTTCAATATCAGCTTCTTCAGTAGGAACAAATTCATGTAGAGGTGGATCTAAATAACGAATTACAACACTATCACCTTCTAATGCTTCATATAAAGCTTCAAAGTCACCTTGTTGATAAGGTAAAATCTTTTCTAAAGCAGTTTCTCTTTCTTCTAAAGTATCTGCACAAATCATTTCTCTAAAAGCAGCAATTCTATCTTCTTCAAAGAACATATGCTCTGTTCTACAAAGTCCAATACCTTCAGCACCAAGTTCATGAGCCTTCTTAGCATCTCTTGGAGTATCAGCATTTGTTCTAACTTTTAATGTTCTAAATTCATCAGCCCATGCCATTACACGACCAAATTCACCAGTAATTGTAGCATCTACAGTTGGAATAATACCTTCATAAATATTTCCAGTTGTTCCATCAATAGAGATTTCATCACCTTCATGGAATGTTTTACCAGCTAAAGTAAATTTCTTATTAGCCTCATCCATATGGATATCACCACAACCAGATACACAACAAGTGCCCATACCACGAGCAACAACTGCTGCATGACTAGTCATACCACCACGAACAGTTAAAATACCTTGAGCAGCTTTCATACCAGTAATATCTTCTGGAGAAGTTTCAAGTCTTACTAAAACAACTTTTTCACCTTTTTCAGCCCACTTAACAGCATCATCAGCAGTAAATACAATTTTACCAAAAGCAGCACCAGGTGATGCACCTAATCCCTTACCAATAGCTTTAGCATTCTTTATAGCAGCTTCATCAAATTGAGGATGTAATAAAGTATCTAAATTTCTTGGATCAATCATTAAAACAGCTTCTTCAGGAGTGCGCATTCCTTCATCAACTAAATCACAAGCAATTTTTAAAGCGGCCTTAGCTGTTCTCTTACCATTTCTAGTTTGTAACATATAAAGTTTACCATGTTCAACAGTAAATTCCATATCTTGCATATCTCTATAATGATTTTCTAAAGTATTACAAACACTAACAAATTCTTTAAATGCTTCTGGGAATTTTTCTTCCATTTCACTAATATGCATTGGAGTTCTAACACCAGCAACAACATCTTCACCTTGAGCATTAGTTAAGAATTCACCAAATAATCCTTTTTCTCCAGTAGCTGGATCACGAGTAAACGCAACACCTGTTCCACAATCTTCACCCATGTTACCAAAAGCCATAGATTGAACATTAACAGCAGTTCCCCATGAATAAGGAATATCATTATCTCTTCTATAAACATTAGCTCTTGGATTATCCCATGATCTAAATACAGCCTTAATAGCGCCCATTAATTGTTCTTTAGGATCACTTGGGAATTCAGAACCAATTTTATTTTTATATTCTTCTTTAAATTCTCTAGCAAGTTCTTTTAAATCATCAGCATCAAGTTCAACATCTAACTTAACACCTTTTTCTTCTTTCATTTTATCAATTAATTCTTCAAAGTATTTCTTTCCAACTTCCATAACAACGTCAGAATACATTTGAATAAATCTTCTATAACAGTCCCATGCCCATCTTGGATTATTAGATTTCTCAGCTAATACTTCAACTACATCTTCATTTAAACCTAAATTTAAAATAGTATCCATCATACCAGGCATAGATGCTCTAGCACCACTTCTTACAGAAACAAGTAAAGGATTTTCTTTATCGCCAAATTTTTTACCAGTAATTTCTTCCATTTTACCAATATACTCATTAATTTGATCTTGAATCTCTGGACTTATTTCTTTTCCATCTTCATAATATTTTGTACATGCTTCAGTAGTAATAGTAAATCCCTGAGGAACTGGTAAACCTAAATTTGTCATCTCAGCTAAATTTGCACCTTTACCACCTAATAGATTACGCATATCAGCGTTACCTTCAGTAAACAAATAAACATATTTTGTCATTAAATCTTCCTCCCTTAAAATGTTTATTATGCTCTAGGATGAGCCTTCATATAAGCAAGCCTTACCTCATCATTTGTTAAATGAGTATAAATACCTGTCGTACCCAAACTAGAATGTCCCAATAATTCTTGCACACTTTTAATATTACAACCTTCATTTAACAACATAGTTGCAAAAGTATGTCTAAATGTATGGGGTGATACTTTTGATTTAATACATGATTTCTTAACAATTTTATCAATTATAAGTCTTATCCCTCTATCAGTTAACTTATCACCTAAATGATTAATAAATAAATATTCACTATCTTTACCATTTAATAGTTTACTTCTACATTCCTTCAAATAAGAATCAAGAACTTTAGCACATTCCTTATTATAGAACACAAATCTTTCCTTACTTCCCTTACCCATTATCTTAATTTCTCTTTCACTAAAATCAATATCTTTAATTTTAATATTAGATAATTCACTAACTCTTAATCCAGTAGCAAAAAGCATTTCCAAAATAAGTCTATTACGATATTCATAATCATCTTTATCAATAACACTTATCATAGTTAAATACTCATCATACTTAAAATAATTAGGTAACCTCTTAGGAACTTTTAAATTACTTGCTGCCTTAAAAGGATTTCCATTAATCTTTTCTTCTAACTCTAAATAATTATAAAAACTTCTTATTGAACTATCAATTCTATTAATAGTAGTACTTTTATAATTTTGTTTAGCTAAAAATAAAGTAAAATTAGATACATCCTTATATTTAACAGTTAAATAATTTAAATTATTCTTATCTAAATATTCAAAATATTTAAATAAGTCTAATTCATAATTTTTCTCTGTATAATCCGAATATTTTTTCTCATAAGAAATATAATCTAAAAATTCATATATTATCTCTTTTCCTTCCATATTATCACTCCTTAAGTCTACCATAAAAAAAAGAAAAAAACTATTAAATAGCTTCTTTCTTTACAATTTTTCAATTTTTTCTTGTTTTTGTTTTTTAGTTTTTTTAACTTTACTATTTTTCTTTATTGCTCTATCTTTTGGAGGTTCTAAATTAACATTTTTTACTTCTTTTTTTTCTTTCTTAAGTTTATATTTATCACTTCTCATATATTTAACTATAAAATAAACTATAATACAAAATACTCCAAAACTAATACCATAAATATAATTTAAATAAGAATCAATAAAACTTTCATATTTTATTTTAATAACATAATTTGATTCTAGAAAACCATTTTTAACTTTAATTACTATTTGACTTCCATCACTTATATTATCATTTCCAGTTATCTCATATTCATAATTATCATCGTTAACTATATTTAAATTTAACTTTTTAACACCATATTTAACTAATAAATTATATTCAAACACAGATTGTTTAAAATTTAAATTATATTTATCTATAGTTATATTTTTAAGCATTGGTGGATCATCACTTATATTTTTACTTACTAATAAAGCATAAGTAGTAATTACATCATTATCAACGACATCTATTGTTATTGTATTAAATCCATCAACTAAATCATTTACATTATCACTTATATTAACAACTGCAGTATCACTAACTGCATTCGCAACAACATTTAATTTGGATGTATCACCTTTAATACTTATATTATAACTATAAATAAATTTACTAAAATTAATTTCATATCCTTCAACACTAAGATCTTTTAAGTAATTAATGGTATCACTACTATTATTTTTAAAACAAGCATATAAACTTGAATTCTTAGTTAAATTATAAACACTATATTTTTTATAATTTTCACAAAGAGCATCTTCACTCCATCCAATAAATTCATATCCTTCATTTGTTGGAGGAATTATATTGGCAATATGTGTCTCGCATCCAGCATCTCCTGTTGTCTCGCATCCCGTTTTAATTAATGTTTGACTCTCATCCATAAAATATAAATTTAATTCATACTTTCTTTTATTACCTACAGCAGTTGTTGTAGTTGTCGTAGTTGTTGTAGTTGTTGTAATTGTCGTAGAATTAGTAGTATTGCCACTTCCATCTCCTTTAACCGTAATTGTATATTTTAAATCTCCATTATCATGAAAATTACTCTCAGAACTTAAATATTTAAATTTAACTTCACTTAAGGATATAACATATTTTTGATCATTACCTATCTTAGGAGCACTAAAAGTAAATATTCCAATTGTAGTTGGAGCATTAAATCCAGGCCCTATAATATTTAAATTACTATTATTACCACTATTACTATAACCTTTTGAATATACTTCACTCTTTAATTTAATATCGTTACCATAATCTAAATTAGCAGTTAAATTATACAAACTATTAGAAGAATTAGATAATATACATTTAAAATCATTACCACTTTTAACAGTTCTATCACAATAAAACTCTATTGCAACAACATTTAATGGAATTAATAATAACATAAACAATAAATATTTAATATTTTTCACTAACAAACACCCTATCTTTATATATAAAGAATAACATAAACTAGACTAAAATTAAAGTCTAAAATTATTTTAATATACTTTTTAAATAATTAACTACGCCATCATTATTATTGTCGTCTAATGTAATATCATTTGCTTTATTTTTTACTTCGTCTAAAGCATTTTTCATTGCAACACCAAAACCAACATTTTCAACCATTACGACATCATTTAGTCCATCACCAAACGCTATAATATCATTATTATTTATACCTATTTTATCTTTTAATATACATAATCCATTAAATTTATTATCATTTTGATTTATAAGAGTTATCCATTTTTTATTTGAAAAAGAATCTTCCATTATAAATGAACCAATATCTTTATAATTATTTTTTAAATCCTCTAAAAATACATTAACCATACTTTTATTTTTTAAACTTATAGTAACATTATACACTTCATTTATTTTATCAAAAAATTCATCTTTATTATCTATTTTTTCAACATATGGTTCAATATTTCCTGTTCTTGATCGATAACTCAAAATATTCTCATAACTATTTATTTCAAAAACTTCATATTCATCTAAATATTTTATAAATAACGCTTTAATATTTTCAGTTTTAATAGAACTTTTATATAAAATTTTATCATTACTTACATCATAAATATACGTTCCATTATTTCCAATTATATAATTAATATAATCAAATCCCCCTAATGCATATTTAGCTCTTCCTAAAGTTCTACCTGTATCTACACATATGATATAACCTTTGTCTTTTAGCTCTTTCAAATATTTTTTGCTTTTTTCACTTACATTCTTATTTTTATTCAATAAAGTTCCATCTAAATCAGTTACAATCATTTTATACATAACACATACCTCATATCATAATAATTTTATCAAAGATATAATTTATTTCAATAATTTTTATCAAAATAAAACCTAAAGATATTAAATCCTTAGGTATAATTTCAAATGGTAGCGGCGGAGAGATTTGAACTCCCGACCTGCCGGGTATGAACCGGATGCTCTAGCCAACTGAG
>USFG01000009.1 GCA_900553855.1 uncultured Mycoplasmatota bacterium | reverse complement strand
AGTAATAGCTATTTCTTTAAATAGAGTATTTAAAGATAATAATATAAAAAATTATGATGAATATGTTGAAAAAATTAAATCTGCTGCTATGTTGTATGTTAATAATACGGTAGATATAATAAATGATTTAAATGATAATTCATTTAAGATTATAACTATTGGAGATTTAGTAGATAATGGATATTTAAATGATAATTTAGTTAATCCGAATACGAATGAAAAAGTAGGTAAAAACGAAGAAATACAAGTATTTTATGATAGTGATCATGAATTAATAGTAGTATATCCATATACTAATGATAATAAAGAAGCATATTTATACACTTTAAATTATAGTGTAATGTATGGAGATACAACAGATGATTTATGCTATATAGAAATAAATACTAGAAGTTTACAATTAATAAATCCAGATGGCACTCCAGTTATAGATAATAATAATTCTCACGAAATATTAGTTCCAAGGCAAAATATTAAAGCATATATGGAAAATGGTGATGAATGTACTAACATAAATTTATCTAGTGATAAAATTGGAACTTATAAAATAAGATATGAATATACTAAAAATTATAATGAACTATTAAATCAAGAAAATGTAGAAAAGAAAAGTGCTGAAAGAACAATAACTGTTAGACCAAGTAAACCTGTGATTAGTACTTTTAGTGTTAAACCACAAAAAAATGAAACTGATGCAAATTTTAGTACAAATGATGCTGTATTAAATTTAAGTGTTATAGAAAAAAATGATGTTAAATTAAAATATTGTATTGTTGGTGTTAAATCAGATGTTACAGTTGATTTAGGTAATTTAATTAATAAATGTGGTGATGAAGCAAGAGAAGTAAATGGAATTAAACAATTAAATAATAATTGGATTGAATTAGATAATGGAACAATTAAAGATAATAAGACAACATACACAATAATTAAGAATATTAATATTGAAGAAGAAATGGCTGATTATAAAAATTATTCAGAAATAAAATTTTATGTGTTTGTTAAAAATATTTTTGAAGAATATGATAATAAATTAAATGAATATAATGATGGAATTTATAAATTAAACGTAAAAATACGATTTAATGCTAATTCAGGAATATTTAGTAATACTATTTCAATAATTGATGTTTATATAAAATATGGAAGTATTTTTAAAGATGCATTAAATTCCCCTTCATATTTAAATCCTTCAAAAAAAGAATTCTATTTTGAAGGATGGAAAGATAATAAAGAAAAACAAATAAATGAAAATATTAAAGTTACAAGTGACATGGAAGTATTTGCAAAATGGTATAAATTATGTGAAAAAAGTAATCAAAAAACAATAAAAACAAATTGTGTCAAAGTAAGTGGTTCTAAAGGAACAAGGACAATAACAATAGTAGATAAAAAATATACGGATTATAATTGTGTAGCACCTACAACTGAATCTTGTAGTATTGGGGAATCTTCTGGCAACTCCGAAAACAAGTGTCAATGTGTGACACGCAAGCAACCATCAGGTGGTTGTTATTGCGGAAATACTGGTGAGACTGGTACATCTGGTGTTTATGAATATCATTGGAAAGATATTAAAACAGGTGAAAAATGGTGTTGTTGTATACCTGCAGGCTGTAAGTGGTAATGTTTTATTTTAATCATTAAATAAAAGAAAAATAAATTTAATAGTTAGTAAAGAAAAAATATTAAAGAATGGATTAGAAACAATTGTGTTGATGGTATATAAAAATTAAAATTGACAATTGAATGATATAGTGTTATTATAACTTACAAGTTATGGGGGAATGACTTATGTATGAAAGTAATGAAAAGAAAAAATTTAATTGGAAAGGATTAATTATTAAAATACTTATTATATTAATAGTGTTAGTAATTATATTATGGATTTTTCCATTAGGTAAAAAGAAAGATAATTATAGTACTGAATTTAAGAATAACCTAACTAAACTTAAAGATGTTGGAAGTGGTTATTTTAATAAAGATAATTTACCTAAGGATGTTGGAGATACTATTAAGGTTTCATTAAAGGATTTAGTTTCAAATAATAAAATTGATACTTTGAAAGTAGGTAAAAATACTTGTAATGAAGATGATAGTTATATTAAGATTATAAAAAAATCAAAAGGTTATGAACTCGAAACTACATTAATATGTGGTGAAGAGAAGAATACTTCATATAGTTATTTAGGATGTATTGATAATTGTGAAGATAGTACAACAACTACAACAACAACTACGACTACTACTAAAAAAACTACAACAACTGCTAAGAAGATTACTACAACAGTAAAACCTACGACTACAACAACAACTACACAAGCAAAATTTGCTGTAATCTTTAATAGAAATATGGGATCTGATGTTACTACTGTTTATGTTAGTAAATATAGTATAGTTGGAAAACCTGTTGATCCTGTTAGAGAAGGTTATGTATTTGCTGGTTGGTATTTAGATGGTGAATTATATGAATTTAATACACCTGTTAATTCAAATATAGTACTTATTGCTAAATGGGTAAGAAAATAAAAAAGTTAGAATGTTTATTCTAGCTTTTTTCATTGGCTTTTAATTCGAATAAGATATCTCTAAGTTGCATTGCTTTTTCAAAATCAAGTTCTTTAGCCGCTTTACGCATTTCATTTTCAATTGTTTGTAAATCTTTTTTACTGGCCTTTTTAGTACCAGTATCTTCTTTGATTTCATTTGAAATAAGGTCTCTAACTTCTTTTTGAACAGTTTTAGGAGTGATTCCATGTTCTTTATTAAATTCTTCTTGAATTTTACGTCTTCTTTGAGTTTCAGTTATAGCTTTATCCATAGATTCAGATATTGAATCAGCATACATTATGACATGACCATTTTGGTTACGTGCAGCTCTACCTATTGTTTGAATTAAACTACGTTCACTTCTTAGGAAGCCTTGTTTGTCTGCATCCATAATAGCGATTAAACTAATCTCTGGAATATCTAATCCTTCTCTTAGTAAGTTTATTCCTACTAATGTATCATATTTTCCTAAACGTAAATCTCTAATTATTTTTAATCTTTCAAATGTTTTAACTTCGCTATGAAGGTATGCAACTTTCATATTTAAACTTTTTAAATAGTTTGTTAATTCTTCAGCCATTTTAATGGTTAAAGTAGTAATTAAAACTCTTTCATTCTTTTGAACTCTTATATTTATTTCATTGATTAAATCATCGATTTGGTTTTTGGTTGGTTTAACTTCAATGGTTGGATCTAGCAGTCCGGTAGGTCTAATAATGCTTTCAACAACTTCATTATTAGTTAGAGATAGTTCATAATCACCAGGCGTTGCAGAAATATAGATAGCTTGATTAATTTTTTGTTCAAATTCTTCAAATTTTAATGGTCTGTTGTCTAGTGCACTTGGTAACCTAAAACCATAATCAACTAGTGTTTGTTTACGCATTCTATCGCCATTATACATTGCTCTAACTTGAGGTAGTGTAACATGAGATTCATCAACTACTAAAAGAAAATCATCAGGAAAGAAATCAATTAAAGTTGATGGTGTTTCACCTGCACCTCTTAATGCAAGATGTCTTGAATAGTTTTCAATACCATGGCAAAATCCAGTTTCTTTTAACATTTCAATGTCATATTCACAGCGTTCTTTAATACGCTGAGCTTCGATAAGTTTTCCTTTTTCTTTAAAAAATTTAATTTGTTTATCTTTTTCTTCTTCAATTCTTTTAATAGCTTCTTTTAATTTTTCTTCACCTGTAACAAAGTGAGAAGCAGGGAATATTGTTATATTTTTAAGTACTTTTATAATATTTCCGGTTAAAGTATCAAATTCACAAATACGATCTACTTCATTACCAAATAATTCAATACGAATACCATTTTTTCTTTCGTTAGCAGGTATGACATCAATGATATCACCATTAACTCTAAAAGTACCACGATGAAAATCTATTTGATTTCGTTCATAGGTCATAGAAACTAATCGATCGATAATAAAGTTTCTTCCAACATTATCACCTTGTTTTAAAATTAACATATTATTTTTATATTCTTCTTTTTCACCAATACCATAAATACATGATACAGATGCAACAACTATAGTATCTCTATAATTAATTAAACTTGAAGTAGCACCATGACGTAATTCATCAATTTCATCATTAATACTAGAATCTTTTTCAATATAAGTATCAGTTTGGGGAACATATGCTTCTGGTTGATAGTAATCGTAATAAGATACAAAGTATTCAACATGATTTTCAGGAAACAATTCTTTAAACTCACTATAAAGTTGTCCTGCTAATGTCTTGTTGTGAGCTAAAATTAAAGTGGGTTTATTTGTTCTTTCAATTACATTAGCGATCATAAAAGTTTTACCAGTACCTGTTGCACCTAATAAAACTTGACTTTTTTTGCCTTCATTTATTCCTTTAACTAATTTATCAATAGCAACAGGCTGATCTCCGGCAGGTTTATATTTAGATATTAATTTGAACATAAATTCCTCCATAATTATTTTGAATTTTTGAGTATATATTATACTAAGTTATTATTAATTGCAAGTATCATTTATTTTTAAAGGAATAGTATAAGTTATAGTAGATTCATTTTTCTTTTGTAATTCGATTTTGATATATAATTCATTTTTATTATAGTCTAAACAAGTAGATTTATAATTATCAACATGATAAGTTAAGTCTTTTAAATAATCATTTAATGATAAATTATTTTTTTCTTTATTAGTTATAATAATTTTTTCTTTATTATTTTCATTTTGATATAAAGTACTTGTTATTGTATCGTAGATTTGATCTTTATTTAAACCACAGTAATCTATTTCAGATATAAATATTGCTGTTTTATCTTTATTATAAGCAATTGTTCCTGATAAATTAAAATCATTACAAGTTGTTTCAATAGAACGCATTTCAAAGTCATGAGTATGATTTTTAGTTATTAAAATTGTTATTGTTAAAGATAAAATTAAGAAAATAATTATTAAAATAAAGTATATAGTATTATTTCTTTTTTTAGTGTTTGTTAAATAATTTAAATCAATATTAAACATTTTAGAAATATTTTGTAAGATTGAAATATCAGGAATGCTTTTGTTATTTTCCCATTTTGAAACTGCTTGATAAGTTACATATAATTTATCAGCTAGTTCTTTTTGAGTTAAATTATTTTTTTTACGTATGTCTTTTATTATTTCGCCAAAGTTGTTCATGTTACCTCTATTTTTCCATATAATAAGCATAATATTCATCAAATGTGATGCCTTCATTATAAATCTTAGTTGCTAGGCTAGTACCAACATATCTATAATGCCATGCTTCATAACTATAACCAGTAATGTTTTCTTTGTTTTCAGGATACCTTAAGATAAATCCGTATTTATAGCAATTATTTATCATCCATGTATAACTTTCAGTATCTTTAAAACTATCATTTTTATCATTAAAATCAGATACATCAATTGCTAAACCAGTTATGTGTTCAGAAGAGCCTGGTCTTGCTACATAATCATCATCTTTATCACGATTCCATAATTTTTCTTGATATTCATAAGTACGATAAGAAGATAAAATTACGATAGTATGGCCTTCTTTTTTAGCATCATTTGCTAATTGTTTGAATGCTTCATAGGCTTCTTTATTTAAACTATTATTGGCATATCCATAAGTACTTGATACACTTACAATATCTTTTGCTTGAAAGTCTTTATTCAATAGATGATATTTATTTACTAACATTTCATTATAATTTGTTAAATCAGTTGTAGTAGTGTTTTCATAAAATTTATTATCTCTATTAACATTAACTAAAGATACAACATCACTATGACTTAGAGTTGGGTTAGCACTTAAATAATTTAGATATCTATCTAAGTTTTTAGATAAGTAATATTTTTCATTAATTATACTTACAATATCTTTATTATATTCTTTAGTTAGTAGTTCATCAATTTTGTCACTATTTAAATTATCTAATAATACTTTTATTTCTTCTTTAGAGTAGTTTAAATTTAATAATTTATATTCATAAGTTTGCTTATATTTATAATCTTTAATTAAAATTATTCCTACAATTAATAGAATCACTATTATAAATAATTTTATTAGGTTATTTTTAACTTTCTTTTTTAGTTTGTATTTTGCCATATCACATACCACCTTCTAAATAAATTATAACACATAATAACTATATTTTTAGATTTAATTAGTGTATAATTAGAATATATTAGGAGGAACGTATGGAAAAAGTATATATTTTTGGTCATAAGAAACCAGATACTGATTCAGTTGCAGGTGCAATAAGTTTTGCTTATTTAAAGAGAAAACTAGGAATTAATGCAGAGGCTAGAATCTTAAGTGAAGTAAATAAAGAAACTATATATGCTTTAAATAGATTTGGTTTTGAAGTACCTAAATATTTAAATGATGTTAAAGTTGAACTTAAAGATATTAAATATAATAAAAATTATTATGCTAATCAGAATGATTCAATATTTAATGTTTATAATACTTTTAATGAACATGGAATTACTGGTATTCCTTTAGTAGATGATCATAAGAAGTTTGTTGGTTATGTATCATTAAAAGAGCTTGCTAATGAATTAATTAAAGGTGATACTAATGAGATAAATGCTAAGTTTATGGATATTGTAGATGTTCTTAATGCTTCTAGTTATTATAAATTTGATGATTTTATAAGTGGTAATGTTTTAGCAGTTGCACTTCCTTTTGCTCAGTTTTCTGATTTTATAAATATTTATGAAGATACAATCTTGATATGTGGAAGAGATTCTATTATTGAAGATGCTGTTAAACATAAAGCTAGATTAATAATAGTAGTTGCTAATAAAGAGTTAACTAAAGAAGAAATTGATTTAATTAGATTTAATAAAGTTAATGTAATTGTGACTCCTTATGATACATTTAAAACTAGTAGATTAATTACGCTTGCTAATCCGATTAAAACTATTAAGAGATCTAGTTCGGCTGTATGTTTTGGTCCTAATGATTATTTAACTGATTTTGTTGAAATATCTAATAAACTTAAACATACTAATTATCCAATTGTTAATTCA
Organism: uncultured Mycoplasmatota bacterium; assembly: GCA_900553855.1. GTDB lineage: Bacteria > Bacillota_I > Bacilli_A > RF39 > UBA660 > CAG-533. Next base: position 47,761 of record USFG01000009.1, on the reverse strand, counting down.
AAGGGATATTGTGATGGAATGCTTAGATTAATAGATACTAATTTAATTACAAGAAAGAAAGTTATTTTAGTTGATCATAATGAACCTAGTCAAAGTGCGGATGGGTTAAATGAAGCAGATATTTTAGAAATTGTTGATCATCATAATATAGGTAAGATTAGTACGTTGTTACCAATTAATTTTAGAAATATGAGTGTAGGTTCTGTTAATACAATAATTTATACATTGTATAAAGAAAATAATATTGAAATACCTAGTGATATTGCAGGGTTAATGCTTAGTGGAATTATAAGTGATACATTGTTACTTGCAAGTCCTACCACTACTGAGTTGGATAAACAAGTGGCTAAGGATTTAGCAAATATTGCTGAAGTTGATTTATATAAATATGGTAAAGAATTACTTAAGAGTGGTGTTTCTAATGATGGTTTAACTATTAATGAAATAGTTTATAAAGATTTTAAATCATATGTTACTGGAGAAGTTAAATTTGGAATTGGTCAAGTATTTACAACTGATTTTAAAGAATATAGTGATAGATTAAATGAATATGTAGATGAACTTAATCATATAGCAGATAATAATGATTATAAAGTAGCTTGTTTATTTGTAACAGATATTTTAGAAAATAATTCTTATTTGTTATTCAATGATGGTGCTAAAGAGTATTTAAATGATGCATATGAATTAAGTGATATTAAAGAGGGCGAAAAATTAATGGGAGTAATATCTCGTAAAAAACAAATGGTTCCGCCTATTATGGGAGTATTGGAAAAATTATGATAAGTTATGAAAAGATAAGTATTAGAGCAAAAAGTGAAGATGAGGCGATAAATAAGGCTTATGAAACTTTAAGAGCACAAAATAAATTTAATGTGGTTATAAATAAATTAATTCCCAGATTTGATGGTGTTAGTGAGGTTTATGAAATAAGTTATAGCTATGAAAAGTTAGATAAGAATAGTCATATGGAAATTGAGAGAAAATTTTTATTAGACAAGAATAGTAATATTGATGGTTATGATTATTCGGTAATATATCAATCTTATATAGGATTTAGACCAGTTTCAAGAGTTAGAAAAGTTGATAATAAATATTATTATAATCAAAAGGGAGAAGGAACTTTAGTTAGAGAAGAGAGTGAAAAAGAAATAACTGAAGATATTTATAATAAGCTTATTGAATATAAAATAGGAAGAACTATTGTTAAATGTAGATATAGAATTCCTATTGGAAAATATGTTGCGGAGGTTGATAAATATTTAGATGATTTAGATGGATTATTGGTTGTAGAAGTAGAATTTAACAATCTAGAAGATGCTAATAATTTCGAAGTGCCAAATTGGTTTGGCAAAGAAATAACTGAAGATTTAAGATACAAAAATGATAATTTAGCTATTGCTACAAAAGAAGAAGTAGGTGAATTGCTTAAAGATACTGGTGTGATTCATTTAAATAATCATTTTTCTCATACAAATTTATCTGTCAAGTGAGCATTCGCAAATTTATTTATAAAATATAAATGTTTGTTTGATAAGGGAAACCAAAAAATAATTTTGATAGAATGGGAGTGAAGTTACTTGAATAAAAATTTTATAAATGTATTAAAAACGATAAATTTTAATAAAAAATATAAATATATATTAATTGTTACAATAATGTTATTGTTTATATCAATTATTGGATATTCTTTATCATTTTTTAATAAGAATAGTTCAAATGTAGTTGCTAATATTAAAATTAATGATTTATCATTTAGTTTAACTACTAATTCAGGTGAATCAGATGATAGGGTATTAAAACTGGCTGCTAATAGTTCAGAGGTATTTAATGTTAATATTTTAAGTTTAAACTCGGTTGATGTCAATTATGAAGTTATTTATAAAATATGTACGGATGTAAATTGTACAAGTTATTATGATGATGTTCCAGATGGAGTACAAATTGGTTTAAATAAAAAGAACACTAGTAGTGCAAGTGGAACTATTGTAGGTGGTAGTACTAATCCTTCATTGGTTGGCTTGATGTCAATAAATAAAACTTCTACTGATTATTATATTTTGTTAGATTTAAATGCTGGGTATGGTTGGAATGAATTAACATTAATGGATATGTTTAGTAGAATTCATGTTGGTGATGTTAATACAGAAGTTGTTGCTTATGTTGATGGAATTAAATCTTCTACATATCCTACTTCTTGCAATTATGTTGCGAAATTAGTAGGTATTGTTGATGGTTCAGAAGTGGAACTAACAAATTCATATATAACTTGTAATAGAGATACGAATAAATGGAAAACTGTTGTTGAAGGTTTTGCGGATAAAATTATAGTTAATTTTACATATTTACAAGGAATGCCTGTTTTTACTTATACTGGTAAATACGAAACTGTTGACGCTGATACTTTAGATTGGAAAATTAAATTTTTAACAAGTGGCACATTAACATTTCCGGAAGAAGTTCCTACGCTAGATGTCTTCTTAGTTGGAGGCGGTGGAGCTGGAGCCGGTTGGGCTGAAAGTAGTTATTATGGAGCTGGTGGTGGTGGTGGTTATACCAATACCATTAGAGCAATTAATGTACTAAGTGAAACTGAATATCAAATTGTAATAGGTTCTGGTGGTAGCACGGTTCATGCTGCTGGAGCTGAAAGCTCGGCATTTGGCTATAAAGCAGCTGGTGGAAAAGGTGCATATAAAAATGTTGGTGGAAATGGAGGCTCTGGTGGAGCCAGTGGTTCTGGTTCAACTAATAATAACCCACTTGGTGGCACTGATGGATATAACGGAAATGCTGCTTCTACATCATATACTGCTGGAAAAGGACAAAGAGAGGTTCCTGGACCAAACGGAGAAACTGGTTCAACAAGGGAATTTGGTGAAGAATCAGGCAATTTATATTCTTCTGGTGGAAATGGTGCTGCTTCAAATACATCAACAGCTAATGTAGATAATACAGGTAATGGTGGCAAGGGTGCAAATTATGGAAATAGGTATCAGAATGGAAGTTCTGGTATAGTAATTATTCGAAGCCATGTTGAGTAAAAAATATTAGTATAGGATACAAGATATTGTAGAATATTTTGTATTCTTTTTTTGTTATTATTATATTTTTTCTTCATATATTTAATTGGAGGAAATAATGACTGGACTAAGCAATGAAGAAGTAGTTAAAAGTAGAGAAAAATATGGTAGTAATGAAGTAGTTGTTAAAAATAAAAATACGTTTTTTAAGTTATTATTAGAATCTTTAGGGGATCCAATGATAAGAATACTTTTAATAGTGCTGGCTATTAAGTTAGTGTTCTTATTTGCGGATGAAAGTTGGTTTGAAACACTTGGGATATTTATTGCAATATTTTTTGCAACTTTAATAAGTACGATTAGTGAATATGGTTCAAATAAAGCATTTAATAGATTATTTAAAGAAAATAATGTTAAAAAATGCAAAGTTAAAAGAAATAATAATTTATATATTACTAAAATAGGTGATATAGTTGTAGGGGATATTATTTATTTAACAAGTGGAGACTATGTTCCAGCTGATGGTACAATAATTGATGGTGAAATATCTCTTGATGAATCTAGTATTAGTGGAGAAAGTAAGGATATTCAGAAGAAGTTAAACGGTAAAATCTTTAAAGGAACTATTGTTACTAATGGTGAAGCGATAATGAAAGTTACAAATGTTGGTGCAGCGACAATGCATGGTGCAATAACTATGGAACTTAATGAAGAAAGTGAAAGTAGTCCTTTAAAGAAAAGATTAACTCATTTAGCAAAAATAATTAGTACAATTGGTTATATTGGTGCCTTTTTAGTATTTTTTTCTTATTTATTTTCAGTTATTGTAATTGCTAATAAATTTAATCCTAGTCTTATATTAAAGTCTATTAGCAATATTCCTCAATTAATAAATCATGTTATTTATGCTACTACTTTAGCTGTTACTATTATTGTTGTGTCAGTTCCAGAAGGATTACCGTTAATGGTTGCATTGGTTCTTTCAACTAATATGAAGAAAATGATTAAAAAGAATGTTTTAGTTAAAAAGATGGTGGGAATTGAAACTGCAGGATCTTTAAATGTACTTCTTTCGGATAAAACGGGGACGTTAACTAATGGAAAGTTATCAGTATATGGTCTAGTAAATCCTTATAATAAATTATTTAATGATGAAGTTGAAATAACAAAGTATAAAGAATATTATAAGTTAATTGGTAATAGTTGCGTTCTTAATAATGAGGCTTTATTAAGTGAAAATAATATTATTAATGGTAATTCGACAGATAAAGCTTTAATGAGATTTTTTTCTTTTAAACCTAGTGAAAAAATTCTTAAAAAAGAAATGTTTAGTAGTGATAAAAAGTATTCTAGTGTAGAAACTAGTGAATATGTTTATTATAAAGGTGCTCCTGATGTAATTATTCCTAAATGTAAATATTGTTATTTTGATAAGAAAGAATTGATAGATAAAAATAGAATTAATGGGATAATTTCTAATTATATGAATAAGGGATATAGGGTTATTGCTCTTGCTTATAGGGGGAAAGTATCTGATGATTTAATTTATTTAGGATGTATACTTCTAAAAGATGAAGTTAGAAAAGACGCTATTGAAGGTGTTAAATTAATTAAGAGTGCGGGAGTAAATTTAATAGTAGTAACTGGTGATTCATTAGATACAGCTATGTATATTGGAAGAGAACTAGATTTATATAAAGATGATGATGTTTGTCTAACTAGTTCTGATTTAAGTCTTATGAGTGATGATGAATTAAAAGCCCTAGCAAATAGGCTTAAAATAGTAGCACGAGCAAAACCTACTGATAAGAGTAGGTTAGTTAGAATATTTAAAGAATTAAATTTAGTTGTTGGTATGACTGGTGATGGAATTAATGATGCAGCTGCTTTAAAAAAATGTGATGTTGGTTTTGCTATGGGAAGTGGAGCAGATGTTGCTAAGGAAGCTGCTGATATAGTTATTCTTGATGATAATATATGTTCAATAAGTATGGCTATTTTATTTGGTAGAACTATTTTTAAAAATATTAGAAAATTTATTATTTTTCAGTTAACTGTTAATATATGTGCGATGAGTTTATCAATTATTGGACCTTTTATAGGAATAAGTACACCAGTGACTGTAATGCAGATGTTGTGGATAAATATGATAATGGATTCTTTGGCATCCTTAGCGTTTGCTTATGATAATCCAAATAAAATATATATGAGAGAAAAACCTAAAAGTAAAAATGAACATATAATTAATAAATATATGTATGGAGAAATATTAATAACCGGATTATATTCTAGTTTATTATGTATTTTATTTTTAAAGTTACCGGTATTTAAAGAGTTAATAAGATATGATGTTGATAATAAATATTTCTTAACAGCGTTCTTTACTTTATTTGTGTTTATTGGAATATTTAATGCATTTAATGCAAGAACAAGTAAGTTAAATTTGTTTTCTAATATACTTGGAAATAAAGTATTTATGTTTGTCTTCTTAATTGTTGGTATAATTCAAATATATTTTATATATTATGGTGGTAATTTATTTAGAACGTATGGGTTAACTTTAAAAGAATTATTAATATGTTTAGGACTTGCTTTTACAGTTATTCCTTTTGATTTATTAAGAAAATATTTAATAGGAAGTAAAGATTATGTTTAGCTATTTAATATAACCATTTTGAACTATTCTTGTATCGTTTACTATAATAAAGGAACTATCATCTATTTTAGAGATAGTTTCTTTTAGTTCATTTAATCTTGATTTTTCAATTTCAATAATAAGTAAGTGTTTATTATCTTCGGTTTTAATTGATGTAATACCAAAGTTTTTTTCTTTAAACTCTTTAATTTTATCTTTAGTTATTTTATTTGATATAACATTTACAGTTAGATGTCCTTTAATATATTTTGAAGAAATAAATGTACCGATATATGTACCGGTTGCATATCCTAAAGCGTATGATATTGGAATAAATATTGAATTTATTTCCATAGATAAAGCAGTTCTAGCTGCATAAAACCAGATGATTAGTTCAAAGAAAGATATAATAAAAGACGTAATTCTTTTTTCTTTAAATATAAAAAAAGTTTTAACTGTTCCTAATGTAACATCTATAATTCTGGCAGCAAATATTTTAAGACATAATAATATCATAATTGTACCTCTTTTTTATTATGGTCTAAATTAAATTAATATAACCATTTTTAATAATAAACATAGACTATTTTAGGAGGTTAGTATGTTATTTAATTTAGAGAATGAAGATTTTTTAAAGAACTATTTTAATTTAGATAGAGACGATGTTCTTAATCCTGATGAAGGTCTTGTTTTAGGTAATTTGTTTTTAGATGAATATGTGCCATATAAAAATTATAAACCTTATAAGATTAAACCTACTTGTGAAAAAGATGCTATGCTTTTAAAGATTAGAGAATATTGCTTTGCTATTGATGATTTAAATTTAAAACTTGATTTAGAACCTAATAATAAGAAATTATATGATTTATTTAAGGTATATAATGAAAGATTAAAGGTATTAGTTAAAGATTATGAGGAGAAATATGAGGTTTTAGATTTAAGTGATGATTTAAAAGGTAGATATACTTGGTATAGTGGTAAATGGCCTTGGGAAGGAGATAATAAGAATGTTTAAGTATAAAAAAATGCTTCCTTTTCCAATTAATTTAAAGAAAAAAGATATTAAGATGGCTAAATATTTAATTACTCAATATGGTGGAGCAAATGGTGAGTTAGGAGCAGCTTTAAGATATTTTAGTCAAAAGTTTTCAATGCCAACTGATGAGGGAAGAGCACTTTTAAATGATATTGCAACTGAAGAGTTTGGACATGCGGAAATGATTTGTGTAATGGTTCATCAATTATTAGATGGTGCTACAAAAGAGGAACTAGAAGCAAATGGACTAACTAGTAATTATGTTGAGAATGGTTATGGTATTTATCCAATTAATTCAAATGGAGTGCCATTTACAGTTAGTTATTTTGCATCAATCGGAGATGCAGTTGCTGATTTAGCGGAAGATATGGCTGCTGAGGAAAAAGCAAGGGCAACTTATGAACATTTAATAGATATTGCTGAAGATTCAGAATTAATAAATATTTTATTATTCTTAAGACAAAGAGAAATCGTTCATTATAATAGATTTAAAAAATTATATGAAAAATATAAATATAATAAATAAAGATTACTGATTTGGTAATCTTTTAAAATGTAAATCAAGTGTCTATTTTAGAGATGAAATATGGAGAATAGCTATTTTCTATGTATAATTAAAATAGATGGAGGAAAAAATGAACGAAGAATTAGATTTAGAAACTTTAGATAGTGTTGTTGCTGGTGTTTCTCATGAAATAGGTGAGAATGCTACATTAAGTAATGAAAACTTGTATAGAAGACAACAAATTGAAAAATTAAAAAAAGAAAAAGAAGCTTTAGAAGCTTTAGGTAAAGATTCTGATGAAATGTCTATGGATGAACTAGATAATGTTCGTGCAGGAATGTCTAGAAGATAGAACGATTAGTTCTTTTTCTTTTGATTTAATTTTGATTCTAATTTAAAGTTAGGATTTATTATTAAAATCCATTCAATATTTTTGGTGGTTAATAATTTTATTAATGTTTCTAAATTTGATTCAAAGAAGATACAACTTTCATACATTATTGTTGCTCCTAATGATTTAAAATATTCTAAGACTCTTGGGTGAATAGGTAATTTATTATCAACAAAGGCGGTAAATTTATTGTAATTACTGTGGTTTGCTAAAACATAATAAGAATTATTTAAATTAATACTATAAATAAATGAATTTAGGATATCAATAACTAATTGTTTAGTTTGATAAAAATATTTTTCATCTTCTAGTATTTCTTTTATTTTTTGTTTTAAAAGTTCTAATTCTTTTAATCTATTGCTTCTATTAGTGTTTATTAAATCTCTTCTTGTTGTATAAAAGTTTATTATTTTTTCTAAACTTTTTAATCTTTCAGAGTTATTTGTTCTTTGTTTAGAGTATTCTAATTTTGATAATGCTGTATCTATTTGATTTAATTCAATATCTTCTTTTTGCTTGATTTCAAAATTCTTTTTTTCTTTTTCTTTAAAGGTATGATTAATATAATAATAATCACTACCATATTCAACATTATTTACTTTTTCAATATTTTGATTAATTAATTCTATAATTTCATTTAATTCATTTAATTGTTCTTCCATAATAACCCCTTTTTCTTGATTAGTTATTATATATTAAAGCGGGTGTTATGTCAAATGAAATTAATTATAGAAATTTAAAAATGTATGCTATAATTTAATTGGATAAAGTTATTAAGATATGTGGTGAGATTTTAGGATGGTTAGAGAAAAAATGGATAAGTGTTTATATAAATGCGAAAGTATTACTGATGGATACGAATATATGAAAATGGCAAAGTATTTTCCAAAAAGAGTGTATTGGGTATTTGTAAAATTAGGTACTTTATTAAATCTTGTTATAATGGGGTTTATCTCATTGATTTTTAAAAATTGGATGGTTACCTTGACTTTCTTTGTTTTATTGGAAATATATATTTTAGTTTATTACAAATTAGAAACTGTAATCGAAAGATTTCAAAATAATAGAATAAAAAAGGGAATGGTTGAGGTTAATCTTGAAAATGAATTCTATGGGAATTTCTTTGTAGTTAGTGGTGAAAAATCATCTATAACTATTGATTATTCTGAAATAAGTAGATGCGTTGAGAATGATACTAATTTTTATTTAGAATATCCTTCTAAAAATACAGTTATAATTTTACAAAAGAATAAATGTGATTTGGAATTAATTAATTTTATAAGAAGTAAGTTTAAAAATTTAGAAAATAATTTAGGAGATAGTTCAAACTTTAAAGGAGTAGATAATTTTAAAAATACTGATAATACATTATCAATAAGTTATTTTATGACCTTTTTATTTATTTTAACTATTGGTAGTTTATGGGGTGCTTTATGGTCATATTCATTAATAGATGAATTAAATCCTCAACATGCGTTTAATTTTCTAAAAAATACTTGGATATTTTGGTGTTGGTTACCAATTCCAATTGCTTCTATAGTGCTTGGCTTTAAATATAAAAATAAAGGAATAAATTGTACAAAAAATATAGTTGCTGGATTTATAATAGGTTTTTTATTATTAATTTATGGTACATTTTGTTTAATGCCTACATTATCTGATAATTATAGTAAAATTAATGATTACAAGAATTATATAGATGCAAATATACCTAATAATGGAGAGTTAGAAATTCATAATTGGGGAACATATTTAGATGATGATAAAAAAGAATATTCTATTATAAATGTTTATTATGATAAAGAAGATGTTAGTGATTTAGTTAGTAGTATTGAAAATAGTGAGAATTGGATTTTAAGTACTAAAATAAAATCTGAACTTAAAATATTATTGCCTTCTCAATATAGGGCTAAAGAAGATTTATATTATTCGGTTTATAATAAAACTACTAATGAATATAATACTATACCTAATGAATCTGGTGTGTATGAAATATATGCTATGAGGTATGATAAAACAAAAAAGGAATTAACAATACACAAATATAAACTTATGTATAACAAATGAGATATTTACGTTAAGTAGTATCTTTTTTAGGTTAATTAAAAAGACGATATTAAGAAATAAATTATTTAATATCGTCTTTATGTACAAAAATTGGCAGGGGTGGAGAGAATCGAACTCCCATCAAAAGTTTTGGAGACTCCTATGCTACCATTATACCACACCCCTGTGTGTATGAATTAATTATAGCATAAAATTAGATTATTTCAATATTTTTGTTGTTAAAACATATAATAAAATGGTGGTTATTATGTTAATTAATTATACTAGTAAGGAACTTGATATGATGGCAAGACTTATGAGAGCAGAAGCACTTGCTGAAGGTAATTTGGGAATGCTGATGGTCGGGAATGTAATCGTTAATAGGGCTATAGCAACTTGTTATACATTTAAAAATATTAGAAGTATAAGTGGAGTAGTTAATCAAAATCCAGGAGGTTTTAGTGGAGTTAATAGTACGTTGTATGTTGGATCAGCAACAACAAAAGAAAAACAATTAGCTGAAAGATGTTTAAAAGGAGAATATTATTACCCGGCAACGCATGCTTTATGGTTTTATGCTCCGGGAAAAAATACATGCAAAACTAATTGGTATGAACAACCTTTTGCAGGAAGTTATAAAAAACATTGTTTTTATAAACCAAATAGCGGAGTGTGTCAAGAATTATACTAATTTATAGATATTTTTATTTTCTTGTTATATAATTTAAATTATGAAGAAAAAAGATAAATATTTGTTAATTATATTTTTTGTTATATCATTAATTTGGACTTTTTTGGTTTATTTTAATGTATTTAGTAATATGGATATTAAAATATATGATTTTATTATTTCATTTAAAAGTGAATTTAATACCTACTTTTTTAAGATAATAACTTTTTTATGTAGTATTAAATTTATAGCTTTAATGTGTATAATATCAATTTTATTAACTTTGATTAAAAAGGATAAATCATATTTATTAATAATATTAGTAACACTTGTTTCTTCAGTAGTTAATTTAATAATTAAAAATATTATAAGAAGAGATAGACCTGATAAAATTAATTGGTTAATAACGGAAAGTAATTTTAGTTTTCCATCTGGGCATTCAATGATGGCAACTGTTTTTTATGGATTTTTAACATATTTATTATATAGAAGTAATTTAAATAAAAGTGTTAAAATAATAATATTAATAATGGTATTGTTCTTAATTTTACTAATTGGAATTAGCAGAATTTACTTAGGTGTTCATTATACCTCTGATGTTATAGGAGGATTCTTATGGGGCAGTACATTACTTATACTAATTATTGTATTAACTAAGAAAGGAAAATTATTATGAAAGCATTAATAACGGGAGCATCATCAGGGATAGGTAGAGATATGGCTAAATATCTTGATAGTCTAGGATATGAGGTGTTTTTAGTAGGAAGAAATAAAGAAAGATTACAGGAAGTTGCAAATGTTTGTAAAAACGCAAAAGCAATATATGATTATGATTTATCGATTGATGCTAATGTTTATAAATTGTATGAAAAAGTAAAAGGAGAAAAAATTGATTTACTTGTAAATAATGCAGGTTTTGGATTATTTGGTTTTTTTGATGAAACTGATTTAGATAAAGAATTGGAAATGATAGATGTTAATATTAAGGCATTACATATTTTAACTAAGTTGTTTTTAAGGGATATGGTTAAATATAATAAAGGTAAGATTCTTAATGTTGCATCATCAGCGGGATTTTTTGCCGGACCTTATTTAAATACTTATTATGCTACTAAAAATTATGTTCTTAAACTTACTATGGCAATTAATGAAGAATTACGAATAAAAAAATCTAATGTAACTATTAGTGCACTATGTCCAGGACCGGTTAATACAAATTTTAATAAAGTTGCTGGTGGAGGGTTTAATACGAGTAGTTTAAGTAGCGAGTATGTTGCTAAATATGGAATTGATAAAACTTTAAAGGGAAAAATGATAATTATTCCTGGCACTATGATGAAATTGGGAATATTCTTTTCTAGATTTTTACCATATAGATTACAATTAAAAATTTTATATAAAATCCAAAGAAAGAAGGATAAATAATGTTCTTAAATATTATAAAAACAATTATTATAGGTATAATTGAAGGAATTACTGAATGGCTTCCAATAAGTAGTACTGGACACATGATATTAGCTAATGAATTTATTAAATTAGATGTATCAAGTGAATTTTGGAAAATGTTTGAGGTAGTTATTCAACTTGGTGCTATAATGGCTGTTGTTGTTATTTATTTTAAAGATTTATTTCCATGGGGATTTAATAAAACCAAAGAAGATACTAAGAATACTTTTATTTTATGGGGAAAAATATTAGTAGGATGCATTCCTTGTGCAATAGTTGGTTTGTTATTTGATGATTGGATAGATGAACATTTTTATAATCCATGGACTGTTGCTATAACATTATTTGTTTATGGTGTTTTATTTATAATTGTTGAGAATCATAAAAAGAAAAATACAATAAAAGAAGTATCATTTTTAAATGCATTTAAAGTTGGTTTATTTCAAGTTTTATCTATAATTCCGGGAACAAGTAGAAGTGGAGCAACAATTGTTGGAGGTTTGACTTTAGGATTAGATAGAACAACTATTACTAATTTTACTTTTTATATGGCGGTACCTGTTATGGCAGGAGCATCACTTCTTAAATTAGTTAAATTTGGTTTTGCTTTTACGAGTAGTGAAATAATTATATTATTAGTTGGAATGATTACAGCGTTTATAGTGTCTTTAATTGCAATTAAATATTTGTTAAAATATATTAAAAAGAATGATTTTAAAGTATTTGGATATTATCGTATTGTTTTAAGTATAATCGTATTATTATATTTTATACTTAGATAATATGGAGGGAGTAGTAATGAAAAAAGGATTTATTTTTATATTAATATTGGCCGTGCTGTTTGTAGGAGCTATTTTAATTTATGATTTTAGTGATATACCTAGTGGAATGTTAGCTGGACATGATTGGTATTTAATTGAAAACAATGATGTATATGTTCTTAATTTAGAAAATAATAAATTCAGTTTTAAGAATAAAAATAATGATGAGGAAAGATATCAAAATTGTAATACTTATAAATATAATAATTCATCTAATGTTATTAAACTTGACTGTAGTATTAAAAACAATAAATTATATATTGCAACATTTGATGAAAATAAATTAGTTGCAACTATTAATGGAGAAGAGAAAACTCTTTATAAAAGTGAAGAACTTGCTTATGAATATAAATTTATGAGCGATAATGGGCTAAGTGAGCAAGAATATAATGAACTGTATAAATTGAACTTTGACGAAAAATATTTTATTAATGTTAAAGAATTTTTATCTATATATAAAGGGAAAAATAAGAAAAAAGTTGTATTAGTTTCAAATAGTTATAATTATAAAAATATTTTAGATTATGTTAAGTTAAGTAAAATATTGGATGATAGTTATAAATTAATTGCAATAGATAGTTTAAGTGAAAATGATTTACAAAGTTTATTTAATAAAATTGGAATTACAGATTATGATAATAGTTTGGTAACTGTTTATTTAGTAGGAAATAAGAATACTAGTATTAGTGAAGTAATTGATATTAAAAATATTAAAGATGTTTAAAAAGGGAATAAAGCCCTTTTTTGTTTTACTAATTATTTAAAAAATTCATTACTAAATCAGTTAATATATTCTTTTCTTTCGGGTTGGATTCGGCAATTAATAGAGTAATTGCCACAAGGGTATTATTATCAATAACTTGTTTATTTTCAATATATAAAATATTATAAAATTCAAGAAAATATATAAATAGAGTAGCTGCAATTCTTTTGTTTCCATCAATAAAAGCATGATTTTTAATAATCAAATATAGAAAATTAGCAGCTTTTTCTTCTGTGGTCGGATATAAATCTTTACCATCAAAAGATTGGTATATAGTTCCAATAATTTCTTTTAATCCTTGATTTCTTTCAAGTGCAAATAATTTACTATTATTACTAAATTTAAGTTTAGCTATTATATTTAAACAATCTTCATAATTAATTTGTTTGTTGTCTTTAGTTCCTTTGGGTTTAGTAATTCTTTTGTGATCATAATCGTCTAGTAGATCTAAAGCATTAGAATAATTATTTATTACTTTAATTATTTCTTGTGCTTCATTTCCCTTTAATTCAGTATCTATTCGTCCAGCAATATCTATTAACTTAACTGTTTTTTCAAGATATTCTAATCTTTTTTGATTAACAGAATAACCTTTAATCATATATTCTTTTAGAATTTTAGTTGCCCATTTTCTAAAAATAATACCATTTTGACTTTTAACACGATAACCAACACTTATTATCATATCAAGATTATAGTAATCTAGTTCTCTAGTTTGAAATTTGTTTGTTAATGCGCCATGTTGAGTGGTGTGTGCAAATTTTGCACATACCTCTTTTTTCTCTAACTCTTTATCATTGAAAATATTATTAATATGTCTGGTAATTACCGTTCTATCTCTTCCAAATAATTTAGCCATTTGGTCTAGTGATAACCAAACGGTTTCATCTTTCATATTAACCTCAAGTTTTACACTTTGATTTTTAAATAATACAATTTCATTTTTCATAATTTGCCTCCTTTATTGTATATATTTATTATGTTACATTCCAAAATATCGTTTTAATAAATCAACTATTTTTGGTTTGTAGTTAATATTATATACATAAAACATATGTTCGTCAATGGAAAATCGTTAGGAATGTTAAAAATTTTTAAACCTAGTTTATTTAACTGATTTTTAATTTATTAAAATGATTAAATAATATTTATAAAGTTGATTAATTTATAGTTTATGTAAAATAATTAGTGTGATAACATATTTGTAGTGATGGTAGATGGATTTTTTAAAGAAATATAAAAAATATATAATATTATTTAGTATGCTCTTATTACTATCTTTTTTCTTTCCTTTTTCATGTGATGATTTTTATTGGGGAAGTAAAAGTTTAAGTTTTAGTACTATTAAAGAAATATATAATGATTTATTTTTAAATGGAAGATGGTTAGGAAATTTTTTTGCTATATTAATGTCTCATAACCATTTAATTAAAGCATTAGTGATTTCTATTATTAGTACTTTATTAATATATATTATAGATAAACATGAAAAAATGTCATTATGGATATTTTTAGTCTTAATACTTTTAATGCCAATTAATAAATTTTCACAAGTTATTATATGGGGTAGTGGATTTAGTAATTATATGATAAGTACATTCCTTTTTATTAGTGTATATTATTTAGTTAAGAAGTATTATAAAAAAACTAATAGTAAATGGTATGAAAAGATTGGGTTATTTATTGTTACTTTACTTAATTCATTAGTTGTTGAAAATATTACAGTAGGAACATTAATGGTTTTGTTTGTTTGTAATTTGATATATTTTATTAAAAATAAAAAAGTTAATATTAATTTAATAATTATGTTTATTGGTAGCATAATTGGTGCAGTTATGATGTTTATTCATCCAAGTTATCTAAATTTACTATTTGGCACTACTATAAATGATCGATATATACCACAAAGTAGTAGATCTTTAATTAAAACTATAAAAAATAATTTATTTATTCAAATGTTTAATTTATTAATTAATAGCAATATTCTTTTAAATGGGTTTACTATGTTTGTATTTTCTTACTTGTATTTAAAGAAAAAGATAAAAAATATTAAAGTGTTAATAAGTTTTTATTTATTAACAATTTTGATAATTATAGGATGTTTATTTAAATTTAATATTTACTTTATGTTTGTAATTGATATCTTGTATTTAATAAATTATTTTTATTTAATATATATGGCATGTAAGTTTGAAAAAAGTATATGGGAAATAATTTTGCTTATGGTAAGTGTGATATTACCTTTAGTGTTTATTCAACCAATTGGAAGTAGATTATTTTTTTTACCTTATGTTTTACAAATAATTTTATTATTTAGAATTTTAGATTATAATAATGTGGTAATTAAAGATTATGTTTGGCTTAAAGTTATAGTTGCTATTATATATATTTTGCTTTTGTATATGAATATAGAGAATTATAAGTGTGAAATAGAAAGAGATAACTATATTAAGGATAATTTAGATAGTAAATTAATTGTTATTGATGATTTTAAATATTCTAAATATGTTTGGTCGGGAGATATTGATAGTAATTATTTTGGAAAATATTATGATTTGTATCATGGATATGATGAAAATATAAGATATTTTGTTAGAGGAGGGATGAATAATGATTGAGATTAAAAATTTAACAAAAAGTTATAATGGGGTAAAAGTAGTTGATAATATTAGTTTAAAAGTTAATGATGGGGAGATTTTTGCATTTATTGGTCATAATGGAGCAGGTAAAACAACGACAATTAAATCAATAGTAGGAATAAACAATTTTGATAGTGGAGAAATATTTATTAATGGTAAATCAATAGTTAATGATGCTGTAAACGCTAAAAAAGAGATTGCATATGTCCCTGATAATCCGGATTTATATGAGAATATGAAAGCGATTGATTTTATTAACTTTATTTGTGACATGTATGAAACTCCTAGTGATGTTAGAATGAATAATATAATTAAATATGCTAAGATGTTTGAAATAGAAGATAAATTAAATAATGAAATATCGACTTATTCTCATGGTATGAAACAAAAGATTGTGCTTATTGCCGCTTTAAGTCATGATCCAAAAGTATTAATTATGGATGAGCCTTTTGTAGGTCTTGATCCTAAGGCAGTATTTGATATGAAAAATATTATGAAAGAAATGTGTAAGGAAGGAAAGTGTATTTTCTTTTCAACTCATATATTGGATGTTGCGGAAAAATTATGTGATCGTGTTGCGATTATTAAAAAAGGAAAAATAGTTAAAGTTGGTAAGATGAAAGAAATAATGGGTGATGAATCATTAGAAGAAGTATTTCTAGAATTAGGTGAGAACTAATGAAAAAGTTATTTTCTTTAATTAAGGCAGTATGTTCACAAGATATGGATTTATTTAAATTTAAAAATAATGGGAATAAATTTTCTAAGATATTTTTATTTACCTTTTTATGTATAATATTAATGATATCTTTTGGAACATATTATTATATGCTTGCTGATAATTTGCAAAAAGTTAATTTAACTTATTTAATGTTAGGATTGGCACTTGTTATACCTACTATATTTGTATTTATGCAAGGTATTTATAAATCACAAAATATTTTATTTGAAGCTAAAGATAATGATTTGTTAATGTCATTACCAATAAGCAAAGGAACTTTAATATTTATTAGATTCCTTAAAATGTATTTATATGAGTTAATGTATGGTCTATTATTTACGCTTCCAGCTATTCTTGTATATGTTTATTTTATTAAAGTAAATTATTTATTTTATATTGTAACATTAATTATGATCCTAATGGTACCAATTATTCCAATTGTGCTCTCTAGTTTGATTGGATATTTGATTAAGAGATTTTCGATTAAGTTTAAAGCAAAAAGATTAGTACAAATTATTAGTACATTTATAATGTTTTTTGTAATTCTTTATTTTTTAAATAATAGTGAAGGATTAATAGAGAATATAGCAAGTAATGCGTCTAGTATAAACGATATTATAACTAAAATTTATTATCCAATTGGTGCATATATTAGTTTAGTTAATAATTTTAATATCTTAAATTTAATAGTTTATTTAATTATAAATTTACTACCAATTTTATTGTTTGTTTATATTTTAAATAAATCATATTTTATGGTTATTAATAAATCTAGGTCTAATAGTTATAGTAAAAGTAAAGAGTATAAATATGATCAAAAGAAGATAATGAAAGCTTTAGTTGTTAAAGATATTAAAAGATATTTTTCATCAACCGTTTATGTTTTTAATACTTTCTTTGGACTAGTTCTTATGGTTATAGCAACTATTGGATTATGCACTAATTTTGAAAAAACAATCGAATACATTTTAAGTGGAGAAATACCGGGATTAGATATAAACTGGCTTTATAGTATGGCTCCTAAGGTATTTTTCTTAATAGTTTTAGTTCTTTCATTTATGACAAGTATTACTTCATCAAGTATATCTATTGAAGGAAAAACTTTTAATATTTCAAAGAGTTTGCCAGTAGATACTAAAAAAATATTATTATCTAAAGTTATATTTAGTAATTTATTAATTATTCCGGTTGTGTTAATATGTGATGTTATTTTCTTTATTAATTTTAAATTAGAAATAATAGATTATATTTTAATTATTTTAGTTAGTTTAGTAGCACCAACTATTTCATCATTGTTAGGTTTAGTTATTAATTTAAAATATCCTAAGATGGATGCAACAAGTGATACGGAAGTTGTTAAACAAAGTATTAGTTCAATGATATCTGTATTAAGTGGAATGGTTATTGCAATTATAATAGGTGCTTTATGTCTAGCTATATTGTTTGGTTATATAAAAGTAAGTATAAATAATATGTTGATTTTATGTTTGGTTGGATTAATAATTTTAATGATTGTATTAGTACTGATTCTTAATCATTATGGTGTTAAAAGATATAGAGAGATCGAGGTATAAAGGAATGTTTAATTAATAAAAACATTCCTTTTTATTGTGTTTAATCTAATTTATTAAATAAATCCTTAACATCGATTTCTAAAGCTTTTACTATTTTTTGAACTGTATCTAAAGAAAATTGTTTATCACAACCACTTTTTGTTTCAATTTTTTTTAAGTAATCTACACTTATATTGCTTTTCATAGCAAGTTTTACTTGTGTCCTTCCTTTTATTTTTCTTTGTTTTTTTATGTTTTGAGAAATCAAATAATATAAATTGTCTTTATCCATTTATCTACCTCTTATAATTATTTAAGTAATTTTCTCATTAAATTTTTTAGAAAAGCGTTGTTAACTAATGAATCATTTAAATGCTTGGATATTTAAAAAAAATATGTTATATTTGTGTTGCAATTTAGTAGTGCTAAGAATTATAGAAAGGGTATTAAATGAAAAAAATATGTATTTTAGTTTTATGTTTAGTTTTAACTTTAGTTACGTTTGGTTGTGGTAATAAAAGTGTACAAAAACCAACAAATTTACAAGATACTTATAGTGCGGTTGGTAATTATTTTGGTGATAGTAGTGTAGATAGATCTAATTTAGGTGCTTTTTATTTAGATGAAGAAAATAATATTATTGTAGTTAACTTAATTGATAATAGTGAAACAAAACAAAATGAATTTTTAGAAAAAGCTAATATTGATTCTAAATATATTAAGTTTAAACAAGGTGGACCTTATAATACTAATAGTTTAGACATTGATTTAAAAGTATCTTCGGAAAATAATAATGAAAATATTAAATTTAAAGAATATTTAAAATTAGATAATAGAACCATCTATTTAGCAGAAAACGTTAGTGAATTATTTATTGTTGAAAATAAAAATCAGACATCTTTAAAAAAATATATAATTAATAGTACTGAGGTAGTAGATAAGTTGGTTGAAAATATTACTAACTTATTAAATAAGCAATCTATTTTAAAAGATGGTGGAACAATTATATTTAAAAACAAAGATAAAAATATTACATTAATTAAATGTAATACGATAGATGGTAATAAAGATATTTATATTGGTGATTATAATTTAAATTTTAAAAGTAATATCTGTAAGTAGAGTTTATATTGTGGACATATACTATGTGTGAATAAAACGTGTAGATAATGTCATTAACTTGAAAGTTGTTATTATAGCTAGAAAATAATTATACACTTATAAGAAATTGATATGCATTATAATAAATTGATATGAATTGTAATGTTTTAGAATTGTTGATATTTATAATGCATTAATTGTTTTAAATACTAAATTTTATTATAATTATTTATTTAAAATTAAAGACTTTTATGTATAAATTTGATACTATTTACTTGGGAGAATATTAATGAAATATAATGATATTAAAACACCAGAACAATTATTACAATATATGGATGAAAGTATAAAATATGGATTTGTTGATGATAATGAAAAAATATATGGCCCTTGGAATAATCAAGAATTTCAACAAGGGTGTCAAACAAATTGGCGTTTATCTAGTCCTGAAAGATTAATTAAAGTTAGATATGGACATTGCTTTGACCAAGTTGAATTAGAAAGAGATTGGTTTAATAATCATAATTACAATTTTAAAACATTTTATATAATATTTGAACTTCCTTTTAATAATTCATATTCAATGCATACATATTTAGTGTTTGAAAAAGATGGAAAGTACTATTATTTTGAACATTCTGATTTTAAAAATAGAGGAATATATGAATTTGAAACATATCAAGATGCTATTGATTATCAAAGAAATAAACATATTGAATATAATAACCAAAGAAATGTCATAAATGAAGAAATTCTAAATTGTTTGCATATTTATGAATATACTAATCCTATATATGGTTGTACAATGAAGGAATTTATTAGTAATATTTTAGAAAATGGAAAAGAAGTTGGAAATAATATGGGAAGGATGGTTGATTTATGAAAAATAATATGATTATATATGTATCAAAAGATGGAAATGTTAAAGTTGATGTTAGCATTGAAAATGAAGATATTTGGATGAGTCAAGATGTAATGGTTAATCTTTATGGAACTACAAAAAACAATATTTCTATGCATTTAAAAAACATATTTGATGAAGGAGAATTAAATAAAGATTCAGTTGTTAAGAAAATCTTAACAACTGCCAAAGATGGTAAAAATTATAATGTTTCACATTATAATTTAGATGCAATTATTGCTGTTGGATATAGGATAAATTCTAAAAAGGCTACTGAATTTAGAATATGGGCTACTAGAGTATTAAAAGAGTATATGATTAAAGGATTTACTTTAAATGATGAAAGACTAAAGAATAATGGGGAAAGTCCATACTTTGAAGAATTACTTGCTAGAATTCGTGATATTAGATCTTCGGAAAAAATATTTTGGAGAAAAGTATTAGACATATATGCAACAAGTATTGATTATGATCCTAAAAATAAATTATCTATCGATTTCTTTAAAACTGTTCAAAATAAAATGCATTATGCTACCCATGGACTTACAGCTGCTGAATTAATATTTACTCGTGTTGATTCTGAAAAAGAAAATTTAGGACTTACCAATTTTAAAGGAAAATGTCCAACAAGAAGTGAAACAGAAATTGCAAAAAATTACTTAACTGAAGAAGAACTTAATATTTTAAATAGAATGGTATCAGCTTACTTAGATGTAGCTGAATTAAATGCTTTAGATAAACGTCCAATGACTATGCAAGATTGGGTAAATGAACTAGATACTTTTTTAAAAATGACTAGAAAAGATATTTTAAGTAATTCTGGAACAATATCTCATAAAAAAGCTTTAGAAAAGGCTCATAAAGAATATGATAAATATATGCAAAATCATTTAACAATAGCTGAAAGAGATTATTTAGATATGTTAAATAAGGAATTATCTGAAATAGAAAAATAATAGGAGGTTTAACTATGTCTGAAAAAGAATTAGATTCAAGTGTTAATAATTACATAGAAGAAAAATGCTCTCTAAATTATGTAAAACAATTGCAATGGGATGCTGCTGTAGGTCTTCAAGAAGTAGATAGTTTAAAACCTTCAAAGTATTTAAAAAAATTAGCAGAAGAAAATGTAAATGGTGAAAAAACTATTTATGAAGTTGAACACGAATTAAAAGAATATTATATTGAAAAAGAAAAAATAAATGATATAAATCATAATGAATTAGAATGTGATTTAGTATCAACAAGAATTGTGCAACTTTTAGAAGATGAAAAGTTTGAATTATCAGTGGATTTTCTAAGATATATTCATGAATATTTGTTTAAAGATATATATGATTTTGCTGGACAATTTAGAAAAATAGATTTTTCAAAACATGAATTAATACTTAATAATGATTCAGCTTTGTATGGCGATTGTAAAACTTTAAAGGAATCACTAGAATATGATATTTCTTTAGAAAGAGTTAAGAATTATAAAGAAATGAATATTGTTGAAGTTATTAATAATATTACAGACTTTTCTTCAAGAATATGGCAAACTCATCCATTTAGAGAAGGTAATACTAGAACAACAGCCATATTTATCATAAAATATTTGATTAGTTTAGGATATCAAGTTGATAATACTTTATTTAAAGATAAATCAGTTTATTTTAGAAATGCATTAGTAAGAAGCAATTATTTTAATAATGAAAAAAATGTTAAGGAAGATAATAGTTACTTAATTAAGTTTTATGAAAATCTATTATTAGGTAAAAATAATAATTTACAATCAAAAGATTTAATAGTGAAAGAGTTGTTTAAATAGAATTTTAAGGGCGTTTTTAAGGAATTAAAAAGTTATTGAAAATAAATATTATTTTTGATATTATATTTTTTGTGAATTTTTGTTAGGGGGAAATATGAAAAAAGATTTTAATCAAAAAAAGAGAATGGATATAAAGTATAGATGCTCTAATGAATATAATCGAAGAAGAAAAAATAATGCTGAAAGATATGGTGTATCACATTTATCTGCTGGTGAAGCAAAAGTTTCATCAAGTTCAACATTTACAGTTGGAGAATTTACTATTGAACTAAAGGAAATAGAAGAAAAAAACAATGTTCAAATAAATTCATTTGGCTCAGCAGCTGAAGTTACAGATTATGCTATATTAATGGGCGCAGAGTATTTTGAATCTGATGATAAGAAAAAAATGGGATATTATTGGACTGATACTCCAATTGAGTCAAAAAAACCATTAGATGGTTATTATGATGGTCCAGGAAATGTAACTGCATATAAATTAAAAGAAGAGAAAACACAATATCATTTTTATGGATATTCAGTAGGAAAAGAAATTAGTGAAATAGAAGATCCTTGTATATTAGCAATAGATGGAAAACTATTCTTAAATAAAGATGGTGAATTGTGGACATTAAAACATAAAACAAGTTTATATCTTGAAGCAACTATTGGAGCAAGTATGGCACCTTTGGTTCCTATACCTAATGAATATATTTCTTCAGAAGTGCCTGATAGGTATTTAGGCAGAACAGCTGTAATTTTAAAAAACAATCAGAGAAGAATTGAAGAAAAAAATTTTTTGGAAGAGGTAAGGACTGGTAAATACCGTTATGTTGCAGGAAATAATAGTTCAAATATTAGAAATGTTAATGATAAATCAGTGGGTATAAGACCAATATTTAAAACCTATAACCATTCAACTATAAATGTTCCTGAATTGAATGGTATTAAAGTTGCAGATGCCATGGATTTTCCACAAACAATTGCAACAAAAGAAGAACAAAAAGAATTGGAAGAATTATTTAAGAATAATAA
Source organism: uncultured Mycoplasmatota bacterium (assembly GCA_900553855.1). Classification (GTDB taxonomy): domain Bacteria; phylum Bacillota_I; class Bacilli_A; order RF39; family UBA660; genus CAG-533. Next base: position 24,686 of record USFG01000009.1, on the reverse strand, counting down.
GTTAAATAAAACAAATAGATATTTTCCTACAAGTAGTGAAGGAATTGTTGAAGAATATGAATATGATGGTAAAAAATATGTAAGAGTAACCGCTACATTCTTTCAAAAATCAAAAACTATTTTATCGAATGGTTGCGAATATGATTACGGTAGTAAAGTATGGGTTAGGGTAGAACCTATTAAATTAATTGTTACTAAAGATAATTTTTCATCTTTAACAGAAAAAATATTATTTGCAGGTGTTCCGTATGATAAAACAATTACACAAGATGCAATCACTTGCGTAAGAAGTGGTGTATTTATCCATTTTTTATTAAATAATAATGGAGATGATTTTTTCTTTACAGCAGAAAGTTCAATTTATGATAGAATCGTTTCTGGAACTGATTGGATGAAATTATACTTATATACAAAAAGCAAATATGCAGAATTTAATATTCCTTTTGAAGAAACTGAATTAGAAGCATCTGAAAGATATAAACAAGAATTACAAAAGGTAAAAGAATATTGTAAAAAATATAGATTAGATATGCAATATAATGATTTTAATAAGGACGTAACCAAAGGAACAATTGAATATTCATATAGAAGACCATCAGTAGAATTTTTAAACTCAATAGATAATCCAATAACGGCTACATTAGCTGCATTAGGTCCAAGAGAAATATGGAATAAACAATTTTATAAAGAGTATTTAAAAAAATATGGTTTATATGCAATAGTCATAATAAAAGAAGAAAATATAAATCAAATTTCAAACAAGTTATATGATGATATACTAGATAAATCTTACCGTTATTATTTAGGGTTAGAAAATACTGGGAAAACGTTAACTTTAAACAATGATAAAAAAATAAAGTAATAAATGTAATGTTAAATAGTTTTTCAATTAAAAAAGGGCTGATAAGAAATTTCTTGTCAGTCCTTATATTTTAAGCTCTTTTTTCAATGATACTAATTATTTAATAAATAATAAATGACATAATCATTATTAAAATTATACCAGACATTACTAAGTTTAAATTAAATACTTGAGTTCTATAAAGAATTAAATAACCAATTCTAGCTTTGCTTACTAGGAACTCGCCTACAATTACATTAGTGTAAATTATATGGAGAGAATTTATAACTATTTGAAGTTTGGAAAAAGATAATGACTTGATTTATGACTTGAAAATGAATATAAATTTGGATGTTTAAATAGTGTGGAAGAATATATTAAAAAATTTTTACAAATATAGCATATAGTGTTTGAAAGTGCTAAAAGAAATGTTATAATATTTCAAAGATTACTAAGAAAATTACTAGTGTTATTAATGAAGGAGAAATTAAATGAATGCAGAACAAAAACCAGTAATATATGAATATGAAGAAGTAAATAGAGAAATAATTGTGCTGTTTAAAGATACACCTTTTATTGAAGATGAAAATATATTTAAAAGATCACACTATTTTAAAAATGCTGATAATACAAGCATAACTACTATGTTTAAAGATGAATTACTTAAATTATTTAATGTAGCTGGTGTTAAAGAATTAAAAGACAAAATAGACAATAAAATAAGATTATTATTCAAGGTGGGTACAGGTGAAATGACATATGATGAAAAAACAAATACAGTTATTGTTTATATGGAATCTTTTAAAAATGACGTAGTCAAACCAGCAAATGATGTTAGAAAATTAAAAACAGTAATAGAGAGATTATATAAAAAAGAAAAAGTTTCATCAAATGATATAGTAAATGTTGTTAAGACTTTATCTACTGGTATTGATTCAAATATATTAAAAGACAAAGACAGAGAAAAAGTTGCACATTTAATTAAAAACGGAAAAATTAAAATATCATTGAAAGATGTTACAGATATTAACAAGGATCGATTAAAAGATATAATACAAATTGGAAGAGATTTATTATTAAAAAAATCTGGTGTGGAAAAGAAATTAGGAATAGAAAGAGAGCATATAGGAAAAGAATATGCTTGGCAACGTTATTTTGAAATGTATGGATCATATCTTTTATTTGGGTCTATTGAACAACAAATTCCACAAGCTGCACTTACACTAAATTCAGAACTAAGAAATACCAATAGTAACTTAGATTTGTTAACTATAAATAGATATGGATTTTTAGATGTAGTGGAATTAAAAAAATCAGATGAATTTCTTTTTAAAATTGATGATTCACATGATAATATAGTACCTACATCAAAATTAAGTACAGCTATTTCACAAGTTAATAATTATTTAATGTTATTACCATATTCGCAAGAAAGCGGAGAATTAGTTAAAGGTGCTGAATCTGCAACAGGAATGTTAGTTATTGGATCTACAAATTCTTTAATGAGAAAAGAGCATATAGAAAAATATATGCAAAAAAATAATATGACTGAAAGTGTTGTTAAATTGAAATTAAGAAAGGCACTAAGAGATTTAAATTATTCATATGCTCATATACAAATAGTTCTATATGACGAGCTTTTAGATAATTTAGAAAAATTCATTAATCAAATGGATGTCGAAATGCATATTTAATAATAAAATTAACGAGAGGAAGAACGAGTAATGAAGATGGAAAGACTAAAAGATTTAATCTTATATCAAAGTGAAAACGGTAATGTTCAAATTGCAGTTTTATATGATAATGAGGACTTTTGGTTGACACAAAAAACAATGTCTAAACTATTTAATGTTGCAGAAAATAATATTACTTATCATTTACAGAATATATTTAAAAGTGAGGAATTAAATAAAGATTCAGTTACTCAAAAAATTAGAGTAACTGCTTCAGATGGAAAAATGTACAATACAACTTTTTATAGTTTAGATGCAATTATTGCAGTTGGTTATCGTGTTAATTCTAAAGAAGCCACTAGTTTTAGAATATGGGCAACAAATACATTAAAAGAATATATAAAAAAAGGATACGTTTTAAATACTGAATTATTAAAGAATGGTCCAAAATTTGGTAAGGATTACTTTGATGAATTATTAGTTAAAATCAAAGAAATTAGAGCAAGTGAAAGAAGATTTTATCAAAAGATTACAGATATTTATAAAGAATGTAGTTATGATTATGATAAGAATAGTGAAATTACAAAAGAATTTTACAAGAATGTTCAAAACAAATTACATTATGCTATTACAGGAATGACGGCTCCAGAAATAATATATAATAGAGTTGATTCTAAAAAAGAATATATGGGATTACAAACTTGGAAAAATTCTCCTGATGGTAAAATTTTAGAGACAGATGTAGTAGTTGCTAAAAACTATTTATTTGAGGAAGAGTTAAAAGAACTTAATAATTTGGTATCTATGTATTTAGATTTTGCTGAAAGACAAGTAAAATTAGGTCATATTATTTCTATGCAAGAATGGAAAGATAAATTAGAAATGTTTTTGAATTTAAACGAATATAATATTTTAAAAGATAACGGAAAAATAAAAAGAGAAATAGCAGATAAATTAGCATTAGAAGAGTACGAGAAATATCGAATTGTACAAGATCAAAATTATATTTCTGACTTTGATGAATTATTATTGGAAACTAAAAATATTGAATCGAATAATGATATTTAAAATTATAAAGTTTAGATACATTTTTTAAATTAAAAAAGAAAATAAATTCATATTTTTAATGAAATAACTGATTCCAACTATATTTGCTAGAATTCGCCTATAAATACATTAGTGTAAATTATATGGAGAGAACTTATAACTAAAGGTTTTTGTTTAAAAAATTGTGAAGTTTGGAAAAAAGCTAATTATTTAATTTACGGCTTAAAAAATAAATCTAAATTTAGATGTTTAAATAATCTTGGTAGACTAAAAAATATGGTTTAAAAATGAAGAAGAAAAAGAAGATTATTATATTTAAAAGAAAAAGCAGTATGTAAGGAATTCTTACATACTGCTAATAATGAAAAAATTGTAAAACAAAATATTATAATTTAGATACTATTATTGTTGTTGGATTCAAAGTCAATAGTTAAAAAAACAATAAAATTTAAAATGAGAGCGATAATATATTAAAACAATATTCTGTAAGAAAATGTATTAGACAAAGAAAAACTAAAAATGGAATTTTTTTAATGAATTATTCATGATAAATTATTTGAATCTGGCTTTGACAAATTTATGATTGAAATAAAAAAGGACTGGTAAGAAATTTCTTATCAGCTCTTATATTTTAAGCTCTTTTTTCTATGATACTAATTATTTCATAGATAATAAATGACATAATCATTATTAAAATTATACCAGACATTACTAGATTTAAATTAAATACTTGTGTTCCATAAAGAATTAAATAACCAATTCCGGCTTTACTTACAAGAAATTCTCCCATGATTACACCTATTAGACTCATGGATATATTTAACTTAATACTTGAAATTATTGTTTCTTTATTAGTTGGTAATATTAAATATAATAAAGTTTGTAATTTATTTGCTTTAAATGTTTTAAACATTTTTATTTTATATTCATCTGTATTTATTAAACCATTATAAATAGTTATTAAAGTTACAATAGTGTTGATAAGTAAACTCATCACGATAATTGATTTGTTATTTGCTCCTAACCATATAATTAATAGAGGACCTAATGATACTTTTGGTAAACTATTTAATAAATTTAAGTAGGGATCAAATATTTTTTTTAAAATATCAACATAATAAAATATAATTGCACCTATAAAACCAATAACAGTACCTAATATAAAAGATATTGAAACTTCTTTTAAAGTTATATATAAGTGATAGAATAAGTTATTATTTTTATATAAATCAATTATACATTTAATTATTTTACTTGGAGAAGAAAATATAAAACTATTTATTATTTCTTTACTACTTAATAATTCCCAAGTTAATATAAATAAAACTAGTAACATAATTTGAATGATAGAAATAATCATTTTTTTTCTTTTTATTTTTTTTAAATATTTAATTTGATTAATACTCATTTATCTAAATCACCCCATATTAAATCATAATATATATAGAAATTTTTATCTTTTCTATTTAGGGATGGAATGAGATTTTTTTCTAAATTAATATTATAAATATTTTTAATTATGGCTGGTCTTTTAGATAAGACAACAATACGATTACAAAATGATACGCATTCAGCAATATCGTGACTTATCAATATAACAGTAACATTCATTTCTTTTAAAATAGAATAAATTTCATCTGTTATGGTTAATCTAGTTACATAATCTAAGGCTGATAATGGCTCATCTAAAAGGATTAAATCTGGTTTAGTTGCAAGTGTCCTAATTAGTGCAACTCGTTGCTTCATGCCTCCAGATAAATTATTTGGTTTTTGATTCATAAAAGATTCTAAACCAAATTTTTTTATTAATTCTTTTACATACTCGATATTATCTTCAGTTAAATTTTTTTCTAATTTTAAACCTAAACAAGCATTATCTAAAACACTTAACCAAGGAAGTAAGGCATCAGATTGAAGCATATAAGACATTTTAAGATTATCTTTAATTATAGTTCCATTATAATTTTTATCTAATTCATCAATTATATTTAGAAGAGTAGATTTACCACAGCCACTAGAACCTACTATTCCTATAAATTCTCCTTTATAAACATCAAAAGAAATATCCTCAATTGCATGTATTTCTCCATTTAAAGTATTAAAAGTTTTAGAAATATTTTTAAGTTCTAATAATTTATTCATTTATAATTAAATCTTTATAGGGAACATACTTGGTTAATAGTTTAGAATCAATCATCATATCTTCTAAATTTTTAAACATTTCTTCACTTATTAATGTGCTTTCTAACCATGAATCAGCATTTTTATATCTTTCTATTATAGTTGTTAAATCTTCTATAGATGTATTTGGAAATAAATCAATAATTATTTTAGCTATATCTTTAGAATCATTATTTTTAACAAATTTTAGTCCTTTGTTAATAGCTTCTTTAAAATTATTTATTAATTCTTTGTTATTTTCAATATAGCTTGTTCTAGCATTGAAGGCAGTATATGGAACTTCACCAGCATACATACCAACTGATGCAACAACATATCCTTTGTTCATTTTTTCTATTTTAGTTGCGTTAGGTTCAAACAAGTTAACAAAATCACCGGTTCCTGATAAAAATGCACTAGTTAGATTAGCAAAATCAACAGTATCGTTAATGTTTACTCCTTTAATATTTTCATTTTTTAAAGCATTATAGAAATTAATAATAGGCATTCCACCGGGACGACCTCCTAACACTTCTTTTCCAATTAAATCTTCTAATTTAAAATTATCTATTTTTGTTCTTGATACAATAAATTGGCCATCTCTTTTAGTTAAACCAGCAAATGTTTTTATATAATCTTTTTCACCTTCATTATAAACATAAATTGTTGCTTCAGGTCCACATAAACCGATATCTACATCCTTTGATAAGACAGCTGCTATAACATTATTAGCACCACTTGTTAATATTAAATCAATATCAATATTATTATCTTTAAAATAGTTATTTTTTATTGCAATATAAAATGGAGTATAGAATGCAGAATGGGTTACTTCGGCAACTTTAATAGTAGTTAAATTAGTATTCTTATTATTTGTTTTAATAAACATAAATATTGATCCTATTACAATAATTAAACCAATTATTATATAATATATTTTTTTCACTTTTATTCCTCCTAAGTTATTTTATGTTAAAAAAATTATAGAGTGATTATTTACTTTTATAGATAAATAATGGTATAGTTATGGTAGTAAGGTAGGTTAGATATATATGAATAAGAAAGCTTTAAAATATGTTTTAATTGTTAGTGGTATAGTTTTATTACTAGGATTAGGTATTTGGGGATATAAATATATTAAAAATAGAAATGATGATAAGAAAACTAATGAGAATGAGACTGAGTTAAAAGAACTTGCTAATTTAACGTCTTATATGACTAGTACTGTTACTGATGATAATAGTAATAGATATACTTTAAAATATTATTATAATGGACCAATTGATATGGGCGAAACGTGTTTAATAGGTAAATCTAATAATAGGACTTGCACAAAAAGTAATTTCTATTTAACTATTTATGTTGAAGATTCTATTAAATTAAAATCGAGTTGGATGTTTTATTCTTATGAAGCTAATTCGACTGGTTACATTAATGATAAAAAACCAACTAAACCTAAAAATTTAATTACTAAAGTTTTGAATTCTAAATTTTTGGTAATATCATTATCTAATTATACTTTTTGTAGACCAAACTATACCGGTTATAGTTTTGACATTTGGTGTAATGATACAGGTAATGATGTTGAAAAAACTTATTATCCATATACAAAAGTGTTTGATGCTACAACTGGAGATATGATATTTGCTGTACCTACAAATAGTAATGAAACTTTGACTGCACCGTCTGGAACATATGGTACTTGTACTAAATTTAATAATAATATGTGTACTGATACTGATAATAATGCACTTTATTATTTAAAGTCTGTATACGAAAATGGTTCTTCTAAAGTTGAAGTTCGTAAAGTTACGTTTAGTGATAGTTACTATACCAACGATCATCCATTTAAATATTTAGATGAAGTGGCTAAACCAAATTAATAATATATAATATAAAATAAAGAAGGTGAATTTGTGAAAAATAATAAAGGTTTTACTTTTGTTGAATTATTAGTGGTAATTGCTTTATTAAGTATAGTTTTAATACTAACTATTTCACAAGTTCAACGAGTTAATAATAATTCTAAAATTAAATTATGTAAAAATAAGTTAAGTTTAATAGAGGAAAGTTTAAATTTATATTTAACAAATAATAGAAGTTTGTTTTCTAAAGGTGGTTTGTGTGATGGAGAACCTGTAAATGATAGTTGTTATACAAGTGTTTTTAAAATCGCCAAATACGGAATTATAGATTATGATAAAAATGAAAAAGTAATTAATCCAGTAAATAATGAGGATTTAAATGATTATAAAGTTAAAATTATTTATGATTCAAGCAATGATAAGTTTAGTTCAGAGATTCAGATTCAAAAAGAAAATGAAACAGTTAGTGATAAAAATTATGATACAATTTGTGGTAAAAGTGCTGGAATTAAAGAAAATGATGATGATAAATCTATTTTTGATAAAAAATCTTATAAGTTTAAAATAATAACTATTGAAGAAGATGGTAGTAAAATAGAATTAGATTCTAGTTCAGATACTGTTGATAAAGCTATTAATGAAATAGGAAATTATTGTAAAAGTTTAAGCTTTAAAGGAATAGAAGATTACAGTTATGTAAGTTATGATATAAAAGATGAAAATACAGTTAATTGTATCTATAAAAAAGGAATTAGATATAGCTTAATTATAGATAAAGATGATAATGTAATTTTAGAAGATTTTAATGAAGAGAAAAGATATAAACTTAATGAAAGTGTAACTATTAAAGTAAAATTTAATCAAAATTATTTATATGATGAAAATAAAAGTTATTGTGATGTTCCTGAAAGTTGTGAGTATAATAAAGAAGATAGCACAATAAAAATTACTTTTAATGCAGGGAAAGATATTAAGTTAACAATTAAATCTAGGTATATGCTAGATGTTGGTATGTATTATGAGAATCCAGATGAAGAAAATAAATATGATACTGATATAAATAATAACAAGTTGTTTGTAACTGATGATGAAGCTAAATCATATTGTGAGGCAAATGTTAAAGAAAATTATGTGTTTGAAGAATATAATTCAGAAAAATGTTATTATAAACTTAAAAGAACAAATCTATCATTTGACTTAAAGGATACTAATATAGTTAGTGTACTAGTTAATCCAGGATCTAAAACTATGAGTGGTACGACAACTAAAATTACTGGTTTTTATAAGTATGGACAAAAAATAACTTTAAAAGTTAATTATAAAAATGGTTATGAATATGGTTCTATCGTTTGTATGAGTGGAGAATGTACTTTAAATGACGATGGAACAATTACTCTTGTTTCTTATGCAGATAGTGTAACAATTACTCCACAATCTAAAAAAATACCTCCTAAATATATAGTTTATCATCATTATCAAGATGCGGATGATATTAATGGTTATAGTAGTGTATTAATTAGTAATAGTGATGGTGTTAGTGAAACTATGACTGAAGCTAATGTTAAAACTAAATATTGTCAAAAAGTATCTGGGTATACTTACATAAGTGCAATTAGTTTTTATAATACAACTAATCACGAAGTTAATTGTTACTATGATAGAGATGAAAGTGTTACAGTAACATTTGATCAATTACTTTATAATGTTCGTAATAATTCTAGTTTAGATGATTTTGATTTAAAATTAACTCCAAATAATAGCAAAGATGTTTCTACTATTGATGGAATATTACGTGATACTTCAAAAAATAAACATACATATAGATATGGACAAGAAATAGTATTAACAATAAGTGGTTATTCTAATGTACCAAATAAAGAACCTGTTACGTGCAATTCGAATAATGAGTGTATTATAAATACTAATGGAACGTTTAAAACTACAGTAAGTAATAATTTAACATTTAAACCTGGTACAGTTGAATATAAAGTATATAATCATTATCAAGATGCTGATGATATTAATGGTTATAGTACTGAAGTTGGAACAAGTGAAAATGTTTCAATGACAAATACTGATAGTACTAATTATGCAAATGTTTGTGGAAAACAAAGTAATAAAAATAGTACTTATACCTATAATAGTTCTTTAAGTTATTTAGATAGTAGTAAAAAAGAAATTGATTGTTATTTTGATAGAAATAAATATAAAGTAACTTTTGTAAAAGGTAATGCTATTGCTTTTGATTCAAATGTTTCTAAAATTAATATAGTTCCTGCTTCTAGTATAGTACTTGGTTTAACTTCTTTAACAAATAATAGTACTGCTATTGAATATAGACATGGACAAGAAATAATAATTAATAAAAGTGATTTTGTAACTGATTATCAACTTGATAGTGTTACATGTAGTGATAGTAATCAATGTACAATTGGTAAAGATGGCGTAGCAAGAGTAAATGTTCCAACAAACAATAATTTAAAAGTATATGTTAAGTCTAAACCTACTGAAATAGAATATATGGTTTATCATCATTATCAAGATGCTGATGATATCAATGGATATACTTCGAATTTTGTTAAAACAAAAGGAATTGTTCTATCAGATGGTGATGTTAAAAACTATAATAATGAATGTAATCAATCAAAAGATGGATTTACATATAATGAAACTATAAGTTATTTGGATAGGAGTAAAAAAGAGATAAATTGTTATTATGACAGAAATGAAAGTGTATCGGTAACATTTGATTCGAAAGATCTTAATAATATTAAAACTAACTTAAGTGATTTTGCATTAACATTAACTCCAAATACAAGTAAAGATGTTGCTACTACAACAATTAATTTATCAAGTCCAGGAACTCATACATATAGATATGGACAAGAAATAGTACTTACTATAAGTGGTTATGTTAATGTACCGGGAGTAGAACCTGTTACATGTAATTCAAATAATGAGTGTATTATAAATTCTAATGGAACATTTAAAACAACATTAAATAATAAAATAACATTTAAACCTGGTACAGTAGAATATAAAGTATATAATCATTATCAAGATGCGGATAATGTTAATGGATTTACTTCAGAACTTGCTGATCCTGTTACAATTTATATGACTAAAAAAGATGACATTAATCGTGATGAAGTTTGTAATAGTCAGGTGGGCAAGAGTACTCATACATTTAAGAAAGCAATAAGTTATTTAGATAGTAGTAGAAAAGAAATAAATTGTTATTTTGAAAGAAATTAAGATGAGCGTTAGTGCCCATCTTAATTTTTAGTTTAGATAATAATTTAGTTTGATTCTTCTACCTTTTATTTCAATTAAATTTTCATCTTTTAAATGTTTTAATTCTCGATTCATAGCTGAACGATCAACGCATAAATAGTTAGAAAGAGAAGTAAAGTTAAATGGTAAATATATTATGTTACTGTTATATTTTTTAGATTGTTGTTTAAAAAAAGTTAAGAGTTTGTTTCTAATAGTTTTATTTGACATTATTTCCATACGATTATTTATATTAATCATTTTTTTACTTAATATATCAAGAAGATTTTTAAGTAGTTGATTGTAATATTTATTATTTACTTCATTTGATATTATGAAGTTAAAGTCTAGTACTAATATTTTGGTTTGTTCTTTTAAATAGAGTGTATAGTCATTATCTAAAAAAGGGATAGTAAAGGTTGTTATGATATCACTTTTAGTTAATAAATCAATGGTTGTTTCGTTGTCATTATAGTCTAATTTATTAATTTCAATAGTACCTTCTAGTACAATTAAAATAGATTTAGAATAAAAAATATCTTTAGGTATAATAACGTTATTAGTAAATGAATAAGTAAATGATTTTAATAATTCTAAGATTTTATTTTGAACTTTTTCGGGAATATTTTTAAATAAATCATTCATGTTTACACCTCTATGTAAAATTTTAACATATTTTAATAATTGGTGCAATTGCACCAAAATAGTTTAATTTAGTGTGCTATACTTTTTTTAGTTAACGTAAGAAAGAGGTAGAGTAAATGAAAGTTATTAAACGTGATGGACATATGGTAGATTGGTGTCCTGAAAAAGTAGAAAATGCGATTTTAAAGGCAAATAATGAAGTTGAGGAGGAAGAACAAGCATCATCTACTCAAATAAAAAATATAATTAAATATATTGAAAAGTTGGGTAAAAAAAGAATTTTAGTTGAAGATATCCAGGATATAATTGAAATGAAATTAATGGCGCAAGGAAAGTATGAACTTGCTAAGAAATATATTACTTATAGATATACAAGAGAATTAGTAAGAAGAAGTAATACAACTGATTTAGCTATTAAAGAATTAATTGATGGTGAAAGCGAATATTGGAACACTGAAAACTCTAATAAAAACGCTAAAATTGTTACTACTCAAAGAGATTATTTAGCAGGTATTACATCAACAGATATTACAAGAAGATTTTTACTTCCTGAAGATATAGTTCAAGCACATGATGATGGTATTATTCATTTTCATGATGCAGATTATTTTGCACAAAATGCTTTACATAATTGTGATTTAATTAATTTAGAGGATATGCTACAAAATGGAACAAATATTAATGGAGTTATGATTGAAAAGCCACATAGATTTTTAACAGCTATGACTATTGCTACTCAAATTATTACAGCAGTAAGTTCTAGTCAATATGGTGGATGTACAATTACTTTAACACATTTAGCACCATTTGTTAGAGCAAGTAAAGAAATATATGAAAGAAAATATAAGGCAAGAGGATTAAATAAAGATCAAATTAAGCAATTTGTTAGTGAAGATTTAGCTAAAGAAATAACTGATGGTGTTCAAACTTTTCAATATCAAATTAATTCAATGACTACAACAAATGGTCAAGCTCCTTTTTTAAGTGTTTGTATGTATTTAGGTGAAACAGATGAATATAAAGAAGAACTTGCTATGATTATTGAAGAAGTGTTAAAGCAAAGAATTCTTGGTATGAAAAATGAAAAAGGAGTTTATATTACTCCAGCGTTCCCTAAACTTTTATATGTTCTTGAAGAAGATAATATTAAAGAAGATAGTAAGTATTATTACTTAACTAAATTAGCTGCAGAATGTACTGCTAAGAGAATGGTTCCTGATTATATTTCTGAAAAGATTATGAAAGAAAATAAAATTGATAAAAATGGTAATGGACAATGTTATCCATGTATGGGATGTCGTTCTTTCTTAACTCCTTATGTTGATAAAGATGGTAAACCAAAATATTATGGTAGATTTAATCAAGGTGTTGTTACAATTAATTTAGTTGATGTTGCTTTATCTAGCGATAAGGATATGAATAATTTCTGGGATATCTTTGATGAGAGATTAGAACTATGTCATAGAGCATTACAAATTAGACATAAAAGATTATCTAAAGTAACTTCTGATGTTGCACCTATATTATGGCAATATGGAGCACTTGCAAGATTAGGTAAGGGTGAATCAATTCATGATTTATTACATGGTGGTTATTCAACATTATCACTTGGTTATGCTGGTTTGTATGAATGTGTTAAATATATGACAGGTAAGAGTCATACTGATGGTGGCAAGGGTAAAGAATTTGGTTTAGAAGTTATGAAACATATGGTAGATAAATGTAGTGAGTGGAAAGCAGAGGAAAATATAGATTATTCTGTTTATGGAACTCCAATTGAATCAACTACATATAAATTTGCTAAATGTTTAAGAGATAGATTTGGAGTTATTAAAGGAATTACTGATCGTAATTATATTACTAATTCTTATCATGTACCTGTATTTGAAGAAATAGATGCATTTAGTAAATTACAACTTGAAAGTGAATTCCAAAAATTATCTCCAGGTGGAGCAATTAGTTACGTAGAAACAGCTAATTTAACTAATAATTTAGATGCAGTAATGGAAGTTATTAAATATATTTATAATAATATTATGTATGCTGAATTAAATACTAAGAGTGATTATTGTCAAGCTTGTGGATATAATGGTGAAATACTTTTAGATGAAAAATTAGAATGGTATTGTCCAAATTGTGGAAATAGAGATCATGATAAATTAAATGTTGCTAGAAGAACATGTGGTTATATCGGTACTAATTTTTGGAATAAGGGAAGAACTCAAGAAATTAAAGAAAGAGTAGTTCATTTAGATAATAAAGAGGCGTAAATATGCGCTATAATAAAATAAGAAAAATGGATATTGCTAATGGACCAGGAGTTAGGGTATCAATATTTTTTCAAGGGTGTGCCTTTCATTGTAAAAATTGTTTTAATCAAGATACTTGGGATTTTGATGGTGGCAAGGAATTTGATGATAGTGTAATTGATGAAGTAATAAATTTATGTAAAATGGATCATATTAAAGGCTTATCTATATTAGGAGGTGAGCCTTGGCATCCTAATAACATAGAGGGAACTACTAAGTTAGTTAAAAAATTTAAGAAAGAATTACCTAATAAGACAATATGGTCTTGGAGTGGATATAATTTTGAAGATTATTTAAGTAAACAAGAAGGTATTAAATATGTTGATGTAATTGTTGATGGTAGATTCGTAGAAGAACTTAAAGATCCAAGACTTAAATATATGGGATCTTCTAATCAAAGAGCAATAGATGTTACAAAATCACTTAAAAGTGGTAAAGTAGTGTTGTATGAAGAGGAGTAGAGATGAAACAAAGAGGATTTGAAATAGCAAAGGGGTGGGAAGATAAAGGAATAAATCTTCCAGTTAGAAAAACAAAATATTCTGCAGGATATGATGTGGAAGCAGCAGAAGATGTTGTAATTCCACCCTATAAACCTGGAATTAAACCTACACTTATTCCAACAGGATTAAAAGCTTATTGTATGGAAGATGAATGGATAATGCTTGTTAATAGAAGCAGTGGACCAAAAAAAGGAGTTATTTTACCTAACTCTATTGGAGTGGTAGATCATGATTATTATAATAATATTGATAATGATGGACATTTCTATTTTCAATTTTGGAATTTTAAGGATGAGGATTTAGTTATTCATAAAGGCGACGTAATTGGCCAAGCTATATTTCAAAAATATTTATTAACAGATGATGATGGTGCTGAAGGTGAAAGAGTAGGCGGATTTGGATCTACTGATAAAAAATAAAATATGTATGTGATGTACATATTTTTTTAATGGTATATATTCAATAATCAAACTAATTATATAATTATATCCATTAGAATAATAAACATGGTTTCTTTTTTTTATTTAGTTTGATAGAATTATTAAAGAAATGAAGGTGTTAATGTGAAAGTATTAGTTACTGGTTCTAGTAGGGGATTAGGTGCTGAAATCATTAAAGTATTTGCTACTAATGGAGTAGATGTAATTATTAATTATAATCATAGTGAGAAAGAAGCCTATAAACTTGCTGATAGTATTACTAATGTTAATGTAGAAGTAATTAAGTGTGACATATCTAATGAAGATGAAGTTAAAACTATGTTTGATAGAATTGATCATTTAGATTATTTAATTAATAATGCTGCTATTAGTGATGATAAAGATTTAAAAGATAAAAGTGCATTAGAATTTAATCGTATATTACATACCAATTTAACAGGTACTTTTTTAGTTACTAAATATGCTATTGATAAAATGGATAAAGGAAGTATCGTTAATATTTCAAGTACTAATGCTATAAATACTTATTATCCTGAATCAATAGACTATGATGTTTCTAAAGCTGGAGTTATTTCATTAACACATAACTTCTCTAAATATTTACCTGATTTCAATGTTAACTGTGTTTGTCCTGATTGGATCGATACGGATATAACTAATTTAATGGATGAAGAGTACAAGAAGAAAATTAAATTTATTAAAAAAGAGGATTTAGCTAAGTTAATATATAAAATATGTACAAATAAAGAATTAAAAGATCAAATTATTAAAGTGAGTGGTGAAGATGTTAGATAAATATATAGATATTGTAAATAAAAAAATAGAAGATGAATTAAAAGAAATAGATAAAATAGTTTATAGTAATTCTAAAAAAGTATTGGATGCTTTTCATAAGGAAAAAGTATTAACAACAGATTTTAATTCATCAACTGGTTATGGTTATAATGATATTGGTAGAGATAAAGTAGAGAAGGTATTTGCTGATTATTTTGGATGTGAATCGGCTTTAGTTAGATGCCAATTTGTTAGTGGAACTCATGCTTTATCAACTGCATTTTTTGGAATTTTAAGACCTGGCGATACATTATTATCTATTTCTGGTTTACCATATGATACTTTACATGAAGTTATTGGAATTAAAGATAATCCTAGTTCTTTAAAGGCATTTGGTATTAATTTTAAATATATTGATTTAATTAATAATGATTTTGATTATGATAAAATTAGAGATAGTTTAAATGTTAAAATGGTTCATATTCAAAGATCAATTGGTTATAGTTTAAGAGACACTTTAAGTATTGATAAAATAGAGAAAGTTATTAAGTTTATTAGAAGTATTAATAAAGAAGTAATAATTATGATTGATAATTGTTATTGTGAAATGTGTTCGTATAAAGAGCCTACTGAAATTGGAACTGATTTAGTTGTTGGATCTCTGATTAAGAATTTAGGGGGCGGAATCGCCAATAATGGTGGATATATTTGTGGTAAGAGTAAACTAGTTAATTTGTGCAGTGAAAGATTAACATCTCCTGGCTTAGGTGCTGAAGTAGGACCATCTCTTAATCAAACAAGAAACTTTATGCTCGGGTTTTATGAAGCTCCAATGGTTGTTGGTAATGCGTTAAAAACTAAGGTATTTGCTAGAGAACTATTAAAGTTATTAGGCTGTGATATGATTAACAATGAACTTAATGATATAGTTCTAGGCATTGTATTTAATGATAGAGAAAAGTTAATTAAATTTGTTAAAGGAATTCAAATGGGAAGTGCAATAGATTCATGTTATTTACCAGTTCCAACTGATATGCCAGGATATGATAATCAAATTATTATGGCCAGTGGATCATTTACGGAAGGGTCTAGTATAGAATTATCTTGTGATGCTCCAATAAGAAAACCTTTCGTTGCTTATTTACAAGGGGCTCTAACATTTGAATATGGTAAATTAGGAATTATTAAAGCGGTAGAGAATATATTTAGTGAGGATGATATAAGTGGTAGATAAGATTGTTAATTTTATAATAGGTATATTTGGCGCTAGTTCTGGGGCTATGATAGGAAAATATATAACTGTGTTTGTTATTTCTTTAATGCCTATTTTAGAACTTAGGGGAGGATTAATAGCTGCTAGTTTATTAAAAGTTCCACCAGTACCGGCTTATATAATTTCAATAATAGGTAATTTAATTCCAATTCCTTTAATTTTATGGTTTTTAGATTCAGTATTCGCGTTCATGAAGAAACATAAGATATTAGTTAAATTTATTGATTTTTGTGAAAGAAAAGGTAATGAGAAAAAAGGCCAAATTGAAAAGTTAGGTTTTTGGGGATTAGTCTTATTTGTTGGAGTACCACTTCCAGGAACAGGTGCTTGGACAGGGTGTTTAATTGCAACATTGTTAAGAATGGATAAGAAAAAAGCTTTCTTAGCTGCTATCTTAGGAGTTATAATGGCAAGTATAATTATGATGATAGTAAGTTATGGAGTAATTGGTAATTTAATATAAAAAAAGGTTTACAAAAATTGTAAGCCTTTTATTTATGGACTAAAACGTGATCTCCTGCTTTTAAATAATTATCTAAAACTTTTACATCTTCTAGTCTCATATTAACACATCCATGTGATCCATTAGTTAAATATATGTCTCCGCCAAATTGACTACGCTTCGAATCATGAAAACCTTCGCCATCGGGATTAAAGGAAATAAATATTTCTGCGGGAGTATCAAGCATTAAAGTTGTATTGTAAGATTTACCATTAATCTCAGTATATCCTTTATTAGTACCTTTAGTTGTTCCGTAAGTTGGAATACCGGTTACACAATCGGCCGTAAGAACTAATTCACCTTGATAGTAGCAATATACTTTTTGATCACTTATATCTACTTCAGCATAAGTTTCTGGTAATGTTTCTAATAAATTAATATCAGTATATCCATAATTTCCATCAGTTGTTACACAAGCAACTTTATTATCAAGTATTTCAGTAAGATATAGTTTTTCATATTTTTCAACCATACAATTAACATTATTATTTTCATCAAATAGTGCTAGATCTTCGGTAGCATATGAAGGAATAAATACTGGTATGAAATTAGATGTTGTTTCTGGTACAGTTTCTTCTATAAATGTTGTTTCAGGTGTAGTTTCTTCAACTAAAGTTGTTTCAGGAATAATTGTTGTTTCAGTAGGTATTATGGCACTTAATGTTTCATTAATAGTAGTTTCGTTATTTAAAGTAGAATCTGAAAAAGATTCATTTAAATAATTTTCTCTTATATGTTCTCCTAATTTATGACATCCTTTATAAAAACCAAATAAACTTGTAATTGCTAGTGCATATGCTATAATTCTTTTTTTAGTCATTATAAATCCCCCTTAATTGCTTTGTATTATAGCAAATAAATGTTTGAATGTCAATCGTTATAATAACTTTTAAATAGGGATAATTTTTTAGCATCACTATCAGTTATATTATGATTAGATAATAAATCATTTAAAGATATTTTATAAGATATAGCATCATTGATGTCGTCAATTATTCTAGCCCTAGAACTTGAAAGAAATTCGTTTTTATATAAATTGTAAAGCATTAGGGCTTTTAAAGTTGATTCTACATATGTATTAACTTTGTTAAGTAAACTTATTTTAATTTTTTTATTGGAATAAAAAAGATATCTTAAATATTTTAAGCATGATAATAAATCACCTAATCTTAAAATAGTTTCTT
Source organism: uncultured Mycoplasmatota bacterium (assembly GCA_900553855.1). Lineage (GTDB taxonomy): Bacteria > Bacillota_I > Bacilli_A > RF39 > UBA660 > CAG-533. The sequence goes on along the minus strand of USFG01000009.1, from coordinate 6,197 downwards.
GTTCATTTTGATTAAAGTAATCACTTGCTAAAAGTTCTACAAAAATAGGAAGTAATTCATTATATATATGATCTTCTTTAATGTACTGGGTATGAGTTATTTCATGGGCATAAACAGTTTCTAATAAATTGCACGAAGTTAAATAGATACTATTTACAACGGGAATTAAAATATTATTAAATTGTGCTTCGTAATATTTAATATAACTTTTATATTTGATTCCTTTACTATCATATATAGTAGGAGGTATTTCAAATGGAGAAATAGTATCTAAACTTAAAATAGTATTCTTTCTTTTGCCTTTAAATATAGATAAATTATGAGGATAATAATAAACATTTTTTACATTAAATATATCTTCGTACATAGATCTAACATTATCTAGTTTTGTATTAATATCTGATGGATTTAATTTAGAATTAGTATCAATAATATAATATAAATAATTATCTATTTTGTCATAATCACTTCTAAGATTAATGTAATTTATAATATTATTTAAATTAGCATCAAACATTTCAAAATCTAACATATAATCACTTTCCCCTTGATTAAAAGTTATGTTATCACAAGAAAGAAATAATTACAATTTGTTTTTAGAAAATATTTTAGATATAAGAAATAATATTAAAATAGAAAATAAGATAATATTATAATATTTGGTTATATATTCAATATAAATATAGTTTTTTAATAATACGTTATTAAGAATAAATGTTATTAATAATAGGGTAATAATTAATATTTTTTTATTAGAAACTCTTTTTATGTTATAAGTTGCCATAGAGGATAAAATAAATGAACAAAATAACCATAAATAAGATAAGATATTTTGGATGTTTTCGATAAAACCTAAAAGTGATATTTCTTTAAATACCATATATTCAGGGTAACGGTATAATTTAGCTAAGTTTGTTCCTAAATTACCAATAATGATAACAAAGATTATTAATACAAGTATTGATGATAAAAGATATGATTTGTAATTATAATTTTCTTTAAACTTAGGAAATAAGATAAATGGGGTAGTGCTTATAAAAGCATAGGTTAAACTACATTTTATGATATCGTAAATATTTGAAGTTAGTAGTGGAATAAATTCATCTATGTTAATTTTAGGTGCAAGTGCAGTTAAAGGAATTAAGTAAATTAAAGTATAAATAAATGAAATTATTAAACATGTTTTTAATATAGTGTTTATTCCTTTATTAGATATATAATATATTAACATTATTAAAGGAATAATTACAATTATATCGGGAGTTCTATTCAAGTAGATAGATGATATTAGTTTAGTAATTAAAAATAAATTTAAAGTTAGTAAAATAGTGCTGTATATATAAACAAATATTTTATTATCTTTTTCTGGTAATTTAGTGAAAATATAATTTATAAGTAATCCAATAGCTGTTCCTAGAATGATAGATATCCATGAATTACTTCCAATTGAATTAATAATTTTGCTTATACCTATTCCTAGAAATAAAGATATACTAGATAAACATAAGGCTGAGTTATATTCTAATTTATTATATTTCATTTTTTTTAGCTCCTATATTTTCAAAGATTGTTTCTTCACGATCTAAAATAACTTTTATGTCTAAATTATAATCTAATTCTTTTATACTATCTAATTTATTTTTAGTTTTATTGTAAATTATTTTTTTAAAACCTAGAGCATCAATATTATTACTTTTAAGAATATTTAGAAAAGATGTTGTTTCATTATATACTGAGTCTTTAGTTAAAGTAATTAATTCTTCAATGTTATCTTTATTTAAATTTATATTATCTATTTCATTAAAGTTACCATTAATATCTATAGTTATATTTATATTGTTATTTTCATATTTATATTTAGTATTAACATCTTTAATTCTATATATAAGATTTCCTCCATTATAATTTATTTTAAATAAAGAGTATTTGTTAGTATTGTTAAGTAAGTTATAAATTTTAATATAATCGTTGTTTATTATTACTGATTCTTTATTATGATTAAATATAATAGCATCATTTAAGGTAAATTCATTATTTACAATTTTTCCAAATGGTAAAATCATATCTTTATATTCACTAAGATAAGTTTTAATGAATTTATTATATTTAATATCAATTGTGTTGTTGTAATCATTAGTAATAGTATCCTTTATATATGCACCTACTATTTTATTTTTTTCTTTAATTAATTTAGTTATTTCTTTTATATCATCATTTGATACTATAATATTAAAGTTATTACCAATGTAGTTTTCTCTGGTTATATAATCTAGGGTTGTTTCTAATTTTTGATTTAGAACATTTTCAGTAAGTATTATAGTATCCACGTCTACTAGATATAAGAATTTGTTTATAGTTAAACCGATATTTTCAAAAGTATTATCAAGTGTTATTCCTTGATTAGTATAAATGCTTGATGCGTTAGGGTTATCTTTTTCATTTTCTCTTATTTCAACTGTTAATATATATTTATTATCTTGATAATCGATATGGACTAAAGAAACAACAGCTATGTCATTAAGACTTAGATAGTTAAAACAACCGGTGGTTAAAAATAAAGTAATTATAATTAAGATTATTTTTTTCATATTATCTTTGCTTTCTAATATTGTTTGTTAAATATTTAGATCTTTTAGTATTATTTTTTTGTTTTATAGCGATTAGGGTTTCTTTTAAATAATTAAAATTAAATGGAGCAGCAGGGAAACTGTATGATAAATTGAATGAATAATTACTTGTTAAATTTATTATTAATAGAATTAATGAGATAGCTACACCATATAAACCATAAAGTGATGCTATAAATAAACTTAGAAATCGCCATGATCTAAGGGCTGAATTAATTTCAACATTATTAAAGACCATACTGCTTATAAAGGTTAAAGATATGGTTATGATCATGATGGGACTTACGATACTTGCGTTTACTGCAGCTTCTCCTATTATTAATGCTCCTATGATGGAAATGGCTGATCCATAATTTGAAGGAAATCTAAGATCACTTTCTCTTAATATCTCACATATTAGAAGCATTATGAGGGCTTCAATGGTAGTTGGAAAGGGAACACCTTCTCTTTGAGTAATAAAGCTTATTAATAATTTAGAGGGGATTGTTTCTTGATTATAGTTGGCAATTGCTACATAATATGCTGGTGTTAGTACGGTTATAAAAAGACAAAATAATCTTAAGAATTTAGTAAAGTTAACATTATTTGCATATAAATAATTATCAGAAATAGGATTAATAAAGTCGGCTAGAACTGCTGGGACTATTATAGCGAATGGAGAAGTGTCAACGACTATAACTATTTTTCCTTCTAAAAGGGCATGCGCAACTGAATTGGGTTTTTCGGTTAGTTTTACTTTAGGAAATAAGTTAGATGATTCTTTAATTATATATTTTTTTAATTCGCCGGCATCTATTATTCCGTCAATATTTATACTTTTTAAAATATCATTACATTTGTTAATATATTCTTCTTTTGTTATTCCTTCTATATATAATAAGCCGGTTTTAGTATCTGTATATTTGCCGATATTATATTCTTTTATTTTAAGTTCTTTTGATTTAATTCTTCGTTTTATTAACCCAATATTTTTTTGGTAATTTTCAACAAATGCATCTTTTGGACCATATAGTTCTTGTTCGATCTCAGGAGTATTAATACTTCGATCTAAATTGGCTTTTGTTTCTAATGCATATATTTTGTTTTGATATACTAGGATTGTAAATCCATTAAATAAATATTTATCTATTTCATCTAATTTTATTAAGTTAAAGTTAGGGGTTGCTAAAATATTATTAATGGTTCTTTTTTTATTTGGATTGGTTATATTTTTTAAAATGAAATCATTAATTTGTTCACTGCTACAAATTGTTTCAAGATAAAAAATATAAATATTTGATAATTTATATTTAATTTTTCTTGTTTTTAAGTCAGGAATATTTTTATAATTATTTTTAATTTTATTTACTATAACCATATTATCACTTGTTTTATTATGGCCTATACAAAATAAAACTTACCAATTTTTGGTAAGTTATTTGAAATATCTTTTAAATAATGTAAGACTTTTAGTGTTTTTATCTGTTAATTCGTATTTTGATATTAAATTTTCAATTGATATTGTACCATCTATTACTGATTGAACGTCATCTATAATTCTAGCTTTTGTACTTGATAGTGGTTCATTAGTATAAATATGGTATAACATATATGCCTTAAGGGTTGATTCAATATATTTAATAGTGTTTAATTTATTAAATTCTTCAATTTCGTCTTGAGGAAAAGGTTTTTTATTTATTTCTTTTAAACATTCTAATAAATTGTTTATTCTAGCATAAAATATAATTTTGTTATTATCGGTTAGGCTATTTATTAATTCTTCTACAAAAATAGGCAATATTTCATCATAAATAAATTCTTTTGATTGATATTGCGTATGAGTTATTTCATGAGCGTAGGTTGTAGCCATTATATTCGATGGAGTAAAATTGATACTTTGAATTACTTGAATATTTCCAAGTTTTTGCATAGGTATTGAACGTATAACTGAACATTTTAATTTTTTTTCTTCACATGGAATATATGTTATGGGAATATCGAAAGGTGACATAGGCGATAAGTTTTCATAGGTTTTTTGTCTTAAAAATTTAAATCTTGATGGTGTAGTAGGATAGTATAAAACTTTTTTGATGTTGAAATATTCATTAAGTATATTTTTTACTTTTTCTAATTTTAAGTTTGTTATATCAAAGTTAAAACCTTTTTTTGCATTAATAATAGCATTTTTAATATTTTCTAAATCATCTCTATTGTTAATAAAATTAATGATATTTGCTAATTTTTCATCAACATAATAATTATATAATATTTTTTGTTCTCCTTCTGATAACATAAAAAATCCCCTTTTCTTGGGGAGTATTTTAACATAAAGAGGGGATAATTGCAAATTTAACTAGTTAATATCTATGCTTGATCACTTATTTTTTAATTAATCTAATAATTTTTTCTTTTGCTTTTTCTCCTAGTAAATCTTATAAGTTTAAATATCTTTTAATTTCTTCGGTTTCTTCTAATCTTTTAATTTCATCTTGTATTTTATTATAAAAGTTCTAAAACTCATTGCTATCATTTTGTTACTTTCTACCTTATTGGTGTTAGCAATAAAAAAATAGGCACTCTTCAGCAATGATAGAGTGTCAATCCATATATTTTGAGGCGACATTCACTTGCGAATCTAAATGTTCCTCTTTTTTTATTTTATGTAAGTTCTCCTTACATATTCATAGTAGCATAATTTTATTTATTTATCAATTAATTTGATAGTGTTTACAAAGTCGGGAAAATATGATTATACAATTGATTTTGAATTATTGCATAAAAAATCAGTCATATTTTAGACTGAAAATATATTTAATGTTCGAACTGTTCGAACATTTTTATCTATGGTGCGCCCAAAGGGAGTCGAACCCCTAACCTTTAGATCCGTAGTCTAACGCTCTATCCAATTGAGCTATGAGCGCAAAATAATTCATTTGCAAAAATAATATATCACAAAAAATTTAAAAAATAAAGTATTTTTCATTTTCATTATAAATTAGATGTGTTATTCTTATTATAGGGTGGATAAAGAATGAATATAGAAGCATTAAATATAATATTTGAAAATGGAGAAGTAATAACATTAAATAAAGAAGAATGTTCTAATTTTTATATTTCTAATGTTAAAGATAATGGAGAAGAAATTCCTTATGAACCAACTATTATAAAAAATAAACTATATGCTAATTTATGTTTAATTAAATTAAATAAAGAAATATTAGATCCTTATAAAGTTAAAAGATTAAAAAATAAAAAGGATATAGTTGAAGTGCAAGTGATATTTGGTAATAAATGTGCTAGATTTGATATTGCTTCTAATGCGAATCCCTTTATGACTGAATATAATAATGATTTAGAATATATTTATGAAGATGATAATAATTTAGGTTTATTAATGAGTGAATATAATATAAAGTATAGAAATAATTTGTTTGTTTAATACATAAAAAATTAAAATCCATTATTTGGATTTTTTATTTGTACTAAAAATAAAACCTTCTCAAGCAGAGAAGGTTAATTTCTTAAAATGGTGTCCTGTTGGAGATTCGAACTCCAGACCCTTTGATTAAAAGTCAAATGCTCTACCGACTG
>USFG01000008.1 GCA_900553855.1 uncultured Mycoplasmatota bacterium | reverse complement strand
GTGTTAATAAAACATTAAAATCAACATCATGTTCTGAAACATGTGGTGGAGGAAACATCATAAATCATTATGTTGACACTAAATATTTAGATTATAAATGTCCAGATGAGGCAACATCTACATCTTGCAATACTCAACAATGTTATGTGGAGTGTTCTCAAACTACTGAGACATGGCAATGTGAAAGACAGGATCCTAAAAATACATATTGTCAAAAAAGGCATTATAAATATGATGTTGCAACAGGCAAACAATGTGACAGATGGTGGACTGAAGACAGGTGTACATGTACAGATGGTGGATCATCAGGAGGTTCATCAGGTGGATCATCAGGAGTGTGTATTAGTAAAGTATCAAAACAATTAAAATTTGAATGTGACTGTTATATTGGTGACGGAATTCCTATGTTAATATGGTATGATGATAAATATTGTTATTGTTGTAGAAAAGGGTAACAAAAATAAAAGCGACTATAAAAAGTTGCTTTTATTTTGCTCTAAAATTTAATATATAATTGTAAAACTTTAAAAAATATCTTATAATTTAATTATGATAAGGGTTGGTAAAATGAATAAGAAAGGTCAAGCTTTAGTTGAATTTATAATTATACTTCCAGTAATCATATTCATAATTATGCTACTAGTAGATTTTATGACAATTTTTTCATATAAAAATAAATTGGAATCAAATATGAACAATGTAACTATTCTTTATAAAGAAAACAAAATAGATGAAATAAATCAAATTACCAACAACAAATTTACTTATCAAATAAAAGATAATTATACATATTTACAAATAACCGAAGATTATAAAACAATAACCCCTGGTTTATCACTTGTTTTAGGTAATCCTTATGTAATAAAATGTGAAAGGGTAATATTAAATGAACAATAAAGGTCAAAGTTTAGTTATATTTATAATAATTATTCCCGTAATATTTATTGTTTTTAGTTTTCTCTATGATTATGCTTATATAATTAATAGTCAAAATAAATATGAAAATGTTACTAGAACAATTCTAAATAGTACTCTTGAAGAAGACAAAATAGTTGATTTATATAGACAAAATGGTTATAAAGTAGATGATTTTAAGTATAAAAAAGAAAATGATAAAGTATATATTCAAAACAGTTATAAAATAAAAAGTGTATTTGGTAATATAGTTAATTTAAAAAATTATACAGTTAGTATAAATTATGTTGTTATTAATTCAAATAATGGTATAATTATAGAAGATAATAAAGGGGACATTTAATATGGCTAGAGGTAAAATTGTATGTTTCTATGGTGGAAAAGGTGGAGTTGGTAAAACAACAACTCTTTTATCACTTGCCGGAACACTTTCTAAATTAAATAAAAAAGTTTTAATTGTTGATTTAGATTTAACTAATGGAGCAATTGCTATATCTCTAAATAGAGAAGCAAACAAAACTATATTTAATTTTGTTGAAGATTATATAAACAATAAATATAATGATTTAGATAAATATATTACCAAATATGATGAAAACATCTCATTTGTGGCAAGTCCAAAAGATCCTAGATACGCAAGTAGAATTGATGTTAAATATATAGATATCTTACTCGAAAAAAGTGTATATAATTATGATGTTGTATTAATAGATACCCCAAGTATACTTAATGAGATAAGTGTTTATAGTTTGGATAAAAGTGATGTAGTTTACCTATTAACTACAAACGATTGTGTTTCTCTTAAAAACATAAAAAATCTAGTAAATTTATTTATAGAAAACAATTTAGATAAGTATAAAATAATTCTTAATAATAGTTTTATACCTAATAAAGATTATTTCAGTAATTATGATATCAAAAATATTATAGGCCATAATGTTGATTATGTAATCAGTTCCAGTTTTCATGTAAATAACTTAGATGAATTAGTTGTTAATGGAGAAATTATAACTTATAAATATTCTAAATTTAAAGATGAAAAAATATTTAAATTAATAGCAAATGAGATTATAGGAGGTAATAAAGATGAGTAGTTCATTATTAAAATCTTTTAACTTTAATAAAGATAAAGAATTAGTAAATAGTGTTCTAACAGATTATGATGCCTTCCCTGATAAGAAACTATTAGATAAATTAAGAAAAATAATTATCGAGAGATTGGTTGATACTGAGATTCCTGAAGGTGTTAATTTAAATGAATTTATTGATGATGAAATAGATAAATGTTTAGAAGGTTATGATTTATCTAATGTTGAAAGGAATCATATTTATAATTTAATAGAAGATGAAATTAGTGGTAATGGGCCATTAAGTGAACTATTAAAAGATGACAATATCAGTGAAATAATGGTTAATGGGCCAAAAGATATATATGTTGAAATAGATGGTAAAATAGTTAAAGATAACAGTGTTTCATTTATAAATGATGATCATATTATTAGAACAATTCAAAGATTAATTGGACCTCAAGGAAGAACTATTGATTCTTCTAGTCCAATGGTTGATTCAAGATTAAAAGATGGATCTAGAATTAATGCTGTTATACCTCCATTATCAGTTAATGGACCTGTTATAACTATTCGTAAATTTAAAAGAAATATGACTAAAATAGACGATTTTTTAAGAGTAGGTAGTTTAACTAATGAAATGGCTATTTTCTTAGAAGGTGCTGTTAGAGGCAAATTAAATATAATTGTATGTGGTGGAACTGGTAGTGGTAAAACAACACTTTTAAATGTACTTAGCTCATTTATTGGCAATGATGAACGTATTATTACCATTGAAGATGCTGCTGAATTAAAATTAGAACAAGAACACGTTATAAGTTTAGAAACAAGAACTATGAATTATAACAATAATAAAATAGTAACAATAAGAGATCTTGTTATAAATGCCTTAAGAATGAGACCAGATCGTATAATCGTTGGAGAGTGTCGTGGTAAAGAAGCGTTTGATATGCTACAAGCGATGAATACTGGTCACGAAGGTTCATTAACCACATTGCATGCCAATGGTTGTTCAGATGCATTAAATAGATTAGAAACAATGGTTTTAATGAGCGGCATTGAAATCCCTATAAGAGCAATAAGACAATATATTGAAAACGCAATAGACATTGTCATAAACATCGAAAGATTACATGATGGCAAAAGAAAAATAACCAATATATCAGAAGTAGTTGGTTTTGAAAATGATACGATTAAATTAAATACTATATTTGAATATAGACGAAATGGTTTAACTAAAGATGGAGAAGAAAACGGTGAATTTATTAAATGTAAAAAGAAACCATCTGTATATAACTTATTAAAATCAAGAGGAATAGATGATTTAGATTTAATATTTAAATAGAAAGGAAATAATAATATGTTATTAAATATACTGATTAAATTTATATTTATTTTATGTTTAATATGGATTATTTATTATACAATTAGATTAAATAGAACTCTAAAATTAAGTAATAAAATAAATAAATATACTATAAAAAATAATAATAACACAACTAGTTTAGGTGATAGCCTCTTAAAGTTATACCTAAACATTAAGCAAAATATAATTAAAGTACTAGAAAAATCAGTATATTTTAAAAATAAAGCAAAAAAATTTAATAAATATTCTTATAAAGATTACAACGGTTTATCAATTATAGCTACTAAATTTTGTATATCAATTGGAAGTGGAATTCTTTATATACTCTATAGTTTATTTGAAAATAATTTAAATTTTATGTTTTTAATTTTAATAATATTTTTAAGTTATTACGCTTATAATATTATTCTTAATATTGCTTATAAAAAACGTACTAAGCATATTGAACAAGATTTATTAAAAGCAGTAGTTATAATGAATAATGCCTTTAAATCAGGATATAACATTACTCAAGCAGTTGATATGGTCGTTAAAGATTTATCAGGTCCAATTAAAGAAGAATTTTCTAAAATAAGTTATGACTTAGAATATGGGTTAGATTTAAAAGATGTTTTTGATAGATTCTATGAACGTGCTAAAATAGAAGATATTAAGTATATAACCAGCACATTATCATTGCTTAATTTAACTGGTGGAAATCTAGTTGGAGTTTTTACTAATATTGAAAATTCATTTACTAACAACAAAAGATTAAAAGATGAATTAAATAGTATGACAGCATCATCAAAATTAGTTTATTATTGTTTACTTACTATGCCAATTTTATTAACTGGTATACTACTATTAATTAGTCCTGATTACTTTGCACCATTACTTACAACCCCATTTGGTTATTTAATAATTTTACTTATAATTATATTATATATAAGTTATATATTAATTATAAAAAGAATATTGAGGATTGAATATGAATAATTTAGTAGATAAAATTTATACAAAAGAACATATAGAAAGAATAAATAGAAAAAATAAACTATTTGGTTTATCAAAAAATTATAATGTTGTTGAATTATTATTGATTAACTTAATAAGTACCCTATTTATTTTTCTAATACTTATATTATTAAAGACTAATTTTATAGTATCATTAATAATTTCATATCTATATTTTATATTAATTGAATATTTATTTTTTGATTATAGATTAGCTAAAAGAGCAAGAAAACTAGAAAAAGAATCATTATTTTACTTTCAAATTCTTAGTTTAAACATTGAATCTGGTAATAATCTAGCTAAAGCAATTGAATTAACAAGTAACAATATCAATAGTGATCTATCAAACGAATTTATTAAAGTGTTAGATGATGTATCTTTAGGAAAAAGTTTAAATGAAGCCTTAGATGATTTAAAATACCGAATTCCTTCTGATACTGTAAATAATATTATTTTAAACTTAATAGAATCAAATATTTATGGAAGTAATATAGTTGAATCATTAAGTAATCAATTATCTTATTTATCAGATAAAATCTTATTAGATACTAAAGCCAAAATAAATAAGATGCCCATTAAAATAAGTTTAGTAAGTGTATTTATATTTATTCCATTAATTTTATTAATTATTTTATCACCATTAATAATTAATATTGTTAATAATAATTAAGTTAATATTTTAAAATTTACTAAGTTTTTATTAAACTTAGTCTTTTTTTGCATAAATATTTACTACTTTCATACATTTTAAATGAAAGGAAAATGGTATGGAAAAAAAAGAGATAATAAGTAGCATCTCAACTTGGGGAAATGGAGAAATTTATTTAGGCGTTGTTGGAGCAGTTAGAACAGGTAAATCTACATTTATTAAGAAAGTGATAGAGAATTTTATTGTACCCAATATTGAAGATGAAGATTTAAAGAAAAGATGCATAGATGAAGCACCACAATCGGCTCCCGGCAAAACTATTATGACCATGGAACCTAAGTTTATTCCATCATCAGGAGCAAATATTAAAATAGATGAATTTAAAACAAATGTTAAACTTATTGATTGTGTTGGTTATGTAATTAAAAGTGCAAATGGATATGAGGATGAATTAGGAAATCCTCGAATGGTTAAAACACCTTGGTATGACGAAGAAATTCCTTTTATGGAAGCTGCTGAGATTGGAACTGAAAAAGTCATAAAAGATCATGCTACCATCGGAATCGTTATGACAACTGATGGCTCATTTGGTGAGTTTACTAGAGGAGAAATAACCAGTACTGAAGAAAAAGTTATAACTGAACTTAAAATGATTAATAAACCATTTATTGTTGTTTTAAATACGACTCATCCTGAGAAAGAAGAAACTAGAAATTTAGCTAAAAGTTTAACTGATAATTACGATGTTCCTGTTCTTCCTGTCAATGTAGATAAAATGACAGAATTAGATATGTATGAAATTTTAAAAACTGCCCTATATGAATTTCCAATTTTAGATATTGAAATTAATATTCCATCATGGGTTCATAGTTTAGCAAATAATCATCCAATTAAAGAGGAATATCTAACAAAATTAAGAGAGAGTATGGACGGAATAAGCAAACTTAAAGATGCTGAAAATATAATTAATTATTATAAAGATAGTAAATATATATCTAAAGCCTATATATCTAATGTCAACACATCTAATGGTGTTGTAACTCTAAATTTAGATTCATCAAATGAATTATATAATGAAACATTAAAAGAACTTCTTGGCGGAATATCATTAACCAAAGGTAATTTACTTAAAATATTTATGGATTACTCAAGCGGCAAAGATGAAATATCCAGTGTTAAAGATGCTTTAAAAATGGCTAAAGCAACAGGATATGGTATTGTTTATCCAAGCTTATCAGATATGAAGCTATCTACTCCAGAAATTATTAAGCAAGGTTCTAAATATGGTGTTAAGTTAAAAGCCTTAGCAAGTTCAATTCACTTAATGAAAGTTGATGTAGAAAGCACATTCGAGCCTATAATTGGAACTGAAATGCAAAGTAAAGAATTAATAAACTATATAATGAAGGATTATGAAAAAGATCCATCAAGCATTTGGAAAAGTGAAATATTTGGTCGAAGTTTAGATGTCATTGTTAAAGAGGGAATAGAAGCTAAATTATCAATGATGCCAGAAGCAACTAGATATAAATTATCTAACACAGTAACTAAGATAGTTAATAAAGGATCAAATAATTTAATAGCTATAGTTTTATAAAGATAACATTTTAAATTGTTGTCTTTTTTTTAATAGTGAAACTTAATATATTTGTAATATTAAAGTGATATAATTAATTAAGAATATGAATTTATTTCTCATACTAAAAAACATATGATATATTTATACTAGATAATTAAAGGAGAAAAAATGATAAAATTAAACGAAGGCGATACGCTTGCTATTAAGATTGAAAATTATAATAAGGAATTTGATGGAAAATATTTTCTATTTATAAAATCAGAAGATTTTAGTGAAAAATATGATAGTAGTATCTCAAAAAAATTATTTAGAGCCAAAATAATAGATTCCATTGATAATGTAGATTTTAACACTATTAACAATTCGGAATATGTAAAAAAAAATTTAATCATATGGGAAGAAAGATTTTATCCTTTTCATGGTCATGAAACATATGATGATGCAGAGAAAAATCGAAAAACAATATTTTACCCGGATGAATATAATTATTTATACTCTTATTTATTTGAACTAAATATTACCAAAAAAGATTTAGATAAATTTACGTACTTAGGTAATTACAAAGTTGACCTACCAAAAGAACTGATTCCTTCATGGCCCAGAACTATACATATAAATAAAGATAAAGAAAAAGATTTTATATCAAGCTTAATAGATAGTTATTGTAGATTTAATTTGAGAAAAAGTATTTTTTTCACTGAAGAAGGAATAGAAAAGTATAAAAAAATGGGTGAATTTGTTAAATATGTATCTAATACTAAACCAAAAGAGTTTAAAAGAGATTAATATTTAGATAATTTGATAATTTTGTTAAGTAAAATCATATATTTTTTCAAAAAATAGCCCTTTTTTATTGCATTTTGTCCCTAGTTTTGGTAAATTTTATTTGTAGGGTAATTTGCCTTATAAAATTATTAAAATAGGAGGAAGTCAAAATGACTAAACAAGAATTAGTAGAATTTATTGCTACTGAAGCAAATATGAGTAAAGCTGAAGCTCTAAGAGCATTAGATGCAACACTTGCTGGTATTACTGAAGCATTAAAGAAAGGTGGCAAAGTTTCATTAGTTGGATTCGGAACATTTGCTGCTAAAGAAAGAGCTGCTAGAGAAGGAATTAATCCATTAACTAAAGAAAAAATTAAAATTCCTGCTAAAGTTGCTCCAACATTTAAAGCTGGAAACAAATTAAAAGACGCTTTAAATTAATTTGTTAAAGAAGCCCTGTGCTTCTTTTTTTGTTATATTTAAAAATGTGGCTATAATTATTGTAGCCACATTTTATTACATTAATTATTTAATGTAATATTATCAGAACTATAATTTTATGTTCTGACAATATTATTATAACCATTTAAATATATTTTATACACGTTTTAATATCAAATTAAATTTAATATTTACTATTATTTGTTTTTTTTCTATAATAAATTAGATAAATATTTAAGGAGGGCCTATGATATATTTAGATTATGCTTCGGCAACCCCGGTTGATAAAGATGTATTAGATTGCTATGTAAATGTTACAAATAACTATTATGGTAATCCGAACTCTAATCATGATATGGGAAAAATGGCTAAAAAAGTTATTGATGAAGCTAATAAAAAAATTGCCAATATTTTAAATGTTAATCCCGATGAAATAATTTATACAAGTGGTGCTACTGAAAGTAATAATCTAGCGATATTAGGTGCATCTTATCGATATAAAAATTTTGGAAATCATATTTTAGTTAGTAGTCTTGAACATAATTCAGTAATGAGTTCTTGTTTACGTTTACAAGAAGAAGGTTATGAAGTAGAAATAATTCCAGTTAACAAAGATGGAATAGTTGACATAGATGTTTTAAAGAGTATGATTAGACCAACAACTATTTTAGTATCAGTAACTTCTGTCGATTCAGAGCTTGGAATAAAACAACCTATTGAAGAAATTGGAAAGCTTTTAAAAAATTATGATCATATTGTTTTCCATACTGACGCATCTCAAGCAATTGGTAAAATTAATATAGATATTCAAAATGCTGATTTAGTAACTATTGCTCCGCATAAATTTTATGGGTTAATGGGAATCTCTATTTTAGTAAAAAGAAAAAATATCGAGTTAAAACCTCAAATATTAGGTGGCAAATCAACAACTGTTTATCGTAGTGGTACTCCTAATACCAATTTAATTGCGAGTACGGCAGTTGCAATTGAAAAAGCATATAAAAATTTAGATGAAAGATATAAATATGTTAAGGAACTTCATGATTATTTAATTAACTTATTAAAACAAAATAAAGATGTAATTATTAATAGTACTGCAAAAAGCTTGCCTTATACAATTAATATAAGTGTTAAGAAAGTAAAATCAGTTCTTTTTGTTGATAAATTAAATCAAAATGGAGTAATGGTTTCTAGTAAAACTAGTTGTTGTCCAATAATGACGCCTTCAAAATTAGTGTATGCACTAACTAAAGATAAAGGAAGAGCTAGTTCATCAATTAGAATTAGTTTATCTTATTTAACAACTAGTGAAGAAATAGATGAATTTATAAAAATATTTAATAAAGTATATGAAGAGGTTAAAAATGGAGAAGTATAAAGAAATAGAAAGAAGCATTATAACAACATATCGTAAAGAAATATGGTCTAAATTTGTTAAAGCCGTTTCTGATTATAAATTAATTGAAGAAAATGATAATGTCATGGTTTGTATTAGTGGAGGAAAAGATTCATTTTTACTTGCGAAGTGTATTCAAGAATTACAAAGGCATGGCAACGTTAAATTTAATGCTCATTATGTTGTTATGGATCCTGGTTATAATGAATATAATCGTAATTTTATATTAGATAACGCAAAAATATTAAATATTCCATTAGATATGTTTGAAAGTGATATTTTTGATGTAGTTGCTAATGTGGATTCAAAAAGTCCTTGCTATTTATGTGCAAGGATGCGTAGAGGATATTTATACAATCATGCTAAGGAGTTAGGATGCAACAAAATTGCGTTAGGTCATCACTTTGATGATGTTATTGAAACGACTCTTTTATCAATGTTTTATGGAGCCGAAATTAAAACAATGATGCCTAAATTGCATTCTGATAATTATGAAGGAATAGATTTAATTAGACCACTATATTTAGTTAAAGAAGCATCTATTATTGCTTGGAAAAATAATAACGAATTAACTTTTATAAATTGTGCATGTCGTTTTACAGAAGGTTGTTCCTTAATAAATGATGGAACAAGTAAACGTAAAGAAATGAAAGAACTAATTAAAAATTTACGTAAAATTAATCCAAGTGTTGATGCTAATATTTTTAAAGCAATGGATAATGTTAATATGAATTGTATACTTTCTTGGCACAAAGATGGAGTAAATCATTCATTTTTAGATGATTACGATAAGAAATAATCTAGTTTTTTAATATTCATTATTTCACAAAAGAAGATATGATTATTATAGTTTAAAAATATTTTATTTAAGGAACTGTCTATTTTAGTAACGGTTCCTTTTATATTTTTAGTATATCCATTATCGTAAATAGTAAATTCTAAAGGTATTTTATTAATTAATGATTCTTTAATTAAATTTTCAAACTCATTTATTTGTTCTTCTGATAAATCCGGTTTAACTATTCTAGATTTTTCTTTAACTATCATATTCATTATATAGTTGCCGTTAATAACTGAATTAAAAGGAGCCCATTTAATCGCGTTTCGATTAGGCATTGTGACCACCTATCTTCCCATTACGCATTCTAATAGTAGAATCTTCAAGTAAACTAGATGCTTTCAAAATCATATTAGCACCATATTTGTTATTAAGTTCATCTATAACAATTTCACCATTTTTGTTTGTTTTTTCTTCTTCATATGATTCAAATATATTAAGTTGGATTCCGATATCATCAGATAATCTACCAAAAGAAATTGAAACTTTTCTAATTGGCATATATTCTTCATAATATTTATCGAACATGTTTAAGCAGATATCAGCTATTTCATCTTCTTTAAAAGTACTAGTATCTAGCTTAGTTACGTGATAAAAACCACCACCAGTTTCCTTAGAGTAACCGATTCCTAAACCAATTGAAGAAGTTTGTTTATGTGCTGTTCTTAACCTTCTAACTAAAACACTTACCATTTCTCTTATAATAATAATTATGTTATTTTGATTATAATCTTTAAATAAAATTTGACTATGACTAATTGAATTTTCTTTTGGAATATAATTATTAAAATCACTTATTCTAGCGTTATCAATCCCATTAGCATGCTCCCATAGCTCAATACCAATAATACCATATTTATCTTTTAATTTATTTTTATCATATTTGGCAATATCTCCTACCGTATAAAGACCTAGCTTATTTAAATTACGTTCCATGCGTGGCCCAATGCTCCACATTTTTGATAGAGGAGTGATAGACCATAATTTAGTTTTAACATCATCATAAGTCCATTTAGCAATGTTATTTTGAACGTGTTTAGCTTCAATATCCATTGAAATTTTAGCAAGTAATATATTTGGACCAATTCCAGCAGTTGTTGTAAGACCGGTTCTTTTCTTTATGTCATTTATAATAGTTTGAGCAAGTTCATAATCAGTCATATTATACATATGAAGGTAATTAGTAACATCTAAAAACACTTCATCAATTGAGTAAACATGAATATCTTCTTTAGCAACATACTCTAAATAAATACTTAAAACCTCACGGCTTTTTTTAATATATAAGCTCATACGAGGCGGTGCTTTAAATATTTTAATATTTTTAGGTAAATCATAGGCTCTTCCTCTAGATGGAACTCCTAAATTTTTTAAAAAAGGCGTAACTGCCAAAGTAATAGCGCCATTTCTAGTTGGATCACAAACAACTAGAGCAGTAGTAAATGGATCAAGACCTCTTTGAATACATTCAACAGAAGCAAAAAAACTTTTTAAGTCAATTGCAATAATATTTCTATTTGAATATAAATTATTTTTCATTAGACATTTCTCCTTATGAAAATATATTAAAACAATTGTTTGTATATATCTAGTGGAAATAATTGGCAAAAATAAAAAAATAAAACTTATAACTTTAATTATAGATAGAATTACTTAAACTATTTATGTTTTTATTTGCTATAATATTAATTAGTTAGAAAGAAGGTATTTATTATGTATGCTAATATTTTAGTTGAATATGGTGCTAAAGCCCTAGATCAAACATTTACTTATATTATTCCTGATATTTTAAAAGATAATTTAAAAGTTGGAATGAAAGTAAAAGTTCCTTTTAGAAATACCTTAATTAATGGATTTGTCTTAGAAATAACTAATGATTGTAATAACAATAATTTAAAAGAAATAGCAAGTATTACAGATGAATACTTTTGTTTAAATAAAGAGTTATTAGAGCTTGGTAAAACATTAAAAGAATTAACCCTTTGTTCTCTTATTCAAGCATATCAAGCAATGCTTCCATCTTCTATGAAAATAAAAACAATTAAAAGTAGTTATCAAAAATATGATGAATATTTAGAATTAATAAATAAAGATACTGCTATTAATTATACTAACAATAATAAAAGAAGTATTAAACAAATTGAACTACTTAATAGACTTTTAAATAATGAAAAAATCTTAAAAAAAGAATATAGTTTAGATATAGTTAAAAAACTTGTTAATGAAAATATTATTAAAATAAATAAAGTTAATAAATATCGAATAAATATTGATAATAATAGTTTTAAGAAAAAAGAACTAACTTTAGAACAAAAAGAAGTAGTAGATAAAGTAGAGGAAAGTTTTAATAAAAGCGAAATATTTTTACTTCATGGGGTAACTGGATCAGGCAAAACTGAGGTATACATGGAGTTAATTGAAAAAGTAGTTAAAACAGGCAAATGTGCAATACTTCTTGTTCCAGAAATTAGTTTAACTCATCAAATAGTTTCAAGATTTTATTCAAGATTTGGTAGTGATGTTGCTATTTTCCATAGTGCTTTATCAGATGGTGAAAAATATGATGAATATCATAAAATTTTAAATGGAGATGTTCATATTGTTGTTGGAACTAGAAGTGCTATATTTGTTCCTTTTGAAAAAATTGGAATAATTATATTAGATGAAGAACAAAGTAGTAACTATAAACAAGATAGTAATCCTAGATATCATGCTAGAGATATTGCTCTTTTAAGAAGCAAATATCACAATTGTCCAGTTGTACTTGGTTCTGCAACACCTTCACTTGAAACAATGGCTAGGGCTAAAAAAGGGGTTTATACTTTACTATCTTTAACCAAAAGAATTGGAAAAAGTGTAATGCCTACTACTAAAATAGTTGATATGCAAGAAGAATATAAAAAAAGAAATATGATTATAAGTGATTATTTAGATCAAAAAATAAGGGAGAAACTAGAAGCAAATGAACAAGTTTTATTAATGCTTAATCGAAGAGGTTTTTCAACTATTGTTAATTGTAAAAATTGCGGATACACGTTTAAATGTCCTCATTGTGAAATATCTTTAACTTATCATAAAACAAGTAATAATTTAAGATGCCATTATTGTGGATATACCATTAATAATCCCGATACCTGCCCAAGTTGTATGGAAAAATCTTTAACTAATTTTGGACTTGGTACTGAAAAGTTAGAAGAAGAAATTAATAAAAGATATAATGTTAAAACAGTTAGAATGGATGCTGATACAACCAGTAAAAAAGGTAGCCAAGACGAAATTATAGCTAAAATAGAAAGCGAAGATGTAAGCATAATTGTTGGTACTCAAATGATTAGTAAAGGATTTGATTTTCCTAAAGTAACATTAGCAGCCATAATTAATGCAGATGATTCTTTAAATATTCCTGATTTTAGAAGTGGAGAAAATACTTTTGAACTTATTACTCAAACAATTGGTAGAGCTGGAAGAGCAAGTGATAAATCAGATGCTGTAATTCAAACATTTAATAGTGATAACAAAATAATAGAATATGCTAAAAATAATGATTATGAATCTCTTTATAATTATGAAATGAATATTAGAAAAATTCTTAAATATCCGCCATATTTTTATATAACTAAAATTTTAATTGCATCTAAAGATTATAATGAAGCATCTAAAGAAATATCTAAAGTTAAAGGTTATTTAGATAAAAAACTTACTAATGTTATAATTTTAGGACCAACAACAGCTGCAATGTTTAAAATAAATAATGTTTATAGATTTCAAATAATATTAAAATATAAAGCCTATAATTTGGTTAAAGAACATTTAAAATACTTAGATGATATTTATAGATTAAATAGTAAAGTAAATATTGAAATAGATAATAATCCAACTAGGGCGTAAACAGTTATTGTTATTTTAGGATGGGTAAAATAGGTCGTAATATGTTATATTTTATAATTTAAACACATTAGATTTTCTTTTGTGTTTTTATATATTATAAAATCAAAAAAATGTTTGCTTTTTCATTAAAAGTATGGTAGTATATATCTTAATTTATAGGGGGGAATTAGTTTATGAATACAGATGTAGCACTAAATTACAAAGCTAAACTAATACAGGTTGAAGACAAAATAGAAGCAATAGAAAGAATTGGTTTTAATATTAAACCATTTAGAGAAGAATTAGAAAACATTATTATTGATACTAATTCAAAAGTAAAAACATCTAAAAATAAAAAATTTGAAGGCTTTATAATCATCGATTACTCTAATGCAATGACAAGATTAGAAAAATTAGATAACAGTTTAGATTCTTTTGAAATATATATTAAAGTGAAAAATTATGCTGAATATTTAGATAAAAATTATATTAAAGAAGATAGGATTAATGAAATAATTGGTGAAATTAAAAAACTACTTAGAAGTCTTGGAAATTCGTCAGTGATTGATTATGAAGAAGAAAAGAAAATTGTTGAGCCATTTTATACAGGTGTTTTTAAAGTAATTTGTTTTGAAATATACTATACTGGAAAAAGCACTTTGCTAGAATTTTGCAAAGCTAGTGAAATCGATAAGTCATTTATTGAAAGAAAAATAAAAACTGCAGTTGATGAAATTAATTTTGAAAAATATCCCGAAATTGAAGCTAAATACTATGAAATCAAAAGAAATGGTAGTAATAGTTCACTATTAGATAATGATTTTCTTAAATTAATGGTATTTAAAGATGAAAAAGATAGATTAAAAAATGTTATAAGAGTTCCTGCTAATAACATGGTTAAAAATATTGAGTCAGTTGAAAAAGATATTAAAGAAAAATATAAAGATTATTCTAATACTGAAAAAAGATATGAAGATAGTGTTAAAACATTTAAATTAGAATTTAAAGAACTTATGAAGTCAATTGTCGCAGTTGCCATAGTGTTATCAATACCCGTAGCTAGTTTTAGCTTATTTAATTTTTTAGGCAAAAAGTTATTCAAAGAATATTCATATGATGTTAGTAAAGATACATACAATTCTTATGATAATACTTATACCCATAGTGATGAACGAGAAATTGTTGATGATACAAATAAAATAGCCTATGTTATTAAATATGATACATTAACTAGTGATGATATTGAAGACTATAATTCTAAAGTAAATTATCATTTTAGAATTACAGAGGAAGATGCTATGTGGTATCGAAGAAAAATCGTTTATGATTTAAGCTATTTAAAATATCAAGATATTAATGGGTATTTAGATTATTGGAATAGCAATGCTACTGTACCTGTTAATAGCAGTGAAATTGTTAACATAAAAGATAATGGTGATATTATTCAAGAATATGTAGATTATTATGAAATTGTCTATAATATTATAGACTTAGAATCCAAAAATGTCGAAGCATGTAGTAATAGTGTTACATTTTCTATTATACTTACTATTTTAACTATTGCCATAGAAGCAGCAATTGTCTATTGCAATTTATCTAATGATTATTACAATGAAAGTAAATTATGTCTAATTAATAGGTTTATAGAATATATAAGTGCAAAAGAAAATCTTAAAAATGATAAAAAATTATTTTTAGAACAAACAAAGGATCTACTCACATTAATTGGTCAAGATGAGAAACTTAGAACAGTATTTAATATCGAAGCAGCTAAATATGGTGATTTATTTGAGCATATGGAAATTAAGCTTCCTAAAGAAACACTTGATAGTACTACCAAGAAAAAATTATTAGGAGGAAAATAAAATATGAACACAGACGTCGCAATTAGTTATAAAGCTAAATTAATTGAAATAGATAATAAAATAAGAGAAATTGAAAAAATTGGTTTTGATGTAACTAAAATAAGAGAAGAATTAGATAGCATCAAAATAGAAAATAATAATGATATTAAAAGTTCTAAGAAAAATAGTTTTGAAGGATTTATAATAAATGACTATATAAACGCTACGGGAAAATTAGAAAAGTTAGATGCCAAGTTAGATAGTTATACTATTTACGTTAAAACATATTATTATGTCAAATATTTAAATAAAGTTAATATTACTAGTGAAAACTTAAACGAAATAATAGATGAAATAAAACTTCTTTTAAGAAAAATTAGAAATTCTTCAGTAGTTGATTATGAGGATGAAAAACAAGTAGTTGAACCATTCTATAATGCTATTTTAAAAGTTATTTTTATAGAGATAAAATTGAATCAAAAAAGCGAACTATTAGAATTTTGTAAGTATGATATTAATGATACTATGTTTATAAGTTTAATGATTGAAGAATATATTAATACCATAGATTTAACTGAATATCCGGAAATTGAAGTATGTTATTACAATGCTAAGAAGAATTTGAATCCAGCTGAACTTTTAGATAATAGTTTTATAAAAACAATTGTCTTTAGAGATGAAAAAGAAAAATTAGAAGAGTCTATCAAAGATGATATGACAAATTTATTATCTATAATTGATAAAAGTGACAGTCAAATCTACCACACATATAGTTCCTATACAAAGGCTGATAAGGAAGTACAGAATTATAAAAAATTATGCAAAAAAGCATTATTAAAATTATTTACATCACTAATTTCAACTGCTATAACTTTATCAATATCAATAGGTATATTTTCTGGAGTGTTTTCTTGGTTTAAGAAATTAACATCAGCATATTATTATGAAACTAATACTGAAATATACAATTCAATTACAAATCAAGTTACATCTTCTAATGCAAAAGAAATAATTGGATTTGTAGATGAAACAAAGCCAGAACAAACATATCTTATTGAATATCATGTTTTAGATGATAAAACTGCTAAAAAAGAAGGAAGAGCAAGTAGAGAATATAATTATGGCGCAGCCGAAGCAAAATTAAAATTAAGAGAAACAAAAACTTACGATTTAAGTTTTTTAGGATACGATGATATTGAAAAATATATTGAATATATCCAATCAAATAATTTATTACCTGAATCTAAAAAGAATATTATAGATATATCAAAGTCGCCAATTAAGTATACAGAATTAGTTGATTATTATGAGATAATATATAAAACGATAGATTTAGAATCTAAAGAATTTGAAAGCACAGATACTACTCTTAATGTAGCAATGGGCTTACTAGTATCAGGTTTATTTATTTTAATATTTCATCGTCTTGCTAAAATTGATTTAAGTTATTTTAAAGACAAAAAATTTCTAAAAAGGGATAAAAAAGAACTTTTGGAGTATACAAAAATATTACTTAATGAAATAGGTAAAAATGAAGAATTAAGACAACAATTTAATATAGAAATGTCTAAACATAAAGATTTATTTATTAAATATGGTCTAGAGTTACCAAAAGAAGTGGTAGATAGTAATATTAAGAAGAAATTAATGTAGTAAATAAAGTATTGAATGACATATAATATGATATTTTTAAAATAGAAGATATTTATATTAATGTCTTTTTTTGTATAAAAAATGAATGAAAATTAATAATTAATAATAAAAATAAATAAAAATGCAAAAAAATGTTTGTGTTTTTATTAAATATATGCTAAAATATATTCTAATTTCAGGGAGATACATTAATATTAGTTTAAAAAAGGGGGAAAATAAAATGTTTGAATACAAATTAAATGATAAAATATTTGTTGCGGATGTTTATGATAGAGATACTAATATAGGATATATATATTTTAAGTTAATTACATATGATAATAACATATATGCTGAAGAGGTATTGAGTAAAATAATATTTCCTATAAGTAGTGAAATATATAGAGCAAGTTTATATGAATTAGTTAATGGTACTAAATATCAATTTTATGTTAATACATTTAGCGAATTACGTATAGGTAGCGATGGAAATATATATGGTAGTAATATTTCTAAATGGAAAAATAATTTAGCAGCAAAAGAAATTGATTTTAAAAATTTATCTGAATATTTTGATGCTTATATTAGTAATTTAGACTATGTAATTCATAGCGATGAAATAATGAAATTAAATAGAACAATAAAAGGAGATATAAATATGGAAAATAAAGATTTTGATGAAATCTATGAACCTAGTGCTGAAAAAATAACAAATAAAAAAGTTCCAAAAGCATGTCAGAATATGAATAGTAGAACAAATCTTACTAATGTAGTTGGTAGAGAAAAAGAAATAAGAGACCTAATAAAGGTTTCATGTATACTTGGTAAATCAGTTATCCTTTTAGGTGAAGCAGGTGTTGGTAAAACTGCTATTGTTGATGGTTTAGTAAACGAAATTAATCATACTAACAAGCAATTTCTTAAAGATAAAGTAGTTTATGAATTAAATACTGGTAGTTTATTAGCTGGTACAAAATATAGAGGAGAATTTGAAGACAAGTTAGAAGATGTCATAAAATTTGCCAAAAATTATAATCAAAGCGTTATTTTATTTATAGATGAAATACATACTCTATATAATTTAGGAAGAACTGAAGATAGCCCAATAGATGCTATTAACATTTTAAAACCTTATATTGAAAAAGGTGAAATAACTATTATTGGTGCAACTACTTATGAAGAATACGATGAAAGTATTGCTAGAGATAAAGCTTTTACTAGTAGATTAACTATTAATAATGTAAAACCATTAGATAATCGTAACGTTCAATTAATAATTATGAATTATGTTCTGCATTTAGAAAGAAAATACAATATAAAAGTTAACTTAACTGAAACTGAGTTAATTAATCTTACTGAAGAACTAATAAATGTTACTAAACATCAAGATGCTAGATATAAAATTCTTCCAATAAGAATTATTAAAAGAATAGTAGAGTCTGCTTTCGCTGAAGCAATCTATGAAGAACATTCAAGAGTTGAATTAGAAGATTTTATTAGTGCTATTCTAGACAGTAACGAATTGAAATTAAAAGATAAAAAAGAATATGCATTAAGTATAAAAAATAAATTAAATAGTGTTGAACCACAAAATAATCACTCACAAAATAATAAATTATATGTTTTATCCTCTAAATAATAAAGGTTAATAATTAAAAGGTTATGTTATTAATCTTTTTTAGTTTACTTTAAATTACATATGTTATATATTAATAATAGGAAAGGAAATAGGTAGAATGAAGAATTTTAAAAATATTTTATGGGGAGTAATCCTAATAATTATTGGTATAATTTTAGGAGGCAATTCACTCGGCTTATTTGATATTGATATCTTTTTTGATGGTTGGTGGGCTTTATTCATAATCATTCCATCATTCATAGGTTTAATAACAGATGATGATAAAACTGGGAATGCAGTATGGATGGTAATTGGACTATTATTATTAGCTGGAGCAAACGATATTATCAATTTTGATTTAATATGGAAAATGATAGTACCTATAATCATTGTTATAGTCGGTTTAAGTTTAATTTTTAAAGATACATTTAATTCTAGTGTAAGTAAATCAATTAAAAAACTTAATTCAAAAATAAACAAAGACGAAGGAATTAATGCTACATTTTCTAATCAAAATATTAAATTAGATGATGAGGAATTTAAAGGGACAAACTTAAATGCCATATTCGGTGGTATAAAATTAGATTTAAGAAATGCCACTATAAAAGATGATGTTGTTATTAATGCTTGTAGTGTTTTTGGTGGAATTGATATTTTAGTGCCAGATGGTTATAAAGTAAAGGTAAAATCAAGTTCCTTGTTTGGTGGAGTTTCTAATAATAAAAGAAGCAAAACTACTGAAAAATCTAAAACAATATTTATTGATGCTAATTGTTTATTTGGAGGAGTAACTATTAAATGACAACTACTCAAAAAATAATTAAATATTTAGCAATCGCTTTTGCACTATTTTTAGTAATCAGTATTTTTTCAATTATATTTGGTTTAAGTCGCGAAATAATAAGTTCAATAAATAATGATAAAAAAGAAAGCGAATTATTAGAAGAATATACTACAATATCCAATAATGTTAATAATATTGAATCCTTTAAAATAGATATTTCCAATGATGATATCGAAATTAAAGAAGGAGAAAAATTTGAAGTTAAAACTAATAATCCTGATGTTAAATTTTATCACGAAAATAGTAAAGTAAAAATTAAATCTGATAAAACATTTAGTTGGCATCTTAGCAACTCATCTAGAGGAACTATTATAATATATCTTCCAAATGAATTTAATATTAGCGTATTAGATCTTAATTTAGGTGCTGGTAAAATAGATATAGATAAAATATTTGTAGAAACATTATTAATGGATTTAGGTGCTGGAACAATGACAGCAAAAGAAATAAATGTTTATGAAAAAGCAATGATAAATGGCGGTGCAGGTAACATTAATATTAATTCAGGAACAATAAATAATCTTAATTTGAAATTGGGTGCAGGCAATGCTTCTATCCAAAGTGATTTAACTGGATCAAATACTTTAACAACTGGAGTAGGCAGATTAAATTTAGGTTTAAGTCGAAGTAAAGATAATTATAAATTTGATATAAATAAAGGTTTAGGTAATATAATATTAAATGATTTTGATGTTTCGGAAGATACATTAATAGGTGACGGAGAAACTAAAATAAAAATAAATGGTGCCGTTGGAAATATTATTATAAACACTTCTGAATAATTAATCATATAATAAAGTAAATGCAAAGATTATAACAATAAAAAAGAATAAGATAATAAGCATAGAATATAACAAATATTTTGGATTGTTATTATATATTAAACAAGAGTACATAAAATGTACTTTTTTAATTGAGTTTATTTTTTACTAATGATATACTTTTAGTTAGAGGATGGATATGTGATGAATAATAAAAATAAAATTCTTTTTATAGCGCTAGTTGTAACCTTCTTGTTTGTCTGTATTGTAGGAGATATGTTAAGTAACAAAATGATTGAGGTTGTTGAAAGTAAAAGATTAAATATCTTAGCTTCTTCAAGTATGAAACCTTTAGAAAATAAAATATATAAAAAAGGATATGAAATAAATTTTACATACATGGGAGACATCGATATAGTTGATGAGTTAAATACCAATGCCAAAAGTTACGATGGAGTATGGATATCAAATTCAATGTGGCTATATATGTTAGAAAATCAATATTTAACAAGTAATTCTAAATCTATTGCGATTAGTCCAATCGTGTTAGGAATTCGTAAAAGTAAAGCTAAATCACTAAATTTAATTGGAAAAGAATTAACTAATGATGATATAGTTACTTTAGTTAAAAACAAAAAAATAAAATATGTTATGCCATCTGTTACAAGCACAAATACCGGAGCAACAGCCTACATTGGATTCTTAAATTCACTTGCTGGAAATCCTGAAGTACTAACCGAAACAATGCTTGATAACACTAAATTAGTTACGGAACTTAAAAATTTATTTTCTGGAACTTTAAGAGTAAGTGGTGATGAAGAATATCTTAAAGAAATGTTTATAAATAATGATGAATATGAAGCAATTATAGCCGATGAAGCATCATTAATAGATATAAATAAAAAATTACTAGATAAAGATAAAGAAGAATTATATTTATTTTATCCTAAAGATGGACTATCAATAAATGATATGACTCTTGCGTTTATTAGTAATGATAAATCTAAAGAAAATGATTTTATAAATTTTCAAAATTTCTTATTAAGTGAAAGCGGTCAGGAATTATTAGAAGAAAATGGCTATCGTACTTGGTACGGTGGAGTAAGTAGTAAAACCAATCCCAAAGTATTTAATCCAGAGTGGGGAATAGATACTGAAAAATATTTAAATGTAACTAATTTTCCATCTAAAAAAGTTATTACAAAAGCAATAAATGTTTATATTGAAAGCTTAAGAAAACCAACTCATGCAGTTTTCTGCTTAGATTATTCAGGAAGTATGTCAGGAGAAGGAATCCAAGAATTAAGAGATTCTATGAATTATATTTTAAATAGTGAAGAAGCATCTAAAGACAGATTACAATTTTCTAAAGGCGATAAAATAACTGTTATAACATTTAGTACAAAAGTCACAAACATTTGGAAAGCATTAGAAGGAACAAATACTACTGAATTAATAGATAACATTAATAAATACCGCGTCGGTGGTTCAACTGCCCTTTATGATGCTGTTCAAAAAGGTTTAGAAATCTTAAATAAAGAAACTGATGATTATACAACTACAATTATCGCTATGACTGATGGTTACATAAATGAAGGAAACTTCAATACATTAGCAAAATATTACAAAACACTTAATAAAGAAATTCCTGTTTACAGTATTACGTTCGGTGATGCAAGTGAAAAACAATTAGATAAAATAGCTAAACTTACCAACGCCAAAATATTTGATGGTAAAGAAGATTTACTTAAAGCCTTTAAAGAAGTAAGGAGCTATAATTAAAATGAAAATAAAGTATAAAGAAGCTGTATCAGCCGTTGTAGGAAGTGCCTTCTTTGCTATACCTTATTTGGCACTTTCACTTCCGTTATTACCTTCAGCGTTAATAGGAACCGGCGCATTTATTGCTGGAGAATTATTGCTAAGCAGTGATGAAAAAAATCAAATACCAACGGAATCAGTTAAAAAAACTCTTGAAAGCGCTAAAGATGAATCAAAAGATATATACAATATGCGTAACAAGATTGAAGATGAAGATTTAAAAAAGCACATAATTAATATAAGCACTAGTGCTAATAAAATAATAAGTACCATTGAAAAAGAACCTAAAAAAATTAGAAAAATAGCTAACTTTTTCGACTATTATTTGCCTGTAACATTAAGCATAATTAAAAGATATGATGAAATAGAAAATCAAAATTTATCATCACAAGAGATGAAAGAATTTATATCATCCACCAAGTTAATGTTAAAATCAGCTGATGAAGCATTTAATAAAATACTTGAAAGATTGTATCAAAATGATATGATAAATATAGATGCTGATATGAAAGTATTTAATTCAATGCTTAAAGCCGATGGTTATGATGATGAAGAAATTATAAAGGAGGATAACAATGAATAAAAAAATAATTGGAGTAAGTATTTTTATTCTTCTAATAGGAGTTATTGTTGGAATAAAATATTTTAGTGGTAATAAAGATGTTTTAAATTCCAATCTAACAACCATATATGTTGCAACTGGTGGAGGTAAAGAGGACTTCATTTCAGATAAAGAAGTATCTAAACTATTAGCCAAAAAATATAAAATTCAAGTTGTATATGATAATTGGAGTAATGGTAAAACTATTACAAAACCATTAATTAGAGAAAGTGTTAATTTAGGAAATAACGATGTAATAACAAAAATAAAAAATGGTGAAAATATTACTATCAATAGTGATAATGTTAGTAAATATGATGCTTTATTTACATCTGATCAAAGATTCTATGATTATTATAAATTATCACCAGATAAAACTAAAAATGAATCAGATCGTTATTACGTATTAGATGGTGGCTTAACTCTTAACACACCAATTGTAATATATAGTTGGAAAGAAGTAGTAAATGCTTTAATTAAAGAAGAAATTGTTACTAATGAAAATGGCGTTTACTATATTACTGATATGAACAAATTAATTGAATATATTCTAGCTGGTAAAAAATGGAAAGATATTGGCTTAACAGATCTATACGGAAATATTAATATAGCTTCAACTGATCCAGTATCATCATCTCCAGGAGCAACTTATTATGGATTGTTATTATCTATATTAAGTGGTGGAGAAATAAATGATCAAACTCTTGAAACAAATCTAAAAAAATTAAAAGTATTCTATCAAAAGAGTGGATATATGAATAATACCCCTGCTGACCTTTTTGAAAGATATTTAAAAACAGGTATTGGTGGAGAACCAATGATTGTTGATTATGAAAAAAGTATTATCGATTTTGCTAATTCTAATCCATCTGGTTTTAGCCAAGTTAAAGATGATATCGTAGTTTTATACCCTAAACCAACAATTTGGAATTCTCATTGTTTGACAATTTTCAGTGAAAACGGTAAAAAATTATTATCAGCTTTTGAAGATGAAGAAATAAGTCGTATAGCCTGGGAAAAATATGGATTTAGAACAGGTGTTGCCGGTACAAATATAAGTACAACTGATTTAGGAATAGGTATTCCAAGTAAAATAACAAGTACTGTAACAAGTTTAAAAATGTCTTATTATAACAAATTAATAGATTATTTAAGTAAATAAGGAGGAAAAATGAATTTAGAATTAAAAGTAGAAGACAAATTAAAGGAAGAAAATATTAGTAATTTAACTCAAAATAGTAAAGAAGTTACTGATGAAAAGATTGAAAAATCATTAAATTATGATGAATTATCAGAAAGTGAGAAAAAAGCAGTTGATGAATTTATTACTAAAATTGATGTAATGGATCAAAATTTAGTACTTCAATACGGAGCAAAAGCTCAAAATAAAATAAGTGCCTTTTCTGATAACATATTAGAAGATGTTAAAACAAAAGATATTGGAGATACAGGTGAGTTACTTGCTAACTTAGTAGGAGAAATCAAATCATTCAATTCTTCTATCGGAACATCAAAAAAGGGAATCTTTAAATTATTTAACAGTGCTAAGAAAGAAATTAGTACGATTATTGCAAAATATAATAAAATTGAAAAAAATGTTGATACAATAGAAAATAGTTTAGAAAAAAATAAAGTTACTTTATTAAAAGATATTGCTTTATTTGATACAATGTATGATAAAAATTTAGAATATTTTAAAGAAATATCATTATACATAATTGCTGGTGAAAGAAAATTAGAAGAACTAAAAAATAAAACATTGCCAGCAGCAAAAGCTAAATTTGAAGAAACTCATGAACAATTAGATGCTCAAAAAATTCAAGATTTAGAAAATCAAATTAATAGATTCGAAAAGAAAATTTATGATTTAAAAACTACAAGAATTATATCTATTCAAATGGCACCACAAATTAGATTACTTCAAAATAATGATGCCGAATTAGTAGAAAAAATTCAAAGTTCAATAACTAATACAATCCCATTATGGAAAAATCAAATGGTACTTGCGTTAGGTATAAATAATTCAAAGAAGGCCCTAGAATCGCAACAAGCTGTTTCAAATTTAACTAATGATATGTTAAAGAAAAATAGTGAAACATTAAAACAAGGCTCAATTGAAATAGCTGAGGAAGCTGAAAAAGCAATTATTGATATTGAAACTCTTAAGAAAACAAATCAAGATTTAATTGAAACCATTGATAATGTTATTAAAATTCATGAAGAAGGTCATGCTAAGAGAATGGAAGCAGAAGCCGAACTTGAAAATATTGAAAAGGAATTAAAGAGTAAATTAATCGAAATAAATGTACCAAAAGCATAATATCTATGCTTTTTTCTTAAATAAAGGAGATACAAATGGATAATAGAAAAATATTAGATGAAGTTTATCGTGATTTTTTTGGAACAGTTAAAGAAGAAAAAATAACACCTATCGATAAAGAAATAGAAATAAAGAATATAGAAGAATTACTTATTGATGAAGACTCAAAAGAATTACTAAAAAAAATAATTACCTACATAAAAAACTATAATAATGGAGTATACATAAATTTTAATATTTTATTATACGGTAACAACAAAGAAACATTAAATGCTATAATCAATTTATTAAAAAGCGTAAGTAATAATTATTTAATAAATACAAATATAACTAATATTTCTTTAGCAGATATAGAAGATATTAATAAAGTTAAAGATTATTATAAATCAGGTATTTTAATAATTAGTGATTTTAATAGTTTAAGTGGTAAAGATGCTACCAAATTAATTAATATTTTAAAAGACAATAGTACTTATAAAAACATCGTTATATTAAATGATACGGAATCAAATTTAAAAGAATTTATCAAAAATGACAATGAATTAGAAAATAGCTACTTTACCTATTCTATTAAAGAAATATTGCCAGATACTAAATATATTATGAATGATATTAAAAAAAGTATTAATATTGATAATTTAACTGATATTGAAAAATATATAAGTGATACTTTTTTAAACAGTAATCTTGATTATCCTACATATCGTGATAATTTAATAAAATATATTGCATTCAATAATAAATTACCAGAAATTAATAAGCCAAAAAAATTAGAAGATATTTTAAAAGAATTAAACGACCTTATTGGATTGGATATTATAAAAAAATCTATAAATGAATTAATTGATTTAATAAGTTTAAAAAATAAAACAGAAGGTAAAGTAAAAATAAATGATGTTAATTTACACATGGTTTTTTTAGGCAATCCCGGAACCGGTAAAACAACCGTAGCTAGACTACTTGCCGAAATATTTTACGATTTAAAATATATTAAATATAATAAACTTGTTGAGGTTTCAGCCAAAGATTTGATAGGTGAATATGTTGGCCAAACAGGACCAAAAACAAATGAAGTAATAAATAAAGCAATGGGTGGAGTACTATTTATTGATGAAGCCTATACATTATATAGTAAAAATAATAGCTATAATGAAGAAGCAATTGCTACATTAATAAAAGCAATGGAAGATCATCGAAACGAATTTATTGTCATATTCGCCGGATATACTAAAGAGATGACACCATTTTTAAATTCTAATTCAGGTATTAAATCACGTATAGGCTACACATTTGAATTTCCTGATTATACCAGTGCTGAATTATTAGAAATATTTAAATTATTTGTAAAAAAATCTAATTTCAAAATTGAAGATAAAGCATTAATTAAAGCAAAAAACATTTTTGAAAAACATCTTAACGACGATAATTTTGGCAATGCTAGATTCGCAAGAAATTTATATGAAAAATGTGTTATAAATCATGCTTCGAATTGCAAAGACATAGCAAATGACAATAGACTTAAAACCTTAACAGAAGAAGATATAATAGATATTTAAAATCATCCAAATAAAAATAATTGAATTTATATGCAAATTATGTTATATTAAATCCCTTGGAAAAAGAGGGATTTTTTATGGAAATAAGAGAAAATTTTATAGATAAAATGGAATATTATACCCAAATATAAGAGAGATTGCGTTTACTAGAGATAATTTATTTGGTAATTTAGGAACATTAGTTAATGAGACAAAACGTGAAGCCAATGATTATTTTGCGAAGAAAAGTGCAATGCAAATAGATGATGAAGGTGTATATATTTATAAATCAAATTATAATTCCGAGAATGCTTTAAGAATTTATAAATGTTCATTGGATCCTAATTTTAATGGTTGCCGTGATGAAATATTTATATCAAAATTACAAAGCATTCAGCCTTCAATAAGTATGACATCATTTCCTATTGGAGTAGTTACATTAGATGGAAACATTATAGGCCAAGAAATAATTTATTATGAGAATTTCAAACAATTATATGAAATAAAAAATGAAGTATCATTAAAAGATTTATTATTAATATATCGTAAATGCTTAACAATTTTATCAGAACTTCATAAAGAAAGAATTGCCTACATAGATATTCATGCTAAAAACTTTTTGATAAATGAAAACTTAGAAGTTAAATTAATAGATTTCGAGCAAGATCTAGTTAAATTTGATGATGAACACGCTTTAAAAAACAGCTTACAAAATTATTATAAAATGATTAATTTACTAAATGAAAGAATAAATATTCCTATTCATTATTCTAAACCCGAAACATTAGATGAAGCTCATCGAAATTTAGATGCTTTAGTTAAAAAACTTAAATAAATATCCAATAACTGGATGTTTTTTAATTGTATAAAAATCCATAATAATAATGGTGATAATATATGAAAAAATATATAATTTTACTACTAATTTTGTTGTTACCTTTTAATGTTTTAGCCTATTCAGACAAAATTATTCCTGGAGGAGATACTTTAGGAATTGAAGTTAAAAATAAAGGTGTAATAATAGTCGGATTCTATAGGGTTAAAAGTAAATTAAATAAAAATAATTTAAAAGTAGGAGATACTATTTTAAAAGTAAATAATGAAGAAGTTACTTGTATTGATAATATGATAAAACTAATTGAAAAAAATATTAAGGATAATAAGGTAAAAATTACTATTAAAAGGGAAGAAAAAGAACTAGAAAAAGAAATCGAAATAGACAAAGTTGATGGCGTATATAAAACTGGATTATATGTTAAAGATAATATTATTGGTATAGGAACACTTTCATATATAGATCCTGAAACTAAAATATATGGGGCATTAGGACACGAAATAATTGAAAGTGCAACTAATAAATTAATTGAGGTTAAAACCGGCAAAATCTTTAAAACATCAATTAAAAGTATTGATAAATCTGTTAAAGGATTAGCCGGAACTAAAAATGCTAAATTTTTTAGTAATATAAATTACGGAACAATTGTTAGTAATACTAATAAAGGAATATATGGAATTTATGATTATGATATAGCAAGCAAACAAACTTTAGAAGTTGTAACTTATAAAGATATTAAATTAGGAACCGCCACAATTAGAACTGTAGTTAATGGTGAAAAAATCGAAAATTTTGATATTGAAATAGATAGAGTTAATAATAATGATACAAAAAATATACACTTCAAGATTACAAGCCCGGAATTAATTGATAAAACTGGTGGAGTAGTTCAAGGTATGAGTGGTTCTCCTATAATTCAAGATAATAAAATAATTGGAGCTGTAACCCATGTTGTTATTGATAATCCCTTAACAGGTTATGGCATTTTAATTACTAACATGTTAGAAGAAGGTGAAAAAGTTTTAAATTATTCTAATAATTAACTTTATATTATAATTTAAATGTGATAAAATTTTTATAGTATAGAGAAGGAGTATTTATGAACGTTTACAATATGAGTGAGGAAAGTATTCAAAAATTAGCATCTGATTTTAATAACAGTAGAATAGGTAGAAAAATATGGCTATTTTCTATGATTCCTCAAGTAGTAGGTTTCTTTGATATTTTAGTATATTTAGTAATGATGTTATATGGTGTATCTCATCCTGAAATTAAAGAAGTTGTTGGAAGTTATATTTTAGCTACTGTTATAATTTTAGGTATTGCAGTAATATCATATGGATTCGCAAAAATGATGTACTGGAAACAAGTTGTTTCATATGCTAATGAATTAAGTAAAATTGAAATGATGAAAAAAGAGTTAGAAACAAAAGTTAAGAAAACAAAAGATAAAGTAACAAAAGACATTAAAAAGAAAACTAACTCAGTTAAAAAGACTGTTAGAGCTGCTAAGAATAAGAAGTAGAATAATGCTTCTTTTTTTGTTATACTTATTTTGTGATGAATTATGGAATATAAAGTTAAAGATCGATTAAATAATCAAATTATTATTAAAGAAAGCAAAATAAATGTATTTTTATATACAACTAAGTTAGGACGTATTCTTTTAAAAATAATCGTATTACCATTTATAAGTAAAATAGTTGGCATATATCAAAACTCTATTTTTTCTAAAAATATGATTCCGAAATTTATTAAAAATAATCATATTAATATGAATGATTATGAAAAGAAAGATTATAAATCATTTAATGATTTCTTTACTAGAAAAATAAAAGAAGGTAAAAGAAAAATTAATGATGACAAATATAACTTAATAAGTCCATGTGATGCGAAGTTAAAAGTATATAAACTTACTAAAAATTTAGTGTTTAATATTAAGAATTCAAAATATACTTTAAATAATTTAATAGATTCTAATATTAAATTAGATATGGATAATGCTTATGCTCTCGTGTTTCGTTTATGTGTGGATGATTATCATAGATATTCTTATATAGATTCAGGTTACCAAGAAGAAAATAACCACATTAAAGGTGTCTTACATACAGTTAGACCAATTGCTACCAATAATTTAAATGTCTTTACTCAAAACGAAAGAGAGTGGACAACACTTCATACCGAGACCTTTGGAGATGTAATCGAAATTGAAGTGGGTGCATTAATGGTGGGTAAAATAGTTAATGAACATAGTAATTATGAATTTATTAAAGGTGAAGAAAAAGGCTATTTTAAGTTCGGAGCATCGACCATAATCTTAATAATTAATAATGTTAATATTGATGAAGATATCTTATTTAATAGTGCAAATGACATTGAAACAATTGTTAAATTAGGTGAAAAAATTGGTAGAAAATGTTAAAACAGTTAAAAAGCATAGAAAAATAGTTTGAATTAGTATAATTCGTGTGTTATAATACTTTCGTTAGGTGAAAAAAAGGAGGAATAAAAATGGCAAAGAAAAATGAAAATCGTGAACCAATTGCGCTAAAATGTACAGTTTGTGGTCATTATACTAGACCATCCGAAAAGAATAAAGCAAACACTCCAGATAAATTAGAAATTAAGAAATTCTGTAATAATTGTCGTAAAATACAAGTTTTTAAAGAAAGCAAATAATTAAAAAGGTAAGGAAATAAAGTTATGAATGTAAATATTAATGATATTAAAAATGGTATGACTTTAATATTAGAAGGTAAATTAGTAACTATCGTTGATTTTCAACATGTTAAGCCAGGTAAAGGACCTGCTTTTGTTAGAATTAAATATCGTGATTTAAGAACAGGATCTACTATTGAAGATACTTTTAATACTAACTTAAAACTAGAAAAAGCTCATGTTGAAAAAATGCAAATGCAATTCTTATACAAAGAAAATGATAATTATGTATTCATGAATACTAATGACTATTCTCAAATGGAAGTATCATCATCAATTATTGGCGATGATGCTAAATTCTTAAAAGAAGGATTAGTTATTGAAATTCAAATGTATGAAGGAGAAATTCTTGGAATTGTTCTTCCTGAAAAAATTGATTACAAAGTTACTGAAACAACTGATGCAGTTAAAGGAAATACAACTAATAATGCTATGAAAGATGCTACAATTGAATCAGGTTATACAATTAAGGTTCCTATGTTCATCTCTGAAGGAGAAACTATAATTGTATCAACTAAAGATGGAAAGTATGTATCTCGTGCATAAATAAAATTATTCTCACTATATGTGAGTTTTTTTGTTTAAATGGTAAAAAAGAACAATATGTATAAAAAATTTATTGTGCCATTTAAAATTAAGTGATATAATAATCTTGATTTGAAGGGAGGGAATAGAAAATGACTAAGGTAGTTGCTAGATCTGGTGAAGAAACTGATAAATTAATCAAAAGATTTATTGTTAGTGTTAACCGTAGCGGAGTCCCTTCAGAAATGAAAAAACATAGAGTATATGAAAAACCGGGAGTTCGTAGAAAAAATAAAGAAAAAGAAATGTTAAAAAATTTCCGTAAGAAAAATCGTAATAGAAAATAGGTTGATATTATGTTTGAAAAAATTACAAAAGATTTAACCGAAGCTATGAAAGCTAAAGATACATTTAGAACATCAGTATTAAGAATGCTTAAAAGTGCTTTAAAAAATGAAGAAATTAATAAAAAAAGTCCTTTAACCGATGATGAAGTTTTAGCAATAATTAAAAAACAAGTTAAAACTAGAAAAGATTCAATGAATGAATATGCTAGTTATAATCGTATGGATTTAGCTGATTCATTACAAAAAGAAATAGATATTTTAAATGAATATTTACCAGAAGAATTATCTGATGAAGAATTAGAAAAAATAGTTAAAGAAACAATTACAAAAGTAAAAGCTGAAAGCATTAAACAAATGGGAATGGTTATTAAAACTATTTCTAGTGAATATGGTGCTAGATGTGATATGGCTAAAGTTAGTAAATTAGTTAAAGAAAGATTATCATAAGTTGCAAGATTTGCAACTTTTTTTATAGCAAAATATATTGACAAACATATGTATGCTATATATAATATTAATTACAACTTTAAAAAAGAATAGTTGATAAAAATATAATATTTAATATTTAGAGGTATTATTTCAAATAACGACAAAATAATCATAAATATAGTCGTATATTAATGATGGTGATAATATATGAAAAAAGTAATACCTTATTTACTAGCGTTAATTTTAGGATACCTAATAGCTAACTTAATATTTGATTATCAAAATATTAAAATGACTGGCTTTCAATTAGGTGTTTATAAAGATGTTACATTAGCAAAAGAATATAATAAAAAATATCCCTCCTCTATACTAATCAAAGACGATGACGTCTACAGATTATATTACAGTATTCTTTCTAATGATGATGCTATTGCTAAAATGGAAGATTATCTTAATAAAAATAAAATAGCTTATTATAAGAAAGAAATAATTGTTAATGATAATGGTTTAATTAAAGCTTTAAACAAGTATGAAAAAAGTATGATAAACGTTAGTGATGATGCCTTTAAGGCTATAAATGAAGTTATAATGGAAAGTTATGGAGGAGAAATATGAAGTTAAAAGAAATACCAAAGAATGAGCGACCTAGAGAAAGATTAATAAAATATGGTGCTGAAAATTTATCTAATGAAGATTTAATTTCAATTATACTTGGAACAGGTACTAAAGATATAAACGTAAGAGAACTTAGTATTAAAATATTAAATCAAATAAAAAGTTTAAATGATTTAAATAATCTAACCGTAAAAGAATTGACATCAATTAAAGGCATTGGTGAAGCGAAAGCAATTAATTTATTAGCCGCTATTGAATTAGGAAAAAGAGTAAACAATTTAGTTATCGATAATAAAATTTCTCTTAATAATAGTGAAAAAGTAAATAAATACTTTTCTAATTTGATTGTAAAATCCAAACAAGAAGAATTATTGGTTATATTAGTTAATAATATGAAGAAAATGATTGATTATAAAATAATGTTTAAAGGTACTGATACTTCAAGTTTAGTAAGCATTAAAGAAATACTTAACTATGCAATAACGAATCATGCATCAGGAATAATTATTATGCATAATCATCCTTCAGGTAATCCCGAGCCATCAAATGCTGATAAACTGTTAACTAATAAATTACTTGCCTCATCAAATATAGTTGAAATACCATTAATAGATCATATAATAACTTGTGGAAAATCTTATTATAGTTTCCTAGAAGGTGAAATATTATATGAAAAATAATAAATATATATTTTTATTAATAATATTATTAGTAGTAATATCTCGTAATAGTTTAGTTAATTTAATAAATAACACTTTAAAGTCTTTTTTTATAAAGGATAATAATATAGAAATAAATTACTTAAACAGCGAGATAAATAGATTAAAAAATGAATATAATAACTTATTAGATTTTAAAAACAATATTAATATAAATGAAGATTACTATATATCTAATGTTTATAAAAATAATTATAGTTTTGATAAATTAATTATTAATGGCACAAATTATAATATTAATGATGAAGTATTAAATAATGATGGTTTAATTGGTTTTATATCCAAAATTAATGATAAGTATTCGGAAATTAAATATATTTACAATTCTAGAGTTCCAGTTAAAATAAATAATGAATATGGCAAGATAATTGATAGCGATATAGATAATAATTTAATTGTTAGTGAAGTAGAAAATGTGAATATAAATGACAAAGTTTATAGTATTAATAATTCTTATATTGGTAAAGTTATTAAAATAGATAATAATAATTTAAATAAAAAATTAACTATTAAAACTATTGATTTAAGCAATATTAATTATGTTTTAATTAGAAGCATTTAATTATGATAATTGATTTTTTATCTCTTAATTGTTTTAATGTTTATTTATTATCTATTATACTATTTCTTTTTTGTTTAAATGATAAATTATTATATTATCTATTAATTATAGATTTAATAATAAATGGAATTCCATTTGTTACAATTACAATAACATTATTATATTTGCTAAATAAAAACATTTTTAAATATTTAAACAACAATTTTATAAATAAATACATATTTTTGATAATTTATTACTTTTTATTTTCCATCATTTTATATAGCATTTTTAACAAATTTAATTTATATATAATTAAATTTTTAATAAATAATTTACCATACAATTTAATATATTATTATATAGGATTAAAAATATTAAATAAGAAAGCGGAATATAATGAATAAAAAAAAATTTATAAAATCACTTTTTATCAGAGTATTATTAAGCATATTATTATTTTTAGTTGTTGGTATTCTTATCAATCGAAGTGATAAATTTTTATTATTTTACAAAAATAATGTTTACGATAAGAACTTGAAATTTAGTAAATTAAGTACTGCTATTAATAAAATTTTTGGCAAAACATTAATTGTTGATGAAAATGTTACAGCAGTAAATAAGGAAATAAAGTATGCCTCATTTAATGCCTATAAAGATGGAGCAGTGTTAAATGATATTAATAATGTTTATCCATTTAAAAGTGGTATTGTAGTTTTTATAGGTGAAAAAGAAGACTACGGAAATACAGTAATTATTCAAGGAATGGATGGGATTGACTATTGGTATGGAAATATAACTAATTTAGGTGTAAAGCTCTATGATTACGTTGAAACTAAAAATATAATTTGCCAAGCCAAAGACAACAAACTATATGTGTTATTTATGAAAGATAATAAAATTTTAGATTATAATGATTATTTATAATTTAGAAATATTATCTTTTTGTTTTGAATAAATTATTATATGAAAATAGATATTCATCCTTTAACAATCATTTTAGCCTTAATATTATTTTTATGTGGTCGTTTTAACTATTTCTTCATAATAGCATCTATAATTTTTATTCATGATTTAGGTCACTTAATAACTATGAAAATATTTAAAATAAGTGTATCCAAACTTATTATTTTACCATTCGGAAGTATAATAGAAAGTAACATTAAGTTAAGCGAAAAAACTATAATTAAATTTTTACTTTCAATTTCTGGAGTAATATTTCAAATTATATTATTTATTATTGCAAATATATTATTTAAATATAATTTAATAAATGCAATATCTCTGGATATATTTAATAAATACAACAAACTTATAATTATATTTAATCTTTTGCCAATTATACCCTTAGATGGATCTAAAATATTAGAATCATTGCTAGAAAGCATAATCCCTTTTAAAATTGTTATATACATAAAATGTATAATTAGTATTATTATCATTGTTATATTAACCTTTTGCTTAAAACTATCTTTAGATTTAATAAATATATTGTTTATAAGTCTTTTTAAGACATATGAAGAGTTATTAAATATCAATATTATATATAACAAATTTTTATTAGAAAGATATTTGTATAAACCAAATTTTAAAAAAGTGAAATATATTAAATCAATTAAACAAATTTACAAAAACAGAATAAATTTTATAAATAATTCAAATGAAATTAAAGTTTTAGAAAAAATTTTCAAATAAAAAAAGTAAAATGAACTTTTTTTGGCTATATATATTAGTAGAAGGAGGTAATTATGGAAAAAATATCATATTATAAAAAATATTTAATATTAGTGTTCTGTTTGCTACTGTTAGCAGCATCTACTATTGCTTTTTTTAAATTAAATAATGAAAAAACAGAAGTAGAAGATAATTTTGTTGCTAATAATGAAATAATAACTAAAGAAGTTAATGAAGTTGCAAAACAAGAAGAAGTTAAATTATATTTTGATATTAAAGGTAGTGTTAAAAAACCAGGCGTATATGAGTTTACTCAAGGTGATAGAATTATCGACGCTATTAATAAAGCTGGTGGTTTAACTAAAAATGCCACTACAAATAACTTAAATCTTAGCAAAAAGTTAACTAATGAAATGGTTATTTATGTGTTTAATAAAAATGAATTAACAACTACAAAAGCGTTTGAGCAAGTAAATAATGTTGCCGAGTGCAAATGTGAAACTATTGAAGTTAATAATTGTGTTGATAAAAATACTACTAATGAATCAACGAATAATGAAAAAACTAAAATCAATATCAATACTGATAGCAAAGAAAAACTTATGACTATAAGTGGTATTGGTTCAAGTAAAGCAGATGCTATTATTGAATATCGTACTAAAAATGGTAATTTTAAAACTACTGAAGATATTATTAACGTAAGTGGTATAAGTAAGACAATCTATGACAAGATTAAAGATAATATTACAGTCTAATAAAATATATTATTGTCTATTAATCGCAACCATTTTGTACGTTGGTATTAAAGTAAAGATAGGCTATACCAGTAAGATTAATGTAAATGAAGATTTTACTGGTATAGTAACTACCATTGTTAAAAAAGAAAACTCCTTTAAATTAACTATCAAAGGTAAAGAAAAATTAATAGTCTATATAAGTAATATTGAGAATATCGAATTAGGTGATAAAGTAGTTGTAAAAGGAGAATACACTCTACCTAAGAAAGCAACTATTCCTAATAATTTTGACTATCAAAAATATTTATATAACAACCACATATTTTACATAATGTATGCAAAAGAATTAAAAATAATAAAAAAGAATCAAAATATTACCTTTAAAATTAAAAAATATATTTTAGATAAAACAAGTAATTATACGAATAACGGATATTTAAATGCTTTTATAATTGGTGATAAAACTGATTTAGAATTTTATAAAACCTATCAAAACAATGGTATAAGTCATCTATTTGCCTTAAGTGGTATGCATATTAGTATGCTTTCACTAATAATTTATAAATTAGTAAATAAATTTAAACATAAAGATTTAATAGTTATTATTTTCCTATTATTTTATATAACTTTAACTAACTTTTCAGCTAGTATCCTAAGGACAATAATCTTTTTTATTATTCTTAAATTAAATAAGAAACTAGATTTAAATATAAGTACCAAAAATGCCTTGCTAATAACCTTATCCATAATCATGATTTATAACCCCTTAATTGTTTTTGATATTGGTTTCCAATATTCAGGCTTAGTAACATTTGGCTTAATAGTGAGCACTAAATATTATAAAAAGAATTATTTTTACAATCTATTTATAACTTCATTTATAGCTCTTTTATTTAGTGTACCAATAACTTTTTATAACAATTATGAATTAAATTTATTATCTATTTTAAATAACTTAATAAATGTCCCATTAATCACATTTATTATTTATCCTTTAAGTTTATTAACTTTTCTTTTAAAATTTTTGGAACCAATCTATAATTTAACCATAAATTTACTTGAGTTTATTAATAATATAAGTAGCATATTTTCTTTAAATATAATTGTTCCTAAAGTCCATATTATTTTTTATTTAATTTATTATCTTTTAATTTATTTATATATTGAATCTAACAATAAGAAATATATTTTAATAGCTTGTTTATATCTTTTATCATTTAAATTAAAACCATTTATAGATCACAATAATTATGTTTATTATCTAGATGTTGGGCAAGGCGATTCATCTTTAATTATATACAATGATATTGTAGTGATGAATGACACTGGTGGTTCAAGTAATTATAACGTTAGTTCAGGATGTATTAAACTTTTGAAGTCATTAGGTTATTCACATATAGATTATCTTATTCTAACTCATGGAGATTTTGATCATATGGGAGATAGTATTTATTTAATAAATAATTATAAAGTAAAAAATATTGTTTTAAATAATGATAGTTTTAATGAACTAGAAACAAATCTAATAAAAGAATTAAAAAAGAAAAAAATAAAATATTATCAGAATGTTGAGAAGATACCAATAAGTAATAACATAATTACGATATTAAATACCAAAGAATATGATAATGAGAACGATAATAGTAATGTGATTTATATAGAATTAAATAATTATAAATTTATGTTTATGGGTGATGCCGGAGTAGATAAAGAAAAGGATATATTAGAAAGATATAATATATCAAATATAGATGTATTAAAAGTAGGCCATCATGGAAGTAAGACAAGTAGTAGTAAAAGTTTTATTAATAAGATAAATCCAAAATACTCTATTATTAGTGTTGGAAAGAATAATAGGTATGGTCATCCAAATAAAGAAGTATTAAATAATCTAGATCATTCAAAAATATATAGAACAGATGAGGACGGAAGCATTATATTTAAGATTAAAAATAATAAATTAAAAATTGAGACTTGTAGTCCGTAGAAAGGAGTAATATGATAGACGAAATAGATAAAACATATCAACAAATAGAAAACAAGATATTAAATCATGAAATATATCAAAATGTAAAAGATTATTCAAAAGCAAAGGAAAAAATAAAAACATATTTAGAAGTTGGAGAACTACTAAAAAATGTAGATACTAAGTATGGAAAAAATGTAATAAAGGACTACTCTAAAAGATTAACAAATAAATTTGGTAAAAAATATACGTCATCATTATTATATAAAATTAAACAATTTTATAACATAATTGAAAAAGTCCCGACATTGTCGGGAAAGTTAACATGGAGTCATTGGTATGAAATGTTATCATTTGATGATATAAATAAAATAGAATATTATGTCAATCAATGTGAAATCTATAATTTAGATGTTAGGCAATTAAGAAATAAAATAAAATCTAATGAGTATGAAAGAATACCAGTTGATACAAGAAATAAATTGAAAAGTAGGAATGATATAAGAATAATAGACTTTGTTAAAAATCCTATTCATATTAGAAATAGTAATAAAAAAGAAATTATATCTGAAAAAATACTGCAAAAATTAATACTTGAGGACATTCCAACGTTTTTAAGAGAATTAGGTAATGGATTCACT
The DNA here is from genome assembly GCA_900553855.1 of uncultured Mycoplasmatota bacterium. Lineage (GTDB taxonomy): Bacteria > Bacillota_I > Bacilli_A > RF39 > UBA660 > CAG-533. The sequence continues at coordinate 26,707 of USFG01000008.1, read as the reverse complement.
TTTATTGATAACGAATATAAGATCAAATTAGATGATAGATATAATTATATTGATTTGCTGCTTTATAATATTAAATACAAGTGTTATGTAGTTGTAGAATTAAAAGTAACTGAACTTAAGAAGGAACATACAGGTCAGATTATGACTTATATGAATTATATTGATAAAAATATAAAAACCATTGAAGAAAATGATACAGTAGGAATTATTATTTGTAAGCAAGACAATGAATATGTAATTAAATATTGCTCTGATGATAGAATAATTGCCAGAGAATATGAATTAATATGATTTAATGTATAGGATATGAAAATATGTTTAAAAATGTTGAAGAGTTGAAAGATTTAATTAAGCAAAGAAAAACAAACGAATAAATCATAAAAAGTCAAAAAACAATTAATTTAAAACATTAAAATTTTAAAAAAACATTGAATTTTAATTTGCAATCTTTTTTGCTCAAATTTATATGTATAAACGTATGTCACCACATGGAGACTTTGATCATATGGAAGATAGTATTCATTTAATAAATAATTATAAATTTATGTTTATGGGCGATGCTGGAGTAGATAAAGAAAAGGATATATTAGAAAGACATAATATATCAAATATAGATGTATTAAAAGTAGGCCATCATGGAAGTAAGACAAGTAGTAGTAAAAGTTTTATTAATAAGATAAATCCAAAATACTCTATTATTAGTGTTGGAAAGAATAATAGGTATGGTCATCCAAATAAAGAAGTATTAAATAATCTAGATCATTCAAAAATATATAGAACAGATGAGGACGGAAGCATTATATTTAAGATTAAAAATAATAAATTAAAAATTGAGACTTGTAGTCCGTAGAAAGGAGTAATATGAACTATTATAATGAAATAAAAAATAAATTAATTGATAATGAAATATATTCAAAAGTAAAAGATTATTCAAAAGAAAGGCATACTCTTTTGACACATTATGAGGTAGGTAAATTATTACTAGAAGCTGGTAAAAAATATGGCGATGATATAATTGGTAAATATTCAAAAAAATTATCACTTGAAGTTGATAAGAAATACAACCCAAGAACTTTAAGAAGAATGAGACAATTATATCAATTTTTTGAAGAACAAAAATGGTCCCCACTGGGGACCAAATTATCAATTAGTCATATTAGACAATTATTTAGTTTAAATGATAATAATGAAATAAACTATTATGCTAATGAAATAGAAAAAAGGAACTTATCAAAAAGGCAATTAGAAGAAATTATTAAGCATAAAGAATATGAAAGATTACATATTAAAACTAAAAATAAATTAATGAAACAAGATGAATCTAATATAGTTGATTTTGTAAAAAATCCAATTTTAATCAAAAATAGCAATAAATATAATATTTTTTCAGAAAAGATATTGCAAAAACTAATTTTAGAAGACATAGAAAACTTTTTAGATGAATTAGGAAGTAGTTTCACATTTATTAAAAGTGAGTATCCCATTAAGTTAGATGATAGATATAATTACATAGATTTACTATTATATAATATTAAGTACAAATGCTATGTTGTGGTGGAATTAAAAATAACTGAACTAAAGAAAGAACATACTGGCCAAATTATGATTTACATGAATTATATTGATAAAAATATAAAAACAATAGAAGAAAATGATACAGTTGGAATTATCATTTGTAAACAAGATAATGAATATGTTATTAAATATTGTTCTGATGATAGAATAATCGCAAGAGAATATGAATTAGTGTGATATAATTGATGTATACAGGAAGTAATCATTATTGCTAAATATTGTAATTAGATAAAACAAATTTTTTGTATTATGAAAAAATGAATTATTATATAAACCAGCAAATATTAATGTTATAATTAGTTAAAGGAAATGATTATTTATGCTAAAAATTAATGATATTTAATATCAAAACTCGATTATTGAACCATGTAGGAGAAGTTGTCGAGGCACTTTACAGGATGAATGATGAAGAAATCACTGTCGCTAGATCAAATCTGCCAAATAATTATCTAAAAATATTAAATAAAACTTATTTTCAAAATTCGAAATAGTGGGGTAAGTATGAAAAACGATTTTCAAGAAATAAAGGAACTAATAAATGAATTAATTGAAATATCTAGCAAACAATTAAATAATCTTAATGAAGAAGTTGAAAAAATTATAAAATATCATATAACTAATGAGCAAACCATAAGTAAACTATTCGATTCCATCTTAAGTCTGCCATTTGCAAATGATGAAGAAGCTAAAAGTTTATTTTATAAATTATTAAATTACTGTTATACATTTAATAACGATTTAGCATCAGATTATGAAAATATTTACAAAGAATATTATTGTGACGAAGATATAAAAATTATAAGTAAAAATAAAGAAAATTATTATAAATAACAATGTAAAGATTTGTTAAACATTTGAAAAAAACACGAAATCACAAAATTTATTTGTTATAATTTAATAAAAAAGGAGAATTAAATATGCAGAAAATAACTATAAGTATTGATGAAATAAACAATAACCCTAATTTAGACATAAGTGAAAGATTAGCAAACTTAAAAAATAAATACAAGGATAAGTATTCTGAAGATGATCTTAAAAGTTTAGCGATTGCATCAATTAAACAAGAATACGAATTATTTGCTAATAATCGTATAAACTTTACCAAAGAAGCTGACGATTTGTTAGAAAAAATAAAAAATGGTGGTGAATTAAGTAATAAAGAAGCATTTATTTTAAATTGCGATGATCCTCAAATAATTTCAGAATATTCAAAGTTGGACGATATTAAAAAACAAATAAAAGAAGATAATGCAATCACATTAAATGATTTTAATTTTTTATGTGAAACAATGAAATTAGATTCACATACGAAAAGGCTTTTAGAGATAGGATATAAAAGTAAAGGACTAATTTCAGATTACTCGCAAAGTGTTGGCAAAATATCTCTAGATGATTTTAATTTTTTATGTGAATCAATGAAATTAGATCCATATATGAAAAGACTTCTAGAGATAGGATATAAAAGTAAAGGTTTAATTTCAGATTACTCGCAAAGCGTCGGTAAAATATCTCTAGATGATTTTGAATACTTATGCAGTTCTACTGGTATGGATGATGAAATTAAATCAGTATTATTAGCTGAATTTCAAAACAAAGGATTGATTTCTGAATTTAAACTCGAAAATAGCGAAAAACATCACAAATAGAACTACAAAAATTAAAACTATGTTTGTAGTTTTTATTAGATTATTGTAAAATGATTTAGGAGGTATTTATTATGCTTACAATTAAAAATTTAAGTGTATCAGTTGGAGAAAAAGAAATATTAAAAGATTTTAATCTAGCCGTTAACGAAAAAGAAGTTCATGCTATTATGGGACCAAATGGAATTGGAAAAAGCACTATATGTAAAACAATTATGGGTGATCCTAATTACATTGTAACAAGTGGTAGTATTTTTTATAATGACACGGATTTATTAAAATTAAATGTAAGTGAGCGTGCAAGATTAGGAATCTATCTTTTAAATCAAAGTCCAATTGAAATACCTGGTGTATCAAATGCTGAAATGTTAAGACTAAGACTAAATGAAAATAATCCTAATCCAATATCGATATTTGATTTTAATAAAAAAATGACATCTATTTGTGAAAAATTAGATATTCCTAAAAGTTTTATTCACCGTGGAATCAATGAAGGAATGAGTGGTGGCGAAAGAAAGAAAAATGAACTCCTTCACTTATGGATGCTAGAGCCTAGTCTAATTATTTTAGACGAATTAGATAGTGGCTTAGATATAGACTCCCTAAAAACAGTAACAAATAGTTTGAATGAATATTTAGAAACTCATCCCAAAGCATCAATCTTATTAGTAACTCATCATGAACCACTTCTTACTATGTTAAATGCTAGTCACATTCATATAATGAAAGATGGCCATATCATCAAATCTGGTGATTTATCCCTAGCAAAGGAAATAGAAAATCAAGGATATAAGAATATCTAGGTTAATTAAGTAGATGCAAATGAAAAAAGATAATATAATATTAGTAGATAATGATATAGTTAAAGAAATAAATTATTTTAATAAATCATTAGGAAATAAAACGATAGAAATAAAAGATAATTCATCTTTAACTATAAATTATTTTATAGATGCTATAGATGATAATAATGAAATAAATATTTATATTGGAACTAATTCAAGTCTAGTCCTTAATCATTCATATATTAATAATACCAATTATGACTTAAAGATAAACATTAACTATGCTGGTGAAAAATCAAATGTATTAGTAAATGTAAGAGGAGTTAATAATTCCGGCACATCAAAAGTAGACATAGATGGTACATTACTAAAAAATAATAATAACAATATATTGGATGAAAAAATTAAAATAATAAATATTAATAATGGAAAAGTTATTTGCAAACCCAATATGTATATCAAAACTAGCCAAATAATAGCTAATCATGAAAATGCCATTGGAAATATTAATAAAGATGAAGTGTTTTATTTAATGAGTAAAGGAATAAATAAAGAAAACGCCGAAAAACTAATAATTCAAGGATATTTATTAAGCGTTATTGATAATGAAGAATTAAAAATTAAAATAAGAGAATATTTAAATTCAAGGAGGTGAAATATTTATGCATCGTGATGATTTTCCTAAAGAACTTATGGACAATGTAATCTATTTAGATAATGGTGCAACAACTTTTAAACCTAAAGTAGTATTAGACAAAATGAATGAATATTATACTAAATATTGTGCAAATGCCCATAGAGGGGATTACAGCTTAAGCTATAAAGTTGATGTTGAATATGAAAATGCTAGAATTAAAGTTGCTAAATTTATTAATGCAAATCCAGATGAAGTAGTCTTTACAAGTGGAGCAACCGAAAGTTTAAATCTAATTGTAAAAGGATTCTTTGAAAATAACTTAGAAGCCGGCGATGAAGTTATAATTTCTGATGCCGAACATGCTAGCAACGTTATGCCATGGTTTAGATTAGCAACAAAATATGGAGTAGTAATAAAAAGAGTTAAATTAGATGGAAACCTTCATGTTACATTAGAAAATTTAAAAGAGACAATAACTCCTAAAACCAAAGTAATCTCACTTGCTGAAATAACAAACGTTGTTGGTGATATAAGACCAATGAAAGAAATATGTAAACTTGCCCATGAAAATAATATATTTGTAGTCTGTGATGGAGCCCAAAGTGTTCCTCATCGTAAATGTGATGTTAAAGATAGTGATGTCGATTTTCTAGCCTTTTCTGGTCATAAAATGTGTGGGCCAACTGGGGTAGGTGTTTTATATGGTAAAAAAGAATTATTAGAAGAAGTAGAGCCAATCCTTTTAGGTGGTGGAATGAATGAATCTTTTGATAACGAAAATGAAGTATATTTAAAAGATTTACCTCAAAGATTAGAAGCAGGAACTCCTAATATTGCTGGTGTAATTGGACTAGGAGCTGCCATTGATTACTTAGAAAAAATTGGAATGGATACCATCAGTATTTACGAGCAAAAATTAAAATCATATTTAATAAGCAAACTAGAAAAAATACCATATATTCAAATTGTAAATGAAGAAGCCGACAGTGGAATAGTCGCCTTTAATGTAGAAGATGTTTTTAGTCAAGATGTTGCCTATTATTTAAATAAATACAATATCTGTGTTAGAGCAGGCAATCATTGTGCTAAAATATTAAAACATTCAATCGGCGTAAAAAATACTGTAAGAGTAAGTTTATATTTTTACAATACTAAAGAAGAGATAGATAGTTTAGTTGAACTATTATCAAATAAAGATAAAATAATAAAGGAAATGATTTAATGGAACCAGAAGTTAGAAGAGAAATAATATTAGATAATTATAGTAATCCTTTTCATAAAGAATCCAAAGGAGAAGACTTTAAGACAGCAAACGCTAATAATTCATCATGCATTGATAATATAAATATATTTATTAAATTTGATGGAAATATCATTAAAGATGCATACTTTGACGGAGAAGCATGTGCTATATCAACAGCCAGTACATCTATAATGTTAAAAGAAATTATTGGTAAAACTAAAGAAGAGGCTTTGGCCATAATAGATAATTTTAACAACATGATAAATGAACAAGATTATGATAAAGATAAAATGAATGAATCACTCGCTTTTGATGAAATGTACAAGCAAGAAAGTCGTAAAACCTGTGCAACACTTCCGTATAAAGCATTATATAAATTAGTTTCAAAATAAAATTAAAATTTAAATGGAGTAACATCCATTTTCTTTTTTGTTAAAAGTACAAATATATTTTGCATAAATAATAATTTAATTATATAATTTTATTAGGATGTGAAAAAATGGAAAATAAAATAACTCACGTTGGTATCATTATGGATGGAAATCGTAGATGGGCCAAAGAAAAAAATAAGAAATCACTTGAAGGACATAGAGCAGGAGCAGATCGCATATGTTCCCTTGCTAAATATGTATTTGATAAAGAAATTAAATATTTAAGTATCTATGCTTTTTCTACTGAAAATTTTAATCGTTCTATAGAAGAAGTAAGTTATTTAATGGATTTACTTATCGTTACATTTAATAAAAAATTAAAGAATTTAGCTAAAGATAATATTAAAGTAGTTTTTTCTGGACGAAGAGAAAATTTATCTGATAAAGTCTTAGCTTGCATTGATAAAGTTACCGAATTAACTAAAGACAACACCGGTGGCACTTTAAACGTTTGCTTTAATTATGGATCAAAGTCAGAAATAGTCGACGCTTGTAATAAATTAGTTAAAGACAATAAAGAAATAACCGAAGAAAATATCAGTCAGTATTTATATCAAGATATCCCACCTCTAGATTTAGTCATTAGAACCAGTGGAGAATATAGACTATCAAATTTCATGTTATGGCAAGCTAGTTATGCCGAATTATACTTCACCAAAGTATATTTTCCTGATTTTGATGAACACGAGTTTGATCTAGCCTTAGAAGAATATAATCATCGTCATAGAAGATTTGGAGGAAACTAATGAAAAAAAGAATAATAAGTGCAATTATAATGTTAATGATAGCGATTCCATTAATAATACTTGGAAACAAGGCATTCATATTAGGTATCGCAGTTATAGGATTAATGTCGTTTTATGAAATAATTAAATTAAATAAATACCCAAAAATAGTGAAAATATTATCGTTTATATCCTATATGATAATAATATTTAATAATTATGAGTCGAATTTTCTAATTAATAACTTCGATTTCAAATTATTAGCGTTAGCCATACTATTAACATTAATACCTGTAATAAAATACCAACCAAGTAATGAATATACAACCAGTGATGCTTTTAGCTTAACAAGCTTTTTACTTCTAGTCGGATTAGGTTTAAACTTTTTATTATCAACTAGAAATTATTCTTTAAGTTATTTTATTTTGTTAATGTTAATTCCAATTTTTACAGATACATTCGCTTACTTTGGTGGTATGTTAATTGGAAAACACAAAGTAACAAAGTTATCACCAAAAAAAACATGGGAAGGATGTATTACTGGGCTTTTAGTATCAACCATTCTTTCTTCAATATATTATATATATTTTATCGGAAATACTCTAACTTTAAACAAAGTTTTAATTTTAATACTTGCAAGTATAATAGCTCAAATAGGCGATTTATTCTTTAGTGCTATTAAAAGAAATCATAATATTAAAGACTTTAGTAACTTAATTCCTGGACATGGTGGAATAATAGACAGATTAGATAGTATCATATTTGTATCATATTTGTTTATAATATTTATAGATTATTTATAGGAGGAAACAATGTTATCAATTATATATTTAATATTAATTTTAGGAGTTTTAGTGTTTGTTCACGAATTTGGACACTTTATTACAGCCAAAAAAATAGGAGTTTATGTTAATGAATTTGCTATTGGAATGGGACCTAAAATTTACTCATTTAAAAGAAAAAATAAAAACGATCCAACCGAATATTCCATTAGATTATTACCAATTGGTGGATTTTGTGCAATGGCTGGAGAAGTTATTGAAGACGAAGAAAATAAAAAAATAAAAAAGAATGAATACATGTGTAATCGTTCTAAATTAGAAAGAGTAATAATATTATTAGCCGGAGTAACAATGAATATTTTACTAGCATTAGTTCTACTATTTGTTCAATCACTTATTTGGGGACATACAGAACAAAAATCAATAGTAGGTTATGCTCCAGAAGGTTATCCTATTGCTGAAGCAGGCATTGAAGTCGGTGATAAAATTACCAAAATAAATGGTTATAAAGTAAATACTTGGGATAAAGTAACATTAATAATGAGTTATAAAAATGATAAATCTTATACTGAATTTGAAATTGAGAAGAAAGATGGTACTATTAAAAGTTATCAAATAACCCCATTAAGCAAAATAAATGAAGATGGTACAGAAACTAAAGTATTTGGTATTGGAGTTGGAGATAAAGAAATAAGAGGATTCTTACCCTCATTAAAATTTGCCTTTACCAAGTTAGGTAGTATTGTATCTACAATGTTACTAATAATAATTAATTTATTTACCGGTAAATTATCTTTATCAGCGTTATCTGGACCCGTTGGTATGTATACTGTTGTTAAGAGTGCTGGAACATTTAGACAACTTTTATATCTAACATCATATTTAAGTATAAATTTAGCAGTTATTAATGCAATTCCATTTCCAGCATTTGATGGAGGAAGAGTATTGTTTGTAATAATAGAAGCAATTAAAGGAAGCAAAGTAAAACCAGAAGTTGAGAATGTCTTCCATTCAGTTGGATTCATTCTATTAATGCTTTTAATGGTATATATAACAATTCAAGATATTATAAGATTAACTTAAAAGAAAAAAATCTAATGATTATATTTCTCTCATTAGATTTTTATTTTTATATGGATTCTTTTTATCAATTTTATCTACAAATAAAATACCATTTAAATGATCAATTTCATGTTGAAATGCAACCGAAATATCTTCACGAACTCTTATAGTAAAAGGATTTCCATTTTCATCAAAAGCCGCAACAGTAATTCTAGCATATCTTGGAACAATGCCTTCAACTTCACGATTTACTGATAAACAACCTTCACCTTCGCCTACGTATATTAATTCCTCACTTTTACTAATAATTTTCGGATTAATAACAACATATCTTCTAAATTTACCATCATCTAGTTCTTCTGAAATAACAAATATTCTTTTTTTAATCCCGATTTGAACAAAAGAAAGTCCCATTCCCGGTCTTAAATCATATTTTTCAGAATATTCTTCAATTTGACTCATTTCTAAATATGTTAAAGAATCATCAATAAGTTTTTTAGTTTTACTATCTAAAGGAAAAACAACATCTTCAGATTTTTCATGTAAAATCTTATTTGACTCATCTAAAATTTTAATATTAGGTAACTTCATAAATTTATGCCCCTTTCATAACACGATATATTTTAGCAAAAATTTAAAAAAAGATAAATACTAAAATTTAATCCTATCTCCAATATTCATCTCATAATCTAATGAAGAAGGTATTTCTAAAGTATTTTTACTATTTTTTAATACAACTACACTACATGGTTTAATATTTTTTCTTTTTTCTATAATAATCAAATTATCATCTAAACCATAAATATCAATATTAATTCTCATAAAGAATGTATGAATCATATTAGTTTTATAAAATAACATTCCATAATTAACATTTTTTTTAAACATTAATCCTTTAAATTTCATAAAAAAAGAATTTGCTTTTACAATCTTCATAATCAATCACAATTACATTATATATAATAATTGACAAAAAAGCAAAATTAGTGCGATAATAATGATAGGGTGAAAATATGAAAAAAATAAATAATCGTGGTCAAGCCTTAGTAGAATATGTAGTAATCATTGGATTAGTTACAGTATTAGTAGTAGGACTAGTTTCATATTTTGGAGGATATCTAAAAGATGCAATGACTAAGACAGGTTGTTCTCTAATTGGAGAAGATTATAAACAAGGTGATAAACCTGGAGAAGGCGAATGTGTTAGTAAAGATACATCTCTAGAGGATATGTTTAAATAATATCTATTTCAGGATTTGCATTCTTATACACTTCAACATATAAGTAAATTGCACCACCTATTAAAATACATATACTTGCAAGTAATAAAAGTTTCCTATAAGTTGGGGAATCTTTTTTTGTGTTTTTATAAGTAACATAAGTAGTATAAATATATATGCATAACGCAATAAACAAAACAAGAATATTTATATATCTAAAAATTTTACGATACTTTTCATCGACCGTATAAAGATATTTTTCTTCAAAATAATTACTAATAAAATTTGCTCCAATTATAAAAAGATATATTAACCAAATAATATTTTCTTTTTCAACATCAAATAGTTGGCTACTTATATTTTTATTCATATTAATTAATATGATAAATATTTAATAATAATTAATGAATAAGCAAAAGTCAAAAAAATGTTTGCATAAATTTTGCTTTTATGCTAGAATAAACCCTAATAAAAGGGGAATGTATATGTTTTGGAATAATTTATTTAAAAAGAAAAATAAGATATATAATACAGATATAGTTAATAATGCCTATTCTAAAATGCCTACATATGAAGAATTAACTACTGAAGAACAAGAATATGTTAATAAATTAAAAGAAGAATATCTAAACTTTTATGATACTGAAGATAATCATATTAATTTAGATAATGAACTATTTAATGAAATAAAAACGTATCAAGAATTAGCCCTAGATATTATGTATAATGACCATTTTGGTAATATTGTTAATTCAATAATAGATAGTAAAAAATTAATATATTATTCTCATAAAATAACGGAAATAAATAATACTTTAAAATATAAATATATTGCCTTAAACGAATTAAGAAAAGATAAAAAACATCTTGCTAAACATATGGGGTTATATGTCTTAGGCAAAAGAAAAATAAACATATTAAAAGCTTTAGATCATCAAATGAACATTATAAACAATATGCTTATTATTGCTAATCAAAAAATAACTGATTACTGCGCCTGTGCCATTGCAAACTATCCTAAAAATATAGATGAACCAACAGAAAAAGAATTAAATGATAGATATATCGAAGTAGAGAAAGATTATAAAGATTTATTTAACACTTCAATTAATTTAGATGATAATTTGACAAATACAGACAAAACAACATATATCGAAATACTTATAGATAAATTTATATATGAAAATAAAGATTTAATAGATAAATTAAAAGAACAACTAGATTTAATTGCGAATAGTGAAATAGAAAATATGGTTGTGCAAATAAATGTAATTGATAATTTAAAGAAAATAAAAATGTATTACAATATCTTTAATAAGTATGGCAGAAACAAATTAACCAAAGAAGACTTTGAAGATTTATATCAAATAATATTCAATGTTTATACTTATTTCCCCTCATTTAGTTATTTTAATTTTAGTAGATATTATAATTCTATTACGGATAATAATGAAAAAGAATTTTATAGGTCAATAATTGATTTCAAATTAGTCTTATTAAAATTGAAACAATCGCCAATATTTAAAGGAAATAAACAATATTCAGAAGATATAGTTAATATTTTAATGACTATATTTGAAAAATATGATAAAGATTATTGGAATTTATCAAACTCTTCTAACATTAGTTTTTTTTCTAATTATTTTGATAACCTTCCAATTACCGAAAAGATAATAAATTTTAATTTAAAGTTATTATTATCATTAGATTATGAAAGCGGATTTAATGATTATTTTGCTGATAAAAAATCTATTTATGTAAGTTACTTGAAACGTAATTTAGTGGTAAAAGATTTTTACAAGCTGTTAATAGGAGTAAATAACTATTTATCCAAAAATGATATAACTGAAGAACAGCTTAAAAATGAATTGCTTAATATTTCAAACAGATCTAATAATGATGCATCTATTGATTCTGATACTAATAAGAAAGAAACTTATACTTTATTAATTAATATAATTAATGATTATAAAGCATATGAGCAAACCATTAAATTATATTCTTCTTTATGTGATATTGATTTTAATATTTTTCCAGAACATATTTTAAGTAAGCATATAAATATTTTAATAAATTATTATGATTACGGTAATGGACCATTAATTATTAATAATAATATTGATGAATTAGATATCAAATATTCTCAAAAAGACGATAGAATATTGATTATTAATGGCAACGTTGAAACAATGAATATACAAATTTCTTCTGATCTTGCCAAAGATGATAATGTAATGCATACTAAAGTATTGTTACCTATTAAGCCATTAAAAATGAATTTTTATAATGATAAATATGAAATGGATTCTGATGTTAGTTCTAATGCAAAACAATATCAAGTTAAATATGCAACTATTAATAAAGAAACTGGATTTATGAGTTATGATTACATTAAAAAAATATTTGCAAAAATAGGTGCAATGTTTATCTTAAGAGAAGAGATATTAGATTATAGTGAAGAAAAAATGAATTTTTACTTTAAAAAAACATTTAGATCAATTATAGATGTTATAGATGATGAAGACAGCAGATTAGCATCATTAGGATATTCACGTAAAATGAATTTTATGAATGTTTGGTTAGAATTATTTAGTAATATGTCAATTTTATTCCAAAATGGAACTATTGCACGTTTAAATCGTTCAAAAATTGAAATCAATGGTAATAATATTGGAATACTTTCATGCTTTTCATACGTCATGATATCTTATGACGAAGCAATAGAATTTTTTGTAAAAGTTTTAAAAAAATATAAAACAGACAAAATAAGAACAGAAAAAAGAATAATAAAAAGTAAATAGTCAAATAAAATATCACAAAAAATATGAATTTTACGAACAAATGATTTGACATTTAATAAAATATATGCTAAAATACATATACAAATAAGGGATATGGGGGTTTTAGAAATGAAAGGATATATCTTAGATTATATAAATGAAAATGAATATAAGAAATTAGAAAGAGCATTAAAAAAATATAATATGCTTGCTTTTAAAGAGTTAAACTTTAGTTTTTATCCAGCATTAAGAAATGGTAATTTTTTAGGAGAACTAGTTTCTAAGAATAAAGCTAAAGGAACTGAAACATATGAATTAAAACTTAAGAGTGATCATATGTTTAGTCAAGTTCACGGTGATATTAAATTACATTACATTGTTTATAAAAAAGAGAATGTTGTTATGTTAGATACTATAACTCCATCTGATATATTATTAGAAGGACATATGGCCGAATTAACAACATATAAAGGCGTAATGATTAGTAAAGCAAATGCTGAAAAAGATATGTTTAAAATTGATTTATTAAATATGTTACAAGATAATAAACATTAATATTAAAAATAAGAATAATGGGGGAAAATATATTATGAAAGAATCTAATGGAAACAATGATTTGAAATCATTTTTAATTGTAAATAAAAGTATTGATGACTTACATGATTTAATTGGTACCGAATATTTTTATTATATCTATTATAGTATTTTAAAAATAATAAAACAAATCTATATGAATATGAGAGGTATTAAACAAATGCCTGGTAGTAACAATAAAATGTTAAAAGATTTGCTTAAAGAATCAAAATTAAGTGATTACGAAATAAAAATAATTGAAGAGCCTAGTTTTGCTGAAAATTATAGTAAATGTACAGAATTGGGAGATTCAAATAAAATGTTTGATAATTTAAAAGAACTGTATTATTATTGCTTTGGCAATGTTCAAAATGAAATTCTAGAAAATTCATCAAGAGAAGAAATTAATTCATTAAGAAAAATATAAAAAGAATGTTCAATATAATAGAACATTCTTTAATTTTGTCAAAAGTATGGTGCAGGTAACAGGACTTGAACCTGCACGGATGTATCCACTAGATCCTAAGTCTAGCGCGTCTGCCAATTCCGCCATACCTGCATAAAAAAATGGTGGATCTTGTAGGACTCGAACCTACGACCGCCCGGTTATGAGCCGGATGCTCTAACCAACTGAGCTAAAGATCCTTAACACTTCTTAAATATATCATAAATTATTTTAGAGTGCAATTATTTTTTTACTATTTTTAATAATTTTATAAAAATATGTATAAATACAAGCATTATTAATATAATTTAATATGATAAAACTATTAAAAATTATAATTTGCCTATTTCTCATTAGTTATAGTATATCGTTTTATATATTTTTTTTAAATGAATTATACATAGATGGATTTTTAAGATATTTGATAACAATAGTAACTCATTTCGAAACATTAATGATAATTCCATCTATTTTAATTCTAATGTACACTTTACATCCCAAAATATAAATGTTAGAATTAGTGAGTAAGGTGGTAGAAATGAAAAAAGTATTAATATTTATTGTAATGTTATTAATACCTTTATCTGTTTATGCAAATGATTATAAAGTAACTAATCATATAATAGATACAGAAGTAGAAATAGCAGGTGCAATAAAAGTAAAAGAATTAATTGTGGTTGAAGGAAAAATAGATTATTTAAATAGAAAACTAAATTATTACAGTTTTGGAACAAAAGCATTTGATGGTAAAGAAGCTGTTGACTTCGAAGGATCATCATTTTATAATGCTCCAAGTGTTAGTATAAACAAAGTATCTGCATTTAAATTAACCGATAAAATTGATATTAACAATTTAAACCGTGATGAAACTAGTGCATTAAAAGAATTTGATTTAAAGAATCCTAGTAAAGAAGGATATTCATACAAAGATAATAAAAATGGTACTGGTGATTTAAAAATATTATATCCATCAGAAGATAATATTGCGTTATACATTGAATACACTGTAAATAATGCAGTTGTTAAACATAACGATATTAAGGAACTTAATTATACATTTAAAAATTTAAATTTAAATGCTGATAAAACAATAGTTAGAATAATCACACCATATCCAGTAACAAAAGAAGATGAAGACGAATATAATATCTGGATTCATGGGCCTAGAAATAGCGTGTTTCATGAAATAGTAAACTCTAATGAATCAAAAGTTGGTTTATATGGTGAATTTGATAAAGTATCTGAATTTAATGTAAGAATGACAATGCCTCAAGATTTTGTTGGTATAGATATGATGCTAAATAAATCAAATATTGATGCATTAGACAAGATAAAAGAAGTTGAAAATGCTCGTAAAAACACAACAGAAACAAACGCAAAATTATTAAATAATATAGTCTATGTTTTAATTGGTCTGTCAGTATTATTGCTAATTGGAACAATATTAATCCCCGTAATAAACTTATTAGATAAAAGAATATTAATATTACTTGAAATATTTGGAATCTTATTATGTATATTTAATTATTTATTCTATAAATTCCAATATCCATATTTATATGTCGACGTTTTGATCCCATTTATTAGTTTAATAATTAGTAAAATAAAAAAGAAATAATGTAAACTGTTAGAAAAAATCTAGCAGTTTTTTTGCTTAAAGAATAAACTCTACATAAAATAGAGCAATATTTAAAATAACCTATGATAAAATGTAAATGAAAGGGAGATAACATGGAAAGTTTAGGAGAAAAAATAAAAAATATTAGAATATCAAATAATTTAAAACAAAGTGAACTTGCTGATATTTTGCATATATCTGAAAAAACAATATCTAGTTGGGAAAACAATCGTACAACACCAGATTTGAATATGATTTATAAAATATCAAATTACTTTAAGAAAAGCTTCTATTATTTAATAAGTGATGATTACATTAATTTAAATAATAATGAAATAGAAATAAAACTAAAAGTAGATAAAAGCGAACATGAAAGAATATTAAATTTAGTAAAAAACACAGCAAAATACAAAAATACTGTTAAACAAATTGATACTTATTATAGATTAAAAGATAAAAATAGTTGGTTAAGAACAAGAAATGAAAATGGAAAGTGTATCTTTAATTTAAAAAAGAAAATAAATAATTCTCATTATGAAAAATATGATGTTTTAATTGATAATTTAAATAATCTAAATAAAATATTACAGGAATTAAATGTTAATGAATTAGGAACAATTGTTAAAGAAAGAACCATATACGTATATGAAAATAAGTATGAATTTTCATTTGATAATGTTGAAAGCATTGGTTTATTTATAGAAATAGAAGTAATTAATCAAATAGATAATTTTGAAAAAGATACATACAACTTATTAAATTTGATGAAAGAATTAAAAATTGATTTAAATATGATTGAAAGAAGAAAATATATTGATTATTTGGTAAAGGATTAATAGTGAAAAGAGAAGAATTAATAAAATTAAAGAAAATGTATAATCAAGAATTAGAAAGAAGAACAAGAATTAACCAATTATTAAAAGAAGATAATGTTTTAGAATATCTAAAACTTAATGGAATAAAACTTGAAAGAATGCAAATCGAAGATACGTGGTCCATAATAAAGGAATTATTAAAAAATATCGAAATTACCGAAACAAATAGTATATTAGTACATACAAGCAATTATATGTTAGAATGTAAAATATGTTATGAAGAAACTGATTATTATCGCCTTCCTGTCCCATTTAATGATAATAACACTGAATATCAAACGTTTAGAAATATAGAAACAGGAAAAATTTATACAAGTTGTTCTGATGATTATGTAAAAAATGAATTTGATAATAATAACTATTCATATTATTTTCCTGATAAAAATGAATCAAATATTACCTTAAGTGAATTTTGTCATAAATTACATAATCGTGTTTTAACAAGTGAATTAAGGCAAAAATACACAATATTAAATCCTTATAACAGTAGTAAAAATCAAAATGGTTATGAAGAAGTAAGAAAAGATTTCTTTGAAACGGCTATAACTAAAGGTCAAACTAGTGCTAAGAAGTTAATACTTTCTAAATACTCGTTAATGAAATAAAGAAGTGATGAAATTGATTTAAGATCAGAGTGTCCTCATGTAACTATCATATTACCATCTAATTTAGATAAATTTAATATTCACAAAGCATCTAAATCCAAATATGATTTTTATTTCAGCCACTTAACATTAATTCATAATTACAAAATATTAGATTTAGATTATAAAGATTTATACTACTATTTCTATAAATTAATATATGCTTTATTTGAAAATAAACATAATAATCTTTCACAAATTTTTAGAATAATGCTTATAAATGATCCTAACAATAAAATTAGAACCATAACAATTGATGGTTTATATGATAAGAAAATTGAAACACTAAAAGGTGTTAATAATTTAGCTAAAATAATAGCTGATTGTATTATAAAAAACAAAGATCAAATTAAAAGTTTAATGACCGAAGAAATAGAAAAGCCCAAAACATTAATTAAAAAATAATTCTTGTTAATAAAATCAATGTATATTATAATATTCATAGAAAGTAAAGGGATATAAATGAATGTTATTGTGATAGGAAAGCCAAGAATAGATGTTACTGAAATAGTGGATAATTTCCCATTAGAAGGAAAAGATAAAAAAATAACCAAAAGAATTATTTCTAACGGAGGAATAAGCGTATATGTTGCTTGTATGCTTGCCAAATGGGGAATAAATGTTTATTATTCAGGCGTTGTTGGCGGAGAAGAAGAAGGAATTAAATTAAAATCTAAATTAGAAGAATATCATATTGATACTAAATTTGTTGAAGTAAATTATGAAACAAAAACCAACAAAAATTACAGTGTTCTTAATGAATCTAATGGTACAAGAACTAATATCATATTTGATAATGAACAATTTCTAACAAAACATAAATTTGATTTTGATCCAGATTATATAATTGTTGATGGAACAGATATGGCTGGTGCAATTGGAGCCTCAAATAACTATCCAAACGCTAAAATGATTATGCTTGCTAATGTAGTATCAAAAGAATATTATAATTTATCTAAAAGATGTGCCTATGTTGTTGCCAGTGAAAACTTTGCAAGTGCTTTAACTAAAATAGCAATTAACTACAATAAATCTAAAACTTTAGTAGATATAATGCAAAAAATTCAAGACTTAGAAAATGCTAAATATACTTTAAACTTACTAAATCATGGGACACTTTATGTTAAAGATCGTCAAGTAAAATATATTCCTAAAATCGAAGTAAAACCAGTTGATAATTTAATGATGGAAGCAGCATTCTTAGGTGCGCTCTGTTACGGAATAATTAGCAATTTAGATATGGATGTTATCGGCAAAATATGCAATATGGCTTGTTATAAAGCGTCCGAAAAACTAGGAACAATTGATAACATTTTAGATAAACAAGAAATATTTGATGCTTGTTCAATTAAAGTAGATACAAAACCTGAATCAACGGAAACAATAGAAAGTAAACAAGTCGAAGAATCTAATAATAATGTAAATAAAGAGGCTTCCAATGTATAAAGGTAGCCCCTTTTTAAATATCTTACCAAGTCTTGACTTACACGGATACACTAGAGAAATGATATACGTTCCTGTCGATGAATTTATTAACGATAACCTAAAGTTAAATCATAAAAAAATCCTAATTGTGCACGGTAAAGGAGAAGGTGTATTAAAACAAGAATTACATTTAAGATTTAAAAATGATAAAAGAATCTTAAAAATGTATATTTCTAATGAAAATGAAGGCTGTACTATCATTGAATTAAAGTAATAAATATGTTAATATATATAGCCAAGCAAAGAAATAAAAATAAATTAATAACAAATAATATAAAAAGGATGTGATATAAATGTTTGTAGATGAAGTAACAGTTAAATTAATAGCCGGTAAAGGTGGCGATGGTTGTACCTCATTTAGAAGAGAAAAATTTGTTGAAATGGGTGGACCAAATGGTGGTAACGGTGGAAAAGGAGCCGATATCATATTTACTACTGATAAATCATTAAAAACCTTAATTGACCTAAAGGTTCAAAAAACAGTAAAAGCCGATAAAGGAGTTAATGGTAAAGGTCGCGATCAAAATGGCGCTAATGCTGAAGATGTCATTATTAAAGTACCTGAAGGAACAGTTGTAACCAATCTTGAAACAAATGAAGTAATATGTGATCTAATTTCTGGTTCAAAGATAATTGCTCACGGTGGTCGTGGGGGAAGAGGAAATCGTTCTTTAGCAACTCATGATAATCCAGCCCCTCGTATGAGTGAGTTAGGCGCTCCCGGCGAAGAACTTCTTGTTAAATGTGAACTTAAAGTTTTAGCAGACGTTGGTTTAGTTGGCTTTCCGTCTGCCGGAAAAAGCACTCTTTTAAGTGTTATAACAAATGCCTCTCCTAAAATTGCTGCTTACCATTTTACAACTTTATCTCCTAATTTAGGAGTTGTAAAAACTTATGGTAAAGAATATATAATTGCTGATTTACCAGGATTAATTGAAGGCGCATCAGAAGGAGTAGGACTAGGCTTTAAATTTTTAAAACATGCTATGCGTACTAAAGTAATTGCTCATATCATTGATATGTCAGGAGAAAATTCATTTAGTCCTTTAGAAAGTTATGAAACAATTTACAATGAACTTGCTAAGTACGATGAATCATTAATAAAGAAGCCAAGTGTTGTAATCGCTAGCAAAATGGATTTACCAGAATCTAAAGAAAACTTAGCTAAATTTAAAGAAAAATACCCTAACCTAGAAGTATATCCTATTAGCTCAGTTTATAATGAAGGATTAGATGCTTTAATTAAAAGATTAGGTGAAATAGTTGAAGAAAGTGATAATCAAGCACCAAGTATTACAACAACTGAAAAAATATATAAATATGAAGAAGAAGTCCCATTTGAAATTCATAGAGAAAATAATATTTGGGTATTAACTGGGCCTAAAATCGAAGAATTATTTAAAATGACTAGATTCACTGAAGACGAATCAGTTATGCATTTTGCCTATAAACTTAAAAAAATGGGCGTTGATGAAAAACTTGAAGAATTAGGTGCTAAACGTGGTGATGAAGTCAAAATAATGGATTATATCTTTAATTTTAAAGAATAATATAGTACTATTAACTTAGGAGGTTAAATAATAATGAAAAAAACAAGTATATTAACATTAGTGGTTTCTATCATTTTAACATTGATATTCGTCTACTCATTATTCTTTGTAAAAACGACATTTACAGTCACATTTACAAACAATAACGAAACGGTTGAAACAATAAAAGTTGTTAAAGGAGAAACAATCAAATTACCTGAAAATCCAAAAGAGGAAGGTAAAAAATTTATTGGATGGTACTCTAATGGTAAAGAAGTAACAAATAAAACAGTTGTCGAAAGCAATATGAAAGTAGAAGCAAAATTTGAAGAAATTACTACAACTACTAAAAAAGCTTCTAAGAAAAAATAAGAAAATAACTTAAAGACTGACAATATTCGACAAAATAATAAATAAAAAATTGATATATTAAGTTCGGTGATAACAAATGCGAACTTTTTATATTTTTAAAATTAATAATGATTATTATAAATTAACTAAAAATATGCCATATAATCTTTACAAGGCATTACTTAATATTAAACTAGGTACCAAAGAAAACATTACCTATTTAAAAAATGAATATAACAGTTTAGTTGATAAATATAATAAAATAGAATTAAATAAATATATTTATGGTAAAATGAGCAATTTAGATGGCTATAATCTTTTTAACAGTGTTCATACATTTAATAGTTATTACACTAATGAAGCTAGTAAACTTATTGTTAATAACAGTTATATGATCTTAAAAACTAATACCATAACTCCATATTTTTTAGACTATTTAGAAGATATACCTAACTTATTTTTAATTGATTTTGAAAAAGGAGACTATTTTTATCTATCTAATTTAGTTAATATATAGTATAATTAAAAACGTAAGGAGTGATTTACAAATGTTACATGATATTTTACTTGTAGTTGTAGGACTTTTAATTGGTGCTGTAATTGGTTTCTTTTTAGCAAGATATTTTATGCAAAAATACTTAAAGAAAAATCCCCCAATTAATGAAAAAATGATTGAAACTATGATGAGTAGTATGGGTAGAAAGCCTAGTCAAAAACAAGTTAAAGAAGTTATGCGTCAAATGAATCAAATGATGTAATGAAACTAGATTTAAGAAAATTATATGCATTTAAAAAATTAGAAATAGATACTGATTTAGATTTATCTAAAGTAGATTATCAAAAATTAAATATTAAAAAAATAAATAGAATGCATGTTAAAGGTTTAGTTAAAGTAAATTATGAAGATAATATTGAATTAGACTTAGACATTGATGGAGAAATAGTAATGCCTTGTGCTATAACATTAGAAGATGTTCTAGTTCCAATTAATACCCATATAGAAGAAGAAATTCTAGAAAATACCTTAAAAGATGATTTTTATCTTGATTTATTAGACATTTTGTGGGAAAATGTTATCTTGGAAGTCCCCATTAGAGTAACTAAAGAGGGAGCAAAATTAGAAAGCCAAAAAGGAAATGGCTGGGAAATTGTAAGTGAATAATTAAAGAATAGGAGTGATACCATGGCTGTTCCATTTCGTAGAACAAGTAAAACTAAAAAAAGAATGCGTCGTACACATTTAAAGAAAACTGCTGCTAGCGTAGTAAGTTGTCCAAATTGTGGAGAAGCAATTAGACCTCATAGAGCATGCACTAAATGTGGTTTTTATAAGGGAAAAGAAGTTATAAAAGTTAATAAAGAAGATTAACTTTTATTTTTTTGCTCTAATTTATTGAAAATAAATATTAATATGTAGTAGACTAAAATAGAACTTGAAAGAAGGAATATAATGAACGAATTAGAATTAATTCAAACCTATGAAGAATATAATAGACAAATAGCGTTAAAACAAATTGAAAAAAGAGAAAGAGACAAAGCATTTAAAGAATATATTGCTAAACTAACCAAAGATTTTAATGAATCTCAAGCAATGATAACAAATGAAATAGAAGAATTAAGAAATCAAAAATATGATAACATTAAAAATAAAACAGTAACAATTAATTTAGCAGATTTATTAGATGAACTAGCAAAGTTAACTAAAATTAAGCCAGAAGCTAATCTTATAGTTGGAATGCCTATTGATGATTTTAAAAAATATAGTGAAGAAAATATTGAGGAAACATTTGATCAATTTGACAGATTAGTTTGTAATATAACAATTAAGCTAGATAATTATAGAACAAATTCAAATGCCAATTATACCTTTAGTTTTGCATATATTCATTTAATGAAAAGAGATGAACCTCGCAAAGACGATTGTTTACTAAAATTATTTGATTTATCAGGAAAATCCATACAAATTAATTATGATTTAGACAAAGCACTTATTGAATTACCAGTATATTACGTTTTTGAATACGATATAATTAAACAAGCTGTAATAAATTGCTTGCAAAGACCAGAACCTAAAATTAAACATAAAATTTTAAATAAATAATTGCAATAAGCAATAATCAAACTAGAAAGAAGAAACTACAATGACAGATTTAGAAAAAATTCAACAATTTGAAGATTTTGATAAAGCTGTAGAAGAAAAACAGTTTGAAAAACCAGAAGTTAAGTTTATTGTTAATATGCCATTTGAAAACTTTAAAAATTATAGTGAATCAACCATCGAAGCAACATTTGAACAATTTGATAAATTATCATGCAAATTAGCGATAAAATTAAATAATAATAGAACATTTTTTGATCCATACCTTGATTTTCATTTTAGTAATCAAGCATATATTATTTAATAAAAAGAGATGGAAATCATAAAAATAATTGTTTATTAAAATTATTTAAATTAAAAAATTTACTAGGTAAATCAATATATATTAATTATGACTTAGATAAAATACTTGTTGAGTTATCACTATATTATATAGTAATGTATGAGGAAGTAAAAAAGACAGTTATAAATTGTTTAAAACCGCAAGAAGTAAAAGGGAAAACTAAATTATTGGAAAGATATTAGCAGGAGGAAAAGCAATGAAAGACATAGAAAAAATTAAAAAATATGAAACAACTAAAAAAGAAATAAAAAGTACTATCGAAGAAATTGAAAGTCGTAAAAAAGCATTTAAAATTTATATTGATAGATTAATCAAGGATTTTAAAGAATCGCAAAAAGATCTTGAAGAAGAACTAGTAAATTTAGAAATTGATAGTAAAAATTTACTTAAAGATACATTAACAGTTAAATTATCTGATTTGGTAAATGAAATATCTAAAGAATATGGAAATATAAAATGTAAGCCGAATATAAATGTATGGATGGTTAGACCTAATATTTATTTAAATGAAGAAGCATTAATAAGAAGCATTGATGAAAACGAAAAATTAAAAAGTAATTTAAGCATTTATCTTCCTGAAATAGATGAACATATTAACCTTATGATGTTATCTACATACTTATTAAAGGAAAATCCAAATTATAATCCTGATTTAATAGTAAAGGTATTTTGTACAGATGAAGAAAATATCAAAAACGTTAACAATCTTTGGACTGCAGATTTAATTTATGATTCAAATGATATAATTTTAAATATTCCTATTTGTAAAATATTAAATAGCAAAAATCCAAACTTAAAAAATGCCATATTTAATTGTGTTAAAAATGTTGAAAAACCTAAAATAAAAATTAAGGAAAATGGAAAATGATAAATAATGAATATAAAATTGAGATTTATGCTGAATCAACAATTGAAGGTATAATTGAAAGCTTTAAAAATTTAAAAGATGTTGGAATGCAAGGATATATTGAAATTGAAAATAAAAAAATATATGAAACTAGCGATAATTTTGTTTATTTAGTTGAGCAAGAAATCAAAAGACAAAATCAAAATGTGTGCAATAGCGAAACAAAAATCAAAACTAATAAAATAATTAGAGAAGAATCTAGTTCTGAGGAAAAAGATTTATATAATTATATGTTTCATTGTCTAGCTGTTCGTTTAAATTCAGTTTTTAATTATTATTTGGGTATAGTGCTAAAATATATTAAACCAGAGTATAAACAGGATATCATAAAATATTATATAAATGTGTATGGTGATAATTCATTAAATTCTATGCGTGATTTACACGTATTTGCTCAAATAGTGAGCATTTTGGACAATGAAGATAAAAAGATAATAATTGAAAAACTTAATTTTCTATTTGCAAATATATCAAAAGAAGATGAGGATTTGTTATTTTTGTCATTAAGTAAAATAAGAAAATATACATATTTTGGTGATTTAGTTGATTTATTTTTTAATGCCAATGTAGTTGAAAATGAAATGACGATAACAGAAGAAAAAATAAAAAAATATAGAAAAAACATATAATAAATGTTATAAATTATAAGAATATAGTGTTAAAATTATATTTATGGAAGAAATATTAAATAAAGCAGAAATTATATATAATTATTTAAATACTAAAGATAGTATTAGTAAAAGTGATGTTATCTTAGGCTGTGGTTCTATTGATACTACAATTGTTGAAGTAGTAAAAGAATTAGATGATAAATACAACTTTAAAACAATAATTTTTAGTGGATATAAAGGTAAAGGAACACTTGGTAAAATAAAAAAAAGTGAAGCAAAAAGGTTTAAAGAATATGCTCTTAAATTAGGTATTAATAATGCTAAAATAGTGTTAGAAGAACATGCTAAAACAACTAAACAAAATATTAGAAAATCTTTAAAAAAAGTAAATTATAACAACTTAATAATTGTTCATAAGCCATATGCTTTAAAAAGAACTAAGTTAATCTGTCAAAAATATAATATTGATTGCAAAGTAACATCAGTTAATCTTTCATTAAGAAAGTACATAAATAAAGTAGTTAAAGAAAATAATATGTCTGAATCAGATGTTATAAATGAAATAGTTGGTGAAATATTTATGTTAAAGCACTATAAATTATTTGGTTTACCTAAAATAGAAATAGATGATAATGTATTAGAAGCATATAAATATTTAAAAAAGAAAGGATATCGTAAATATACAATTTAAGATATAAAAGGTTAGATATGCAATATTTTGATAATAATGAAAATTTAAGAAGTGAACTTAGAGATGTTTACTATACTTATAATAATGAAACATTTAAATTTAAAAGTGATCTTGGAATATTTTCTAAAGATAAAATAGACGAAGGAAGTAAAGTATTAGTAGAAACATATATAAAATATGGCAAAGATAATGTTAAAGGTTTAGATATGGGGTGTGGTGTAGGTTTTATTGGCATAATGTTATCTAAGTTAAAAAATATAACTTTTGATATGGTTGATGTTAATAATAGAGCTATTCACTTAACAAATATGAATATAAAATCTAATAAGGTAAAAGCAAACGTATTTGTAAGTGATATGTACGATAAAATTAATGATAAATATGATTTAATTATAACTAATCCACCTATTAGAGCAGGTAAAGGAGTATACTTAACAATACTTAATTCTTCTTTTAATTATCTTACTGAAAATGGAGAATTATGGTTTGTAATGCGTAACAATCATGGCGTTAAAACAGTTGTATCTGACTTAAATAAAGAACATCATGCTGAAATATTAAAAAGAGATAATGGCTATTATGTAGTAAGGGTAACAAGATGAAAGCCATATTTTTAGATATTGATGGTGTGTTAAATTCTAATGAACATACCGCATTTATCAAATCATTTGTAACATATAATGATAATATGATTGAACCATTTGATGATGAATGTTTACATAATTTAAAATATATTGTTGATGAAACAGATGCTAAGATAATAATTACATCTATTTGGCGTTTATTTCCTGACTATTTATACATATTAATGAATAAACTAGAAGAATATGGTTTAGATAAGAATGTTATAAGTCTAACAATTAGTAATAAATACAAAGATAAGTTACAAGAAATAGCTGTTAAACTAAAAAAATTGGGTATAACTGAATATGTAGTTTTAGATAACGATAATACATTAAATTTAGATCGCCATGTCATTACGAATAATGCAACTGGTTTAACTGAAATAGATGCAAAACAAGCAGTTAAAATCCTTTCATATAATGAAGAAATGTCACGAAAATATAATAGATAATTAGTCAAACACAACTTAATTATATTTAACGACTATTCGTATTTTGTTAAAAATTACACTTGTACAAATTATTAAAATTTGATATTATGAATATGTAAGGAAAACTTACATAAAATAAAAAAAGGAACACCTAATTTTGGAATGTTGGGTGATTACCTTTTATGGGAAATGCACCAAACCCCGTGTTTATGGTGTTTTTATTTTAACACAATCATTTTAATAATGATGTAAAATAAAAATAATTACAAATAAATTAATTAAAATAAAATATAATAATTTCTTATTCACAACCATCACCTCTTTCTATTGCTAGAGTAGAGGTAATCACCTAAACAATTAAATGTTCCTTAGGTAATCGAATACCTGAATATCAATTGCCAAGTCAATATAAAACACGAAATTTCATTCAAAAAATAATTTTGTGTTTTTTCATTATATATGATAGAGTATATTTTACTTAAGGAGAACGCATATGTTTTGGAGTAAATTATTTAAAAAGAAAAATAAACTATCTAATGCGGATGTTGTAGTAAATAGTTCTTATACTAAAATGCCTTTGCTTGAAGAATTAACTGCTGA
>USFG01000007.1 GCA_900553855.1 uncultured Mycoplasmatota bacterium | reverse complement strand
TGATGTCGTGATAGCTGGAGGAACAGGCGAAAGTATAGAAAATGCATATACACTTGAGTGATATATAGCGAAGCGTTAAGAAAAATAAAGTTAATGTTGACTTTATTTTTTATTATACATATAATGAATATATGAACAAATGCTCATATAAGGAGAAAAGTATGTTAAATGATGATCAAGTAATCGACCTATCAGAGTTATTTAAAATATTTGGTGATTCTACTAGAATCAAAATAATTAATTGTTTATTAGAAAAGGAGTTATGCGTAAGTGAAATAGCCGAGTTAACAAGTTCAACCCAATCAGCTATCTCTCATCAACTAAGGATTCTAAAACAATCCAAATTAGTTAAATATCGTAAAGAAGGACAAAGCACGATATATAGTTTGGCTGATGACCATGTTGAAAAAATATTTAGAGTAGGAGTTGAACATATTGATGAAATATAAATATAAAATTGAAAACCTTGACTGTGCAAATTGTGCTAAAGAAATAGAAAATCACTTAAACAAAGATCCAAACTTAAAAAATGTATCTTGCAACTTTAGTAAATCAACTCTAACAATAGAAACAAATTTAACTAAGAATATTAAAAAATATGTTAGTAAAAAATCTAAAGAAGTTGAACCAGATATAACCATTTTAGAACTAAATGAAAATATTGATGCTAAAAATAACATAAAAAAAGATATAATTATTTTAATTGTTGGCTTATTCTTGATCTTGTTATCTCATTTATTTAATCAAAATAAAATAATAAATGAAATATTAAGTATTTTTGCTTTAATTGTTCTACTATCTAAAACAACCATAAAAGCAATAAAGATGCTTATCAAATCCCATATTATAAATGAAAATATGTTAATAAGTATTTCTTGTATAGGAGCCTTTCTAATTGGTAAAGAAATGGAAGGATTAATGGTTATCTTCCTATATCAAATAGGTAAGATATTAGAAAATCTTGCTCTAAATAATTCTCGTAAAAGCATATCAAATTTAATGGATATTAAGCCAGATTACGCCTGTGTTTTAAGAAATAATGAACAAGTTATAGTAAATCCTGAAGAAGTTAAATTAGGCGAAACAATTATTGTTAAAAAAGGAGAAAAAATCCCATTAGATGGAATAATTATTAAAGGTAATTCTAAGTTAGATAATAGTTCCCTAACTGGCGAATCAAAATTAGTAAGTGTTAAAGAACAAGATGAAGTATTATCTGGAACTATTAACATTGGAAACATCCTAGAAATAAAAGTGACTAAAGATTATGAAAATTCAACAGTTGCTCAAATCCTTGAACTTGTTGAAAATGCAAGTGATAAAAAAGCTAAAACTGAAAATTTTGTTTCTCATGCTGCTAAAATATATACCCCAGTTGTCTTAATACTTTCAGTTATTGTATTTATAACCTATCCAATCTTCTTTGATTATACTATAAAAGAATCCTTAAATATTGCCTTAACCTATCTAGTTATTTCCTGCCCATGTGCTATTGCTATTTCCGTGCCACTATCATATTTTTCCGGTATTGGAGTTTCATCTAAAAATGGAATCCTTATTAAAGGAAGCGACTACTTAGATAACTTACGTAAATTAAATACTATTATTTTTGATAAAACCGGAACAATTACAACAGGTAACTTCGAAGATTTAAATCTAATTATATTAGATAATGAATATTCAAAAAATGATATTATAAATTATTATGTTAAAGGAGAATCTTTAAGTAATCATCCTATTGGTAAATCAATAGTTAAATATTTTGCTAAAAAAACGAATACTAAAGACGTTAAAAACTTTAAAGAAATTTCTGGAAAAGGTATTTCTTATGAAATAGATTCAACTAAAGTTAAAATTGGTAGTGCTGAATTTATTAAATCTAACCAAGTTGAAAAAGGAATATTTTTAAAAGTAGATAGTAAAATAATTGCTAAAATAGAACTTAAAGATAAAATTAAATCTAATTCTAAAAAAGTAATTTCTGAGTTAAAAAAACATAATATAAAAACTATGATGTTTACCGGAGATAAAAAAGAAATTGCTGAAGAAATAGCTGAAAAAGTAAATATCGATGAAGTCAAATATGAATTATTACCAAACCAAAAATATAATGAATTATTAAAAGAAATGGAAAAAGATGAAAATTTAGTCGGATTTGTTGGAGACGGAATTAATGATGCTCCTTCAATTGTCGCATCAAATATTGGTTTTTCTATGGGGAATATTGGAAGTGATTCTGCCATCGAAGCATCAGACATTGTTATAATCGATGATGATATTGATAAAATAAGAAAGGCTATCGATATTTCTAAATATACAGCTAAAATAATTAAAGAAAATTTAATATTCTCAATTGGTACTAAAATAATCATTCTAATCTTAACAAGTATGAATCTAGCCACTATGGCAGCAGCCGTATTTGCCGATACCGGTGTAACTGTTTTAACCATTTTAAATACAACCAGAATCTTAAAATATAAAATCAAATAAATTTCATACAATTTTCTCATCATTTTCACATTAATTAGATATCATTTAATTGTCGAAAGGAGAAGTGATAAAATATATTAGAAAAACAAAATCACATCTAAGAAGTAAATAATTAAAAGATATAAATAAATGAAAGAAGGAAATTAATGAATATAAAAATAGTTGGAACTAATTCTAGCAATAAAATAAAATTAATTAAAAATGTAAAAAAATCATTAAGTACTCTCAAACTTGATTTCACCCCTACAATTTTAAATGTAATAACCGATAAAAACTACAACGTAAAGAATCCTCCCTTACTCGTTATTAATGATAATGTAATTAGCGAAGGAAAAGTTCTAACTGAAAGAGAAATATCAAAATATATAAAAGAATACGCAATTTAATTAACCGAAAAAATAGCCAAACTATAAAACAAATAAGTTTAACTCCGAACTTATTTGTTTTTTATTGCTTATCAAAAATAAATAATGATAAAATAAGTATGTAATGAAAGAGGAAATATAATGAAAATAATAATATTGTTGATAACTCTAGTTTTATTAACATTTTATGGCAAAAAAGAAACAGATTCAAATAAATTTAAAAAAGAATACGCAAATAATAACCACAAAAAAACAGTTGATGGAGCTAAAAGCTACTACAAATTATTAAATTACTTTGATGAATTTTTGGAAGAATATACCTTAACAACTTCAAAAGATAAAACATTTAAAGAATTTTTAAATAATTAATATAAGGAGGTTAAATGAAATATAAAATAATTCTATTAAATTTACTTATTTTGTTCCTGTTTGGTTGTTCAAATAAAGAAGTTGAAACCATAGCTACTCCTAATATAAAAATAAATGTAATTAAAAATAATATTGAATATAATGAAAAAATTAATTTATCAGATTTAATCACATTACCCGATAATTATAAATATGAAGATTTTAAAATTGATTCATTAAGTTTAGGAACAAAAGAAATAAAATTTAATTATGTCGATGAAGAAGAAAAAAAGCACACTTTTAAATTTGAAATAAATATTAAAGATACAACTAAACCAATGATCCTTCATCGAACAACCTATACTTATGAAAAAGGAACAGACGTTAATCTACTAGATAAAATAATTTGTGGTGATAATTACGATGATTATTTACAGTGTAACATTAAAGGAAAATACGATACTAATAAAGTTGGTACTTATAAACTATACTTTACTGCTGAAGATAGTAGTGGTAATTTAACTGAAAGCCCATTTAACTTAGTTATCAAAGATAAAATAGAACAATCAACTCCTTACACTCCTAAAACAATCACGTTATCTGAATTTAATAACAAATACATTAACAATACAACAAATGAACTAGCAATTGACGTTTCAACTTGGCAAGGTGATATTGATTACGATGCCCTAACTAAAAGTGGTATTAAAAACATTTTAATTCGTATTGGATTTTCCACAACTGATAATCGTATAATAATGGATAATCGATTTGAGCGCAATCTAAAGCTTGCTCATGAACATGGTTTAAATGTTGGATTATATTTTTATAGCAAAGCCCACGATTTAGAACAAAGTATTAAAGAAGCCGACTGGATTATTGATAATTTAAATAATGAAAAATTAGAACTACCTATTTATTTTGACTGGGAATGTTGGGATGATTTTAATTCATTTCACATTAGTTATGTAAAACTTAATTTAATTGCTGAAAACTTTATGAATCGTTTAATCCAAAAAGGGTATTCATCTGGCCTTTATGGCAGTGCTTCCTACTTAGAAAAAATATGGGATTTAAATGAATATAACATTTGGCTTGCTCACTATACTGAAAAAACAGATTATCAAAATAAATACAATATTTGGCAACAAACCGCTAGTGGCATAGTACCCGGTATTGAAGGAAATGTTGATCTAAACATTATTAAAAAATAATAGTAGAAATTAGAAAATATAAATTATATAATATAAATAACTTGGAGATGATAAAATTATGGAAAGAAAAACAATATTAACTGGTGATCGTCCTACAGGAAAATTACATTTAGGCCATTATGCTGGCTCATTACGTAATCGTGTCGAACTTCAAAATAGTGGTAAATATGATATGTATGTCTTTATTGCTGATATGCAAGCCCTAACTGATAACGCCAAGAATCCCCAAAAAATAAGGGATAACATTATCGAAGTAGCGTTAGATTATCTATCAGTTGGATTAGATCCCAAAAAAACATGTATTTTTGTTCAATCACAAATTCCTGCTTTATCAGAGCTTACTATGTACTACATGAATTTAGTAAGTCTTGCTAGATTAAAGAGAAATCCCACTATTAAAAGTGAAATAAAAGAACGTGGTTTTGGTGAAACAATTCCTGTTGGTTTCTTAACTTATCCTATAAGTCAAGCAGCCGACATTACCGCTTTTGATGCCGATTTAGTTCCTGTTGGCGAAGATCAAGCACCTATTCTAGAACAAGATATCGAAATAGTTAGAACATTCAATTCAATTTATGGTAAAACTCTAAAAGAACCAAAACAATTAACTCCAGAGAATGTCTGTAAACGTCTACCAGGAATTGATGGTAAAAATAAAATGAGTAAATCATTAGGCAACTGTATTTATCTATCAGATACTCCTGAAGAAGTAACTAAAAAAGTAATGACAATGTATACTGATCCAAATCATATTAGAGTTGAAGATCCCGGTGATACTAAAAATAATCCTGTCTTTATGTATTTAGAAGCTTTTTCAACTGATGAACATTTTGCTAAATATTTACCCGAATTTAAAAATCTAGAAGATTTAAAAACTCATTATGAACAGGGCGGAGTTGGTGATGTAAAAATCAAAAAATTCCTTGCTAATGTTCTAAATGATGTTTTAACTCCTATCAGAGAAAGACGTGCTATCTATGAAAATAACATTGAAGCCGTTTATAAAATGTTAGAAGAAGGATCAAAAAAAGCCCGTGCCAAATCAGAAGAAGTTTTAACAAGAGTAAGAAAAGCAATTGGAGTTGAATATTTCAAATAATATGGTGAATCCATATTATTTTTTTAATGTCCAATTTGACAAAAACGAACAAACGTGCTAAAATACACATAACTAAGGGGGATAAGTTATGGGAAATGAATTAGAATTAAAAGAAATGTTAGATTTTATTTATTCATATAATGTGAATTCAAATCGTAATAATATTTTATTAAATCAAACTGTTATAGCAGAAAATTACCTAAAACGATTAAAAACACTAGATAAAAAAGGCTATGAAAAAATAATCAAGGATATTGAAAATAAATTAAAAATAATAATAAATAAAAATACCGAAAGAATATCTAAAAGTAATAATGCTTCTAAAAATTTAGTTACCGGTAACTTAACTGACTACATTATCAACAAAATTAAATTTGAAAGATTAACTGATCCGAAATTAATTGCTAGATATGCATATATTGAGCTTGCACGTAACTTATATTATGATATTTCTTACACAAAAGTTTCTTATGAACAAAAGCAAATAATTGTTAATACTCCCATCGATGTAAAAAACGCAAAATTATTCTCTTATGTAGTTTGTAGCCAATGGTCCGAACTATATTCTTATATACTAAATTGTTTTGGAATTGAAAATAAAATAATGCAAATTCCAGGTCAAGATCATAGATGGGTCGAAATAAATTTACATAACGGTGAAATAATTATAGCTGATGCAACTGATTACATTGGAAATTCAATCGACTTTAGTAACGCTAAATCAATTAGCGAAACAACCGGATTTTATATCTTACCTCAAAGATTCAGTGGCTTAAAGCTTGGAGATGTATTTAATGATTATCAAAATATGGAAATGGCTAAAGAAATACTTGATCGTCGTAGAGACAATGAAGATTTAGATATAAGTTTAGGCTATATTGATGTGCCAGGAGGATATTTAGTTAATAAATTACTAAAATCTAATGATCTTTTTAATCAAAAAAATAGAAAATTCGATGATCCAAAAGAATTATTAAAATATTTAGAAGACACTCGAAAATTTTTACATAATATAAAAATACCAAATAATATGGATGGTTATGAAATCTACGCTTATTATCATAAGTTTATTAAACCATTACCGCTCCAAGTTAGAGGAAATATTGCTATGAAAACAGTTTATGCTGATTTATTCTCTTATAAACAAAAAACATTAAAGAGAAAATATTTTCAAGCACCATCTGACTATATTAAATATTTAGAAGAATTAGTTTACGATAGATACTATGAATATTTAAATAAAAGTGAACAAAATAATATTTTAGAGCAAATAAAACAAGGACTTATAAATAGTGAAGAAATAAGTACCCTCATATTACAAGAAGAAATAAAAGTAGCTGAGTTAAATCGTAGATTAAATCCCTATTATGCCATTAATGAATTAATTTATTATCGTTCTATCATCGATCCAAATTTAGAAGATTATTATGAATATTATGAGCCGGGAATTGGTAAACGTTTAATAAAATCAACTGAAGATGCCTTTAACTTTAAAAAATCAAATAAAATTGGATAAACAAGAATTACAAATATTCTTGTTTTTTTTAAAAAAAAAATATATACTTTAATTGGTGATAATATGGAACTTTCTAAATTAAAAGAAGAATATAATCAACTTAAAAATAATTTAAATCAAATTGGGAGGTCACTTTGACATTGATTCTAAATTAAATGAAATAAAAAATATTGAATTAGAACTTCAAAAAGAAGAAAACTATCAAGATCTTAATAAAATAAATGAGTTAAATGTAAAAATACAAAATTTAAAGAAAAGTACAACTAAGTATCAGGAATTATCAAATCACATATTAACAAATATCGAACTATTAGATTTATTAACTGAAGATGATAACGAAGTTAAAGAAATAGAAAATAATTTAGAAAATATTAAACAACAAATTGAACTATTAGAAATAGAAACTTATTTAAATGGAAAATATGATGATTTACCATGTTATCTTGAAATTCATCCCGGAGCTGGCGGAACCGAAGCTCACGATTGGGCGAATATGTTGCTTAGAATGTATGAAATGTTTTGTGATAAAAATAATTACAAATATGAAGTTCTAGATTTACAAAAAAATGATGAAGCTGGTATTAATTCAGTTACCTTAAAAATAGATGGCTATTATCCATATGGCTATTTTAAAAGTGAACAAGGAGTTCATCGTTTAGTTAGAATAAGCCCATTTGATTCCAATTCAAGACGTCATACCTCATTTGCAGCTGTATCAATCATTCCAGTTATAAAACAAAATAAAGAAATAGAAATAAAGCCAGATGATATTAGAGTAGATGTCTATCGCTCAAGTGGAAAAGGTGGTCAAGGAGTAAACACAACCGATTCAGCTGTTCGAATTACCCATTTAAAAACCGGTATTGTCGTAACATGCCAAAATGAAAGAAGTCAAATCAAAAACAAAGAAATCGCCATGAATATCTTAACAAGCAAATTAATCTCATTAATGGAAAAAAATCATGAACAAAATATTGATAATTTAAAAAATCACTTAAATATCGAGTTTGGCAGTCAAATAAGAAACTATACCTTAGAACCGTATAAATTAGTAAAAGACGTAAGAACTAATTATGAAGACTATAATGCCGATGGAGTTCTTAATGGCAATATCATCGGATTTATGGAAAGTTATTTAAAGGAGGAAAAATGAAAAAATATTTAAATGTCGTATTAGGAAGTATAATAATTGGTTTATGCTTTAACATCTTCTTTTTACCATATAATTTAATATCAACAACCGTTTTTGGTTTATCAGAATTCTTTTATAATGTTATACCGATAAATCCTGGAATTACCATTCTATCCGTTAATATAATATTATTGTTTTTCGGAATTTTAGTCTTAGGCTATAAAGATTGCAAAAAATACATTATTACAAGTTTTATAATTCCAATAACTATTTATTTATCATTTTACTTTACATCAAAAATAGATTTATCAACAATTGATAAAATAGTTTTAGTTATTTCTGGAGCTTATCTCACCGGATTTGGCTATAGCTTAATACACAAATCCAATTATCATGTTGGCGGATTTGCTATCTTAGACGAAATAGTTAATAACTATCGTACTAAAAAAAGCAAAGACATCTCACTTTTAGTTGATGTTATAGTTGTTGTTTTAACATTCCTATCATATGGATTTGAAACAGCAGTATACTCCGTAATAGCGATCTTCCTAATAAATTATATGTCTACCAAATCACGTATTGGAGTATCAAATTCTAAAACATTCTTTATAATTACTACTAAAGAATCAGAAGTTAAAGATTACCTAATAAATGAATTAAATCATGATTATACCGAATTTAATGTTAAAGGTGGATATTCTAACAATAAAAATAAAATAATAATGACAGTAGTTGATACCAAAGACTATTATCGTCTAAAAGAAGGAGTAAACCTAATCGATCCAAATGCTTTCGTATTTATAATTGATAACTATGAAGCAATTAATAAAAACGTTACCATATCAAAAAAATTAAACATAAACTAATAAGGAAGACAAAAAGTCTTTCTTTTTCTTCATATAAGTGCTAAATTAAATTGACGAATAAGGAGGTCCTTTTATGAAAATTGAAAACTTAAAAGAATTATTAGAAAACAATAATTTAAAAGAATTAAAAAATACTTTAATTGAAATGAACGAATATGATATTGCCGAATTCTTAGAAGAATTAGACGAAGGCGAAATGATTAAAGTATTTAGATTACTTCCTAAAACTATTGCCACAGATGTATTTGTTAATTTAGAAGATGAAACTCAAAAACATTTAATAAATTTACTATCTAAAAAAGAAGCAACTCAAATAATTGAAGATATGTTTACTGATGATGCAGCTGACCTATTTGATGAAATGCCAGCCGTAATGGTTCAATCACTTTTATCAAATGTAGACAAAGATACCAGAAATGATATTAATCGTTTACTTAAATATCCTGAAAATTCAGCAGGTTCTTTAATGGCAGTAGAATATATCCACCTAAAAAAAGGACTAACTATTAAAGAATCAATTGCTAGAATTAGAAAACAAAAAGATGAATTCGCTTCTTTTGATGCCTGTTTTGTAACTGATAATGAACGTAAACTTCTTGGTCGTATTTCTATTAAAGATTTACTTATAAATGATCCTGAAATGTTAATTGACGATATTATGGAAGAATGTGAACATGCTATTTCTACTTTAATGGATCAAGAAGAAGTTGCAAAATATTTCCAAGATTATGATTACTCTGTCTTACCAGTAGTTGATTTAGAAAATCGTCTAGTTGGTATCATAACAATTGATGATGTAGTTGATATTATAGAAGAAGAAGCAACCGAAGATATGGAAAAAATGGCTGCCATGTTACCGAGTGAAAAACCTTATGATCAAACAACCATCTTTGAAACATACAAAGCTAGAATGCCATGGCTACTATTACTAATGATATCTGCTACATTTACAGGCAAAATAATTGAAAGTTTTGAAGAAGAATTAAAAGCATATACAATATTAACTGCCTTTATTCCTATGTTAATGGATACTGGAGGAAATGCCGGAAGTCAATCAAGCGTAAGTGTTATTCGTGCCCTTTCCTTAAATGATATTGAATTTAAAGACATCTTTAAAGTAATGTGGAAAGAATCAAAAGTAGCTATTCTATGTTCACTAACACTCGCATTATGTAATTTTTTAAAACTATTAATAATTGACCGAATTCCTTTATTAGTATCATTAACAGTTTGTTTAACCCTAATTGTTACAATTATTCTAGCCAAATTAATTGGCTGTACTTTGCCGATGATCGCTAAAAAACTTAAATTCGATCCAGCTGTTATGGCCAGCCCATTTATCACAACAATTGTTGATGCCTGCAGTTTACTTATCTACTTCTATATTGCTAAATTACTTCTAGGCATATAGAAAAATTTATGAGAAAATATTAATGAATTAGGTGGTACAATGAATATAACAAAAATCTTTAATAAAATTTTTAAACCAAAAGAAGTACCTGTTGAAGTATCAGTACAAAAAAATATCGAAACTCCTGAAATAATGGATATAGACAAAATTTTAAATAATCTAAATGCCATTACTCCCTATGAACTAATTATTAAAATAAATAAACTAAATAGAGAAGATCGAACAATAATATTAAATAATCCCTTAATTAAAGAAAAATTAAAATATTATATATTAGAACAATATAGTGATTATAAAGACCTCACAAAATTAAAACAAAAATTAACAGTAGTAGAAATAATCTCATTACTAGATATCCAAACAATAAATGAAGAATACAATGATAATGAAATCGAAAAATATAAAATATTTAGATATATTTGTATGACCAAAGAAGAAACACTTGCGCTAATTAATTATCTATTAACAAATAACGAATTATTTCTAGAATTTTTTAAAGATGTAACTTTTTATAAAGAAGTTTTTTCTTATCTAGATTATAATTTAATAATAAAAATAATATTAAAATTAAATGAATTAAAAGCTAAAAAATATTTGTATTATTTTATAACATATTTATCTTCTGATATTCAAAAAAAATTAATAGATGCTAAACTTGATGATAATCTTTTAGTCTTAATAGCAGAAAATTTTAGTAGTGATTCCATTAACTATTTATTCCAAACAGATAAAAGAACAACTTATCTTTTTACCAAATTAAATATTAAAAGATTACTAGATGCTGATGTTATTTTACCGGAAAATATTCTTAATGACAGTAAATTTTTTGATATGTTAAAAGAAAAAAGCTTAATATCTTTTAGAACAAACATTAATAATGTTGAAAGAAAAAATTTACCAGAACCCATAGAATATCAATTAAAAAAATATTATGAAGAATTAATTAATAGTTATAATCATGAACATAATATGTTTAATGATTACGTAAATATAATCAACACAACAAATAAATTAAATAATGAGATAGATTTTAATAATTATATTTTAGATTTTAATGCCAAAAATATTTATAAAGAATACTTAAAGAAAAAAGATTCTAAAATATTTGAAGAATATAAAATATTAACAAGTAAAAAATTAAGCGAAATTATTATAGATGCTTTATTTCAAGATAATATTTATAACGTATTTTATAATATTAAAGAAATGTTTAGATTTAATAATAAGTTATCTCCATCAGAACAAATACTTGATACAGAAAAGCAAAAGTTTTATAAATTAATTACTAATATAGATAAAATAACTAATGAAGATAAAATTAAACTATATTATGAGTACAAAGATAAAAATATTAATTTGATGTTTTATGAAGATTTAAGAAAGTTAAAAGATAAATCTTATGAATTAATAAATAGTAAATTATTTAATTATACTAATTATAATCCAAGTAAAATATTAAGTTTAAAATATAAAACTCAAATATATGATTTAAGAAACAAAGAATTTTTTATGTTAATTAGAGGAGAAGAAAATCATCAAGAAAAAACAACTACTAGAAGAAATTGTTATTCAATTATTTCTAATGATAATACCGATGTTTTTTGTAATGGTACAACTACTTTATATGGTTATAATTACTTAGATACAGAAAAAGTTCTTCACGTTCATGAAAGAGATTCATATAGTTATGATTTAAATGAAAAAGTAAGTCATCCTAGAATAAAGATTAATCGAATAATGACTGCCGAAGAATTATCTAATGGATGCTCATGGTACAGTGAAATTCAAATAATAAATTCTAAAGATAATGGATCAGATGAAGAATTTATTGCCAAAAAACCAGATTTTATTGTTTCAATAGATGAGATAAGTAAAAGTGATATATACGAAAGTCAAAGATTACAAATACCAATTGTTTTAATAAAAAGACAATTATTAGAAATTGATAAAATGGTAGATATAGACACTCGTATCGACTATGAAGACGAATATGTAAATGAATCCTCCCAAGAAGTAAGTCAAGGAAGAGCATATCGTTTAAAATAAGTTAAATAATTAATTACACAATTATAGAAAACTGATACATATTTTAACTATCAGTTTTTTATATTCTATTAAGTAGTGTTTTATCATCAATAGCATATAATTTATAGGTGATAAAAATAAAAAGACTTATTAAATTAACACTACTATTACTATTATTCTTAATAATAATTATTTCTATTTTTAATGTAAGCGCGAGTAACTTAACTTTCCCATTATTAGGTAAAACAATATATTTAGATGCTGGACATGGTGGTGTTGATAATGGTGCTACTGTCAATAATGTTAAGGAAAAAGATCTAAACTTACAAATAGTTTATAAATTAAAAGAAACACTTTCTAGTGCTGGAGCAACAGTCCTTCTAACTAGAAAAGATGATAATGATATTAGTAATCCCAATGCCTTATATCGTAAAAAAAGTGACTTTGATAATCGCATTAAATTAATAAATAATTCAAATGCTGATTTATATATATCAATTCATCAAAACATATATCAAAATAAAAAATATAGTGGACCACAAGTATTTTATGTTAAAGATAATCAAAAATTAGCTGAAATTATTCAAAACACATTAAATAAATATTTAAATACTAAACGTAAAGTAAAAACAATTAATAACACTTATATGTATAAGTTATTGAAGAAGAAAGGAATTTTAATTGAATGTGGATTTATTTCCAATGATAATGAAAGATACAAATTAAAAACAGAAGAATATCAATTAAAGTTATCCAAGATAATAACGGAAGGAATAATTACATATTATTCGTAATTTCATAAATTTTTCATATTAAGTTAGTACTATTATCTTGCGAAATGTGATATACTTTCAAAGTAAAGGAGTTCTAATGTGAAAACAAAAGTCTTTAAAACAATTGATGAACAAATATCTATTTTGCAAGCCAGAGGTTTGATAATAGATGATATCGATTTTGCAAAGGATACCCTAATAAGAGAAAATTACTTTTTTATAAATGGGTATCGACATTTATTTTTAAAAAATGGAAGTGATAAAAACTATAAAGAGGGAACTAATTTTAAAGAAATAATAGCCTTATTTAATTTTGATAGACAAATAAGAAATATATTTTTTAAAAATCTATTAGTAGTAGAAAATAACATGAAAAGTATTTTTTCCTATCAATTATCAAAAGAATATGGTTATAAAGAAAAAGATTATTTAAAAAGTACCAACTTTTCTCGCAATCCTGAAAAGCAAAGACAAATAAATGATCTTATAAGAAAAATGAAACGTCAAATTAGAATTAACGGTGGCCAACATCAAGCAACAATGCATTACATAAAAAATTACGGATACATTCCATTATGGGTAGTTGTTAAAGTATTATCGTTTGGTATAGTTAGTGAATTATATACCATAATGAAAGAGAGCGATCAAGAAGCAATTGCGGAAGTATATAATGTTTCAAAGGAAAGCTTAATAACTTATTTACCAATTTTAGCTAATTATCGAAATTTATGTGCTCATGAAGATATTGTTTATGATCATCGAACCCAAAAAATGATTGAAGATAATGGAATTCATAGTTATTTAGACATACCAATTCAAAATGGCGAATATATCTATGGTAAAAATGATATCTTAGCGCTAGTTATAATTTTAAAACAATTACTAGCTGATAATCAGTTTAGATTATTTATAAGTGAATTAAGTTATGAAATAGATGTATTAGCTGGAAGATTATACACAATTGAAATTAAGAAAGTATTAGATGCCATGGGGTTACCAGTAAATTATAAAGAAATAATAAGATATTAAAAAGAAAGGAATAAAAATGAAAGATAAAAATAGAATAATAATTATAATAATAATGATAGTATGTTTCCTTCTTGGTTCATTTGGAACATATTATTTAATAAGCAAAAAAGGATTATTTAATCAAACAATAATCAATAAATCAGAAAAAGAAGTAACAGTTAATGAAAATGGTATAGCAGATGCCGTTGAAAAACTTTATGATGCTGTAGTCGTTGTTCAAAATTATCAAAAGAACACCCTTGCTTCATCAGGAACTGGTTTTGTTTATAAAACAGATGGTGATAAAGCATATATTTTAACTAATGCTCATGTTGTTTCTGGTGCATCATCAGTTAAATTAATATTTACTAATAATAAAACATTTGACGCGGAAATAGTAGGAAGCGATACTTATTCGGATATAGCTATATTATCAGTTAATAAAGATAATATAATTCAGGTTGCTGAAATTGGTTCATATCAAGATGCTAGATTAGGAGATACCTTATTTACAATTGGAGCTCCACTAGATACAGAATATTCATGGACAGTTACAAGGGGAATATTATCTGGAAAAGAACGTTTAGTTGAAATAAGTCAAAATAGTAATACTTCAGTAGATAAATGGGTAATGAAAGTAATGCAAACAGATGCAGCTATTAACTCAGGAAACTCAGGTGGACCTATTGCTAATTCGAATGGTGAAGTTATAGGTATTACTAACATGAAATTAGTAAGCAGTGGCGTTGAAGGAATGGGCTTTGCCATCCCAATTGAAGATGCTATTAAATATGCTGAAAAATTAATTGAAAGTGGTAAAATTGAAAGACCAGTTCTTGGTGTAGGCACTTTAGATACTACTGATACACTAGCTATGAAAATGCAATATGGATTTACAATTGATGAATCAATTACTGAAGGGGCAGTTGTAGGTTATACGCAAAAAGGATCAGTAGCTGAAAAAGCCGGATTAGAAAAAGGCGATGTTATTACCAAATTCGGTGATTATGAAATAAAGAATTCATCTTACTTAAAATATTATTTATATATGTATTCAGTAGGAGATAAAGTTAAATGTACATATATTAGAGGAACAAAAGAATATACTGTAACTTTAAATCTTAACAAAAAAGCTAGTTAAAGCACTTTAAATAATACAAAGTGCTTTTTATATTTCAAAAAATTTGGTATTATACCAATAGGTGACGAAGAAGTGGGACTATTAAAATTTGCGTTAAGAGAAAATTATAAAAGATAATATAACGATTTAAAAGAATTATCAAATAAAAATCGTGAATCAGATTATACACCTACAACTAAAGTTAAAGTAGATAGATTTGCTATTCCATATTGGAAAGAAATAATTAAAATGACTAAAGAAGCAGCCAAAGTTAACTACGATGTAAACGTTGTTGGGTGGGATGTTGCAATAACTGAAAACGGTCCCTTAATAATTGACGGAAATTGAGGCCCTGGAATGGACTTGATTCAAGTTCTAGAGGAGTTAAACCAGATTTAGAATCAGTTAAAAAAGAAATTTTATCATCAAAAAAATATCAAGAAAAAAGAAAGAAGAGATAATATGTTAAAAGCAGGAATCGTCGGATTACCTAACGTAGGAAAAAGTACATTATTTAACGCCATAACTAAAAAGAATATTTTAGCGGCTAATTATCCATTTGCAACTATTGATCCTAATGTCGGTGTAGTAACAGTACCCGATTATCGTTTGGAATTTTTAGAAAATATGTATATGCCTGAAAGAACTGTCCCAACAACTTATGAATTTACTGATATAGCAGGACTAGTTAAAGGTGCATCAAAAGGTGAAGGATTAGGTAAT
Source organism: uncultured Mycoplasmatota bacterium (assembly GCA_900553855.1). Lineage (GTDB taxonomy): Bacteria > Bacillota_I > Bacilli_A > RF39 > UBA660 > CAG-533. The sequence goes on along the minus strand of USFG01000007.1, from coordinate 53,778 downwards.
AAATTCTTATCTCATATTAGAGAAGTAGATGCTATTGTTGAAGTAGTAAGATGCTTTGAGAATTCAGACATAATTCATGTTGAAGGCGGAGTAGATCCTATTAGAGATATCGAAATAATTAATGTTGAATTAATAATGTCAGATTTAGAAATAATTCAAAATAGAATTGGTAAAATTGCCAAAAAATGTGAATCAAGTAAAGATAAAAAAGATTTATTTGAATTAGAAACCCTAAGAAAATGTGAAGGAGCCCTACTTCAAAATAAATCATTAAGAACAATAGATTTAAATGAAGATGAACTACTTCTATTAAAATCATTTTGCTTAATCACATTAAAGCCCATAATTTATATGGCAAACGTAAATGAAGATGATGCCATTATTGGACATAACGAATACACTGATAAAGTTAGAGAATATGCTTCTAACGAAAATTCTTCAGTAATTGTAGTAAGTGCCAAAATGGAATCAGAACTAGCTGAAATGAACGATGATGATAAGAAGTCATTCTTAGAAGAAATAGGTATTTCAAACAGCGGGTTAGATAAATTAATTTATGCTACATATGATTTACTAGGACTTCAAACCTTCTTTACATCTGGAAAAGATGAATGCCGTGCATGGACATTTAGAAAAGGAATGAAAGCTCCGGAATGTGCAGGAATTATTCACTCTGATTTCCAAAGAGGATTCATTAAAGCCGAAGTAATGTCATTTGAAGATTTAAAAGAATATGGTAGTGAATTAAAAGTAAAAGAAGCCGGTAAAATGCGTTTAGAAGGAAAAGACTACCTAATGCAAGATGGCGATATTGTTTACTTTAGATTTAATGTTTAACACTCTATTCTAAAAAAAAACTCCACAGTGGAGTTTTTTTGGAATAGACCAATTGATGTAAATCTTTCTACATGATCTATTATTTCAAATTTAATAATTATCCATTAATTGACTATAAAATAATATTTGTACTATAATAATAGGTATAAAGTAGGTGATAGTTATAGATGTTAATACATTTTCAAATGGTGCTCTAACATATACTTTAACCAAAGATTCATCTTCATCAACAAATGGAAAATTAGCAAACGAAACAACTGAAATTATAGACCAAAGCAGTACTCAATATATAGAAATGGCAATTTTACATGAGGAACAAACAATGATAAACACATTTATAATTTAACAATAAGTTTTCCTGACACTAATATTGATCAATCAATAGATCAAGGTGCCTCATTTGCTTGCCATATAACAGTCGAACAATATATTCCATCATTTAAAAATGATAGTTGGAGAAGAAAAAGAAGTAGTGTTAAGTGATGGAACAAGTTATACAGTGAGAATAGCAAATAACTCAACCCCGATGAGTGTAGGAATGATAATTTTTCCCAATCAGCATGCGGATTTGTAGTTGAGTTTGTTGATATAGTAGAAGAAAGAGCAATGAATGCTTCGGCCACAAGTGTTGGTGGTTGGCCAGCAACAACATAAAAAAATATTTAGACGAAGTGTTTATATATAAACTGCTTGAAGAATTACAAAAAGTAATAATTTCAACTAAAACAATTTCTGGACATGCAAAAAATTTAATGGAACAAATACCTATTGGTGGCTTCGTACAGCCAATGCTAGCTATATTTATGGCTTAGCACCAACCTTTCGTATTGAATAAAATTTTACACTTATAAATTGACTATATATTAAAATTTATACTATAATAGTAATATATAAGAATAGGTGATAATATTGAAAAATAGATATTTAATTTATGTAGCGTTACTAATATTAACATTATCAATTACTTTAGGAGTAACATATTCATATTTAGCAGCAAAAATTAACAATCGCGAAAGCTCAAGCACTATAAAAGTAGAAAGTGGTCAGTTATCTATAACATATGAAAATAATTCTAGCAACATAATTCTAAATAATATTATACCAGGAGATTCCGTAACTAAACAATTTACATTAACCGGAATAAATAATACAAAACCAAATGCTATTACCACAAATACCGATTTAAAATATAAAATAGGAATAGCTATAGATAATAATACATTTTCTGAAGGTGCCTTAACATATGCACTTACTAAAGATAGCACATCATCTAGTAATGGAAAACTTGCAAATGACGCAACCGGGACTATAAATTCATCAGGAATTCAATACATTGGAAAAGGATATTTTGTATCAGGAGCCAACAATGATAAACACATTTATAATTTAACGATAAGTTTTCCAGACACAAACGAAGATCAATCTATTGACCAAGGAGCATCTTTTGCTTGTCACGTAACGGTTAAAGATAATTCTATAGTAGAGCCAACCACATTTGCAGAAGATTCGTGGGAAACAATAGCAGGTAATACCTCATCTGATGTATATAAAGTAGGCGATACAAAACAAGTTTTAATAGGTAATGAATCTTATACAGTAAGAATTGCTAATAAATCAACACCAAGTGAATGTGATGGAACTGATTTTTCCCAAACAGCATGTGGATTTGTAGTAGAGTTTGCAGATATCGTAGAAAAAAGACAAATGAATAGCACAAATACAAATGTAGGTGGATGGAAAGATTCTGCAATGAGAACATATGCTAATGGAGAATTTTTTGACAAATTACCAAGTGATCTACAAAATGCCATAATAGAAACTAAAGTCATATCAGGGCATGGAAGTAGTGAAAGTGAAAATTTAACAACAAATGACAAAATATATTTACTTGCTGCAAAAGAAATTAATATAACAAATGCTAGCGATAGTGCGAAAGATTTAACACGTGTATTAGATCATTATGTAAACAAAGTCAATAGTGATAGAATAAAAAAATATAATAATTCTAACTCAATATGGTGGCTACGTAATGCCGCATATGCAGTTCAAACGATACAATACCCTTTTGGAGTAATTTCAGCCACTGGAGCATATAGTATTGGTATTCCAACTGCAACTAATGGATTTGCACCCGCGTTTCGCATCTAATAATTAAAATATATTAGGAAGATATAATTTTAAATTATCTTTCTTTTTTTATTAAAATAGTTAAAAATAGTCTAGAATTTATCTAAAATCTATGCTAATATACTGCTTGAGCGAAAGCTCCTTGCTTTATATTAAATAAAGCCGAATAGACCAGAAGGAGGATAGAAAAATGAAAAACTATGAAGTAATGTTTATTGTTAAAACTACTTTAGAAGAAGCTGCTGTTAAAAATGTAGTTGAAAGTCTTAAATCAGTAGTAACTGACTTAAAAGGTAAAATTACTAACGTTAAAGAAATGGGACAAAGAACTTTAGCTTATCCTATTAATAAAGAAGTTAACGGATTTTACTATGTATTAACAGTTGAAGCATCTAATGAAGCTATAGCTGAACTTGATCGTAAAGCTAGATTAAATGAAAATATCATTAGACATCAAATTATTAAATTAGATGAGGAGTAGTTAATGAATAATGTCGTATTAGTAGGAAGACTTGCTAGAGATCCTGAACTTAGAACAGTAAATACTATGAATGGAACAAATACAACTTGTTCATTCACAATTGCTGTATCTCGTCAATTTTCAAATCAAAATGGCGAAAGAGATGCTGATTTTATTAACTGTGTTATATGGGGAAAGCAAGCAGAAAACCTATGTAAATATTGTACTAAAGGTTCTCAAATCGGAGTACAAGGAAGAATTCAAACAAGAAATTATCAAAATAATGAAGGCAAAACAGTATATGTAACTGAAGTAAATGCAAACAATATTACTTTCTTAAGTAGTAAAGGAAACACAAATAGTGCACCTGTTATGCCCGCTGTAAATCAAACTGGAGATATAAATCACGTAGAAACTAATGATTTTAATGAAGATCCATTTAAAGATTTCGGTTCAGAAGTAGTTCTAAGTGATGATGATCTACCATTTTAGAAAGGAAATTAAAAATGGCTGAATTTTATCGTAAGAAAAAGAAAATTTGTCAAATGTGTGCTGGAAAAAGCGTAGATTATAAAGACGTAAATATTATTACTAAATATATCAATGAAAAAGGAAAAATACTTCCAAGAAGAATGACTGGAGCATGTGCTAAACATCAAAGATATATTGCTAAACAAGTTAAAAGAGCAAGATTTATGGCTTTAATCCCATTTGTAAAATAAATTGTAATTAAAAATATCACTATTAACGTAGTGGTATTTTTTTGACATGACGTAATAAAATGCTAAAATTAACAAAAAATTACGGTATAGCGTAATAAATTGACAATAATAAAATAAAGTTATATAATATATTAAAGAAAGGACAAATTATTATGGTAATTCGTGAAAGATATTTAAAATTAATAAGACCATTTTATGATCAAGAATTAATTAAAGTACTTATTGGTATAAGACGTTCTGGTAAATCAGTAATATTAAAACAAATAATAGATGAGCTAAAAGAAAATAATGTTGATGATAATCATATTATCTATATTAACTTTGAAGATTACGATTATGAGGAATATACTGATCCTAAAAAGTTAAACAATTATGTTAAAGAAAGAATAATTGATGATAAAAAATATTATATATTCTTTGATGAAATTCAAAATGTTATAAAGTGGGAAAAAGTTGTAAATTCATTAAGAGCAACTAAAAACACATCAATTTTCATTACAGGATCAAATAGTGATTTATTATCTAGCGATTTAGCAACTCATATTGCGGGAAGATATGTAAGTTTTAAAATAACCCCATTCACATTTAATGAAGTGTGTAAATTATTAAATCTCTCAGATAATAGGGATATTGAAGATGCATTTAATGACTATATTAAGTGGGGAGGAATGCCTCAAAGATTTATGCAAAAAGACGATATTTCAAGAAAAACATATTTAAATGATATTTATGATTCTATTATTATAAAAGATATTGTAAAAAGATTTAATATTAAAGATATCGATTTACTAAATAGAATTGTAACTTACATATTAACAACACCTTCACAAGTATTTTCTCCTGATAGCCTAAAAAAATATATGCAAAGCGATTCCCGAAATGTATCTCTTGAAACTATATATAATTACCTAGATTATATAACTCGTGCTAATTTAATTTCCAAAGCGGAAAGATATGATGTTAGAGGAAAAAGAATACTAACTGGTAAATACAAATATTATCTAACTGACTTAGGTTTTACCAATATTTTAAGTGAAGGCAAAAAAGGACAAGTTGGTGCATATTTAGAAAATATTGTTTATAATGAACTAATTGCTAGAGGATATAATGTAAACATTGGAACATTAGAAAATGGCGAAATAGATTTTATAGCCACAAGATTTAATGAAAAAATATATTTTCAAGTAACATATATTTTAAACGATGAAGAAGTTGTTGAAAGAGAATTTAATGCATATAAAAATATAGATGATAATTATCCTAAATTTGTTCTCTCAATGGATAAATTAGATTTCTCTCAAAATGGAATAATTCATAAAAATATAATTGATTGGTTATTAGAAAAATAATATAGCTACTTTAAAGGATATCTACAAAACTATTATAGGTATCTTTTTTTAAATTTATTTGTTATACTATTAGGGAATTAGACAGGAGTGGTTTGCATGAAAGTTATATTATTAAAAGATGTAAAAAAACAAGGAAAGAAAGACGATATATTAGACGTAAGTGATGGATATGCTGAAAACTTTCTTATTAAAAATGGACTTGCTGTAAAATATACCAATGGTTCTAAAAAAAGATTACAAAATGAATTAGAAACTAGAGCACTAGAAGAAGACCTACTAGTTAAAAAATGCCAAAGTGATAAAGAAAAAATTGAAAAATTAACATTAACATTTAAAGTTAAAGTAGGTAAAAATGGTAAAATATTTGGTACTATTTCATCTAAACAAATAGCCGAAGAATTAAATAAAAAAGGATTTAATATTGATAAAAAAATTATTGAATTAGATCATCAAATTGATACCTTAGGAATTCATAAAGTTTCTATTAAATTACACAAAAAAGTAGTTGCTAGTTTAACTGTTTCAGTAAAAGAGGTGTAATTAAGTGGCCGAGAGAAAAATGCCTCAAAATCTTGAGGCTGAGATGATGGCTTTAGGATGCGCATTTTTAACAAGGTATGCTTGTGATAAAGTATGTGAAGATTTAGATAGTGATATGTTTGTTAGCGAAGCAAATAAACGTATATTTGAAGCAATTTACACATTACATCAAAATAAAATTCCTTTAGATTCATCAACAATTAAAAATGAAATTGAAAAACATATATCAATTAACGCTATTGGTGGAATTGAATATCTAAGTGAAGTAATTGATTCGGTTATATCATCAGCTAATATTGATTACTACATTGATATTATTAAAGATAAAGCCTTAAGAAGAAAACTAATTGATGTTACTAATAAAATTAACAGTGATGCTTATAATGAAGAAGAAGAAACTAATTATTTAATAGATGATGCTGAAAAGAAAATATTTTCAGTTACTAAAGCACGTAAAGCCGGAGAATTTAAATCAATTGCTTCGGTAATGAAAAGTGCTCAAGAACAATTAGAAAAACTTGCTAAGAATCAAAATGAAATTACTGGACTAGCAACTGGGTTCTATGATTTAGATAAATTAACCAGTGGTTTACATGAAAACGAACTTATTATAGTTGCGGCTCGTCCTGCTATGGGTAAAACTGCATTTGCTCTTAACCTTGCCGTTAATGCTGCATCAAAAAGTGATAAAGCTGTTGCCTTATTTAACTTAGAAATGTCCGCTGAACAACTTGCCATGCGTATGATAGCAGCAGCTGGCGGAATCGAAATGAATAAAGTAAGAACCGGACGTTTAGAACATAACGATTGGAAAAAAGTTAATGAAGCCATGAGTGAACTTAGTGAAACAAATCTTTATATTGAAGATAATGCTGGTATGACAATATCTGAAATAAGAGCTAAATGTCGTCGACTAGCAACAAGTGATAAAGGTTTAGGGCTAATTGTTATTGATTATTTACAGTTAATTTCCGGATCAAGTAAAAATGAAGGAAATCGTGTTCAAGAAGTATCTGAAATATCACGTTCTTTAAAAACAATGGCTATGGAATTAAAAGTTCCAGTTGTTGCTCTAGCCCAACTATCTCGTAGTGTTGAGCTTCGTGAAAACAAAAGACCAATTATGTCAGACTTAAGAGAATCAGGATCAATCGAGCAAGATGCCGATATCGTAATGTTCTTATATCGTGACGATTACTATAATAAAGCTGCTGCTGAACAAACTGATACATCAATAACTGAATTAATAATCGGTAAACATCGTAATGGTGGTACCGGAACAATCGAATTATTATTTGAAAGAAGCATGAGTAATTTTAGAAATTATATTAAAAAAACCGAAGAAAATTCAAAGTAAAGCGAAGTGATAAAAATGAAAAAGAAAGAAATAATTATATCAATCTTATTTACAATCTTAATATCTTTATTAATGTACTTTTTATCTTCAAAAAAATCTGAAGATTTAATTCCCGTTGATGTTTATGAAGTATTTGTTGAAGGAAAAAGCATCGGATACTTATCCAATGAAGAAGAATTTTTAAAATTAGTTGACGATAAACAAGAAGCAATTAAAAAGAATTATGGAGTTGATAAAGTATATCCTCCTAACGGTTTAGAAATCGAAAAAATAACAACTTATAATGAAAATATTAAAAGTTCAGAAGATATTTATAACACAATTGAACATGATAGTCCATTTACGATTGAAGGTTATACTATAACTATTAAATATAAAGATGAAAGTAAATCTCCAGTTGTTATATATTCATTAAAAAAAGAATATTTTGAAGATGCATTTTATAATCTAGTATCAGCTTTTGTTGGAAAAGATAAATTAAATAGTTATAAAAATAAAACTCAAGAAGAAATAACTGATGAAGGCACTAAAATAACATCAATTTATTGGAATGAAGAAATAACTATTAAGAAGTCATTAATAAGTACTGATAAGATGATTTTTACTAATTCCGATGACTTGAGTAAATATTTATTATTTGGTACAACAGAAAAACAAAAAACTTATACAGTTAAAGAAAATGATTCAATTGATAACATAATTGAAAATAACAACTTAAGTATTGAAGAATTCTTAATAGCCAATCCAACAATAACAAGTAAAAATACTTTATTAAAGAAAAACCAAGAAGTATCTATCGGATTGATTTCTCCCATACTAGAAATAATTCATGAGGTAGAAGTCGTAGAAAATATTAATAATAAAGCCATTACTGAATATCAAGAAGATAAAGATATGTATGTTGGACAAACCAAAGTAATCCAAGAAGGAGTAAATGGTATTTCCAAAGTAACTGAATCAATTCAATATAAAAATGGTGAAATTGAAAAACTTGTAATTACCAAATCTGAAGAAATAAAACCAACGGTAAATAAAATTGTTGCTAAGGGTACTAAATATTATTCTAATCCAAGTATAAATTATGAGTATATACCTAAAGGAAATGATGAATGGCGTTGGCCAACATTATCACCATATGTTATTACCAGCCCATTTGCGTGGCGTTGGGGAAGACATCATAATGGTATAGATATTTCCGGAACCGGCTTTGGATCACCAATTTATGCCGCCACTGAAGGAACCGTAATAGCAACATATACATCATGTCCAAATCAAGGATATTTAGGATCAATGTGTGGAAACTCTTGGGGAAATTATGCCAGAGTTTCATATGGTGAATTTGAAATTATTTATGCTCATATGAAAAGTGATATAAAAGTATCAGTAGGCCAAACAATTACCAGATCACAACATATCGGTAATATGGGTAACTCTGGTTCTTCAACCGGAACACACCTACATTTCTCAATTTTAAAAAATGGATCATATATTAATCCATGTGCGGTATTCTCATGTTAGTAAGCGTCTTAGCAAGTGGTTCTAAAGGAAATTCAACTTATGTAAAAACAAGTCATCATGAATTATTAATTGATGCTGGTTGTACAATGAATTACCTAAATGAAAAGCTAATTGAAAATAATACTTGTTTAGATAATATTGAATATATATTTATAACTCATACACACACAGATCATGTAAGTTCTATAAAAAATATCGTAAAAAAATATCATCCAACTTTAATATTAACAATCCCTATGTTAGAAGATTTACCGTATCTAAAAACATATGAAAAAATTATATTACTAGAAGATGATATGATAATAGACGATTTATTAATAGAAAATATTAAAACAAGCCATGATACTTCAGACTCACGTGGTTATATAATAACAGAAAATAATAACAGTGTCGTTCAAATTACTGATACAGGTTACCTTAATCAAAAATATTTTAACAAATTAAAAAATAAAACAATTTATGTTTTTGAAAGTAATCATAATGCTGATATGTTACTTAATGGTAGATATCCCGGATGGTTAAAAAGAAGAGTGGCTAGTGATAAAGGCCATCTTTCTAATGAATCATCTGCCTTCTACCTAAGTAAAATAATTGGTAATGACACTAAAGAAATAATTCTAGCCCACCTAAGTGAAGAAAATAACACTCCACAAATAGCGCTAGAAACACTAAAAAATGAATTTAAAGATCATGAAATAGAATTTAACAATATTGTTATTGCCAAACAAAATGAAATATCAGGAAATATTGAAGTATGATAAGAATAATATGCGTTGGAAAAATTAAAGAAAAATACCTTCTTGATTTAATAAATGATTATCAAACTAGAATAAATAAATATCATAAATTAGAAATAGTTGAATTAATCGATTCAAATAAAAATGAAGAAGGAGATAGAATTTTAACAAAACTAAAAGATAAATCATTTAAAGTAGCCTTAACATTAGATGGTAAAAAATACACATCACTAGAATTATCAAAATTTATAGATAAAACTTTAATGAACTATGGCAACATCGATTTTATAATAGGAGCATCAAGTGGTATAGCAGATAAAGTTTTAGAAAAAGTAGATTACAAAATATCATTTAGTGATTTAACATTCCCTCATGGTTTGTTTAGAGGAATTCTTTTAGAACAAATTTATCGTTCATTTAAAATAATAAATAATGAAACATATCATAAATAAAAAGGAGTATTAATGGAAGATTTAATATATGTTGTATCAACCGTATTTATTAAAGACGGAAAAGTATTAGTAAGTATGTCACAAAGAAGTGCAAAAAAAGGAAAATACACTCTAGTAGGTGGTGGAGTTGAAAAAGGAGAAACATTTAAAGAAGCAGCCGTTAGAGAATGCATTGAAGAAATAGCTAACGGATTTACTATTGAAGAAAAAGATTTAAAAGAGATTCTTTGCTTTAGAGAGCCAGCCTTATCAGATCCAAATCTTACAATTGAAATGCACATGATGATATCATCTAAACCAATTGACGTAGAACTAGTACCTAATGAAGAAATAATGGATTATAAATGGCATGGCTTAAAAGATGACGAAAGCGATTTATCGTCTGCCATAACTGAACATTTTATTCCTTGGGCTAAAGAAAATAATTTGTTGTACTAAAAAATGAAGATCAAAAATCTTCATTTTTATTCTATAATTTAAAATCCTTTAAATCCTCATCAAACATATCTTTTCCATCAAAAAATGCTCTTGTCTTAATATTATGACTATAAGCAATCACATTAGATGGAAACTTTTTAGTGTATTTGTTTAATATACTTGTATATTTATTATAAAAACTTTTAGCAGCTTCTAACTTTTGATTTATTTCATTTAGCTCATTAAAATAATTATTAAATCTTATATTACCAAGTAAATTATCATAATCATCATTTATTTTAATTATTAAATTATTATATTCAGTTAATTTTCTTTCTAAATCAAAACTAGATAAATTTTGCTTTTTAAGTTTAACAACTTCATCAAAAGACTTCTCTGGAACATCAGTTTCTTCAATGATAATATCTTTCATCATTAAAATATCATCATATTTTTTTCTTAACAATTCATCAATTAAACCTTCAGCTTCATTAATCTTTAAAGTATATGCCTGTAAATTATTATAAACAATTATATAAACAATTCCGCATATTCCTCCAATAATTATTAAAAGTAATATTAAACTAACTATATTCACAATAATCACCTACCTTAAATTATACTCTAAAACATTAAAAAAATAAAATATAATTAAATGAAATAATATAAATAATATAGTATATTGTATGTAGAAAGGAAATTACAAATGAAAGTAAAAAGAATAGTAGTAGGACCATTAGAAGAAAATTGTTATATATTAAATATAGATAATAATTACTTAATAATAGATCCTGGAGATGAATATATAAAAATATTAAATGAAATAAAAGGTAATTTATTAGGAATATTAATAACTCATTATCATTTTGATCATATAGGTGCACTTCAAGATATATTGGATTATAAAAATGTTCCTATCTATGATTATAAAAGTATTAATAAAGAAGTAAATATCGAAAAATTTAATTTTAGAATAATTAATTTTCCTGGCCACAAAGAAGATTTAGTAGGATTTTTATTTGATAATAAATTATTTAGTGGAGATTTTATTTTTGAAGGAACAATCGGAAGAACTGACTTGCCTGGCGGTAACTATAAAGAAATGCAAGAAAGTATTAAAAAAATATTATCGTTTAAAAATGATTTACAAATATATCCTGGACATGGCCAATCTACAAATCTATCAAATGAAAGAAAAAATTTAAATTCTTATTTATAATCTCATGGAAATTCACTGACAAAAGTGACACTAATTTTCAATAGAAAAGATAACCTAAAAAGTTATCTCTGAATAAGCATGACTATAATTTATCTTCTCATCAAATTCCACAAAATTTAAATAAATAAGAAGAATTAAAGACCATTTACCAGTTTTAGGATCACTCATAACAAGGTGATCTTTTCCAGCTTCCTCAATAATTCCTTCAAAAACTTTATCACGCCATTCATTAGAATCTGGAAAAGAAAAATATGCTTTAGCCCTTTTACCTTTATTTAATCTTAATATATTTTCAATATAGCTTTGCTCATCTTGAACATTCCCACTTGCATCTCCTCCAATAGGTGCCGTATTTAAATTATAATCATTTGGATATTTTGCACTGGGGTAATAAGTCCCATTCATAACATTCCTCCTAAAGTAAGATTATTCTTTTATTGCATTTTTATTACTTTTTAAGTATACTATGGAAGAAAGAAGTGATTAAATATGCGTAATTTAACAGATCAAGAAATTGTAAGAAGAGAAAAAGCAACTAAAATTAAAGAATTAGGTATTGATCCGTTTGGTTCAAGATATGACCGTACTGCTTATTCTGAAGATTTAAAAGAAAAATATAAAGATATTCCTCATGATGACTTTGAAAACATAAATGATTGCTATAAAGTAGCCGGAAGAATAATGTTCATTCGTAAAATGGGTAAAGCATCATTCTTTACAATTCAAGATAAAAAAGGTAAAATCCAAATTTATATATCTATTAATGATGTTGGAGAAGAAACTTATAATTTATTTAAATCAGCTGACATTGGCGATATAGTAGGAGTTTATGGTAAAGTAATGAAAACTAAAACAGGTGAAATAACATTAAAATGTTTAGAATATACTCACTTAGTTAAGTCTCTACGCCCATTACCCGAAAAGTTTCATGGTTTAACAGATGTAGAAGAAAGATATAGAAGACGTTATGTTGATTTAATAATGAATGAAGATTCTAAGAAAGTCGCTTTTATGCGTCCTAAAATTATTAGATGTATTCAAAATTTCTTAGATAATAAAGGCTTCGTTGAAGTAGAAACACCTATTTTAACAACTCTTTTAACAGGCGCATCTGCAAGACCATTTATAACACATCATAATACGCAAGATTTAGATATGTATTTACGTATTGCCCTAGAATTAAATTTAAAAAGATTACTAGTTGGCGGTATGGAAAAAGTATATGAAATAGGTAGAACATTTAGAAATGAAGGAATGGATCCTCAACACAATCCCGAATTTACTATGATGGAAGTTTATGAAGCATATTCTAACTTAGAGGGAATGATGGACTTAACAGAAGAAATGTATCAAACTATAGCCGAAAAAGTCTGCGGGAAAACTACTTTCCATTATCTAGGACATGATGTTGATTTATCTGGCAAATGGAAAAGAATTAGTATGGTAGATGCTATCAAAGAAAAAACTGGAATCGATTTCAAACAAGAAATGACAGTTGAAGAAGCCCTAAAACTTGCTAAAGAACATGATATTGAAGTAGCAGAACATGAACATACTGTTGGACATATAATTAATTTATTCTTTGAAAAATATGTTGAAGAAACATTAATTGAACCAACCTTCCTATATGGTCATCCAGTAGAAATATCACCACTAACTAAGAAAAATCCTGAAGATCCAAGATTTGTAGATCGTTTTGAGTTATTTATTTCCGGACACGAATGTGCTAATGCATATACTGAACTTAACGATCCAATTGATCAATTAGAAAGATTCGAAGAACAATTAAAAGAAAAAGAATTAGGTAACGATGAAGCAAATGATATCGATTATGACTTTGTTGAAGCCTTAGAATATGGTATGCCACCAGCAGGTGGAATTGGTTATGGCATTGATAGAATGATAATGTTATTTACTGAACAAGAATCAATTAGAGATGTATTATTATTCCCAACAATGAAACCAGTTCAAAATGATAATAAATAATTAATAAAGGAACAAATTATAATGTTTGTTCCTTTTAAATACCCAAAATTTCCCATTAAAATAATAGAAAATTGCAAAAAAACATTTATATTCCTTGCAATCATGGTATAATTATTGTTAGGAGGAGGTTAAAAATGAAAAAGGAAGTAAAAAAATTTGATTTAGTAAAAATATCAGGAGCTATGGTATTATTAACAGTTTTATTAACATGGATTATACCTCAAGGAACATTCTCTGGTACAGAAATGCAAATTGGTGAAATAACTCGTATTGGAATATTTGATTTTTTCACTTATGGACTTTTAGGAATGTATTACTTTACTGTATTAGTAACATTTATATTTGTTCTTGGTGGATTCTATCAAGTGTTATCAAGAATTGGTGGATATCAAGCTTTAATTACTAAATTAGCCAAAATATTTAAAAAGAAAGAAATACTATTTACATTATTAGTATCATTTATCTTTACAGCAATTAGTGCCGTAACAAATGAATATATTTTATTATTAGCAGTTGTTCCATTCATTATGTCAATAATGAAAGAAATGAAGTTTGATAAAATATCAACATTTGCTACAACTGTAGGATCAATATTAGTTGGTACAATTGGATCAATGTATAGTACAAAAATTGTTGGTATGAATGTACAACAATTTGGAATTGAATACAGTACTTTATGGTATATAAAACTAATTATTCTTTTACTAGCATTTATTCTATTTAATGTATTTAATATTTTACACCTAAGAAAAACTCAAAAAAATAAAGAATCAGAACCAATGGAAGATGTATTTGAACCTGCAAACGTAACTAAGAAAAAAACAATTTGGCCAGTTGCCACATTATTAATTATATTTGCAATTATCTCAATTATGGCTTATTTCCCTTGGGAAGAAGTATTTGAAATTAAATGGTTTAGTAATGCATTAAAAAGCATTCAAGAATATAAACTATTTGATTCAACAATTTTTGCTTATATCTTAGGAGAAGTAAGAGCGTTTGGTAGCTGGGATATATTTGGAATTCAAGCATTAATGATAATAACAGCTTTATTATTAAAATGGATTTACAAATTAAGCCTTGATGATTTTTTAGAATCTTTCGGAGAAGGATTAAAGAAATCAGGTAAATTAGTAGTACTTTTATTAATATGTTATCTAGTACTAGAATTTACTGTTATGTATCCAGTTGTTACAACTATCGTAGATTGGTTCATTAGTTTAAGTGATAAATTCAATGTTGTATTAACTACAATTTCTGGTTTATTTACTTCATTATTTACTGTTGAATATCAATATACTGTAAGTTTAATTGGAGCATACTTAAAATCATCATTTGCAGACAACGTTAATCAAATAGCAATTATTTTACAAACTACATTTGGTTTAGCATCAATGATTGCACCATCATCAGCAATTCTTATGATGGGATTATCATTATGTGATATCAAATTTAAAGATTGGTTAAAATACATTTGGAAATTTGTTTTAATCATGTTAGTAGTATTAGTATTAATTATGCTATTTATCTAAAATGGTTCTTGTAACCATTTTTTTTTTGCTATTTTTGTAATATAATAAAACTAGGTGATAAATATGATTTATAGTAAAGATAAAAGTTTTAAATATGTAATATTAGAATACACATTAACTTTAATTATTAATTCAATTGTGTTAATATTAGCATCAAAAATATTTAAAGGATTTTATATACAATCATTTGGTTATGCAATTATAACTTCATTAGTAATTAGTTTATTAAGTTCAACAGTAAAACCATTTTTAAAATTAATATTTCTACCCGTAACAGTTATAACTACCGGAATATTTTATCCATTTATAAATGTAATAATATTAAAATTAGCAAGTTTAATAATGGGAGATGCATTTGTTGTTGAAGGATGGATATTACCCTTTTTCATTGCATTATTCATCTCATTTACAACTTTAATTTTAGATAAATTAATAACCAAAAATGTGATAGGAGAATAGAGTATGAGTCCAGTTATCGTAAGCATTGGTGCCTTTGAAATAAGATGGTATTCAGTATTAATGTTAGTTGCTATCTTCATTGGATTATTTCTAGTAAAAAAAGAAGCTCAAAGGTTAAATTTAAAATATGATTTTATTTTTAATATGTGTTTTTGGGCTGTAATAGTAGGATATATATGTGCTAGATTATATTATGTTTTATTTAATTTAGAATATTATGGAGTTCATCCAGAAGAAATATTTATGGTTTGGAAAGGCGGATTAGCAATTCATGGTGGTTTAATCGGTGGATTATTAACAATGCTATTTTATTGCAATAAATATAAAACAAGATTAATAAGATATTTAGATGTTATATGTGTTCCCTTAATATTAGGACAAGCTATTGGTAGATGGGGAAACTTCTTTAATCAAGAAGCTCATGGTGCAGCAACAACATACGAACATTTAAAAAGCCTACATATACCTAAATTTATTATCGACAATATGAAAATAGATGGAGTATATTACACTCCAACATTCTTATATGAATCAATTGCCTGCTTAACTTTATTTATAATATTTATAATTATAAGAAGATATAAATTTAGAAAAGTGGGTACAATGTCAGCTTTATACTTAATTGGATATGGCATTATAAGATTCTTTATTGAAATAAGCAGAACAGATGCATTATTAATATTAGGATTTAAAATTGCTCAAATAGTTTCTATAATAATGATTATAATTGGTATAATAATATTAGCAAAAAATAAGAAAAAAGGACGATTTGAAGATTTATATAACGATTCCAATAATGTTGATAATTTGAAATTTTAAAAATTTTATAGTCTTGAAATAAATACCAATATTTGTTAAAATGAATATGTAAGAAAAGCTTACATAAAATAAAAAAGGAACACTTAATCTGGAATGTTAAGTGATTACCTAAATGAATATTTAAAATCACCAAAACCTCCTGTGTTTATGGTGTTTTTAATTTAACACAATCATTTTAATAATGATAAAAAGTAAAATAAAAATAATTATAAATAAATTAAATATTATAAAATATAATAATCTTTTATTCACATTAACCGCCTCTTTCTATTACTAGAGTAGAGGTAATCACCTAAACAATTAAATGTTCCTTAAGTAATAGAATAACAAATAACTAAATCATAAGCAAGTAAAATACTACGAAAATTCATATAATATTTATAATGAAAAAACAAGGCTTAATCCTTGTTTTCGTTTGACAATAATTCTCTAATATCTTTTTCTGATAAACTAGATAAAATATCCTTATCTCTAATTTCGCCATCAATTAATTTTTCACTTAATTTAAGTTTTTTCTTTTGTAATTCTAAAATCTTTTCTTCAATTGTTCCTTTAGCAACAATATGAATAACCTCAACAGTCTTAGTTTGACCAATCCTATGAGCTCTATCAGTAGCCTGATTTTCAGCTTGCGGATTCCACCATAAATCTAAATGAATAACAGTTGATGCGCTAGCAAGGTTAAGTCCTGTCCCACCGGCTTTAAGCATTATTAAGAATACAGCAGTATCTTTTCTTTCATTAAATTCATCAACCCTACGCATTCTTTCTTTACTTGAAACTTCACCAGAAATTGTATAATAAGGAATATCTTCTTTTTCTAAATGTCCAATAACATCATTCATTGCATCCTTGAAAGATGTAAACATTAAAATCTTATTCCCATTTGCAATATTTTCTTTAATAACATAAATTAAACTATCAATCTTATTAGATCCGCCAGTATATTCTGGATAAACAATCTTAGGATCAATACAAATTTGTCTTAATTTAGTAAGCAGTGGCAAAATCAAGAATGCTGCCTTTTTCTCTCCGCCTTGCTTTAATATATCATCTATTTCTTTTTTTACCTTTTCAAGTTCAGCAACATATATTTTCTTTTGCTCGTCAGTAAGTTCAACAAAAATATTATTTTCCATCTTATCTGGTAAATCTTTAGTAACATCCATTTTCTTTCTTCTTAAAATAAATGGTCTAATTTGTTTATTTAAATTATCTAAAAGCATATTCGCATTATCATCAAAATCAGTAATACGATATTTTGCTCTAAATTTTTCCGCAGTTGATAAATATCCAGGCATAATATAGTCAAAAATACTCCATAATTCTAAAGGACTATTTTCAAGTGGAGTACCAGTAAGCGCAAACTTAGTACCTGCCTTAATTCCTTTAACAACCTTTGTAATACTAGCTACATAATTTTTAATGCTTTGTGCTTCATCTATAAACATTGTATGATAACTCTTATCTTTATATAAATCTTCATCTTCTCTTAATTGACCATAAGATGTTATAAATACATTTTTATTTTCTTCAATTAATTTTTTTCTCAAGTTCTTAGTTCCTGAAACAATTGAAACCGGAATATTTTTTCCATACATCTCAAATTCATGTTTCCAATTATAAACTAAACTAGTAGGTACAACAATTAAAAACTTCGCATTTCTATCTTCTAATAAAATTTGTTTAATATAATAAATAGTTTGAATTGTTTTACCAAGTCCCATTTCATCAGCAAGAATTCCACCGAATCCAGTCTTATGAATATTGTAAAGCCACTTAACACCAGTAACTTGATAATCTCTTAAAACCTTTAACTCATCTTCACTAATAGACAACTTTGCATCTTTGAACTCATAGAAATTCTTAATAAAATCATCAAACAAATTATTCGTATTAACATTTTTAAACTTATTTTGTCTTAAACTATCTAAATATATCGCTCTATATTTTTGAATAGCACCTCTACCATTAATAATCTCTTCATCAGTAAAATTCATCTCTTCAGTTAAATCTTCAAGTTCTTTTAAATTATCGTCTTCTAAATTAAGAATATCACCATTTTTAAGTCTAAAATACTTCTTCTTAGCTTTCATATTTTTAAATATATTAACAAGTTCATCACTATTAATATTATCTAAACTAAAATCATACTTAAATATATTATCAGATCCAATACCAAAAGAAGAAGATACATTAGTTTTCTTTCTAATTTTAATATTATTAAACTTTTCAGTAGTAAAGATTTTATAATCATTAGCAAGTTCTTCTAAACCATTTTCAATAAATTCAACTTCATCATTAACATCATTCATAGAAATACTTTTTTTATCGACTACAAATCCATAACTAGTAAGTTTAGCAATAACCTCATTTTCTTTATCTACATCCCTAACAACAGCTTCATTCTTATCAAAATATCCAACCTTATCATTTTTATAGTCAAATATAACCTTAGCTTTTATAGCATCTTTAGCAATATCAAAATATAATTCAGTTTCACTTAAACTATTAATCTTTATATCTTCACTTGCACTCTCATCAACAATTACATTATTTTTAATAATTTTAAGTAATCCATTTGAAAATACATTTAGTTCATTTTTGTCAACTTTAATTTCTTCAAGTTCATTATCAACAATATCTTCTAATACATTTCTTTCCTGTAAACTTAAATGATACACATCCCCATTATAATAAACATATTCATAATCATCAGTTAATGGATAAATTCTATCATAATCAAACTTAATAACATAATTATCATTTTCCTTAAGAATATATGAATTTAATGGACTACCATCAATAATACTTTCAATAACATGATCACTAACTTTAAACTTAATCTTATTAGAATCTAAGAAATCTAGCATTCTCTTTAAAGCCCTAGAAGGTCCAATATTATTACAATTAAGAATATATGTTTTAATCTCTTTAATTAATCTATCAGATTGTTTAGAAAAGAAATTTAATTTCGGATTATAAGTAAATTCTTTACCAAATTGAAATTCGCCATCTTGATTATCATATACTTGATAAAAACCATTAGAATGATTAAGCAAACTATACATTTTATTCATTCCAATAAACACTTTAAATTCAGTATTATATCTTTTATAACCTTCATAAGAATGACATTGTAAATTAAAAGTAGGTTCAACAAATACTTCTTTTTTTACAACCTTTTTATCAGTATCATCACTTTTATATCTATTTAAAAAATCTTTATATAACAAACTATCATCATACTTGTCATCAAATAAATAATTAGCATAATTATAGTAAACAGTTCCTATATGATAACAACTTTTATTTTGTTTAAATAAATCACAATCACATGAACAACTATCTATATGATTATTTTTAATTCCAAATGAAACATTAAAAGTTTTAAAATTAAAAGAATAATCCCTTAAACTAAATTCATAAAATTTAATTGTTTCTCCATTTACAACATTATTATATATTTTACCTTCATTAATATAATATCTAGCAAAATATTTTCCCTTAAGTAAATCATGTTCATTAGCGTATTTTTTAATCTCTTCTAAATGTAATTTATAACTATCAATTTCTTTTCTAAGTATCATGGCAACTCCTTTACTAATTAGACTATTATACAATATATTCTAAAAAATATCTATTAAATTCAAGGGAAAATGCTATAATATAGAAGAAAGGACTGATTAACTAATGTATGATTTAATTATTATCGGTTTAGGACCAGCTGGAATTAATGCCTGTATTTATGCTAAAAGAAGTAATTTAAACATTTTGGTGTTTGAAAAGAATATGCCAGGAGGAACTCTTCATACTATTAAACATGTTGATAACTATCTAGGATATAACAATGTTGATGGTACTGAACTTGCCATGTTATTTTATAAACAATTCAAAGATTTAAAAGTTCCTATGAAAAATGAAGAAGTAATTAAAGTAGAATTAAATGGTAATGAAAAAATAGTAAAAACAAATAATGGAACATATAAAGCTAAAGCTGTAATTATTGCAACTGGTAGAGGAAAACAAAAATTAGGTCTTGATAATGAAAATATTAATGGAGTATCAACTTGTGCAGTCTGTGATGGTGCTCTATATAAAGATAAAACTGTTGCTATTTA
This sequence comes from uncultured Mycoplasmatota bacterium, assembly GCA_900553855.1. Taxonomy (GTDB): domain Bacteria; phylum Bacillota_I; class Bacilli_A; order RF39; family UBA660; genus CAG-533. The sequence continues at coordinate 33,126 of USFG01000007.1, read as the reverse complement.
TGGAAACAATCCTTTAATGTTAGAAGATATTTTATATTTATCAAATATTGTCAAAAAACTTTATATAATAACTTCTAAAGATAAATTACTAGGTAATAATGAATTATTAGATAAAATTACTAAATTAGAAAATATAGAATTATTATTTAACCAAAATATCAAAAAAATAAATGGAAAAGATAAAATAGAATCTATTGAATTAAACGATAAAACCTTAACAATAGATGGATTATTTATTAATAATGAATATGGTCCAATTACTTCATTTGTTAAAGAATTAGGAATAACTAATGAAAAAGGTTATATAATTGCTGATGATAATGGTAAAACTAAAATAGATGGTATATATGTTTGTGGTGATAGTAAGGAAAAAACATTGTATCAAATAATTACAGCAGCATCAGAAGGAGCACTTGCTGCAACTGATGCATATAAATATATAAAAAATTATAAATAGGTGTCATTAAACATCTATTTTCTTTGCACTAATTTAAGACTTGTTACATAAACTATAAAGGAAAGGATGTATTTATTCATGAATGGATGCAATGACGGATGTACTTATACATTTTGTGCGCCAGCAGGACCTACTGGACCAACTGGACCTAGAGGCCCACAAGGTATTCAAGGTGTACAAGGTATCCAAGGTATGCAAGGTCCAACTGGACCACAAGGAATTCAGGGGCCAGCTGGTGTAGCCGGACCACAAGGTGTAACAGGACCAACTGGAGCAACAGGAGCAACAGGACCACAAGGAATTCAAGGCCCAACTGGAGTAGCCGGAACTCAAGGAGTAACTGGACCAACTGGTGCAACTGGAGCAACCGGACCACAAGGAATTCAAGGACCAGCTGGTGTAGCAGGACCACAAGGAGTAACTGGTCCAACCGGAGCAACCGGACCACAAGGAATTCAGGGGCCAGCTGGTGAAGCAGGACCACAAGGAGTAACCGGTCCAACCGGAGCAACAGGACCACAAGGAATTCAGGGACCAGCCGGTGTAGCAGGAACACAAGGAGTAACCGGCCCAACTGGTGCAACCGGTCCACAAGGAATTCAGGGACCAGCTGGTGAAGCAGGAACACAAGGAGAGACGGGTCCAACTGGCCCAACCGGTCCTACTGGTACAGCTGGTGAAACTCCAGTATTTACAATAGGTAATGTAACAACAGGTGCCCCGGGAACAAATGCTGAAGTAACAATTTCAGGTACAGCTCCAAACTATACATTAAACTTTACAATTCCACAAGGACCAACTGGACCACAAGGAGTAGCAGGAACTGAAGGAGCAACTGGGCCAACCGGACCAACCGGACCAACCGGAGCAAGTGCATAAGATTAAAAGAGAAAAATATTCATAAAAATGATTATCTTTCTCTTTTTTTAGTAAAAAAGTAAAAAAATGTAATATAATAAGTATTTAATTAATATTTACCATATGCTATTATGAATATAGGAGTTGAAGTTGAGAATATTAAAATGGAAACTACTGAAATACAAGCAGACACAGTAGAGGAAGTTGCAATGCATTCAGCAAAAGAAGCAAGTGATAAATTAAAATATACAGTATTAAAAAATGATACTGGATTATATGTAGAAGCACTAAATGGAAGCATATACCTATTGTGAATATGGAAAAGAACCTGTAATTTTTTAATCAGTAACAAAAGGAAAAGTAGCTGAAACTAAGTCAGACACATATTGATGGAGTTGGGGCTTTATATTTATACCAGATGGATATGATAAAACAATGGGAAATTATCTCGATGAAGAAAGATGCCGTGTTTGGAATACAGATGCATATACAGAATTAGTTAACTATCTAAAAAATAAAAAAGATTAAAAAATATATTAACAAAATTAAAAATTATTTCTCGCTAGTGAGGTGAAATTATATGTTACATGAAATGAAATTACAAAATGGACCATTTAATTCTATTAAAAATGGTAAAAAAACAATTGAATTAAGACTCTATGATGAAAAAAGACAAAAAGTTAAAATAAAAGATAAAATTGAATTTACAAACATTTTAAACAATGAAAAAATATTAACAGAAGTAATAAATCTTCATAAATATAAAACATTTGAAGAACTATATAAACATTTTGATAAAGAATCTTTAGGATATAATAAAGATGATATTGCAAACCCCAAAGATATGGAAAAATATTATTCTATAGAAGAACAAAATAAATATGGAGTTCTAGGAATAGAAATAAAAATTAAATAATTTTAATTGTCAAAGATTTAAATAATCAAAAAGAGAAAACCTTATTATCTAAGAATTTTTTCTTTTATTTTATTTCCAAATTTAGGAATTAAAACCCCCTCATCCGTATTATTTAAATCAACATCCTTACTATTTTCGGGATAAATATTTAAATAATAAGCAAGGTTATGAACAATCCATTCATATTCCATTGATAAAATACTTCTTTCCCACTTAGAAGGATATTGCCTTTCATATTCCTTTAAAATCTTTAATATTTCTTTTATTTCCTCTAAAGACTTAATTTTATAAGAGTTATATACAATCATATTTGGATCATCATCATATCTACTATCAATTACATAAATATTATCATCACAGCAAACACTATCTCTATCGTCAACAATAAAAATATTTTTGTCATCTAAACATGCAAAATAACTATCTCCACATTTATCATATTCTTCATTATAATTAACTTTAATATTTCTTCTAGAATTAAGTTTAAAAATAATTAAACTATAAATAACAAGTAATGCAAAAGCTTTTTTTCGTCTATTTTTCAAAAAATCACTTCCAAATCAACTAATAAACTAACACATTTTTTTGATTTAAACAACATAAAATTAATAGGTGATAAATTGAAAATATGTGTATATGCTATTAGCAAAAATGAATCAAAATTTGTAGATCGTTGGTATGAATCTATGAAAGAAGCCGATGAAATATATGTTCTTGATACTGGTTCAACTGACGATACTGTTGAAAAATTAAAAAAACATAACATTAAAGTAACTACTAAAATAATAGCCCCCTGGCGATTTGATGTAGCAAGAAATGAATCGTTAAAATTAGTTCCTGAAGATGTTGATTTATGTGTTTGTACCGATTTAGATGAAATATTTGATGAAGGTTGGCGCCAAAAATTAGAACAAGCCCAAAAATATAATCTAGTAAAATACAACTATATATGGTCATTCGATAAAAATAATAATCCAGCCGTAAATTTCTTTTATGAAAAAATTCATAGTCGTCATGGCTATAAATGGGTTAATCCAGTTCATGAAGTTTTAGAGTGTTCCCTAAAAAACCCTAAAACCATTTTAATAGAAGACATAGTATTAAAACATTATCCAGATAGTACCAAATCGCGAAGTTCTTATTTGCCATTACTTGAACTTTCAGTTAAAGAAAATCCTAAAAATGATCGTAACTATCACTATTTAGGAAGAGAATATATGTTTTATGGAAAATACAAAGAAGCAATTAAAACCTTAAAACATCATCTTAAAATGAAAAATGCGACTTGGTGTGATGAGAGATGCGCATCTATGCGTTTCATATCAAGATCATATTATAATTTAAAAGATTACAAAGAAGCCTTAAAATACGCTATAATGAGTATTAGTGAAGCACCATATTTAAGAGAAGGATATTATGAAACAGGACTAATATATTATCATCTAAATGAATATAATAAGGCTAAGTTATATCTTTTACTCGCATTGCAAATCAAATCAAATCCAAAGACATATATTAATGATCCTGCTTGTTACAATGGAACAATTGAAGATCTTTTAACAATTTGTGAATATAATCTAAAAAATTATAAAGAAGCCTATATTTACGTAAATAAAGCCTTAAAATATAATCCAAATGAACCAAGACTACTACGTAATAAAGAACTAATTGAAAAATTAATATAAGAATTATTTCCAATTAATTCTTTTTCTTTTTAATTAAATATGCTATATTATAACCGTGATGTTTATGGAATATTTAATCCTTGCATACTTGGGAGACGCTGTATATGAACTTATAGTTCGTAATCATTTAATTAATAAAGGAATAAAAAATGTTAATGACCTTCAAACTGAAAGTCTTAATTTTGTAAGTGCTAAAAGTCAACGAAAACTTTTAGAAAAATTAGAACAAGAAAATATCTTAACAGAAGCTGAATTAGATATTGTAAAAAAAGGTCGTAACGCCAAAATGCATCGAAGTAAAAATAATGATATAGTAACTTATCATAAAGCCACTGGTTTTGAATGTTTAATAGGTTATTTATATCAAAATGATAAAAATAGATTAAATGAAATAATGGAGAAGATTTTATGAGAGTATGTGGAAAAAACGTTTTTAATGAATTAGAGCCTTCTAAAATAAGAAAAGTTCTATTATCAACAAATTTTAAAGACCAAGAAATAATTAAAAAAATAAAAGATAATAATATAAAGTATGTATTAACAGATCCTAAATTAATGGATAAAATGTTAAAAAATAATCAAGGGATAATTTTTGAAATATTAGATTATGAATATGGAAATATAGATGACATTACTGACGATACCTTTGTTCTAATGCTAGATCATTTAGAAGATCCTCACAACTTTGGAGCTATAATTAGAACATGTGAAGCAAGAGGAGTCAAAAATATAATTATTCCTAAAGATCGTTCAGTATTAGTAACAGAAACAGTTATGAAGACAAGTACCGGAGCTTTAGAAAGAGTTAACATAATAATGGTTAATAACCTAGTAAACGCCATTAACAAACTAAAAGACAAAGGATTTTTTATCTATGCTGCTGAAGCCGATGGAACTGATTATCGTAAAGTAAATTATGCCGATAAAGTATGTTTGGTAATTGGATCCGAAGGATTTGGTGTAAGTAAATTAGTAAGAAAAAATTGTGATGAAATATTAAGTATCCCAATGAAAGGAAAAGTAAATTCCCTTAATGCATCCGTATCAGCCGGTATTTTACTATTTGGAATTGAAAATTAATGGAGTTTTCCGAAAATGAATTAGCATCTATGATATGCGATAATGATGAAGCTGTTAATGAAGCATTATACAAAAAATATTCTTATCTGGTAACAATTGTTATAAATAAAAATAAAGATACTTTAAATAATTTAAAAATAGAATTAGATGAAGCAAAACAAGAATCATTTTATGCTCTTAATGAAGCTTTAACAACCTACCGAGATGATAGGGACGCCAGTTTAACAGTTTATATAATAAATGTAATAGAATATAGAGTTCAAAAACTAATAAGAAAAAAATTACGTAAAAAAAGCAAAGATGAAATCAATAATGTTAGTTTAGAAAATAGTAATAATGCATTATTAAAAATAACTTCTGATTTAAAATATAATCCAGAAAATTTAATATTATCAAACGAAAATTATAATACTATGTTAAATAATATAATTATTTCACTATCACCTAACGAAAAAGAAATATTTAATCTGATAAAAGAAAATTATTCATATAATGATATTTCAAAAATTTTAAATTTGAATATTAAACAAGTATATAATTCAGTATATCGTATCAAAGACAAAGTAAAAACAATAATTGAAAATTAATTAAAAATATGCTATAATACCCCTCGAATTAAGGGGTGTTTTAATTATGAGAACATTTAATATAAATGATGTCTATATTGATGAATTATTAAATACAAGTAAACTACCAGATATTTTTAAATATAGATGCATAATAAGAAATAATGATATCTTAAACGAACAATTTCTTAATGAATTAGCACGTAAAATTAATGTTACTCCATCAAATTTAGAAATATATCATAATTGGTTTTTAATTAATGATAAATATTATTATTTTAAACATTACTATATATTTGAAGAACTACTTATGGAACAAATTTTTAAAGCATTTGACGTTCCAAATGTTAATCATAAAATTGTTAGTTTTAATGGAAAAGCTGGAATTATTAGTGAAAATTTTAGAAAACAAGATTGTGAATATTTAAATTATGAAGATGTGATTCCACTAGAAATAGATGTTCCATCCCATATAATAGATTATAATAGTGTTATTAAAACACAAATGAGTGACTCTGATTACAAAAATTATATAGAATTAGTATCTAAAATTATGGCAGTTGATATTATGTTTGGACAGTTTGATCATAAATATTATAATATTATGTTTGAAAAATCAAATACTCATTTAAAGTTAACTCCGATGTTTGATAATGGATGTATTTTTAAAGAACAAGCAAGTGAAAGCACTTACGTATTCAAATCTTGCTTTGATACCCTAACATTTAGTTTAAAAAGTAAAAATATTGATGAACATACTATTGAAACAATTAATGATTATCCTGAATTATTTAAAAGTTTAGAAACTACTTTAAATTTCAATTTGACTAAAATATTTAACAGATTAGAGCAAACATATCAACTAGAAATATATAAAGAATTAAGAAAACAAATTCAAAGCTATTATGATATCCATCGCAAAATGGTTGAAAAGACACTTAAATATGTAAAGTAAATTTTAAATTGTAAACAATATAAAAATATGTTATTATACACCTCAAGCAAAGGGGTGTTTTAATTATGTTGAAGTTGCCTGATATTAGTGAAATGTTGTGTATTAGTTCGGTAAAAGACGTATCTAATTTTTATGCTTTCAAAAATGGAAGTTGTTATGATCAAGAGCAATATTTAAAAATAGCCAAGCAAATTAATATCGATCCTGAATTATTACAAACTTATAATAATTGGTTAAATATAAATAATAAATATTTTTATTTTAAGTCTAATTATGCATTTCAAGAATTATTAATTGAAAGTATTTTTAAAGAAATTAAAGTTAATACGGTTGAACATCAAATAGTTAAATTCGACGAAGAAATTGGACTTATTAGTGCTAATTACCGAAAGTCAAAATTAAAATATCAATATTTTGATGAATTAACTATCGGTTTGAATACTAATAGTTTTATAGAAATAAATAATTTATTAAAAAAATCAATGAATCGAGAAGATTATAAAAAATGTATTGAACAAATATTTAAAATTATATCCGTAGATATATTATTTGGTCAGTATGATAGATGGGAGTACAATGTATTTTTCGAAAAATCTAAAAACCATATTCAACTATCTCCAATGTTTGACAATGGATGTATATTTTCAGAAGATTATGGAGACATTTCAATATACAAGTCGTGCTTTGGCATATTTTCAATTAGTGAAAAATATGAAGATTACTTTACAACTAATGTTATACGTAAATTTCCTAAATTATTCTTATCATTAGAACAAGCTATTAATTTTGAACTTTCAAAAATATTTGATAATTTAGAAGTAGAATACAAAATAAAAATATGTAAAGAAATCAGAACACAAATTCAAAACTATTATGATAAACATCGCAAAATGGTTGAAAAAACGCTTAAATTTGCTAAATAAATCATTAAAAACTATTGCAATTATACAAAGATTTTGATATATTCTTATTGACGCAGCAAGCGTTTTTTATTTGAAATAAAAAAGGAGATATTATGGCAAAAGATGTAAAAAAGAAAAATACAAGTAAAAAAGCAGCTAAAGTACAAAAAGAAGAAACAAAAGTGACTGTTGAAAAAGTAGAAGTTACTAACAAAAAATTAAAGAAAGAAACTAAACCAGTTAAAAAAGAAAATAAAAAAGTAAAGAAACAAACACCAAAAAAATCGTATAGTTCTGAAGTAAAAGCTGAACTAAAAAAAGTTAATTGGCCTTCAAAAAAAGATTTAACTAAATATGGTGTAGCAACTATTATATTTATTGTAATATTTGGTTTATATTTTTATGGTTTAGATGCATTATTTGCATGGCTAAGTTCATTAGTAAAGGGGTTATAATATATGGAAAAAGAATGGTATGTAGTTAACACTTATTCAGGACATGAATCTAAAGTCAAAGAAAAACTTGAAATGCGTGCTGAATCAATGGGATTCAAAGATAATATTTTTAGAATTATTGTGCCAGAAGAAACTGTTAAAGAAACAATGAAAGATGGAAGCATTAAAGAAAAAAAGAAAAAAATGTTTCCCGGTTATATTTTAGTTGAAATGATTATGACAGATGAAGCATGGTATATTGTAAGAAATACTCCCGGAGTTACTGGATTCATTGGATCAAGTGGAAAAGGAGCAAAACCCACTCCATTAAAACCACAAGAAATCGATAAAATTCTAGCTAATATGGGTATGACTAGAATGGATGTTGATAAAGAACTTACTGTTGGAACTAAAGTTACAATTGTTGATGGACCATTTAAAGGTATGGACGGAACAATTAGTACATTAGATTTAGAAAACAGCAGATTAACAGTATTAGTTGATTTATTTGGTCAAGAAACACCAGTTGAAGTAGAATTATTCCAAGTAGCAACAATTAAATAATTAATTAAAAACTCTATTAATTTAGAGCTTTTTTTATATTTTTAAATAAACAAGCAAAATTTATATTGTAAAAAGAAAGAAAATGTGGTATAGTCCAAATTGCAATTAGGTTTAATTGTAAGTGGAGGGGAATGCGGATTTGCCCATACCACTAAGCGAAAATATGAAAGGATGTGTATTTCGTGGCAAAAGAAGTCGTAAAGAAAATTAAATTACAAATTCCTGCTGGAAAAGCTACACCTGCTCCTCCTGTTGGAACAGTTTTAGGACCTGCCGGAATTAATTTAGGAGAATTTTGTACTAAATTTAATGATGCATCTAAAGATAAAATGGGAGATATTCTACCTGTTGAAATCTCAATTTATGATGATAGAACATTTAGTTTCGTATTAAAGACTCCACCAGCTGCTTTCTTACTTAAAAAGGCTGCAAAAATTAACAAAGCATCTAAAAAGGGTGCTAATGAAGTTGTTGCAACTATCTCTAAAGAAGATTTAAGAAAAATAGCTGAAACTAAAATGCCAGATTTAAATGCTTATACTGTTGAAGCAGCAATGAAAATTATTGAAGGAACTGCTCGTAATATGGGTATTGCCGTTGAAGGAATTAATGATGAAGAACTAAAAGAACAAGCTCTTGAAGCAAAAGAAGCTGAAATAGCTGAAGCTAAACGTGAAGCAGCATTAGAAAAGATGGAAGAATCTGCAAACAACAATAACGCTGAAGTAGAAGTTATTGGCGAAAACAAAGAAACTGAAGAAAATTAATAATCCGCAAAATCTACCACGATTGGAGGGAATAAAATGAGAAAATTAGGAAAAAAGTACGTGGAAGCTTCTAAAAAAATCGAAAAAGCAAAATTATACGATGTTAAAGAAGCAATTAGCTTAGTTAAAGAAACAAGCACTACTAAATTTGATAGTTCTGTTGAAGTAGCTATGCATTTAAATATTGATACTAAGAAATCAGATCAACAATTAAGAGGATCAATCGTACTACCAAATGGTACTGGAAAATCTAAAAAAATCTTAGTTTTAGCTAAAGGAGCTGCTGCTGAAGCTGCTAAAAAAGCTGGAGCTGATTTTGTAGGAGAACAAGATCTAATTGATAAAATTTCAAATGAAAATTGGTTTGATTACGATGTAATCGTTGCAACACCAGAAATGATGCCTGCATTAGGTAGAATTGGTAAAGTTTTAGGACCTAAAGGTTTAATGCCAAACCCTAAGACTGGAACAGTTACTACTACACCAGAAAAAACTGTTGAAGATATCAAAAAAGGTATGATCGAATACCGTGCTGATTCTTTAGGAAATGTTCATAGTATTATTGGAAAAGTATCTTTTGATGAAAAATCATTAGAAGAAAACTTAACATATTTTGTTAATACAATAATTAAAAACAAACCTAAAACAGTTAAAGGAACATTCGTTAAGAGTGTATCAATTTGTACTACTATGGGTCCTGGAATTAAATTAAATACAAATTCTTTTGACAAATAGTTACAAATGTTGTATATTAAAAATTGTTAAAAAAACTTTTTATCCGTAGACAGCTGGGGCTTTAAGTTTAATAATCCAGCCGAGGGAAGAACTTGTGCTTTCCTCATGGAAAGTTTTTTTATAAAAAAAGGAGGAAAATATGGCAAGTACAAAAATTCTTAATGCAAAAAAAGAAGTAGTAAACGAAATTGCTGACAAAATTAAGAATTCTGAATCTGTAGTATTATTTTCTTATCAAGGATTAACTGTTGCTGATATGGCTGAATTAAGAAACAAAGTTAAAGAAGCTAATGGTGAAGTTAAAATTTATAAGAATACCCTTGTTAAAAGAGCAACAGACGAATTAAACATTGATTTATCTGATACTCTTGAAGGACCTAACGCTATTGTATTTGGTAAAGAATTATTAGCGCCTATTAAAGCTATTAGTGCTTTTACTAAAGATCACAAATGTGCTGAAATCAGAAGCGGAATTATTAATGGCGAAGTAGCTACAATAGATGAGATTAATGAATATGCAACTATTCCATCTATGGAAGGATTACTTACTATGCTTGCAGGTGGTATGATAGAACACGTTAAAAATCTATCTATAGCATTAAACTTATATGCTGAAGGATTAGAAGAAAAGTAATATTAGGAAAGGAGAAATAAAAAATGGCTAAAATTACTAAAGAAGATTTTATTAATTCATTAAAAGAAATGACTATTCTTGAAGTAAAAGAATTAGTTGACGCAATGAAGGAGGAATTCGGAGTAGACCCATCTGCTGTTGCTGTTGCTGCTGCACCTGCTGCTGCTGTTGAAGAAGGACCTTCTACTAAAACTGTAGTTTTAAAAGACGCTGGAGCTGCTAAAATCGGTGTTATCAAAGTTATAAGAGAAATCACTGGTTTAGGATTAGTTGAAGCTAAAGGAGTAGCTGACAAAGGTGGAAACATTAAAGAAAACGTTTCTGCTGACGAAGCTAACGAAATTAAAGCTAAATTAGAAGAAGCTGGAGCTACTGTTGAATTAGTTTAATTACTAAAATGAACTTCCCACAACTGGGGAGTTTTTTGTTTACATAATTTATTATTTATTGTTATAATTAAGTAGAGGTTAAGAATATGAAATTAAATAAAAATGGTTGGGGCTTTAAAATGATGCTATTTCTAATGGGATTACTTATTTTTGCATTATTAATAGCTATCTATTTTATATATAAATTTTATAGTGAAATTAATTTTCTAAGTTGAATAATAGTAAAGGTAGTCGAAATGTTATGAAGAAGAATATGGTAATATGGTTAATATTAATAGTAATCTTAGTTGGTGGATTTACTATAATTGGCTTAAAAATTAAAAATGAAAACAAAGAATATAAAACATTAGAAAAGAAAATGACAGATGTTGCTAAGGCTTATTATGGAGAAAAACCAGGACTTTTAAAAAACAATGAAACAATCTCAATACAAGATTTATCAGATTACGATAATACTTTAACAAATAAAGTTAATGAAGAAGAATGTAATGGATATGTTAAAACTACATCTAATATGGGTATTTTTGAATATAAAGCATATATTAAATGCAATGAATACACAACCAAAGGATATGTTAATCAATAAAGTACATAAACAGATGGATGTTAATACAAAGGGAAAACTATGCTTTCCTTTTTTTAATAAAATAAACATATAATTAAGAAGGAGAATAAATATGAATAATTTTATTTTAGAATTAGAAAAACTTAATTTAGGAAAAATCGAAAAAGATATTTCATTATCAACCTTAACAACTTACAAAACAGGTGGTATTGCTAAATTAGTTGTTTATCCAAATAATATTAACAATTTAAAACAATTATTAAAACTAATTCATAAATATAATATTAAATATTTTATTTTAGGAAAAGGAAGTAATACACTATTTAGTGATAAAGAATTTAACGGAGTAATTATTAAATTAGATAAATTAAATAATTTCAAAATTAAGCAAACTGAAATATATGTTGAATCAGGTATGATTTTAAGTAAATTAGTTCAAGCAAGTGTTAAAAATGAATTAACCGGTTTAGAGTTTGCAATAGGAATTCCTGGAACAATTGGTGGAGCAATATATATGAACGCTGGAGCTTATGGTAACAGTATGAGCAACATTGTTAAAAGTGTTATTGTACTAGATGAGAAATTACAAATCGAAGAAATACCATTAGAAAAATTAAAATTTGATTATCGATATTCAATATTTCAAGCTAACAAAAATTTAATTTGTGTTGCTGCAAATATTAAACTAGAACATGGTAATCATGATGAAATAGCTAGCAAAATAAAAGAATACTTATTAAAAAGAAAGAACAGCCAACCTTTAGAATATCCATCAGCTGGTAGTGTATTTAGAAATCCCGAAGGAAATTATGCCGGTAAAATAATTGAAGAACTAGGCCTAAAGGGAAAAAACATTGGTGGAGCAGAAATTAGTACTAAACATGCTAACTTTATTATTAATAAAAATAATGCTTCATCATCTGATATTTTAAAATTAATTAAATTAGTTCAAAAAGAAGTTAAAGATAAATATAAAATTGATTTAAAATTAGAACAACAATTAGTTAATTGGTAAAATTATGCAATTTTTATAATTTCAACATATTGAAAATCCGTTTAATTTTTGCTACAATGAATATGTAAGGAAAACTTACATAAAATAAAAAAGGAACACTTAATTTTGAGATGTTAAGTGATTACCTAAAAAATTTAGTATTCACCAAAACCCCGTGTTTGGTGTTTTTAATTTAACCCAATCATTTTAATAATGATAAAAAGTAAAATAAAAACAATTATAAATAAATTGAAAATTATAAAATATAATAACTTTTTATTCATAAGATCACCTCATTTCATATAAAAAATATAGAAATAAGGTAATCACCTAAACAATTAAATGTTCCTTGAGTAATAGAATATCAAATATTAAAATAATAAGTCAATAAAAAAGTGCGAAAATTCATATAACAATTTTTACTCAAAACATCAAACTTATGCTTGACACTACAATAGTCAAGTGGTATATTATATTTGCATTTTAAATTTTGGTTCTATGTCGCATAGAACCTTGATTTATGAGTAATACAGCACACCGGGATGTGTGTATAGAAAGGAAGTATTAAAATGCCTACAATAAACCAATTAGTTAAGACAAGAAGAAAAAACAAAACTAAAAAGAAAAAGAGTCCTGTATTAAACATCGGTTTTAATAGTATGGAAAGAAAGACTACAGCAACTGATCATCCACAAATGAGAGGTGTATGTACTCGTGTTGGTACAAAAACTCCAAAGAAACCAAACTCAGCATTAAGAAAATATGCTCGTGTAAGATTATCAAATGGTCGTGAAGTAGATACTTATATTCCAGGTGAAGGACATAACTTACAAGAACATAGTGTTGTTTTAGTTCGTGGTGGACGTGTTAAAGACCTTATCGGTGTACGTTATCACATTGTTCGTGGTACATTAGACACTCAAGGTGTTAATGATCGTAAACAATCAAGAAGTAAATATGGTACTAAAAAACCAAAGAAAAAATAGTTAAATAAGGAGGAAAAAATATGCGTAAAAGACGTGCAATTAAACGTGATGTTTTACCAGATCCTATATATAATTCAAAAGTTGTTACTAAATTAATTAACGCTGTTATGAACGACGGTAAAAAAGGTACTGCTACAAGAATTGTTAATGAGGCATTTGATAAAATAAAAGAACAAACAAATAAAGATCCGATGGAAGTTTTTACTAAAGCAATGGAAAATATTACTCCTGCATTAGAAGTAAAATCACGTCGTGTTGGTGGATCTAACGTTCAAGTTCCAATTGAAGTTAGTGAAACAAGAGGACAAACGCTTGCTCTTCGTTACTTAATCAATTATTCAAGATTAAGACCAGGAAGAGGAATGGCAAACAAATTAGCTGCTGAAATCATCGATGCATCAAATGGTGTTGGTGGAGCTGCTAAGAAGAGAGAAGATACTCATAAGATGGCTGAAGCAAATAAAGCATTTGCTCATTATAGATGGTAGGTTACTATGGCAAGAGACGTTTCAATAGATAAACTAAGAAATATCGGTATAATGGCTCACATTGATGCCGGTAAAACTACTACAACCGAAAGAATTTTATTCTTAACAGGTATCACTCATAAAATAGGTGAAACACATGATGGTGAATCTCAAATGGACTGGATGGCTCAAGAACAAGAAAGAGGTATCACAATTACAAGTGCTGCAACTACTGCACACTGGAAAGGTTATAGACTTAATATAATCGATACACCAGGACACGTAGACTTTACAATTGAAGTTCAAAGAAGTTTAAGAGTATTAGATGGTGCAATTGCCCTAATCGATGCTCAAGCTGGTGTAGAACCTCAAACTGAAACAGTTTGGAGACAAGCTAATGAATATAAAGTTCCAAGAATGATTTGTGCTAACAAAATGGAAAAAATGGGTGCAGACTATTATTATAGTTTAAAAACTATTAAAGATAGATTAGGTGCTAATGCCGCTGCAATCATGTTACCAATTGGTGCTGAAGATCATTTTACTGGATATATTGATTTAGTTGAAATGAAAGCATATGAGTATGATGGAACTGAACAACAACAAGTTACAGAAATTCCAATTCCTGCTGATATGCAAGATAAAGCCGAAGAATACAGAACTATTCTATTAGAATCAGTTGTTGAATTTGATGATGCTTTAATGGAAAAATATTTAGAAGGTGGAGAAATTTCTGTAGCTGAATTAAAGAGTGCTATTAGAAAAGCAACACTAGCTGTTGAATTCTTCCCTGTATTATGTGCTGATGCCCTAGGAAACAAAGGTACTCATGCGTTATTAGATGCTGTTATTGATTATTTACCAGCACCTACAGATGTCGAAGCAATTGATTGCGTAGATAAAGATGGAAATGATATTAAGAGACATCCAAGTGATTCTGAACCATTTACTGCCTTAGCATTCAAAATTATGACAGACCCATTCGTTGGACGTTTATCATTCTTCAGAGTTTACTCTGGTGTGTTAAAAGCAGGTTCATATGTACTTAACTCAACTAAAGGAGTTAAAGAAAGAATCGGACGTATCTTACAAATGCATGCAAATCAACGTAAAGAAATCACTGAAGTTTATGCTGGTGAAATCGCTGCTGCAGTAGGTTTAAAAAATACAACAACTGCCGATACATTATGTGATGAAAAAGCATTTGCTAAGATGAAAGGTATGGAATTCCCAGAACCAGTTATTGATATTGCAATTGAAGCTAAATCTAAAAATGATCAAGATAAAATGGCAATTGCTATCCAAAAACTTGTTGAAGAAGACCCTACATTAAGAGTTAAAACTGATACTGAAACAGGTCAAACTGTATTATCAGGTATGGGTGAATTACACTTAGATATCATTATCGATAGAATGAGAAGAGAATTTGGTGTAGAAGTTAACCAAGGTAGACCACAAGTTGCATACCGTGAAACTATCACAGTTGCTGGAGATTGTGAAGGTAAATATATCAAACAATCAGGTGGACGTGGACAATACGGACATGTTTGGGTTAAATTTGAACCAAATCCAGGAAAAGGTTATGAATTCGTTGATGCAATCGTTGGTGGAGTTGTTCCTCGTGAATATATTCCAGTAACAGATAAAGGATTACAAGAAGCTATGGCTGGTGGTATCCTTGCAGGTTATCCAATGGTTGATGTTAAAGCAACATTATTTGATGGATCATATCATGATGTAGACTCATCAGAAATGGCATTCAAAATTGCTGCATCAATGGCATTAAAAGCTGCTAAAGAAAAATGTAAAGCAGTACTTCTAGAACCTATCATGAAAGTAGTAGTTGATACTCCAGAAGAATACATGGGAAATGTAATGGGAGATTTAACTTCTCGTCGTGGTAGACCACTAGGACAAGAATCAATTGGAAACTCAATTAGAATAATTGCTCTTGTTCCACTATCAGAAATGTTTGGTTACATGACTGATTTAAGAAGTAATACACAAGGACGTGCTAACTTCCAAATGGAAAAAGATCATTATGAAGAAGTTCCAAAATCAATTGCTGAAGAAATCATTAAGAAAAACAGCGTAAACTAATTGAATAATACTTGAATAAAGTTCAAGAATTAGATAAAATAATTTTATAGAAAGAAAAGAAATAGGAGGAAAAATAAAATGGCAAAAGAAAAATTTGATCGTAGTAAACCACATGTTAATATTGGTACTATTGGACACGTAGACCATGGTAAAACAACATTAACAGCTGCAATTACAAAGGTTTTACATGACGAAGGAAAAGCAGACTTTGTTGATTATGCAAATATCGATAAAGCCCCTGAAGAAAGAGAAAGAGGTATTACTATTAATACTGCTCACGTTGAGTATGAAACTGACAAACGTCACTATGCTCACGTAGACTGCCCAGGACATGCTGACTATGTTAAGAACATGATCACTGGTGCTGCACAAATGGATGGAGCTATCTTAGTTGTTTCAGCTGCAGATGGTCCTATGCCACAAACTAGAGAACATATCTTACTTGCTCGTCAAGTTGGAGTTCCAAGAATCGTAGTATTCATGAACAAATGTGATCAAGTTGATGATCCAGAATTACTAGATTTAGTAGAAATGGAAATTAGAGAATTATTAGGAGAATATGGTTTTGATCCAGAATGCCCTATTATTAGAGGATCTGCATTAAAAGCATTAGAAGGAGATCCAGCAAGCGTTCAAGCTATCAAAGACTTAATGGCTGCTGTTGATGATTATATCCCAACACCTGATAGAGATACTGATAAACCTTTCTTAATGAGTATTGAAGACGTATTTACAATTTCAGGACGTGGTACAGTTGTTACTGGACGTGTTGAAAGAGGTAGATTAAATCTTAACGACGAAGTTGAAATCGTTGGATTAAAAGATACAAGAAAGACAGTTGTTACTGGTATCGAAATGTTCAGAAAATCTTTAGATTATGCTGAAGCTGGAGATAACGCTGGAGTTTTACTTCGTGGTATCAATAGAGAAGATGTTGAACGTGGACAAGTTTTAGCTAAACCAGGTTCAGTACATCCTCATAAAAAATTCAAAGCTTCTGTATACGTATTATCTAAAGAAGAAGGTGGACGTCATACTCCATTCTTCTCAAACTACAGACCACAATTCTACTTCAGAACTACTGATGTTACTGGTGTAATTGAACTTCCTCAAGGAGTTGAAATGGTTATGCCTGGTGATAATGTAGAAATGACAGTTGAATTAATTGCTAACGTTGCCTTAGAAAACGGAACTAAGTTCTCAATTCGTGAAGGTGGACGTACAGTTGGTGCTGGTACAGTTACTGAAATCATTGAATAATAGCAAATAAAAACACCTTCGGGTGTTTTTTTCTTTACTATAATTAAAAAAAATAGTAATATAATAATAAGGTGTATGATATGAAAAGGTTTAATTTATTTCATAAAAAAATAAGTATTATCAATGAAGTAGAAAGAAAAAATTTTTTAATCAGACTTATATTCTTTGCTTTAGCATCATTTCTATATGGAATAATTTATAATACCTTTTTAGTTCCAAACAATATAGTTATTGGTGGAATGAGTGGTCTAGCAATTGTTATTAAAGAATTAACTGGAATACAAACATCCATAATTATCAACATATGTACACTTGTTTTAGTAATAATATCTTATTTTATTCTAGGTAAAGATAAGGCTATATATACTATAGTTGGTGCAGCAATATTTACCCTTTTAATCTCATTTACCAGTACTTTTTCTTATAGTCTTCAAGGCTATTTAAAAAATGAATTTTTGATTATTTTAGTATCTTCCATATCAATTGGAATTGCTAATGGTATTATATATCGTTCCGGATTTAATACCGGTGGCTCAGATATATTAGCATCTATCTTAAACAAGTATTTTAAAATCCCTATTGGCCAGTGCAATAGTATTATTAACACATTTATTATAATGAGTGGTGCCTTCCTGTTTGGTATAACCAAAACAATCTGTGCTATATTTATTCTAACCGTATCATCAAAAATGATTGATATTATCATGTTAGGAGTAAATGATAGCAAAATGATATATATTAAAAGTAAAAACTGGAAAAATTTAGAAAAATACATTGTTAACGATTTAAAATTAGGCGTAACCGAAATTGGCAATAAAGGTGGAATATTTATTAATAAAGAGCCTACATTATTAGTAATTCTTCCATTCGATGAATATTATAATTTTAAATATCACATCTTAAAATATGATAGTAAAGCATTTATTGCCGCCCATGACTGTTATGCAATCCAAAATGGTTATAGTAGGAAAATATTGCCATTTTAATCACAATTAGGTATAATAAACTACGTTAAAAAAGGAGTAATGAAAGTGGAAACATTAGAAACTTTAGATGAAAATATCGAAAAATTAACAACTGAAACAAATAATAATGAACAAAAAAATAATGAAACAAATAAAGAAAATAAAATAAGTGTTCTTGAAAGATATGGTGAAGATTTAACTAAAAAAGAATATATTACAAATCCGTCAATAGGAAGAGATAAAGAAATTAATGAAATGATTTTAGCCCTAATTACTCCTGATAAAGCCGCATTATTAACAGGTAAGCCAGGTATAGGTAAAACCGCATTAGTAGAAGGACTTGCCTATCGCATCCAAAAAGGAGATGTTCCAAATGCTTTAAAAGGATGGAGTATTATTAAAATCAACATTACATCTCTTTTAGGTAGTACAACTGAAAATGGTAATACCGATGCTAGATTAGAAATATTACTTAATGAATTAAAAACTAAAACAAATACTATTCTATTTATTGATGAAGTACACTTATTAGTTAATAAAAATCCAAATAACAACATCGATTTTGCTAATATGTTAAAACCATTCTTAGATCGTGGAACTATTAAAATGATAGGTGCAACAACAACCGAAGAATATGAAGCATACATCCTAAGAGATAGAGCATTTCTTCGTAGATTTATTAAAATAGATATTGCAGAAAGTGATCCTGAAACAGTTGTAAAAATTCTTATGGGAACATATCCTAAATTCGAAAAGAAAATGGGCGTAAAACTTGCTTATACAGATTTCCAAAAAGAAAAAATATTCGCATTTTTAGTAGACATGACAAGTGAATACAAAAGAGTATATGAAATTTCAAGTAGATATCCAGATATAACCTTAACTTTACTAGCTAATGCCTTTAGTTATGCCGTGTTCGAAAACTCACCTGAAGTAAGAATTAAACATATTTATGAAGCAGTTAAAAATGCTAAAAATATTTATCCTGATAGTTTAAAGAAAGAAATTGAAAAATTTAAAGTTCAATTTAAAGACATGTTAGAACAAGAAAATGTTGAAATCTAACAAGTTATTAACAAAGAATTACCTCACAATAATTCTTTTTATTTTGTCTATAAAATGATATACTTGTGTATAGTAAAAAGGAGTTAACATGATTGAAATAAAAAACGTAACTAAAAGTTTTCAAAAGAAAAATAATCAAAATAAAATAGAAACATTTCTTGCTGATAATAATATCTCATTTACTGCTATGGAAGGAGAAGTTTTAGGTATTCTAGGACCTAATGGAGCTGGAAAAACAACTTTACTTAGAATGATATCAGGCATTATGAAACCAGATAGCGGTGAGATTTTAATTGACAACATGAACTATCAAAAAAATAATGAAACAATTAAGAAAAATATCGCCTTCATGTCGGGAAATACTAAATTGTATAAAGATATATCTCCATACGAATTATTAAAAATGTGCGGTGAATATTATGAAGTTCCTAAAGAAAAGTTAGAGAAAATAATAAATGATATTATCAAACGATTTAATATGGAATCATTTGCTTATCAAAGAATTGAAAATTTATCTACTGGTCAATACCAAAGAACCTGTATTGCTCGTTGCCTAGTTCATAATCCCAAATATTATATCTTAGATGAAGCAACAAGTGGGTTAGATGTTATTTCTAGTAAAACAATTTTAGATTTTATTAACGAAGAAAAAACTAAAGGCAAATGCATATTATATTCAACTCATTACATGGAAGAAGCAGAAAACATCTGCGATAAACTATTACTTATTAATAAAGGTAAAGTTATTGCCTTCGGAAAAAGTAAAGAAATTTTAAAAAATACTAATACAACCAACATTAGAGATGCCTTTTTAAAATTAATAGGAGAAGATAATGAATAATATAATAATAACAATCAAAAAAGAACTTCGTTCTATCGTTAGAGATAAAAAAACATTTATAACTTTACTTGCTATGCCTTTAATAGGAATGTTCTTTGTCATAGTTTATGGAGTCATGTTTGATCAAAACCAAGTTTTAGAACCATACAAAGTAGGAATTGACTTTGAACCAAATATTATCGAAAACATCGTAAGTAGCGAATATCAATTAGAAACAGTTAAATATGATAATCTGGGTGAAATGGAAAAGTCCTATAAAGATAAAGATATAAATGCCTACATAGATTATAACAAAGAAGAAAAAAAGTATTATTTTTATACTGATAATAGTCAAGAAGGTTATCAACTTCAAAGTTTAATTAAAGGTTACTTTGAATCATTAAAAAACAATGAACTAATAACATACGTTGCAGGGGAAGGTATTGATTATGAAGAAATAAACGCCAAATATAATTATGAATTTAAAGAACTAGAAGGTAGCGACTTTATTCTTGTAACAATTTATTCAACCCTATTTATGCTTATTTTTGCTGGAATAATATCAACATCTCAGTCAATGGCAATTTCAACAACCGTTACCGAAAAAGAAAGTGGAACTCTAGAAACTATATTAAGCTTTCCTATATCTCAAAAAGAACTAATATTAGGAAAATACTTAGCTAACTTTATTGCCAGTGCTGCCGCATCAATAATCGAATTCTTATCCGTATTATTAACCCTAGTTATTTCAAGTCATTATTTTGTATCATTTAGCAATTTAAATATTTCCATATCAGCTAAAAGCATTTTAATCGGATTATGCGTAAGTTTAGCATCATCACTTGTTATTTCTGCTCTTGCGACAATCCTAGTTGCTAACACTAAAACAGCAAAAGAAGCAGGAATCAAGCTTGCCGTATTACAATATTTATCAATGATTCCTTTATTTACAAATATTCTAAGTATTTCAACTGATAGTTTAATTTACTATGCAATTCCAATTGTCAACTGTGTTCAAATTCTTATGGATATATTTTCAAATAACTTTAATACTTTAAATATTATAATGACTATCATAAGTACACTCATATTATCTGCCATAACCGTATTTCTAATAATAAAAAAATATAATCAAGAGAAGGTGTTGTTCGGTGACTAAAAATAAAACTAAAAAATATATTCTATATACAATAATATTTGTTGTTGTTATAATAGGTGCCTTTATTTACTTAAATAAAAATTATATTGATAATTATTATGAATACATAAATAAAGAAACAATCAAAGATAAAGAAGATGGTTGGTCATATATTGATGATATAAACAAAGAAATATCTAAGGATGCAAACAATATTGTAAAGGAAATAATAAATAACCCAACTACAAATGAAGAAAAAAATATTAAAGAATTCTATAATGAATATTTAAATATTGAATTTCGTAACAAGAACGGATTAAAAGATTTAGAGTTATATATAGATAAAATTAATAAAACAACAAATATTAACGACTTTATTACTGAAGCAATAAAACTAGAAAAAGAACTAAGTATTGAATTATTAATGTCTAAATCAATCATGAAAGACTTTAAAACTGGAAAGAACATTTTATATATAACACCAATTCCAATGGATTATGGTTACTCATCAGATTATTATAGCAACGAAACATTAACTACCGTAAAAAATAATTTTAAATTATATAATAACAAACTACTAAGAGAATATGGTTATACTGCTGGAGAAGCCCTAGATATAACTAATCAAATCGATGACTTCTATACAAATTTAGCTAATAATTCATTAAAACAAGATGATTTATTAAATACTGAAAAATACTATAATATTATTGATAAATCAGCGTTAAGTAAAATTTATACTAATTTAGATATTAACAAATATTTTAATGAATTAGGACTATCTAAAATAGGTAAACTAAGCTTAGTTGATGAAAAATCATATCAAGAATTAAATAAATATTTAACAAATAATAATCTTTCTTTATGGAAAAATATAGCAACAATAAAAATACTTCAAACATATGCTGAATATACAACTGAAAATTATGAAACAATATTTACCAAACTAAATAAAAATTTATTAGGTAAAGAATATACTAGAGAAGAAACAGCTTATGATTTAATTAAACAAATATACCCAAATGAAATTTCCAAAAATTATAATAACAAATATTTAAGCGATGATACTAAAAATTATATCTCTAATCTTACAAATGAAATAATAAAAGAATATGAAGATATGATAAATACATCTTGGATGGATAATGAAACAAAAAGTAAGGCTGTAACTAAACTAAACAATATTAAAATAAATATTGGTACAAACTATATTAAAGATTTATCTTCATACTATGATTTTAACAGTAATATTTCATTAGTAAAAAATATTATTAATCTTAACAAAGTAGTGAGAGCTGCATCATACGAAATGTTAAATACAACTACTACAACTAATGCTCTACCAGATTATACATTTAATGCCTATTATGATGTTACATCAAACTCAATTAATATTTTAACTGGAAGCACTAAAGTAATTAAAGATATTAACAATAAATATGAAAATCTTGGAAGTATTGGTTTCATAATAGCTCATGAAATATCTCATGCATTTGATAATAATGGTTCAAAATTTGATGAAAATGGCCTTCTTAGTAATTGGTACACCACATCAAGCCAAGAAAAATATCAAGAAATTCAAAATAAAGTTATAGATTATTACAACAACTACGAAATTATTCATAATGTTTCTAACAATGGAACTCGTACAATTGGCGAAAATATTGCTGATTTAGGTGCTATGGAATGCATTACAAATATCTTAATAAAAAATAATGCAAATAAAAAAGATTATCAAACAACCTACGAATCATTTGCTAAAGTTTGGGCTAATAATTATAGTAAAAGCACTAAAGTATTACAAAGCTTAATTGATACTCATTCACCTAATGAAATAAGAGTAAACGGAGTATTATCATCAACTAAAAAGTTTTACGAAACATATAAAATAGATTCAAAAGATTTAATGTATATTGAACCAGAAAAAAGAGTTAACATTTGGTCCTAAGTTAACTCTTTTAATATTATTTAATTTTCTTTATAATCAATTCCTTGATAAGCTTTATCTTTCTTAAGTTTCTTAACAACCCCATTTAAAACATCAATTTTTTTAACAGCCCATAATGGAGCAATGAGGTCCTCTTTTTTAGGATCACCAGTTAGTCTATGAACTACAATACTAGGTTTTAAAATTCTTATTTGTTTAACAAGTAAATCAATATATTCATCTTTTTCAAGTAATTTAAAAGGATTATCCTCATACATTTTACCAAGTAATGTATTTTTAACAACAAATAGATTATGTATCTTTATTCCATTTATACCTAGTTTATTTAAATGTCTAATTGTATCTAGCATCATATCTTCAGTTTCACCAGGAAGTCCATCAATAATATGTACAACCACATTAATATTTAATTCCTTTAGTTTTTTAACACAACTATCAAAATTCTCTATATCATGACCTCTATTAATATACTTTAAAGTTCGATTAAAAGAAGACTGTAACCCTAGTTCAACTGTTAAAAATGTTCTTTTATTAAGCTTACTTAAATACTCAAAACATTCACTACTAATTGAATCACTTCTAGTTCCAATTGATAAACCAATCACATTATCAAAACTTAAGACCTTTTCAAATCTTTTCTTTAAATTATCAAGTGTATCAAAAGTATTAGTAAAAGAACCAAAATAAGCTATATACTTCGCATTAGGCCATTTTTTATCCATCATTATTCTTTGCTCTTGATATTGTTCTTCTAAAGATTTATTTCTATCTCCTGCAAACTCATAAGAACCTGAACAAAAAATACAACCACCA
Source organism: uncultured Mycoplasmatota bacterium (assembly GCA_900553855.1). Classification (GTDB taxonomy): domain Bacteria; phylum Bacillota_I; class Bacilli_A; order RF39; family UBA660; genus CAG-533. The sequence goes on along the minus strand of USFG01000007.1, from coordinate 9,063 downwards.
GAGCCATTAATCCTATTAGGACAACTAAATCCACCATCAAAAGAAAGTTTAACAACTTTACATCCAAATTTATTCTTATAAAAATCACTTAAATTATTATAATACATATCAATCACAAATAATATTCTATCATATTCTAATTTTTCTTGATATAATAAAAGTGGAGGAACATATGAAAAAAATATTAAGTATTATTTTAACTATACTTTTTGCGTTTATTTATTATTACCTATTCTTACCTGCTTTAAATATACATAATATCACCTTGTATTTATTTATAATATTTATAATCCTATTTTATTATGGAATAAGTTTAATATTTAACCTAAAAAAAGTAATCACATTTGACAAAAGAATTATTAAATTAAACTATTTACTTCTAGCTGTGCCAACAATATTAGTTTTAATCATGTTATGGAATTTTATAGAAAGTCCACTATTTATGGCTTCAAAATATGCAAATCGGATTGAAGTAGATTCTACTAAAGAATTTAATACTGATATTCAAGAAGTAGATTTTTCAAAATTACCATTACTTGATAAAACAAGTAGTAAAGCCCTAGGAGACCGTGTTATGGGACAAATGAGTGATTTAGTAAGTCAATATGACGTATCAAATATCTATACTCAAATAAACTATAACAATAAAATAATTAGAGTAACACCTTTAGAATATGCATCTCCTATAAAATGGCTAACTAATCGTAAAGAAGGAGTAAAGGGGTATATAACTGTTGATAGTACAACTGGAAAATCAGAACTAATTAGACTAGATAAAGGAATGAAATATGTTGAATCAGCCTTATTTAATGATAATGTTTATCGTAAATTAAGATTTAAATATCCAACAAAAAATTTTGGTAATATATCATTTGAAATTGATAATGAAGGTAATCCATATTGGGTAATGCCAGTTCTTAAATATAGTGCTATAAATATGCGTGCTAATGTAGAAGGTGTAATAATTTTAAATGCTATAACAGGAGAAAGTGAAGAATATCTTATCGGAAATATTCCAACATGGATTGATATCGCCTTTAATGCTAGCCTAATAATAGAACAAGTTGATGACTGGGGTACATATCAAAATGGTTTCTTAAATAGCATCTTTTCTCAAAAGAATGTCGTAAATACAACCGATGGCTATAACTATCTAGCTATGAACGACGATATATATCTTTATACTGGATTAACTTCTATCGTAAATGATGAATCAAATCTTGGTTTCATACTAACTAATATGAGAACTGGTGCAACTTGCTTTTATAGTGTGCCCGGAGCTGAAGAGTATAGTGCTATGGCATCAGCAGAAGGTGCAGTTCAACAAATGAAATATAAATCTACCTTCCCATTATTAATTAATCTTAAAGGAAATCCAACCTATTTAGTAAGTTTAAAAGATGATGCTGGATTAGTAAAAATGTATGGCTTTGTTGATGTAAAAGATTACCAAAAAGTAATCGTAACCGATTCATCAAAAGGTATAAATGAAGCCGCTAATAACTATTTAAAAAATGTTAAATTAACTCAAAATGGCGAAGATATATCAAAAGAAATAATAATTAAATCTATGAAATCTAGCGTAATAAATGGAACAACATATTATTATATTATTGATTCAAACAATCAAAAATATAAAGCATCCATTGAATTATCAGATAACCTTCCATTTATAAATAATGGTGATAAATTAAAAGTATCTTATCTTCAAGAAGAAGATATCATAAATATTACTAAAATTGATTAGAAAGAGACTAAAATCTCTTTTTTTATGGTAAAATAGATAAAGTGAGGTAAAATATGAATGAAATAGTAATAGAAGAATTAAGTAGTGAACTTAATATCAAAATAAATCAGATAAAGGCCGTTTTAACGCTATTAGAAGAAGGATCAACTATTCCCTTTATTGCTAGATATCGTAAAGAAGCAACTGGCGCATTAGATGAAAATCAAATAACTAAAATAGAAGAAAAATATCGTTATTATAATAACTTAATGGAAAGAAAAGAAACGGTTATTAGATTAATTGATGAAAAAGGGATGCTTACAGATGAAATAAAAAAGAATATCCTAAACTGTACTAAATTAGTTGAAGTAGAAGATATATACTTGCCATATAAGGAAAAGAAGAAAACAAAAGCTACTGAAGCTATTAAAATGGGATTAGAGCCCTTAGCTAAAGCAATAATGGCATTTCCTACAAAAGGAAGTTTAAAATCTTTATGTGGTATCGTTCCCAATGTCGAAAAAGAGGTTGCCCTAGAAAACGCTAAATATATTATAAGTGAATGGGTTAGTGATAACGCTTATTATCGTAAATTCGTCAGAAATTATATTTGGAATAATGCATCAATTGTATCTAAAATAAAGAAAAATGCCGTTGATGAAAAGAAAACATATGAAATATACTATGACTTTACTGAAAAAGTTAAATATATTAAACCATATCGTGTTTTAGCAATTAATAGAGCTGAGAAGGAAAATGTTATATCAGTTAAATTAGATTATGATAATGATTATATTTTTAACTCTTTATCTAATAAAATTATTAAAAATAAAGAATCATTTGTTGTAGATTATGTTAATGACGCAATAAAAGATGCCCTAAAAAGATTAATATATCCATCAATTGAAAGAGATGTAAGAAGTGAATTAACTGAAAAGTCAGAAGATAACGCTATCGAAGTATTTAAAGATAACTTAGAAAATCTTCTTATGACTAGACCTGTTAAAGGATATCGTGTTCTTGGATTTGACCCAGCATTTAGAACCGGTTGTAAACTAGCCTGTTTAGATGAAAAAGGAAACGTTTTACATAAAGATGTAATATATCCACACGAACCTAAAAATGAAAAAGAAGCATCAAGAATTAAATTACTTAACTTAATTAAAACTTATAACATTAATTTAATCGCTATTGGTAATGGTACAGCATCACGAGAAAGTGAAGAATTTGTAGCAAATACTATTAAAGATTTAAAAGACGTTTATTATACAATAGTTAGTGAAGCAGGAGCAAGCGTTTACTCTGCTAGTAAAGAAGCCCAAAGAGAATTTCCTGATTATGAAGTCCAAGAAAGAAGTGCAGTAAGTATTGGAAGAAGAGTTATTGACCCACTTTCAGAACTTGTAAAAATAGATCCAAAAAGCATTGGTGTAGGAGAATATCAACACGATGTAAACTCTAAAAAACTAACTGAAAGTTTAGATAATACAGTATCAAAAGTTGTAAACGAAGTAGGAGTAAACATTAATACGGCATCAAACTTTATTTTAAAATATGTATCAGGTTTAACTGCTACTGTAATTAATAAAATTCAAAAATTTAAAGAGAAAAAAGAATTTACATCAAGAGAAGAAATCAAAAAATTAACAACAGATAAAGTTTATGAACAATGTGTTGGTTTCTTAAGAATTAATAATAGTATAAATCCATTAGATAATACAGGAATTCACCCTGAAAGTTATGAATTAACAAGTAAATTATTAAAGTTATTAAATTTAGATATCAAAGATATTAAAACAGAAGAGTTTAAACATAAACTAGAAAATATTGATTTAGAAAAATTAACAAAAGAACTAAATTCAGATATTTATACAGTAACTGATATAATTAAAGAATTAAAAAATCCCGGATTAGATCCTAGAAGTGAAGCCCCAGAAACAATTTTAAGAAGTGATGTTTTAACTATTGATGATTTATCTATTGGGATGGAATTAAAAGGAACAGTAAGAAATGTTGCTTCATTTGGAGCCTTTGTAGATATTGGTTTACATGATGATGGATTATTACATATTTCTAAAATGAGCAAAAACTTTGTTAAAGATCCTAAAGATATTGTTAGTGTAGGAGATATATTAACTGTTTATATATCAGATATCGACAAAAACAAAGGAAAAGTTCAACTTTCTTTAATAAAATAGTAAAAAATACTTGCAAATACATTCTAATTTATTATATAATTGATTTGTATTTGACGCAGGTGTGGTCTAATGGTAGAACCTCAGCCTTCCAAGCTGATGACGTGAGTTCGATTCTCATCACCTGCTCCATTTGAAATCAACTTACGGACTTAAAAGTTCGTGAGTTTTTATTTTATATAAAACTTTAAAAGTTCTCTTTCTAGAAAGGAGGACTTTTTTCATGCTTGAATTTAAAGTAATTGAAAATCTAAAACCTAATAAAGATTTAACCAACATCTTAAAAAACTTTAAATATAAGGTTATATTAGGACAGATTAAAACTATCTTGCACACCAATCTACAAGTAATAATACCTACTGAATACAAAATTACATATCCTACTACTCTTACAATACTTGAATACAAAGTTAATGAAATATCAAATAAGTCATTTTATATTAAGGAACATAATCAAAAGTATAATTTTAAAGAAATTACACAATTTTTGAAAAAGTTTTAATTTTATACTATACATTTTGCTTATTTGTGAGGAAACAAATGAGAAGTATATTAAATTTAACTTCGTGAAACTCGCTCTAATTGAGAAACTTAATGAAAAATATTAAAAAAATTCAATTTGGTGTCTGATATTTGGTGTTTGAGTGAGGAAACATATGAGAAGTATTTTAATATTTCTCGAATTTTAATAAAAGGAGGAAAACTATGAGATGTGGTGTTTATGTAAGAGTATCTACTGACGACCAAAGAGATAATGGTTATTCTATTGATTCACAACTTAGAATTATTAAAGAATATTGTGAAAAGAATGAATATGATATTGTTGATGTTTATAATGATGCTGGACATTCTGGAAAAGATTTGATGAGACCAGAAATGCAAAGATTACTAAAAGATATTAAATCTAAAAAGATTGATAAATTAGTTGCAATTAAAGTTGATAGACTTACTCGTAATAATTATGACGGTTTTTGGCTACTTAATTATTGTGAGGAACATGATGTAAAAATAGAACTAATACTCGAACCTTATGATGTATCTACTGCTAATGGTGAAATGATTTTTGGAATGAATTTAGTATTTGGTCAAAGAGAAAGAAAAGAGATTGGAGCAAGAACTAAACGTGCTATGGAAGAAATGGCATTAGAGCGTATTCATCCTAGTAAAGCACCTTATGGCTATATTAGAAATAAGGAAACTGGTCATTTAGAAGTAGAACCTATTGAAGCAGAAGTTGTAAAAGAAATATTTGAATTATGCAAACAAGGCAATTCTACAAGAGGTATTGCTACTATTATGAAAGATAATAATGCTTATTTAAAGCAAGGAAAATGGAAAGCGGATAGAGTTTATAAAATACTTACTAATTCTATTTATATTGGTATTTTTGAATATGGAAAATATAAAAGAAAGCCACAAGATATTTTAAGAGTTGAAAATTATTGTGAACCAATTATTGATGAAATAACATGGAATGCTACTAGAAATGTTTTAGTAAAAAACAAACATTCTAACTATGGAGAATATATTCATTTGTTTTCTGGTTTAGTAAAATGCCCTATTTGTGGCGAGATAATGTCATCATCAGAATCTTTTAAATATCCTAACGGAAAGCAAAAAGTTTATTACCATTTAAGATGTAAAAATCATAATTGTAGGGGATTTGGACTTCATTATAATACTGAAAAAATAGAAACAAAATTAAAACAAGTATTAGAAGAATTAACACTATTTATGCTTTCTATGGATAATGAAATTATAACTTGTAATTCTACTAAAAGTGATGATGTAAAAGATATAGAAAAAGCAATCGAAAAATTAAAATTGCAGGAAAAAAGATTAGTAGATTTATATTTAAGTTCTAATTTAGATGTCGAAACAATCAATCATAAAAATGATGTTATCAAAAAGGAAATTGATAAACTAAATCAAAAGAAAGTAAGACTTGATCCAGATAATAATTCTAAAGAATATACAATAGAACTTGTTAAAAAATTAGATTGTGCTGAGAAAAATAACACTTTATTTTTTACTAATATTAAAAATATTGGATTTGCTTTTCTTTATGATTTGTTATCAAGAGAAGCTAAAAGAGATATGATTCATAGACTTATATCTATGATAGAAATTAAACGTGATAAAAACTACAATATTGATATTAAAGATATAAAATTCACAGATGAATTTATAACTAAAAGCAGTAAAGAATACTTAAAATATCTTAATAATATTATGAATGACAATAATATTGGAATTAAATTTCATAAAGAAATTGATGAAATTGAGTTAAAAAATATGGAATTGAATTATGATATTTTATCAATTATGAAGATGAAAAACAAAGAATATTCTGATAAATTTTTAGAAGAATTTATTATTAAATCACAAGAACATTTATATATAGATGGCATTGTCAGTTGTCCATATACTGAGAAAAATGTTATTAAAGATATTTTAATATTAGTGCCAAAAAATGAATTAATTAATACTATTTAAAGAAGAAAGGAAAGATAAAAAATGAAAGTTACTTATACAAGAAAAGGAGATTATTTATTACCAGATTTATATTTAGAAAAAGACGAAAATTATGGAAGACTTGGAAGATATGGAATATTAAGATTACACTTTATTGCACAAAACAAGCAAGCACTTTATGAGACATTATTGATGACAAATAAATTAACTCATCACCTTCTTTTAGTCAGTGATTCTTGTGAGAATTATTATAAAGAACTAATGGAAAATTATATTAAGAATGATGAAAGACTGTCTGAAAAAAGCAAAGAATTAAATCCATTGGTATGGACAAAATTAATGAACAACTATAAAAATATAGCAGAAGAAATTGTCCTAAATGAATATGTTTTTATATAAATAATCTTCAAAAAAGAGGAAAAAATTATCAGAATAATTTAATCCTCTTTTTATTTTTCTTGAATATGGGAATAAAATATATGTCTAGCCAGCACTGAATTTATACTCCCGCATAAATTCTACTATGGGAATTCCCATACCCTTTACTTTTTTCTAACACAAACTCTATATAATCTTTTTTCTAATTTATATCTTGTCATTATTTCTTCATTTAGATATTCGATATCAAAATCTTTAAAGAAAAACTTAATGTCTTTTTCATCAAAAAATCTTTTTAATCTTTTATCCGATGTTTCATATAAATGATGTTCTATTTCATTACCTTGACCAGCACCGTGATTTACATCATTTACTGAATTAACTTGAAAAATTAAGCGTCCTCCAACAGTAAGAATGCGTCTTATTTCATTTAATAATTCAAATGTATCTTTTTCTTTAAAATAATGCAAACATAAATCAGCAATTATTAGTTCAAACGAATTATTATCAAATGGCATTCCATCAAGCATATTAAAACACTTAGTATCATACACTTCTGGAAAGTTTTTTTTAATATTATTAATTGCATTGCTAGATTGATCACAAGATATAACTTGTTTATTTTTGTTAATTAAATACAAAGTATCATTACCACTTCCGCACCCTAAATCCAAAATAGGAGTTGAGCAACTATCTATTATAGTTTCAAACTTATCCAACCAGTTGTCTAATTTTATTTCATTTCGTTCATATTTACTATGTATATTATCCCAATATTCTAAGGAATTTTCCTTTTCATTAAATCCCATTTTGTACCTCCATAATAATTATTTCTTATTAAATCCTTCTTTAATTTTTTTACTCATTTCTTCTTTAAATTCAGGTGAGTTAAATATTCCTGCAAATAAATCCTTAGTTGCATCTCCCATCATTGAATACATTGCAGAATTAGATAATTCTTTCTCTCTTTTTAATATTTCTTGTTCATTTTGAACTTTTATCTCTTCAATTTTTAATTGATGTTCTTTTTCTTTAGTTTCTATATCAAGTCTATGTTTTTCATTTAATGCTTCAATATCTATTTTATGTTGTTTCATTAATTTTTCTATTTCGTGTTTATTATTAGTTTCAAGTGTATTAATTTCATTCTTACATTTCTTAATAGCAATTATTAAACTTCCAACACCAGTAATAAGTGCAGGAACTATTGCTATAAGTAATTGTGTCCACAAATTTGCATTCATTTTATGCCTCCTTTATTTCCATATTAGTAATATTATGATTATCATCGCAAGTAAATAAAATATTGATTTTCTCTGATTCAAAATAATTAATTAAATCATCATCTAACAAATGAGTTATTGCAAATCTTTTTTCATTCTTAGTTAATTCATTTATAGGTAACCAATAAGCATAGTTATCATCTAAATCCAATGGGTTACCATTCACTTTATTTGCGATATATGTTTTCATAACAAATTTTTTATTTTTACCTGGATATATAATTTCAACATTTCCAATACATTTTAAATCATTAATATCCATTCCGGTTTCTTCTTTAAATTCTCTTATACAAGTCTGTATTTCAGTTTCACCATCTTCAATCTTTCCACCAGGTATATCAAAATAATCTTTGTTAATATTCTTATATTTAATACAGGCAACCTTGTTATCTTTAAAAGCAAATACTCTTACCGCGTATCTTATATCCATTATACTTCCTCCTTATATAGAATCAAGTTTAATTTTGAATATATTATACTATAAAATAACAAAATTCTCCATACTCCCATTGAAATTTAATAAGAATTCATATATAATATTTTTAGAAAGAGAGCGTTATGGTTCGTAAGCTGTTGCTTAACTGCTCCATAAGCAATAATCGTCGCACCAAAGCGATGTTAATGATTAAATCAATCAGAAATGATTGATTTTTTTGTCGTTTAAGAAAGGTGTTGATGATATTATGATAAAAATAATCAAACAAGAAATGGTTTTAGTATCTTCTCCAATGAAAAGAAAATAAGTAAATAAATATTTGGGTTATTTAAGAGAATATTTTGAAATTGAATATCGTTAAGATAAAGGAGATAGAACAGAAAATGGTATGACAGTATTCGACTCTGCAATACCAGATAATTATGAATTATTAAAGGTAATACCAATAATAGATATTAATTTAGTTAAAGGCAAAGATATTACATTTGGATTGGTATTTAGACCTACCATTAAAAAGATAATTAATGAAAAATAAGTAAGTAAATAATAAGCAGGATAAAGAGAATGATA
>USFG01000006.1 GCA_900553855.1 uncultured Mycoplasmatota bacterium | reverse complement strand
ATGAAAATGTTGTTGAGCCAATAGTATCAAAAGAAAAATGGGAAAATTGACAATATCAAAAACGAAGAAATGCTAGACATTATGAAAGAACAGCTACTTATCTTTTTACTAACAAACTTAAATGTGCTAATTGTGGTAAATTTCTAGGTGGATGTGCTACCACTAAAAAGAAAAGTGGAAAGAAATATTATTACTATAAATGTGAGAGTTGTAAAACTACTTACAAAGAATATGAAATAGAAAGTTTATTACTAGGTTTAATGTTGGAACTAGTTAAACAAGATGAACTTATAAATGATTATTACACACCATTTATTAAATCTAAATTGGATAACAAACAAGCAGATTATGAAAAAGAAATTAAGAATTTAGATAAGCAAATGGATAGAATTAAAACCGCTTATATCAAAGGTGTATTAAAACTTAATGATTTTGATAAAGAGATAAAACATATTGAATATCAAAGAACTGAATTAACTAATAAATTAAAAGAACAAAAACAATATGAGAATTTAAGTTTCACTATTGATGATTTATTGATTATACAAGATAAACAAGAAATAGAAACATATGTTAATCCAGAAAAATTTATTGAAAATATTTATAATTGGGTAAATGAAACAAGAGAAAAAAGACAAAAACTAGTTGCTACTTATATTGATAATATTGAAATTAAAAAAGTTAATGATAAAGTAGAAATGGTAGATGGAAATTTTAGGTCAGATTATATAATGGGTATGATTAGCAATCATAATAATTATGGACTACCATATAATCTTAAATGGTTTGTTGATGATTATGGTTGTAGTTTAAACATGAATAAAGAACATAAAACGCAAAAACAAGCACTTAAATACTTTAATAAATTACAAGAAACTATGGGAAGTGATTATAAACTAAACTATTATGAAGTTGATACTGATGATGATTTAAAAGATATCTCGTTTAGTTCAGATATTGAAGCCGAAAAAATAATAAGATTAATTTGTATTAAGAATGACAAAAACTATAAAAAGCAAAACTTTAGATTAGGTGTTATAACAATAGACTTATCTGATATCAAAGATAAAAATGGCAATTCACTTTATAAAGAGGTTTTAGAAAAAGTAAAAGAGGTATATAAAAATGAGTTATGCAATATTTAGAGTTGAGCCAATAAATAAATTATCTGATCTCGCACAAATCGGATCGCACAACAAACGAGAGAAAAAAGCATATAAATCTAACCCTGATATAGATATTACAAAAACTAAAAATAATATTGAACTAGTACCACTTTCTGAAAAATATATTAAAGGATTCTATAACTTAACAAAAGAATATAAAAAAGAACACGATAAACGAATGGAAACTATGAGAGATGATAGAAAGAAAACATTTAAACAAATGGTAGATGATTCAAATAATGTAGTTGCAGATGAATTACTATTTACAAGTGATAATGATTTCTTTAAAGATATGAATAAAAGACAAATTAAAAAATGGGCTGATACTTGTATGGAATTTGTTTATGAAGATTTAGGTTATACAAAAGAACAAGTATTACACGATACACTGCACCTAGATGAAAAAACACCACATATCCATTGTGTAGTTGTACCTTTAATTAGAAAATATGATAAAAGAACTAATACTGAAAAATACACTATTTCAAAAAAGCAATATATCAAAGATAAAGCCTATTTAAGCCTACTTCAAGACAAATACTATCAAAGACTAATAGACAAAGGTTTTGACCTGGAAAGAGGCATTAAAAACAGCGATAACGAGCATATTTCAATAAAAGAATTTAAGAAAATAACTCGTAAACTAGATAACAGATTAGAAAAACAAAATTATCTTATGACTAAAGATTTTGAAGAACTACAAGAACAATTAAAAACTTCTAAACCTACAATAACGGGTAAAGAAGTTAAAATTGATAAAGATACTTATGATACTTTAAATAATTTTATGAATACTTCAAAAAGAGTTATTAAAGATATGCCTAGAAATCAAGCATTATTTAAAGAACTAACTGATTATACACAAAGTTATAAAGATTTAGAAAATCAAAAAAGAAATATTCAATATGAAGTTAAAAGATTAGAATATAAAAATAAAGAACTACAACAAGAAAATAATAAATTAAAAAGTTTATTAAATATAATAGTTCAATCATTAAAATAATTCTTTAGAAAATTACTTAAATTAGGAACTGAAAATGATAAAGATAAAGTTGTTGAAGAAATAACCAATTATCACAAATTAGATTTATACACAAATAAAGATTTACACGATATAGCAGATAAAACACTTAGAGAAGATGAAATAAATGATTATTTATACACAAAAAATTATGAAAAAGATGATAGAGATTTCAATATTTAAAAAACGAGCTACAGCTCGTGATAAAAGACTAAAATTCCATTTTAGTAACACACTACGTTATTGGCAAAGCCAATAACGGTGTGAAAAAGGGAATTTCTCTTTTTAAACCCTTTTAAGCATAATTTTAGCAAGGTATAAAGCCAAGCAAAATTATGTTTTTATTTTCAAAACTTCGTAATGAAAATAAAATAGAAAGCCTAATGCTAATTTAATTGAAACATGTCACGACTTTTATCAATGCATTCCTTTTTCATCAAATTTAGGATAATAATAGTCATTATATTCTTTACTTCCTACAACAAATTTAGTAGTTGGGTCTATTTTTGCTTTTGCAGCTTCTTTTATAAGCTCATCTACTTTTTTATTGAATTTATCAAGAAGTGATAGACTAACCATATTAAAACAGTTAGTACAAATAATACATTGATTTATTCCACGGGATGTTTGAACATCTGAAATTATTCCTAGTGTTTCTTTATTACAACTATAACAATAAAATTTTTGTGAGTGATTATTGCTCATAACATTTTTCCTCCTTTTTTATACTCTAATTATACTACATTTTTTTGTTTTTTTAAATTTTTTTCAACAAATTTATAAATAAATGTAGTATAATTTAATTAGTTAGTAGTTATTACTACCTATAAATTTATGCATAGTGGTTGTTATACTTCCACCAAAAGGGCACCAAATGAACTTTCAAGCCTGTATTTACGGGTTTTTTTAATGATTTACTATTTTTATTTTCATATAAAATTCCCCATTTTTAAAAATTTTATTCGCCAAATATATGGACAAACCAAAATAAATTTGCTATACTACTTGCGAGTAAAGAAATTACTCCTTGCTTTTTATGTCATTAAAAAGCCGAGTAGACCATAAGGAGGTGTAAAAAGATGAATAAGTACGAAATAATGTTTATCGTTAAAAACACTATTGAAGATGACAAAGTAAAAAAAGTTGCAGATAGTTTAAAAGGTTTAATAACTAACGATAAAGGTAGTATCATCGAGTTTAAGGAAATGGGCAAAAGAAAACTTGCTTATCCAATTAAAAAAGAGTTAACAGGAACATATTATGTTATGACTGTTGAAGCAAAACACGATACTATTAAAGAATTTGAACGTAAAGTTCGTATTAATGAAAATGTTTTAAGACATTTAATTATTAACAAAGGAGAATAAGATGAATAAAGTTATATTATGCGGTAGATTTACAAGAGATCCTGAGTCAAGAATGACTTCAGCTTCAATGGAAGTATCAAGATTTTCATTAGCTTGCCCTAGTGATTTTGTAAACAAAGAGGGTCAAAGAGAGACTGAATTTATAAATTGTGTTGCTTTTGGAAGAACAGCACAAACATTAAATAAGTATTGCACAAAAGGAAGTATGATTTTAGCACAGGGTCGTATAAGAAACAGTAGTTATGATGCACAAGATGGAACTAAAAGATATACTACTGATGTAGTTATAGACAATTTTGAATTTGTAAGTGGTTCAAATAGAAATACAAGTCCAAATGCTAACCCAGCACCTAGTTATAATAGTGCCCCTGCAAATAATTACTCTGCACCATCATTTAATACAAATATGCAAACTACCGATATATCTGAGGATCCTTATAAAGAATTTAGTGATGAAACTAATATAAGTAGTGATGAATTTCCATTTTAAGAAGGAGGAATAAGATATGGCAGAATTTTATCATAAGAAAAAAAGAATATGCCAAATGTGTGCTGGTAAATCAGTTGACTATAAAGATGTAATGATTATTAATAAATATATCAATGAAAAAGGTAAAATATTACCTCGTAGAATGACTGGCGCATGTGCAAAACATCAAAGACATATTGCTGAACAAGTTAAATATGCTCGTTTAATGGCATTAATACCATTTGTTAAATAGTAACAAATGGTTTTTTTAATGAAATTTTTATGTTATAATAAGTTATATTATTTAAGGAGGATTTTAAATGAAAGTTATACTTTTAAAAGATGTAAAATCTCAAGGAAGAAAAGATGATATTATAAATGTATCAGATGGCTACGCAAATAACTATTTGATAAAAAATAAGCTCGCTGTTGCATACACTGATACTAGTAAAAAGATTTTAGATAAGCAAATTCAAATTAGAAATGATGAAGAAGCAAAAATAGTGGCTAATTTAACTGAAATCAAAAATAAATTAAATGACAAAATTATTGAATTTAAAGTAAAAACCGGAAAAGATGATAGAGTCTTTGGTACAGTTTCCTCAAAACAAATAAGTGATAAAATAAATGAACTTGGCTATGATATTGATAAAAAATGTATATTAATAGATACACCTTTATCTAGCTTAGGAACATATAAAGTTAAAATAAAATTACATAAAAAAGTTGAATTTAATATAAATATTAAGTTAATTAAATAAGAAAGGAAAGTTATGGCACAATCATTACCATTTAATTCCGAAGCGGAAATGTCAGTTCTTGGAATTTCATTTATTTCAAAAGATCAAGTTGATAAAATTTGTGAAAGTGTTAATGAAGATATGTTTTTTGATGAAAGAAACAAAACTCTTTTTTGTGCTATAAAAAGTTTACACGATAAAAAGATACCTATAGATATTACTACAATAAGTACTGAACTTGATAAAACAAAAAAGTCATCAATTGTTAATATCAATTATATAATGGATGTAATAGATAGTGTTGTAACAAGTGCAAATCTTGATTATTATATTCAAATTTTACAAGATTATAATGTAAGAAGAGGACTTATTACCTCTGCAACTCAAATTGTTGAAAATGCATATAATGAAGAAGATATTTCTAGACTTCAGGATAATGCTGAAAAAACAATTTTATTAGCGGTAAGAAATCGTAGCGTTTCAGAACTTTTACCAATTACTGAAGTTTTAAGAAGTGCTCATGATAAACTTGAGGAGCTTGCTAAAAATAAAAAATTAATTACTGGTTTAGAAACAGGATTTTATGACTTTGATAGACTTACAACTGGATTTCAAGGTGGTGAAATGATAATTTTAGCGGCTAGACCAGGTATGGGAAAAACAGCACTTGCCCTTAATATGGCATCTTATGCTGGAAGAACGACTAAAAAAGCTGTAGCAATATTCAACTTGGAAATGCCTGCGGAAATGCTTGTAAATAGAATGATTTCCTCAGTTGGAAGAATAGATTCATATAAATTACAAACAGGAAATATGCATGATAAGGATTGGCAAAGGTATAACGAAGCGATGAGTCAACTCGGACAAACTAGTATTTATATTGAGGCTGATGCTGGTACTACAATATCTGAAATTAGAGCAAAATGCAGAAGACTTGCTAGTAGTGAACAAGGACTTGGACTTGTAATAATAGATTATCTTCAGTTAATTAATAGTGGTTCTAAAAAAGTTGAATCAAGACAGGTTGAAGTATCAGATATTTCAAGATCCTTAAAAACTATGGCATTAGAGTTAGATGTTCCAGTAATTGCTTTATCACAGTTATCAAGAACTGCTGAAAAAAGGGAAAGTAATGTACCAATGCTAGCAGATCTTCGTGAGTCAGGTTCACTTGAACAAGATGCAGATATGGTTCTATTTATTAATAGAAAAGATTATTATGATAAATCTAAAGATCAAAATAATACAATCGTTCCAGCAGAACTTATTATTGCTAAACATCGTAAAGGTAGTTTAGGAACTATTGATTTACAATTTGAATTAAATTATGGTTTATTTAAAAGTGTTTTAAAGGAACAAGGTGAATAATGAAAATAAATGATATAATAAAGTCTGCTTTTTTTACATTAATTATAAGTATTTTATGTTTTGTTGGCTTTTTCTTTGATAAAAATGATTCTTTAGATGCCGAGAAAATCTATGAAGTATTTATTGATGGTAAAAGTGTTGGATATTTAAAAAATGATGAAAAGTTATATGATATAATCAATAGTAAACAACAAGAAATTAAAAAGAAATATAATGTTACTACTGTTTATCCTCCAGAAAATTTTAAAATTATTAAAACATCGTCTTATGATATAGTCTTGTCTACTCCAGAACAAATATATAATAAAATGGCAGATATTGGTTCATTTACAATCGAAGGGTATATTGCAACTTATAAAAAAGATGAAAAGCAAATTACTATCAATGTTCTTGATAAAAAAGTATTTGATAGTGCTATCCGTAGTTTTGTGCTTGCGTTTATTGCTGAAGAAGAATATACAAATTTCATGAATAATACTCAAAAAGAAATTGAAACTACAGGAAAAGTAATTAAAAATATGTATTTTGACGAAATTATAAATATAAAAAAAGGCTACATTTCAGTAAATGATACTATTTTTGAAGATGAATCATCATTAACCCAATATTTATTATTTGGGCCGAATAATAAGATAGAAAAATACGTCGTAAAAGAAGGAGATACAATTGATTCTATTTCGGAAGCAAATAAACTTAACTATAAAGAATTTTTGGTTGCTAATCCTAAATATAGTTCAAGAGATAGCCTCCTTACTATTGGAGATAATGTTAATATTACTCTAATCAATCCAATGTTAACATTTGTCTATGATGTTAATGAAATTTTGGATACTGAAATACCATATGAAAAAAAAGTAGAATATGATTCTAGTAAAGCTTCGGATTTTAATGAAATTACTACAGCAGGTGTAACTGGAATAACTAGAATTGATGAAAATTATACTGTTAAAAATGGTCAAACACAAGGTGGTGTTGAAATTGTAAGCAGTGTTAAAATTAAAGAAAAAGTTGATCAAGTTACCACTAAAGGTGGTTATAGATATTCTGGTGGATGGACCTCTGGTTCTTATATTGATACGGGTACAACTTGGGGCTGGCCTACAAATCAACCATCAGTTATAACAAGTGGTTATGAGTGGCGATGGGGAGCGTTCCACGATGGAATAGATATTTCTGGTACAGGTTGTGGTTCACCAATATATGCCGCTTTAGAGGGTGAAGTAGTTTCTTCTCAGTTGGGTGGTATGGTTGGTCCTGCGTCAGGTTATAATGTTGTTATTCGTCATAGTAATGGTTACTATTCAGTTTATGCTCATATGATTGCAAATAGTATGACTGTTAAAGTAGGTGATAAAGTTACTCGTGGACAAGTTATAGGGCAAATGGGAAATACCGGTGTATCTTATGGATGCCATTGCCATTTAGGAATATTTTATGGTCAACCATATTCAGGTGGATATTCAATTAACCCATTAAGTGTGTACAGATGATTAAAGTTTGTACTTTAGCAAGTTCTTCAGCTGGAAATTCAACTTATGTTGAAACAAGTCATTATAAAATTTTAATAGATTTAGGAAGAACAAAAAAATATTTGAGCGAAAAACTTTCTGAAATCGGAGTGGATTATAAAGATATTGACTATGTATTTTTAACTCATACTCACGATGACCATACAAAAAGTTTACATACATTTTTCAAAGGAACAAAAGCAACACTTGTTATTACAAATAAAATGTTACTTGAATTAAACGATATATCAGATATAGAAAACATAATCATATATGAAGATAATCCAAATATTGTAGATTTAGACATTAAATCATTTGTAATGAGCCATGATGTTGCAGATATTCGTAGTTTTGTAATAACTGATGAAGGGTCATCCCTTGTTTATATTACTGATACAGGTTATATAAATTCAAAATATTTTAAATCTTTTAAAGGGAAAACGGCATATTATATTGAAAGTAATCATGATATAGAAATGCTTAGACATGGTCCTTATCCAAGATGGCTTCAGGATAGGGTACTATCTGATGTTGGACATTTATCTAATAAATTTACTGGTATTTATTTATCAAAATTAATTACGGAAAACACAAAAAATATTGTACTACTACATTTAAGTGAAAAAAACAATACTGAAGAACTTGCTCTTGAAACAGTTGAGGAATACATTGATCCTACAAAAGTAAAAATACAGTGTGCTAATAAAAATGATATAGGAAGTGTAATAACAATATGATAAAGATTATTTGTTTTGGTAAATTAAAGGAAAATTATTTAGTAAATGCTGTTAATGATTATTATGAAAGAGTTAATAAATATCATAAAATATCTATATTAGAATTAAAAGATTCAGAAAATATTTTTGATGAAGAAAAAGAACTTTTAAAAATTATTCAAAATGATAAATCATATAAAATTCTTTTGGATATTAAGGGTGAGGAAGTTTCGAGCATAGAATTTTCAACTTTAATAAATGATAAATTAGCTCATTTTAGTAGTATTACTTTTATAATTGGAAGTAGTAATGGTGTAAGTGAAAATATAAAAAATTTTGTGAATCAAAAGATTAGTTTTGGTAAAATAACTATGCCTCATGGTTTATTTAGAGCAGTATTGCTTGAACAAATTTATCGTAGTTTTAAAATATTAAATAACGAAAGTTATCATAAATAAAAGATTTATTCTTTTATTTTTTTGTGGGGTTTAGTAAAATAAATATGTAGGTGATAATGTGATAGGTAATAGTTGGGATGAAAAATTAAGCGTTATATGGAATAGTCCTGGATTTCATAATTTTTATAATATGATTATGAAACTATATGATGAAAAAACTATTTATCCTCTTAAAGAAAATATTTTTAATGCATTTAAATTGACTAGTTTCGAAAATGTTAAAGTTGTTATAATGGGACAAGATCCTTATCATGGAGAAGGTGAAGCACACGGACTTTCTTTTTCTGTTCAGGATAATGTAAAAATTCCTCCTTCACTTCAAAATATTTATAAAGAGTTATATAGTGATTTAGGTATTCCACCTAAAAATACTGGAAACTTAACCGGATGGGCAAAGGAAGGCGTTCTATTGTTAAATAGTACATTAACTGTTGAAAAAGATAAAGCCAATTCTCATCAAGGGTTAGGTTGGCAATATTTTACAGATTATGTTATAAAAGTGTTGAATTTAAGTGAAAAGCCAATTGTATTTATTTTATGGGGGAACTTTGCTCGAAGTAAAAAAGTTTTAATAACAAATCCTAAACATTTAATATTAGAGTCACCACATCCAAGTCCATTTTCTGCGTATAATGGATTCTTTGGTTCAAAACCATTTTCAAAAACTAATGACTTTTTAATAAAGAATAACATAAAACCAATTGATTGGTCAAAATAAAAAGTAGCATCGCTACTTTGTTTCATATGAAGTCTGAACTTTTATATTATTTATTTTAGCAATAACTTTTATGTAACCTTTAATAGTTTTCATAAGTAAGTTATTGTTTTTATTATAGTATTTTTTATTGGCAATTAATACTTCATTAATACTATCTATTTTGTTAAATAACTCATTTATTTCATCTGTATTAAGTTCTTTATTATCCTCTTTTAAATCAGTCATAGTTTTTAAATAATTATTAAGTTCAATATCAAGATTATAATTACTAATTTTCTTAGTATTTAAATTTGCAAAATCTTTTAAATAATCTTTCTTTTTTAATACTTTTTTATATTTATCATATATTTCATTCATTATATCTTTTTTATCTTTTAAAGCTTTACTGATAATATCATTTGCAGCATCCATTTTAGCTTTTATGATAGAAATTTTATTATATCCAATAAAGTATATTAATGATATACCAAATCCAATACTAATTACAATAAGTAACATTATTTCTAATTTCAAATTTACACTTCCTATCTTATAACATTATACCACATTATTTTTTTTCTTTTAACAATTTTATTATAGTATCTTTATTTATTAAGAAATAAACTGTTAGTGTAAGTAAACCGATTATTCCTAAATATAACATATTTCCAATAAAACCATTAAATGTTGGCATTATATTTTTATATATAACACACATAAAAATTGCAATTAAAATTGAAAAAATTAGTTTAGGAAGAGACTTTATTGTATCATTATATCTAAATCCATCATTTTTATATAATGAAACAATTGGTATACTTAATGATATTATATAACCTATTACAGTGGCGGTAATTGCTCCATAATATGGGTATATTCCAAGTCTATTAAATAAATACATTAAAGGAAGGTCAAGAAGAGCGTTAACTGTTATTCCACTTAATGCGCAAATATATACAAGTTTTGTTTTATATAAGCCTTGTAAAGCAGAAAAGAAAATAATATAAGCACTATCAAGTATTGCCACTAAAATGATGTATTTAAAGATTATTGGTCCATAGTAACTTTGCCCATAAAATATATACCAAATTTCCTTTGCAAAAATACTTAAGAATATTGTAAGCGGAGTTATTATAAAGAGTAATACTTTTAATGAATTGTTGAAATAGTAATTAGCTTTATCCATATCTTTTTTAACATAAGCACTAACTATTGAAGGAATTAAACTTATAGTAAGACCAGTGGCAAATGCCTTAACGATTGTTATTAGTTTACTTCCCCAGGTTGTGAATATTGAGGAAATTGTTTCAACATCTTTTGCACTATACCCTAAATTAGTAAGTCCTCGTATAATTAAAATCATATCGGTTGTATTATAAATTGAATTTGAAATGTTTATTATTATAAAAGGTATGCAATAACCGATAATCTTTTTAATAACTTCTTTTCTTTCTTCATCAGAAATTGCTTTTTTACTGTCCTTTACAACATTAGATTTTTTAGTTTTAATAATTAAGTAAATGTAAGCAACTATAGCACCAATTGCACAAGAAAATACGGAAATTCCTACTGCATATGTAATTTTTAAATGAAATACTTTAATACATAAATAACTTCCTACAAGAATAAAAAATATTCTAACAATTTGTTCTATAACTTGTGATTTTGAAGAAGCCTCAATATACTTATGTCCTTGAAGATATCCACGATAAATTGAAAGAAGTGGTACAACTAAAAGCGCAAATGATATACATCTAATTACAAAACTTACATCTTCGATGGTATTTCCTCCGGTAAGATCGCCAAGAATTACTTTAGCAAGTGGTTTTGCAAATAAGAAACATAATAAAAATGCAACAAGAGAGAAAATATACACTATTTTTTTACTTATTCGATACATTTCATTTTTTTTATCATATTCCTTTAAAGTTTCATATTCACTAGTAATTTTACTTATTGCAAGTGGTATACCTGCTGAAGAAATAATTAAAAAAATATTATAGATATTATAAGCGTAACCATACAATGCTCCACCTTGTTCACCAATTATTTTATAAAATGGAATTACATATAATACGCCTAAAATTTTTGAAATTATTATAGCAATAGTGGCTATTATAGCACCTTCCATAAATCCGTTTTTCTTCATACTTAATTTCAACTCCTATTATTATTATAGATAAAAATGAAATATAAAACAAGAAATTTATTAAAATCATTTACAAACTAGCAAATATCTATTATATTTAAATAGAAATGAGGTATTATGAAAGTTGAAGTTTTAGTATTAGGTCCCCTTGATACAAATACATATATTTTAAGTAAAGATGGGAAATGCATTATTATAGACCCAGCAGATGATGCAGAAAAAATTGTTTCATTTTGCTCAAAATATGAAGTCGAAGAAATAATTGTTACTCATCATCATTTTGATCATATTGGTGCACTTGAAAAGTTAGAAAAATACTATAATATTAAGCATAATACATTTTTAAGGAAGACATTTTCTTATGACATAATAAAAACGCCAGGTCATACTGACGATTCTATTTCAATATTTTTCGGTGGACAAAACTTATTATTTTCTGGTGACTTAATTTTTTATCATAGTATCGGAAGATATGATTTTCCAAATTCTAATTATAATGATTTAATTAAGTCTTTGAAAAAGATAAGTAAACTATCCCTTGATACAACTATTTTCCCTGGTCATGGAGAGAAAACAAGTTTAAACGAAGAAATTAAATATTTTGATTTATATTAAAATGTTTTTTCAGAATAAGCGTGAGAATAATTAATTGGTTCCATAAATTCAACATAATCAAGATATAAAATTCTAATTAAGAACCATTTTCCAGTTGTAACCTCTTTAATAATTAGATGGTCTTTACCTGCCTCTTCGATTAACCCAGAAAATATCTTATTTTTCCATTCTGTACTATCTGGAAAAGAAACATAAGCATTAACTTTTCTTCCTTTGTTAAGCCTTAAAATATTTTCAATATAACTTTGTTCGTTATAGTCTTCCATTGAACTTACATTTCCTGGTGGTACAGTCATATTTTGCATATTATTTTGATTTGTTGGAAATGTTGGATTTTGATAATAATTACCATTCATTTGCTTTCACCTCATTAAAACTTATTTTTTTTTACTAAATTTATGACACTTTATAGACAAAAAAACTAAATTTTAGTAAAATGGTTATAGTAAGAAGGGTAGTAAAATGAGTAAGGAAGATATAAAAACTTTAGTTACTGGTGTTACATTTGTTTTTGGTATCTTTTTACTTGCGATGTGCTACCATTTATTTTTACTACCCAATGAATTTATAACTGGTGGTACAAATGGTCTTGCGATAATATTTAATAAATTATTTAATATTGATCCAACAGTGTTTTTGTACATATCAAGAATAGTACTTTTAATCATAAGTTTTATTTGTTTAGGATACAAGAAAACATTACCAACAGTATTAGGTTCATTGTTATACCCAATTATGGTAACCATTACTGAACCTATTGCTTTAGCACTTTTACAATATATTAATACAAGCCAAGTGCTAATTAGTGTTGTAATTACGGGGTTTTTATATGGAGCATCCTCTGCACTTATATATAAAAGTGGTTTTACAACTGGTGGTGGGGACGTTATAATGGAACTTATTAAAAAGTACGCCAAAGTATCTACTTCAGTTGCAAATTTTTCCTATAGTTTTATAATCCTTTTGATGGGTGCATTTGTATTTGGTTTTGAAAGTTTTATATATTCTATAATTATTTTATTAATAAGTAATCATTTTATTGATAAAATTACTCTTGGTGTTTCTTTAAGTAAGGTTTTCTTCATTTATACAAATAAACTAAGTGAAGTTAAAAAGGTTATAACTGAGGAATACGATAGTGGTGTTACAATTTTACAAAGCAAACAAGAATTTTTACATAAAAAAGGAGAAATACTTATGGTAGCCGTTTCTAATTTAGATTGTTATAGATTACGAAATAGGATATTAGAACTTGATCCCAATGCATTTTTTGTAATAAATGATTGTTATGAAGTTAATGGTGGAAAGAAAAAAGAAAGGATATTGATTAATCGATGAAAAAAATATTAATACTTTTAAGTATATGTTTAATTGCCTTATGTGGTTGCAAAAAAAATAAAAATGAAATAGTAATGGTAACGGAAGCAGGATTTGCTCCATATGAATATTATGAGAATAACAAAATCGTTGGAGTTGATGTAGAAATTGCTAAAGAAATTGCTTCGGCACTTGGAAAAAAACTAGTTATTAAGGATGTATATTTTGATGCAATTATTAATGAGATAAAATCAGGAAAAGCTGATTTTGCTTTAGCGGGAATGAGTGTAAATGAAGAAAGAAAAAAGCAAGTTGATTTTTCTAATACATATATTATTTCAAAACAAATAGTAATTGTTAGAAATGATAGTGATATTAAAAATATTTCACAAATTAACAATAAAAAAATTGCTGTTCAACTTGGCACTATTGCAGATAGTTATGTTACTGATAATAATATAACAAAAGATATTGTTAGACAAAAAAAATACTTATCAATGGCTGAAGATTTAAAAGCTGGTAAAGTTGATTTAATAATAATGGATGAATTGCCTGGTAAAAAAATAGTTGAAAATAATGAAAATTTAATTATTTTAGATGGTTTTGTATTCGAAGATAATTATGCAATTGCTGTTAAAAAAGGTAATACACAGCTTTTAAATAAAATTAATGAAGTTATTGATAATTTAAAAAATAGTGGTAAAATTGATGAATACATTTTAGAGTATTCAAAATAGGTGTTTATGGAATTAATAAGAGAAAATATATATAATTCATTTATATATCAAGATAGATATAAATATTATTTAACTGGTCTTGGTAATACAATTATTATGGCATTTTTTGCTTGTTTAATTGGAGTTATTTTAGGACTTATTTTATCACTTGTTATAGATTATAATGAAAAAACAGGTAAGCTTTATTTATTAAGTGCTTTTGCAAGAATGTATATTGGAATTATAAGAGGAACTCCCGCACTACTTCAATTAATGATTTTATATTATATAATTTTTAAAAGTGTTAATATTAATATAGTAGTAGTTGGAATTATATCTTTTGGATTAAATTCTGGTGCTTATGTATCCCAAATAATTAGGTCTGGATTAATATCAATTCCAAAAGGACAGGAAGAAGCATCAACAATGCTAGGATTTAACTATTTTCAAACTATGAAATATGTTATAATGCCTCAGGCATTAAGAAATGTTTTGCCAGCTTTAGGTAATGAATTTATAACACTTTTAAAAGAAACTTCAGTAGCAGGTTATATTGGTATACTTGAACTTACAAAAGCCTCTGATATAGTGGCTTCTTCTACATATGATTATTTCTTTCCACTTTTAATTGTGGCAATAATTTATTTAATATTAACATTAGGATTAACGAAACTATTAAACTTTTTCGAAAGGAGACTTTCAAAATGATAGAAATTAAAAATTTAACAAAAAGTTATGATAAAAAATGTATCTTAAAAAACATTAATTTAAAAATTAATGATAATGAACAAGTATCAATAATTGGTAAAAGTGGATGTGGTAAATCAACATTACTTAGATGTATAGCAAGACTTGAAAAAATAGATAAAGGTCAAATATTAATAGATAATGAAAATGTTAATAATATAAAAAAATTTTATAATAAAGTTGGTATGGTTTTTCAATCATTTAATTTATTTGAAAACATGACTGTACTTGAAAATTTAATTATTGCCCCAGTTAAACTTAAAATACAAACAAGAGACGAGGCTATTAAACTTGCTAAAGGTTATTTAAAAGAAATAAATTTAGAAAATAAAATTAATGAATATCCTAAAAATTTAAGTGGTGGTGAAAAACAAAGAGTTGCTATAATAAGGGCGCTTATGGAAAAACCAAAAATTTTATTATTAGATGAACCAACAAGTTCTTTAGATCCACAAATGAAAAAAGAAGTATTAGAGCTGATTAGTAAATTAAAAGATTATAATATGACAATAATAGTTGTAAGTCATGAACTTAATTTTGTTAAAGACTTTTCTTCAAGAATTATTTTTTTAGATAATAAAACTATTATTTCTGATGATACTGTAAAGGGAACTTTTAGTAGTGAAAATGAAATTATTAAAAATTTTTTAAAAGATATAAATTAGAAATATGGACTTTTAAAAATTTAAATGATAAAATTATTATAATAAGGAGATGATATAGATGCACGTTACTAGTGAAATTAAAAAATTAAAAAAGGTCTTAGTTCATAGACCAGGAAAGGAACTATTAAATTTAACACCAGATACATTAGGAAGGCTTCTTTTTGATGATATTCCATATTTAAAAGATGCAATTTTAGAGCATGATGAATTTTGCCAAATACTAAGAGATAACGATGTAGAGGTTGTTTATTTAGAAGATTTAATGGCTGAAACATTAGATGAAAACCCACAGGTTAAACCTTCATTTATAAGACAATTTATTTATGAAGCAGGAGTAAGAACTCCAAAATATAAAGATTTATTATTTGATTATTTAATGAGTTATACAAATAATAAAGAACTAGTTTTAAAAACTATGGAAGGTATTAAAGTTTCTGAAGTTCATAGAAATAAACAAGATAGTGAATATTCTCTTGTTGATCAAATAAGTGAAGAAACTAAGTTTTTAGCAGAACCAATGCCAAACCTTTATTTTACAAGAGATCCGTTTGCATCAGTTGGTGATGGTATAATTCTTAATAAGATGTACTCTGTTACAAGAAGTAGAGAAACAATTTATGCTTATTACATTTTTAATTATCATCCAGATTATATGGATAAAGTTCCAAAATATTATGATAGAGAAAATCCATTCAGTATTGAAGGTGGAGATGTATTAAATTTAAATGAACATACTCTTGCAATTGGTATTTCTCAAAGAACTAGTGCTGAAGCAATTGATTTAGTTGCTAAAAACATGTTTAATGATGAAAAATGTAATATTGATACAATACTTGCATTTAAAATACCTGAATGTAGAGCATTTATGCACTTAGATACAGTATTTACTCAAATTGATATTGACAAGTTTACATATCATCCTGGAATTATGGATACTTTAGAGGTTTTTGAAATTACTAAAAATGAAGATAATCTTGATGAAGTAAGAGTAATTAAAAAAGAAGGAAGCCTTGAAAATATTTTAGAGGAATATTTGGGTATTGATATTACACTTATTCCTTGTGCTGGAGGAGATAAAATTGCCTCAGAAAGAGAACAATGGAATGATGGAACAAATACATTATGTATAGCTCCTGGAGTAGTAGTTGTATATAATAGAAATAATATTACTAATGAAGTATTAAGAGAAAAGGGTATTAAAGTTATAGAAATGAATAGTGCAGAACTTTCTAGGGGTAGAGGCGGTCCTAGATGTATGAGTATGCCACTTGAAAGAGAGGATTAAATGGATTTAAGAGGAAGAGATTTTCTAAAGTTACTTGATTATTCAAGTGATGAAATAAGATATTTATTAGACTTAGCAAAAGATTTTAAAACAAAAAAAGAACATAGAGAACCTCATAAATTTCTTGAAGGACAAAACATTGCTATAATATTTGAAAAAGATTCTACGAGAACTAGGTGTTCTTTTGAAGTTGCTGCTTACGACTTAGGAATGCATGTTACTTATCTAGGACCAACAGGTTCACAAATGGGAAAAAAGGAAAGTATTGAAGATACTGCAAGAGTACTTTGTAGAATATATGATGCTATAGAGTATCGTGGATTTGATCAAACTATTGTTGAAACATTAGCAAAATATTCAAGTGTTCCTGTTTATAATGGACTTACTAATGAATTTCATCCAACTCAAATGTTAGCTGATTTTATGACTATTGAAGAAGAATTTGGTTCATTAAAAGGAAGAAAATTAGTTTTTTGTGGGGATGCTAGAAATAATGTTGGTAATTCATTAATGGTTGCTAGTGCAAAGTTAGGTGTTAATTTTACTTGTTGTGCGCCAAAAGATTTGTGGCCTGATGAAGAACTTACTAAAAAATGTGAAGAAATAGCTAGAGAAAACGGATGTACTATTCAAAGAACTGAAGATATTATGGAAGGTACTAAAGATGCCGATGCAATATATACTGATGTTTGGGTATCAATGGGAGAACCTATGGAAAAGTGGGCTGAAAGAATTAATTATTTAAGAAAATATCAAGTTAATCAGTCCGTTATAGATAATGCTAAAGATGATTGTATCTTTCTTCATTGTTTGCCATCTTTTCATGATCAAAATACGACAATTGGTAAAGAGATTTATGAAAAATTTGGTGTTCCTGAAATGGAAGTTACAGATGAAGTATTTAATGGTTCACATTCAAGAGTTTTTGAGGAAGCAGAAAATAGAATGCATACAATTAAAGCAGTTATTTATGCTACCTTAAGGAATTAATATGAGTAAAATTGTTATTGCTTTAGGTGGAAATGCTTTAGGTAAAACACCAGATGAACAAAAACTTCTTGTTAAAAAAGCTGCCGATATAATTGTAAGCATTGCTAAAGATAATGATGTTATTGTGACACATGGAAATGGTCCTCAGGTGGGGATGATTGCTAATGCATTTGAGTATGCTAGTAAATTTAATGTTGCTCCCTTTATGCCTTTTGCAGAATGTGGAGCTATGAGTCAGGGATATATTGGTTATCATTTACAAAATGCTATTAATGAAAAATTGAGAGAAAATAATATTGAAAAGAAATGTGCAACTATCATTACTCAGGTTGAAGTGGATGAAAATGATGAGGCTTTCACGGATCCAACTAAACCTGTAGGAATGTTTTATACCAAAGAGGAAGCGGATAAACTTGCTTCTTCGAATGGCTATAAATATGTTGAAGATTCTGGAAGAGGTTATAGGAGAGTAGTGCCCTCACCAAAACCTGAAAGAATCTTAGAGCAAGAGATAGTAAGTAATCTTGCGGATGACGGAAATATTGTTATTACCGTCGGTGGTGGTGGTATTCCTGTAGTAAAGGATGGACTAGGATATAAAGGTGTTGATGCAGTAATTGATAAAGATTTTGCAAGTAGTAAGTTAGCAGCAAATATTAACGCTGATATTTTGTTAATTTTAACAGCAGTAGATAAAGTGTATATTAATTATAATAAAGATAATCAAATAGCACTTGATTCAACTGATACATTAGAATTACAAAAATACATTGATGAAGGCCATTTTGCAAAAGGAAGTATGCTTCCAAAAATAAATGCTTGTATGAATTTTCTAAATGAAAACTCAGAAGGCATTGCTATTATTGCTTCATTAAATGATGGACTTGAAGCAATTAATGGTGATAAAGGCACAAGAATATTTTATAGGAGGAAATAAAAATGGCAAAAAAAGCTAAAAAGAAAAAATTTACATTATCTTCATTTACAATTATAATGTTAATTATTGTTGCAATTGCTATAATTTCATATTTACTTCCACTTGCTACATTTGATGGTGAAAATATTGTCAATGGTAGTGGTGTAGTTCGTGCTAAATTTTCTGACTTTTTAATGGCTCCAATCAAAGGATTTGAAAATGCTGCTGATGTAGGTGTATTTATTCTTATTTTAGGAGGATTTTTAAATGTCGTTACTAAAACTGGTGCTCTTGAAACAGGAATAAAAGTTTTAGTAAACAAATTAAAAGGTAAGGAACTAGTATTAATACCAATACTAATGTTTATATTCTCAGTTGGTGGAACAACTTATGGAATGTTAGAGGAAACAGTTGCATTTTATGGTTTGTTATCATTTACTATGGTAGCAGCGGGAATGGATACTATTGTTGCATCAGCCACAGTCTTACTTGGTGCTGGTGTAGGTGTACTTGGTTCAACAATAAATCCATTTGCAGTAGGTGCTGCAGTTAGTGCATTACCAGATGGTATAAAAGTTAATCAAGGAACTATAATTTTACTTGGATGTATCTTATGGTTAGTTTCTTATATTATTGCAGTTGCATTTGTATTAAAATATGCTGCAAAAGTGAAAGCCGAAAAAGGAAGTACATTCCTTTCATTACAAGAACAAAAACAAATGGAAAAACATTATGCAAAAGAAGACTTTATTAATCCGGAAGTAAAACTTACTACAAGACAAAAACTTATATTAATTATATTTGGCTTAACATTTGTTATTATGATAGCAGGATTTATCCCATGGGTAGATTTTGGTATTATACCTGCGGATATTGCTGATGCTGGAACACATTTTACAGCTTTCTTAACTGGAAATTGTTTTGGTTATTGGTATTTCGAAGATGCAGCCGTACTATTCTTTGTAATGGCTATTGTAATAGGAATAATTGGTAAATTAAGTGAAAAAGAATTTGTAGATACATTTGTTGATGGTGCCTCTGATATACTAAGTGTTATATTAATTATAGCAGTTGCAAGGGGTGCTTCAGTATTAATGCAAGTTACATATTTAGATAATTATATTATTTATAATGCGGCAAATGCCCTTAAAAATATGCCTGCAGTTATCTACGCACCAATGAACTTTATTTTACATATATTCTTATCAATACTTGTACCATCTTCATCAGGTATTGCAACACTTTCAACTCCAATTATGGGTGTCTTAACTCATCAATTAGGATTCTCAGTTGAAACAAATGTTATGATACTTGTTGCTTCTAATGGACTTGTAAATTTAATTTCACCTACATGTGGAGCGATAATGGGTGGTCTTGCTCTTGCTAGAGTTGAGTATTCAACTTGGTTCAAATGGGCATTTAAAATAGTTGCTTGTATAGGTCTTGCTGCAATGGTAATTCTTACAATAGCAATGTGTGTTTTATAAACTAGCGATTGCTAGTTTTTTTTAATAAAAATATAATAAAAACACTTGTTACCTCATTGTTTTGCTTGACAATTTACTACTTTTACCATATAATCATAATCGGTACATTTATTTAAGAGGCCTTTTTAATTGTGGGAAGATTAAATTGGTTAATTAAAATGAAGGGAAAGAAAAAATTATGAAATCATTTTTACAAACAAAAGAAAATATTGAAAGAAAATGGTATGTAATTGATGCTGAAGGTAAAAATTTAGGTAGAGTTGCTACAAAAGCTGCTCATATCTTAAGAGGTAAGCATAAAGTTACATATACTCCTTATGTTGACTGTGGAGATTATGTTATTATCGTTAATGCTAGTAAAGTAAATTTAACTGGTAATAAATTAACTGATAAGAAATATTATAATCATTCTGGATATCCAGGAGGATTAAGAGAAAGAACTGCAAAAGTTATGATTGAAAACTATCCAGAAGAAATGATGGAAAGAGCTGTAAAAGGTATGCTTCCTCATAATAGACTTGGTAGAAAAATGGGTAAAAAACTATTTGTTTATGCTGATGCTGATCATAAACATAGTGCTCAAAAACCAATCGAAATGGAAATATAATAGGAGGAAAACATGGCAAAAAAACAAACTTGGAATGCTACAGGAAGAAGAAAAAGTAGTGTAGCAAAAGTAACTTTAGTTGGTGGAACTGGTAATATTACAGTTAATGGTGTAGATGTTCATGACTATATGCCTTATGAAACACTTGTTATGGACTTAACTCAACCACTAGTTTTAACTGATAATTTAAATAGATTCGATATCGATGTTAAAGTATCTGGTGGTGGATTTTCAGGACAAACTGGTGCAATTCGTTTAGGAATTACAAGAGCACTTCTTAAATTTGATGAAAATACTGACCAAACTAGAGAGGATAGTTATAGACATATTTTAAAAAATGCTGGATTTATCACAAGAGACCCTCGTGTTAAAGAAAGAAAGAAATATGGTCTTAAAAAAGCTCGTAGAGCTCCACAATTTAGTAAACGTTAAAATATTTTCTTACCCCATATTGGGGTTTTTTTATGTTTTCATATAGACAACATTTAATTTATTTAGTATTATCTTGTGTAGAGGTGACATCATGAGATTATACGTATATTTAGATGAAAGTGGTTCAATTCATAAAAATAGTAATACAAAGTATTTTGCTGTTGGTGGATATTTTACTTTTGAAAAATATAGACTTAAAATAACATCATTATATAAAAAGATTAATAAGATTGTAAAAGACGAAAGAAAGATTAAAATAGATAAAGAAATAAAATCTTATGACTATTTAACAAAAGAAAAACAACTTATTTTTTCAAGTATGGAAAATATTCCAGGTTTTTATGGATTTTCTAAGGTATTTGATAAAGAAAAAATGCAAAAAGGTATTGTAGATTCAAATATATTTTATAATTATGCTGTAAAATTAATATTTTCAGATATTATTTTTCCACTTCTTAAAAACTATACTGATGAGCAAATTGAAATTAAACTTCTTTGTGATAATCGTAATGTAAGAGTAGGTGACTTAAAAAATTTAGAGAATTATTTAAATACAGAATTTTGTTTAAACAATTATGTTTTTAATGTTTCTTATTACGACTCTAAAACTAACTTTGGTATTCAACTTGCTGATTTAATAGTTAATACTTTTTATAATTATTATGCAAACTATAAAAGAGTTTCTACGGTTATTAAAGGTTTAAATAAAAGTAAATATAGAGTAAGTTTATTTCCAGGAAGAAAAGTATTTGGAAGAATTAAGAAAATTGATGATTGACATAAAAAATAATGTTATGGTAATATATCTTTAAGACCTAGGGCACGCAGCTCAATGCTAAGCGTATAGTAAGTACGTTGCACCTTAGGCATTTTTTGTGGAATTAATACAATATTATACTTTTTTTGAAAATTTTAAATTTTTTAGTTTAAAATAATGAATAAAACATATAATTTTATATGAAAAAATATATTCATTACTCATTAATAATTTTTATAATATCTATTTTTCTTTTATCTTCGGTTTTTGGTAAAGATAACCTTTTTTTAGTGGGAAGAATTATTGTAATTGATCCTGGTCATGGATTTTTAGATCCTGGTACTTCATACGAAAATATATATGAAAAAGATATTAATTTAAATATAAGTCTTTATTTAAAAGAAAAACTTGAAAGTTATGGTGCTACTGTTTATATGACAAGGGATGGTGATTATGACCTATCAACTCCAAATGCTATATATCGTAAGAAAAGTGATTTTGATAATAGAATTAACTTAATAAATAATTCCAAAGCAGATATTTATTTGAGTATTCATTTAAATTATTTAAGTGACTTTAAATACTATGGGCCACAGGTGTTTTATAATGGTAAAAATATTTATTTTGCAAACATTATGCAAGATGTTTTAAATAAGGGTTTAAATAGTAATCGTAAAATTAAAACTATTCCAAAAAACACATATATGTATTCAAAATTAAAGGTAAATGGTTTATTAATTGAATGTGGATTTTTATCAAATTATGAAGATAGACAAAAACTTATTACAAATGAATATCAAAAAAAAGTAGCAAATTTAATTTCTAATGGAGTAATTAAATATTTTTCATAATTTATTTTTCTAAAAAAGATGGTAAAAATACTATTATGTGATATAATTAATTATATAGTAAAAAGGTGATATAGTGGAGAAAACATTTAAAACATTAGATGAACAGATAAATATTTTAATTGATAAAGGTCTTACTATAAATGATATTGAGAAGGCTAAATCAATACTTCTTAGAGAAAATTATTTTTTTGTAACAGGCTATAGATTTTTATTTGTTAAGTCTTATACTGATCGTAAATTTAATAAAGGTACCACTTTTGAGGAACTATATGCAATGTTTATTTTTGATAGACAACTTAGAAATATATTATTTAAGAATATTCTAGTTTTTGAAAATAACTTAAAAAGTATAATGGCTTATGTTATGAGTAAAAACCATGGTTATAAAGAAAAAAATTATTTGAATAAAAATAACTTTGTTCATGATTATACTAAAACTAGACAAATAAACGATTTAATACATAAAATGAAAAGGCAAATTAGTATAAACGGTAAACAGCATTCCGCAACTAGTCATTTCATTGATAATTATGGCTACATACCTCTTTGGGTTGTTGTAAAAGTATTATCATTTGGAATAGTCGGAGAACTTTATACTGTGCTTCAAAACGAAGATAAAAGAGAAATTGCGGATATATTTAACATAGATATAGATAGTTTCCAAAGTTATTTACCAATACTTGCTAATTATAGAAATTTATGCGCACATGAAGATATTTGTTATAATAATAAAACACAAATTGTTATTAATAATACAATATATCATAAGCTTTTAAATATTCCTAAAATGGATGGGGAATATATATATGGTAAAAATGATTTATTTGCCTTAATTATTATTTTAAAAAGAATTTTAAATGCTGATGATTTTAATTTATTTATAAAAGAAATTGATTATGAACTAGATATATTATCTGGAAAACTTCATTCAATTGATATTGATAAAGTTTTAGATGCAATGGGTTTTCCAATAAATTATAGAGAGATTGAGAGGATGGATTAATTATGATAAGAAAAGAAAAAGATAATAAAATAGTATATATAGTAGTGTTTTTCCTAGGTTGTTTACTTATGTATGGGGTTATTTATAAATATCCTGCCATACTTCATACAAATTTAACTAAAGTTGAAAAAAATGTAACAATAACCGACAATGGAATTGCGGAGGCAGTAGAAAAAGTGTATGATGCAGTTGTTGTTGTGTCAACCTATGCAGATGAAAAAATGATTTCAAGTGGAACTGGATTTGTTTATAAAGTAAATAATAATAATGCCTATATTTTAACAAATAATCATGTTATCGAAGGTGGTAACTCTGTTAATGTTACTTTTACTAATGGTAATGTAATTAATACAGAAATAATTGGTGCAGATGCTTTATCTGATATTGCTGTTTT
This sequence comes from uncultured Mycoplasmatota bacterium, assembly GCA_900553855.1. Lineage (GTDB taxonomy): Bacteria > Bacillota_I > Bacilli_A > RF39 > UBA660 > CAG-533. The sequence continues at coordinate 53,553 of USFG01000006.1, read as the reverse complement.
AAAAGTAAAAAAATCAGATATTATTTCTGTAGCTGAAATCGGTAAAAGCGATAACCTAAGAGTTGGTGATACATCTTTTGCTGTAGGTGCGCCACTTGATAGTATTTATTCTTGGACTGTTACAAGAGGCATTATTTCAGGAAAAGATAGAATGGTTGAAGTAAAACTTAATAATAATGGTGATTATGTTATGAAAGTATTACAAACAGATGCTGCGATTAACTCAGGTAATAGTGGTGGACCACTTTGTAATGCAAATGGTCAAGTTGTTGGAATTACTTCATTAAAATTAGTGGCTGAATCTGTTGAAGGTATGGGCTTTGCTATTCCAATCGAGGTAGCATTAAGTTACGCTGAAAAACTTGAAAATAAAGAAAAGATAACTCAACCTTATTTAGGCGTATCAATGGTTAATGTTACAGATGCTTATTATTACCCTGAATATTCATCGCTTTTAAAAGAATATAAAATCACAAAGGGTGTAATTATTGTTTCTACAGAAAAAGGGTCTCCAGCGGCTAAAGCAGGACTAGCAAGTGATGATATTATAATAAAGATTAATGATGATGAAGTAACAAGTGTTGCATATTTAAGATATTATTTGTATAATTATGGTGTGGGTGATAAAGTTGAAATCACTTATATTAGAAAAGGTAAAACTCTTAAAACCACTGTTACTTTAGGATCTAATTCAAAAACTTATTAGAAACTAGTAATAGTTTCTTTTCTTATTCATGGAGGTAGAATGAAAGATATTAAAATAAAAAGAATATGTGCTTATGTAATTGATATATTTATTGTATTAATACTTGTTACTTTATTAAGTCAAATAAATGTATTAAATCCATATAAAAAGAAATATGATAAAGCATATGAAAAATATACTGAGTTTTATGAAGAAAATTTTTCTGAAAATACAACAATAGATTATGATACATTAAAATCACCAGAATATTTAGATATTATGCATGATTTATCTTATTACTCAATAAGTTATTCTATAATTGAAATAGTTGTTATAATTTTATATTTTACTTTATTTCCTTTACTATTTGATGGACAAACAATTGGTAAAAAAATATGTAAAATTAAACTTTCTAGTGATAAAGGAAAACTAACTTTTGGGTCACTTCTTATAAGAGTATTATTCTATCCTATATTTACAAATATAATTTTATATACAACATTATCAAATATATTAACATTACTTTGTGTTATATTATCTAAGGGAAAAATTTATTTTTATAGTAATTTAATTATTTCTATAATTGCAACAATCTATTCGTATATTGATATATTATTTATGATTAATAAGGATGTTTCAATTCACGAAAAATTATCTCACACTAAAGTTGAATTAATAAAAGGAGTTTAAAATGAATAATGTTTATGAAAAAGTATTAGAATTTAAAAATAAGTTTCCAGGTACAGTTGCCTGGAGATTAAAAAAGCATTGTGAAGTAATCGAAGGATATATTAATCCTGATGAATATGTTCTATACGCTTTTTGCGGTCAAAAAAATGAAAAATGGTATGATTTATTCACTTCATGCGTAATAGTTTTAACTAACAAAAGGCTTTTAATAGGGCAAAAAAGAGTTGTTTTTGGAAGCATATATACACAAATTACTCCAGATTTATATAATGACATGCGAATATATAAAGGTTTACTTTTTGGAAAAATAACTATTGATACTGTAAAAGAGGTTGTAACAATATCTAATTTATCTAAAAGTTCTTTAGATGATATTGAAACAAATATATCTCAGTTTATGATGAAAGAAAAACTAAAATATAAAGATAGAATTGTATGAAAAAGTTAAGATTACTAATTTTTTCTTTTTTATTAATTTTTCTTTCTTTTACAATTTTTTATTTTATTCCAAAAAGTTATGAACTTAAATATACTGTAAAAGGTTATAATATTATTCAAACATTTAATAATAAGAAAAAACTATATATATTTAAAATTAAAAAAGATAATGCAGAGTATTTATATTCTGTTAGTGGTAAATATTATCAAAATCATAAACAAATTAAAAATATTAAACAAAAAGATAATATAATTAATGTAACAAATAATAATTTACAAAACTTTTATATTAATAAAGAGAATGATAACTATTATACATCATATTATATTACTATTCCTGAGAATAAAAAGAAATATACATTTGATAATATTGATGTATATAATATAAATGCTAACTTTTATATATGGAATTATTCACAATTTATCAACATTAATACAAAAACTAAAAAGAAAATTAAATTATTTGATAATGATATTTATAATATAGATTTATGTACTAATTTTAAAGATTATCTTTTAATAGTGGATTATAATAGTAAGTATAAATTTAATAAGTTTTATCTAATAAATACGAAGAATAATAAAGTAAAAGAGACACAATTAGATAAAGAAGTTTATTTTAATAGTTATTTTTTAGGTACATATAAAAAGTATATTTACCTATATGATATGCAAACTAAAATAGAATATAAAATTAATCCTTTAAAAAATACTATTTATAAAAATAGATATGAAATTTTAAGTAATAATAAATTTGAAAAAATAAGTGTTAATAAACTTAATAAAGGTAATGTTTCATTTAAAAAAGAAATAGATTTTTATTATGAATTAAACGATAATAACCTTATCTACGTTACACCAATTAATAAGATAAATGTTACTTCTTTAAAGGTATCAAATATAATTTTTTCAAATGATAACGAATGTTACTTTATAAGTGATGATACACTTTATTATGTAAATAAAGATAAAATTATTAAATTAATGACCTATAGTGAATGGAAATTTAATAATGACTATATTTTTATTTTTAAATAACACTTTTTAAAATCAAACATATTTTACTATAGGGGTTGATAAAATGTTTGAAAAATATCGTGTTAAATCAAATGATAGCATTGAAGATATTGCTAAAATGTTTCGTACAAATAAAGAGTTTTTAGTAGATTTAAATAATTTAAGTTATGATGAAACTCTACGTGAGGGTATGGATTTAATAGTTCCTAAAAATAAAGAAAAATACTTTGATACTTATACGATTAATAAAGGAGATTCACTTTATGGTATAAGTAGAAAGTATAATATAAATCCAAATCTTTTAGCGGCAATTAATGGTTTAAATTTAGATGATTATATTTATCCAAATCAAGTAATTATGCTTCCAGTATCTGGTTATAGTTATTATGTTACAGCTGAGGGAGATACACTAAATAGTGTAAGTGATATTTTTAAAAAGAATATTCAGGAAGTAGTTAAGGAAAACGAAACAATTTATTTATTACCAGGACAAATATTGGTTTCACAAAGAAAATAATGGTGCATTGCATCATTTTTTTGTTTAAATTTATAAATAATTTAACAACACTCTGATAGTCCTTTTTTTATATTTTGCATAAATTACTATAGGATGTGATAAATATGGCTAAAAAGGTGGTAATTGACAGTGGACATGGTGGTGTTGATGGTGGTTCTTCGGGAAATGGAATTTTAGAAAAAGAATATACATTAAAAATAAGTAATTATATTAAAAAACGTTTAGATGAATTAGGAATAGAAAATGCAATGACAAGAACTTCAGATGAACTATTAGATCAAAGCACAAGACCTAAAAAGGCACAAAGTTTCTTTGGTAAAGGTAATGATGTTATTGTTTTATCTAATCACTTAAATGCAGGAGGTGGCGATGGAGCCGAAATAATATATGCACTTCGTAATAGTGATGCGTTATCTAAATTAATTGCAAAAGAACTAGAATCCTCAGGCCAAAATGTTAGAAAATATTACCAAAGAAGACTTCCAAGTAATCCGTCAAAAGATTATTATTATTTACTTAGAGATACCCCAAATAATGAAACTTTAATTGTAGAGTATGGATTTTTAGATAGTACTGGTGATGATGTAAATCTTATAAAAAATAATTGGGAGGATTTAGCTGAAGCAGTTGTTAAGGCTCTTGCAAATTATATTGGTGTTCCTTATTCATTAAATGAAGAAAGTGATTATTATGTAGTTAAGAAAGGCGATTCTTTATGGAGTATAGCTAAAAAATATAACATGACAGTTGATGAACTTAAATCAATTAATAACTTAAAATCAAATTTATTATCAATTGGCCAAAGACTAAAAATAAAAGAGAGTAATGATAATCAAAATATTTATATAGTTAAAAAGGGTGATACTTTATATAAAATTGCTAATATGTATGGAACTACTGTAGATAATTTAAAAGCATTAAATAATTTAAAAAATAATAATCTAAGTATTGGTCAAAAGTTAATTGTTCCTTCGAAAAATAAAATATATATAGTTCAAAAAGGTGATTCACTATGGTCTATAGCAAGAAAATATGATACTACAGTTGATAGTATTAAAAGGAATAATAATCTTTCTACAAACGTTTTACAAATAGGTCAAAAGTTAAAAATATGAGTTTAAATAAATTCATATTTTTTTATATTTTTTATATAATATAATTAGCACTAAGCATTGACAAGTGCTAATATTTTTAGTATAATAATATACGTAAAAAGGAGGAATGAATTATGTTTAATCAAAATAATGAAGAAAATGAAAACGTTCTTGAAAAATATGGACGTAATATAAATGACGATGTAAAAAATCGTAAAATTGATCCAATTATAGGCCGTGATGAAGAAATAAGAAGTATAACTAGAATACTTTCTAGAAAAACTAAAAATAATCCAGTTTTAATTGGTGAACCTGGTGTAGGTAAGACTGCAATAGTCGAAGGACTTGCTCAAAGAATTGTTAAAGGTGACGTCCCAGAAAGTCTTAAAAATAAAACAATTTGGGAACTTAATATGGCCTCACTTATCGCTGGTGCAAAATATCGTGGTGAATTTGAGGAAAGACTTAAAAAGGTTTTAGATGAAGTTAAGAAAAGTGAAGGCAATTTAATAATGTTTATTGATGAAATTCATTTAATTGTTGGAACAGGTGCAACTGAAGGTGCAATGGATACAGGAAATATTCTAAAACCAATGCTTGCACGTGGAGAGATACATGTTATTGGTGCTACTACCTTAAATGAATATCGTATGTATATTGAAAAAGATGGTGCACTTGAAAGAAGATTTCAAAAAGTAACAGTTTGCGAACCAACAGTCGAGGATACAATAACAATTCTTCGTGGTTTAAAAGAAAGATTTGAAATATATCACGGAGTTACAATTCAAGATAGAGCTTTAGTAAGTGCGGCAACTTTATCAAATAGGTATATTATAGATAGATTTTTACCTGATAAAGCGATAGACCTTGTTGATGAAGCATGTGCTACAATAAGAGTTCAAATGGATAGTGTTCCAACAGCTCTTGATGAAATAACTAGAAAGATATTAACATTACAAGTTGAGAAAGAAGCATTAAAAAAAGAAAAAGATGAACTTTCTATAAAAAGACTTGAAAAGATAGATGAAGAACTTTATGATTTAAAAGGTAAAGAACAAGAGTTGAGTACTAAATGGAAAGAAGAAAAATCTATTAATGAAGATATTAAAAAAGTTAAATCTGATATATCTAAATATACATTTGAACTAGAACAGGCCGAGAATAATTATGATTTAGAAACTGCTGCAAGGATAAAAAACGGAATACTTCCAGAACTTAGAAATAAGCTTGATGAACTTTCTAAAAAAGGTGATGAAGGAATACTTTCAGATACTGTTACAAATGAAGATATAGCAAATGTTATAAGTAAGTGGACAAATATTCCAATATCTAAACTTATGAGTAGTGAAAAAGAAAAGATTCTTAATCTTGAGAATAATTTAAGAAAAAGAGTTAAAGGACAAGATAAGGCTTTAAAACTTGTATCCGATGCAATTATTCGTTCAAGAAGTGGTATCAAAGATCCTAATAGACCAATTGGTTCATTTATGTTTTTAGGCCCAACAGGAGTAGGTAAAACAGAGGTTGCAAGAAGTCTTGCTTATGAACTGTTTGATGATGAACATCATATGGTAAGAATAGATATGAGTGAGTATATGGAAAAATATTCAGTATCTAGACTTATTGGTGCAGCACCAGGTTATGTTGGTTATGAAGAAGGAGGACAACTTACAGAAAAAGTAAGAAGAAATCCATATTCAATTGTACTTTTTGATGAAATAGAAAAAGCTCATCCAGATGTACTTAACTTATTATTACAAATTCTTGATGAAGGAAGACTTACTGATTCTAATGGTCGTACTGTAGATTTTAAAAATACTATTATTATAATGACATCAAATGTTGGAAGTGAATATATTATTAATGGTGAAGAGGATAAAGTTACCTCTGAACTTCCAAAATATTTTAAACCTGAATTTTTAAATAGACTTGATGAAATAATAATTTTCAATAAATTATCAAAAACCGATTTAAAAGAAATCCTTGATAAAATTATCGAAGAAATTGAAAAAAGATTAATTGATATTAATCTAAAAATTAATCTTACTGATAATGCTAAAAATTATTTTATTGATAATGGTTATGATGAATATTATGGAGCAAGACCACTTAAAAGACTTGTTAATAATAAACTAGAAACGTTAATTGCTAAAAAACTTATAAATAATGAAATCAAACCAAATACGATAGTTAATGTTGATTATATTAATAATGAATTAAAGGTTAGTTAAACTAGCCTTTTTTTAGTGTATTTCTTTACATACTCCAGGATCTGGTTTATAGAAACAATGGTTTTTATATCTTCCAGATAAGTTTTGAGTATACCAAGTATTTTTACAAGAATCACCTTTTTTCGGAGCATAAAACCATAATGCATTTGTTGCGGGGTAATAATATTCTCCATCTAAAATCCTTTTTGCTAGATTTTTTTCCATTGTAGTCGCAGCCGCTTCGAATAAAGAACTTGTAGTTCCCACAAATTGATTTTTTTGATAAATTGCATTATAAACACTATTAATATTTTTAAAAGTTAAACAATTTGCTAACACTCTATTTACTACAACATTTCCAACCATTAGCATTCCTAGTTCTCCTTCGTTTAAGGCTTCCGCACGCATTATTCTTGCAAGTAAATCAAGTTCTTTTGAATTATATGAAACAATCATTATATCACCGCTATAATATATGCATAAAAAAAGAAAATTGTTATTTCTTAAAAAAACTTAACAATTTTCCAACACTAAAAATTATTTTATCACTATTTTTAATAGCAACTGTTTTAAATATTGCTTTTCCTCCAATAGTAAGCGAAGAAATTAAAGCAGCAGTTATTACACTTATTAAAGATATATTAACTTTAGTTATGTTTGCTATTGATATAGCAAGTACAGCACCAAGTCCTCCAGAAACAATTCCGCATATATCTCCAACAATATCATTACATATACTAGATATTTTAACATTGTTTTTAATAAGTTTAATTGTTTCTTTAGCACCTTTAATTTTTTTAGCATTCATTGAGTGAAATGTTGATTCTTTACTTGTAAGACTGCTTGCTCCAATCATATCAAAGATTATACCAATTGCTATAACGAGTAATATTATAAGTATCATTACCACTATGCTAGCATGACTTGATAAATAATTTGTTGAGAAACTGAAGATGGTGGATAATATAAAAGTCCATAAAAAAACTTTATATACCCAGTTATTTTTTTTCATATAACCCTCCTATAAAGTTATTAAAAATGTTATGGTTTATTATAAATTAATCTTACGGCTTTGGTCGAGTTGAATTTCTCTATTTTCTCTCCCTTGGTTACCCTTAGGCGATTTCTCTTTAAAGAAAATAATTAGTAGTTGCCTAACTAATGACTCGATTGCCACATAGTCCGCACTTCAATCTTTATAATAAATAACACGCTAGAGGTTTTCCCTGACACATCTAAACTATTCTTATTCGCTTTTGCAGTTAAGATTTCATCAACATTATTATTCGTTAAATCCCTAATAACCACGCACGACATGAATAACTCTTCCTTTTTTGCTTAATTACAGGGGGTTAGTCATATGCCGTTATGATTTCCCTATAATTTTAAATTACATATTCACCCCAACTTGGGCAGAAGCAGCAAATATATAAAGTGCAATTGTATCAATTAATGGATTTTTAGCCCCATCTTCAAATAGTGATTGTGACTAGCATAATGCACCACGTAAATATTATATCAAACCTACAAAATTTTGTCTAGTAGGTGTACACTTTAATTATATGCACAATTTTTTTCTTGATTACGGCGTTTAACTATGATATAATGTTTTTGCCGTAGGGGCGTGGTATAATGGTAGCATAGGAGTCTCCAAAACTTTAGATGGGAGTTCGATTCTCTCCGCCCCTGCCAATTAAAAAAATCGTCGAACCTTTTCGACGTTGAGATAAAACTTGATTGAAAAATCAAGTTTTTTTTGTCGTAGGAAAGGTTGTGATAGATATGTTATATGTCGTTAAAGAAAAACTTGAATTAAGTCCTGATTTAAGAAAGAAAATTAATTGGGCAAGTAAATACACTTCTACATCTATTACTCTCGAAAAAGGAGATTTAATTAAGCTAGAATTAACTAATATTGCTTATGTTGATCCTCATAAAGTAATTATTAATGATATTAAGTTCTTATTCTTCAATGGTGTTGATTGTTTCTATATTAATTCTTTAAATGATAAACATTAGTTTTCAGAACTTGAAACTATGTTTAAAAAAGCTAAGCTACTTGACTTTTAATATAATATTGACATTATAAATAACCAATGAAAGAGGTATACTCTAGAAATGGAGGTACATCTATGATTGAGTGCAAATTAAATATTTATAATATTGATTATTATGAGGAGTCAGTAGTATTTAGACTTAACTAGATGCTATTGTCTCATCTTTTTCGTTAATACGAAAGGAAATTATGAGAAAAGCAACTCAAAAAGAATTTGAAACAATCCAAGAAATATTTAGTTTAAATTATGTAAAAGTATTATTTAAACAATTTCTTGAAGAAGGATTATTAACTAAAAGAGAATATGAATTATTAATAAAGAAATTAGATGAGGATATTAATAAGGTATTAGATAAGGGAGGTTTGATGTGGAAGAAAGAAAAATAGCAGGTATTTATATTCGTGTGTCAACCGAAGATCAAACTCGTGAAGGTTTTAGTTTAGGAGAACAAGAAGAAAAATTAAGACAATTATATGATTATAAAGGTTATGAAATCTATAAATTTTATTGTGATGCTGGTATATCTGCTAAAGACATGGAACATAGACCTAAGTTTCAAGAAATGTTACAAGATATGATAATAAGTTCTTCCTTAATAAATGGGATTTAACAACAAAAGAGGAAAAACAAGAATTTATTTCTAAGTATATCGAATTATTAACATTTAAGAATGATAAGAATAGTAAGTATGGAATTAAAATTGTTGATCTAAAACTTAAGTCTTTATTTAAGGAAAAAGTTAATAAACTTTCTGAAATCGGTGCAAGTGAATATCCAGTTTATCTTATTTCAAATAATAAACCATATAGAGTAATGTTTGATATCCATTAAAAGAATCTCAAATAAAAGAATACTTAAATGAATTAAATAAATATCATGCAACTAACTTCTATATTCATCCAACATTTAATAATACGATAAATGATATACCTGATAAAATTACATTTGATTTAGAACCTAATGAAAAAATATTTAGATTAATTCCTATTATTAAAGATATAGAAATCCTGAAAATGTATTAAATAAGTTTAAATTAGGTATTGTTATTAGATTAGTTGATACAATTTCAAACAGACCATAATTACATTATTTTTAATACTAAAAATAATGTAATTATGGTCGATAATCAACCAATTTCAACCATATTTATGGATATAAAAAATCAATACTTTTAATGTTGATTTATAAATTTAAAATGTTGTTATATCACATACAATAATGTTTATTTCTATTTTTTCATCGGAGTTGGAACATTTTCTAAATGTGCATTGCCAATTGTTCAAATTGATTTCATTACATGCTATACACAACTCGTGATTACTTAAGTCTTCTTTAATTTTTGCTAATATAGATTTAAAATCCTTTACTTCTTTATTAAAAATAATTAATGATGTTTTGACATCTCTCCATGTAGTATAACTGAATAGTTGTTCTATTGCTTTATTAAATTCTGAAATTCCATGCCAAATTTTACATTCAGCGATAAAGGCAGCTTTATTTTCAAATTGTATTCTTATGTCTGTTTTACCCATTTTACTAAATGTTTCTCCAGTTGCCAAAGAATCATAATTAGTATTTAAAAATGCTAAAATAAAATCTCTTATTTCTTCCTCATTGTGTACATTAATTGTTTTAGGTGCTTTCTCAAATGAGACACTTGCAGAATTAATTATTTTTTTTATATTTTCATAATCTTCATTTGAAATACAATAATCAGTATTTGCAATATTACGTTTTTGTGGATATTTACTAACTTTAGACTGAACTTTAAGAGCAATTGGAGTTGAACTTGGCATATTGGGATTCTTTTTAAGAGGAATATTCAATTTATTTAGTAAATTTGAAAAATTACTACTCTTATTATACTTATCTTCTAATAGTTTTGTAATTCTTTCTTTCAAACCGGAATTATAACCATTTATACCATTATTAACATACTCAATCATTGTTCTATAATATTTAAATTCATCATCAAATTTTTTATCAATGCATTCTTGCGGATTATCTTTGCTTTCTAAATCTTTAGCGTCTATGTCTATTGAAAATTGGATTGATGGTAAATACTCTTTGCTGTTTTCATTTATAATTCCATCAACATCAAAAGTTGTCATTATTCTCATCGTTGGTTGTAAATAAAACAAATGTGAATTACCTTCAAATGGGATGTTGTAATTAATTTTATAACCATCAACTAAAAAAGTCTTTTGTTCTAGTCCGTAACTAAATGCACCATAAAAGAAATTGTACTTTTCTATTTTTGTTTTTTCGATATTATTGGTTATTTGATTGTTTAAGATATATATTGGCACAATATAATACTTATCATAATAATAATTTTTAAATTCCTCCATATCAAAGCTCAATATATCTTTGTCAGGAATGTTTTGTATATCCACAGTTAATTCATTATGTTTTTGATTTAAAAATGTATTAATATCTTCTCTATTAAATAATTCCATAATAACTCCTTTCACAAAAGAAGTATCATTCTATTGAATGATACGAAATCTATTATCATTATAACATAAACTTAAATTATTAGATACTAATTTTAGTAATTATTATCAATATTCCATAAACCTAATTTTCCATTGATTATTTTATCAGATTTTATCTTTTTAACATTTTTTAATTTCCAAGCATACCCAGTTCTATATTTTGAACTATAAGCTATGTTTTTTTCTTCAATGATTTTTTTGTTAAGTTCATCGTTTAACTCTAAACAATCAACAATTTCAACCTCAGCAATAATTCTTTTTGATGGAAATTCTAAATTCAAATTTTTAAACTTTTCCATGTCTTTTTTATCAATACCTGCACCTGCATGAATTAAAACTTTACCTCTATAATTAGTTCTCCACGATCTGAATTCGTATTTTTTTATTCCTTCAGCAACTAATGTTGCCCAAGGTTGTTTTAATGTTAATACTTTCAATACAATCACCATCAATATTTTATCATATTTAGTAATAATTTTTATCATAATTATGGTATAATTATTTTAGAGGTCATTAATAAATTTGGAGGGATATTATGGCAAAAACTTTTAGTAAATCCGAACATGAAATAATAGAAATGCTAAATGCTTGTAAGATTTTTAATTATAATGGGAAAAAATATGACATAAAAGTATTAGGAAAACCTGTATCTTCATTTGGTGAACCTAAAACTGATATTTATATTTATGCTGAATGTGTAAATGATGAAAACGATCAATTAGAATTCAAAATATCTTTTAAGCAAAAAAACTTTGAGTTTTTAGAAAATAAAATATCAGCTGATAGAGCAGAAGAAATTTTTGGAAATGATTGGTTAAAAATTGTTACTGACTCTATTTTAAATATTAAAGATAAATTTGAAGAAAAAAAATTAATATATAAAAAGAAATTTGGAAAAACCGAACAAGGGTGTTTTACTCTTGGTTGGAAATTTGAATTATTAAATGTTAAAAGCGGAAATTTGAGTGGTGAGATACAATTAAGTAAAGAGCAACTATGCGATATTTTTGCTGGCACTAACTTAGATGATGATAAAAGAAATGCCATGGTTCAAGGAAATAGAATACCTGATAGTGGTATAGCAAATTATATTCTTATCGAAGATGAATACGAAAGTGTTGAAGAGATGCTTTCAAAAATAATAAGTATGGATGACTATGTTAGAGAACATGATAAACTTTATTTTGCATGTAAAGCTTTAAACTACAGAAGTATAAAAAAGAAGTTTGATGGTAATAGGTCTTTAAGTGTTTATGTTGACTGGAATATAGTTAATAATAAATTATCAGGTAAACTTGTATTTAATGAACCTCTTTTACATGGTGGAAATGAAATATTTGCAAAATTAATTAGTTGTTTAAATCAGTTAAATATTGATACAACTGATGATGTAGATGAAGGTAATGCAGAGGGAGATATAATATATGAGTAAGAAAAAATATAACATTGTTAGTTTGTTTTCGGGTGCTGGAGGATTAGATCTTGGATTTAAAAAAGCTGGGTTTAATATTGTTTTTGCAAATGAGTTTGATAAGACAATATGGGAAACTTTTGAAAAGAATCATGAAACTCCTTTAGATAAGAGAGATATAAGAGATATAAAGTCAGATGAAGTGCCTAGTTGTGATGGTATTATTGGTGGACCTCCATGTCAAAGTTGGAGTGAAGCTGGTAGAATGAAAGGCATAAATGATGCTAGAGGGCAATTATTCTATGAATTTATAAGATTACTAGAAGAGAAACAACCTAAATTTTTTGTTGCTGAAAATGTTTCTGGAATGTTATCAAAAAGACATTCAGAAGCTGTTGATAATATTATAAAATTATTTGAAGATGCTGGCTATGATATGAATATAAAGTTATTGAATGCAAATGATTATAATGTTCCACAAGATAGACTAAGGGTTTTCTACGTTGGTTTTAGAAAAGATTTAAAAGTAAAATTTGAATTTCCAGAACCTCAAGACTATAAGCCTACACTAAAAGATGCAATTTGGGATTTAAGAAAAAATGCAATTCCTTCAAAAGAAAAAAATAAAACAAATGGTGACTTGTGTAAGTTTCTAAATCATGAATATATGACCGGTTCTTTTTCAACAATCTTTATGTCAAGAAATCGAGTTAGATCTTGGGATGAACCTTCATTTACAATTCAAGCTGGTGGAAGACATGCACCATTACATCCGCAAGCACCAAAAATGATTCAAGTTGAAACTAACAAAAGAATATTTGAACCTGGTAAAGAAGATTTATATAGAAGACTAACTGTAAGAGAGTGTGCAAGAATTCAATGTTTTCCAGATGATTTTAAATTCTATTATAATGATCTTGCTACTGCCTATAAAATGATTGGAAATGCAGTCCCAGTAAATTTAGCATATGCAGTAGCAATCGCAATAAAAAATGCACTTGATAAAAATAAAAATGATTAGTTATAAAATCTAATCATTTTTTATATTTTGCAATTTTTTTCTCTTCGATAAAATTCAAATTATTTTTTGCTCTACTACATGCCACGTATAATTTATTTTTTGTTTGTTGAGGCAGTTCAATTAATCTATTTTTTTTATATAGTTTATATGTGTTTGGATTTAAAATAACACATACATCATTATATGTTTCACCTTTAGAATTACCCCAATTGTTAGTATTTTTAATATTGTACTTTATATGACTGTTATAAAATAGTTTTACAATTTTATCATTTTCAATTGTATTTATTATTGCTTTTTCATCAATAATTTCTTTAACCAATGTTTCTTCTTCATGCTCTGATTCAATATCTATTCCTATTTTATTCTTTATGAATTCACATACCGTCTTAGAACATCGTCTACTTTTTTTTAATAGTTCTGTATTAATTTTTATATTTTTTTGTTTGAATAATTTTTTATACTTTGTATAATCTTTGTATAAATTTATATTTGCATTACCATCTCGACTACTATCATAGGTATGTTGATAAAAATCTCCAACCATAAAGAAATTAACATTTGCTTCTAAAATTTGCATTAAAAAATTAAAATCGTGACTTGCAAAATCTTGTATTTCATCTATAAAAATAGTATCAAAATATTTTTCTAATCGTTCTTTTATTTCATCTATTAAATATTCATTACAAAAACTAGCTAATCTGCAATGGTACATTTTTCTATTTTTTTTATTTAAATAGTATTGAATATCATCTTTTTTTAAGTATTTATCATTTATATCTTTAAAATCTAATCCACGAATATCCCAGTTTCTTTTTAATGGAGCAAAACACACATTATATAAAAATGAAAAATATGTATAAATCTTAATATTATTTGGTATTTCTTTATATTTTTCAAGAACTTTATTTTTTAATATATCATAGTTAGCATCTGTATATGTAATTAATAACAATTTATTTTCTTTATTCAACCTTTTAATTATTTCAGTAGTTTTCCCAGAACCAGCCGTTGCTAATACTATTTCTTTATCCATGTTATTGCTTCCTTAATGTATTTTGGAACTTTAAATGAGTCATAATCATTTTCTAAATGTTCTAATAATCTATAGGCACTTTCCGCCTTGTTATTTAGCATATAATCTAGCTGATTGGCTACTTTAGTAATTTTATGTTTATTTATATACGTTTCATTATCTTTATAAACACAAACTTCAAATGTATATCTTTCATTATCTTCATCTGAAAATACATTAATATTTTCTAATCCGTTATAATCTTTATATTTTTCTTCTATATTATCTTTATAATATCCATCATTATCTGTAATAACCGCAACTTTTTTATTTAATTTTCGCGCAACTTCTAAATATCTTTTAAATCCTAAATTATTAACAGATATTACATTTATTCCATCAGTAGAAGGATCTTTTTTGTTTTCAATTTCATAAAATTTTTCTAATAGTATATATTCTGCCGCTCCTTCAACAAGAATACTCTTTTCTGATAATATAAAACTTAAAATGCTGTTAGATGGACACTTTATAAAAAATTTAGCAGTGTCTTCTGATATATCTTTAAATTGTGTAGTTATTATATTATTTTCATGCAATGCTATAATTTTTCTCAAATCTAGTCTAGAACATATCATACTATTATGTGTTGTTATAAATGTTTGTTTTTGAGTAGAATCAATTATATCATTAAGCATTTTTTTCATGTTAATATCGCTTAGGTGGTTTTCTGGTTCTTCAATTAAAACTAAATCAATATTTTCAGATTGCCTGTCGATTGAAGTTTTGATTTTTAACATGCAAATACTGCCTGCACCTTTATTCCATATATTGATACCTTGTTCATATAGCGTCAAATTATTTTCTAATGAATATTTGTTGTTTGTAGTTAAACCAAATTTTATATCTGGTATTTTTTTGTTAATATCTTTTAACGAATTATCTTCAAATTCTTTTTTTATTTTTCTAAACTCATGATTAAGATTATTTTTAATTATTTCATCAGCATATGATGAATATAAATTTGAAATGTAATCCTTGACATAGTATTCATTAGATAGATTAGATTCATCAATTATTATGTGTCTTATTGGTTTCTTATAATTATTGTATGCATCATTAGAAAATGTTTTAAAAACACATTTATAGTATTCAAAAGGAAAAACAGAATTTTCTTTTTTTAAAGATTCATCAATTATTTTGTAATATTCTTCATCTATTGTAATTGTTAAAGATATACCATCACATATTCTTTTTTCAGAGTTATTATTTCCTGACAATTCAAGTTCTCCTGTATCTTTTAAATATAATTCAATATAGATTTCTGGTAAGTCAGTTATTTTTTTATCTCCACTCATAAATTCAGTTATGCAATTTTTATTAAATAGATTTTCTAATCCTATGTTTTCAATTTTATTTTTGTTTCCACTTAATACTAGATCTAAAGCAAGTAATATAGAGCTTTTGCCTGATTCATTATCCCCAATAATTATGTTAAAATCGTCATTAAAAACAATTTCTGTTTCATCCTGAAATTTTCTAAAGTTTTTTATTTTCATTTTTTCTATTATCATAAAATCACCACTACTAAAATTATATCATATGTTTACTATTTTTCTGCATTGTAATATATTAATTATGTAATCAGGTTTTATCCCTATTTTTTCGTAAACGTTTATAAAGAGCGTGCCAATTAAAAAAACAGATTTAACTATAAATGCTAGTTAAATCTTTTTTAATATATAAAAATTGGTTATAAGAATCTATCCCAGTAATATCTTTTTTCACTTGATAATATATTAAAATATTCTTTAATTTGTGAACTAATTAGTTTAGCTTTTTTATTTATAGGTGTACCATCATTATAATAATCTTTTGTAATACTTCTAGACATTAAGTCAGAAAAAATTACAGCTCTATCCTCTAAATAATTTGTTTTGCTATATGCAGATATAAAATAAGCATTATTTAAATTACTATAATAATAAACATAATTATTACTTGTATCTCCATACGTAAAATCTTTTGGATTAACCTCTTTCATTGTATTATTTATATCAATTGGATAACCTTTAATCTTTATATAAATATCTATATAATGCATTATTTCATGATGTAAAGTATTTTCAAATAAAAGTGCAGGTTCTACCATAATTTTAATGTTACTACTATCTTTTGCATCAGTAAGACCAGATACATTACCACTTATGTTTTTTACTAAATAAATAGTTAATGGCATTCCATAATCTTTCATTTCTTTAAAAAAATTATTTGGATATTTTTTTAATGCTTTATCTATTTCATTAAGATACTCATTTATAGTATTATCATCATTTAATTTTTCTGAGCCATATCCATTAATAGTATAATTTCCTAGTTCATCTTTATATGCTATTTTAATAGAATATTTATTTTGTATTTGCTTTCTTAAGTCATCATTTTTTTCGGCCAAAGTTTTTTCTATAACAGGTTTATTTTCTTCGGGTACAATTATTGTTTCATTATTATTAGTGTTTATTTTACCATTATTACTAGGTTTATTAGTATTGATTTTATCATTTATATTGTTATTATTATTAATACTAGAGTTATTATTATTTTCAGTATCAATTATTTCATCATTAATTTTTTCCCAATTAGCATAAAGTGTAGTGTTTTCCTTTATTATTGAATTATTATAAAAAGGGGTATTATTTTTATCAACCCAACCTTTAAAAGTGTATCCCTCAAGGGTTGGTTCTTCTGGAAGAGTTAATTTACTATTTTTGTTTATAATAATATTATCAATTTTACTTCCACCTTTAGTATCAAATGTTACTATTATATTTTCTTTTATTTCCTCTTTAATTTCTTTTTTAGGACATGTATATTTAACTTTTTTCACAACAGTTTTAGTTTTGCCATCATAGCATTTATAAGTGTTTGTAAATAATCCTTTATCTATATAAATAGTATATCCACTATTATAGTATTTTCTAACTTTAATTATGGGACTACCATTAAATGATAGGGCAATAAAATCAATACACATTAAAACTATTATAAAACATAGTATAATAATAATTATTTTATATTTTTTCATTATACCTCCTTTTAAAATAATTTATTTTTTTAAAGTTAAATTATTTATATATAAATCTATAAATGGTTTTAATTTTAATATTGATTTAGAATCTATTAAAAATCCAGCAGATAATTTATGACCTCCACCATCTGGATGAAATGTTTTACCAATTTCATTTAAATCAATACTTTCTTTAACACTTCTTAAGGAAACTCTATTACGATTAAAATTAATTATTATTATAAAATCTATTTCTGGTCTTAATTTACAAATGCTATTTCCCACTATGGATCTATATTGCTCACAAATTGTTACACCAACTTTATAACCATTATAATCAGTAATACATAAATTTTTATTTATAAATTCAATATATTCTTTTTGTTTTTTTAAATCTGATTTATATAAGTCTTCATATATTTTAGGCAGTTTAAAATCATCATTATCATTTAAATTACATATTAAGTTTATATATTCTTCAGGGCCAATTAAAGCGTGCGTAAATGCAAGTAATTTAGCATTATATTCTTCATCACCAAAATCAAAATTGTCTTGTTCTCTAATAGCCTCTACAAAAGATTTATAAAACTTATTATTAAATTTAGTATCTAAAGTTAGTAAATAATTATAAAATAACTGTGTACCGCAAGTAGGTTTATCATTTAAATAAATTATACTATTTACATAATATGGAGAATTTTCTATTATTTCGTGATGATCGAAATGCTTTATCTTATTAGTAATTTCTGGATGCTTGTTTAAATAATCTAATATTGTTTTGGATAGTGCAAGATCGCATACATATATTATTTCATATTTAGAATAATCTATTGAACTAAAAACCTCTATTAATTCATTTATTTCACATAATATATAATCAATATTACTATAATATTTTTTAGCAAGAATTAATGAACCCATACCATCTATATCTGCAATATGAGTTATCATAATTATTTTATTATTATTTATATTTTTAATCATAATTTATTCACCCAATTATATTTTAATAAAATTTTTATGATAAGTAAATGATGTTTTTTAGTTTTAAAAATTGAAATGTTATAGTATAACGTACGTAAGGAGGATTGTGTATGTCTAAAAACAACAAAAAAAGGAAATTGTTAATTGGAGTAATAAGTGGTGCTATATTACTTGTAATTATAATTTTCTTATTATGGTTTTTCAATCGAAAGTTTGATATCACTTTAGATTATAATGATGGAACAAAAACTAAAATTGTTCAAATCAAGTATAATAAGGCCATAAACAAAAAAGATATCGAAAATACAGATGGTTTAAATGCAACTTGGTATGAGGTAGTTGAAAAGAAAGAAAATGAAGAAATTTTAGCAAAAGAGCCTTTTGATTTTAAAAGAAAAATTAATAAAAATATAAAATTAAAAGCAATATATGATATTACCTTAGAAAATGAGGATACTAAAAAAATAACTATTTCTTTTGATTCAAAAGGTGGAAGTAAGGTACAATCAATTACACTTAATAAAGAGAAAAAACTTACTTTACCTAAAAACCCAACTTTAAATGGTTATACATTCAAAGGATGGACTGATAAAAATGGTAAACCAATTTATAATGGCGCTTTATTAGCGGAAAGCACCACATTATATGCAAATTGGGAAAAAATTAAAGAGGAAGATAAGAAATCAAATAATGTTACCGATACTAAAACTCAACCTGTAACTTATTATTGTGATAGTGATTTTACTTTATCTGATAAAAAATGTATTAAAGTTGATACTGTAAAAGCAAATGGTAAATGTCCTATTGGTTTTAAAGGTGGAGCATGGAATAGTGAGTATTGTTACGATGAAGTAGATCCTTATTATTATTGTGATGATTATGCTAGTTATAATGGTGATGATGCCAAATTAGATGAGGATAATAACATGTGTTATTATAACCTAATTTATACAACAGATAAAGGTTCTTGTGATGTTTCTT
Source organism: uncultured Mycoplasmatota bacterium (assembly GCA_900553855.1). GTDB lineage: Bacteria > Bacillota_I > Bacilli_A > RF39 > UBA660 > CAG-533. Next base: position 33,874 of record USFG01000006.1, on the reverse strand, counting down.
CAGGAAGACTTTACTATGATCATGGATGTTATGCTGCAAAAACGCCAGCAGTATTAGGATGTTCTAAGGGTGAACCATTAAATTCTAGTGGAATGTGTGACAAAAAAATTAATAAGACTTTTACTTGTCCAAGTGGTTATGAGTTAGATAATGCTACAAAATATTGTAGTAAGACTATTACTATTGATGCAAAACAAAAATAGTATAAAGAAGCATATTTAGTTATGCTTTTTTTATATATATAAATATGTTAAAATGTTATTGAGGAACTGATTTAATGAATATAATAAAACCTAAAATTAAATTTACTAACGATTATATTTTTGAAAATAATATTTATAAAAATGCATTGTTTACAAAAAATCCAGAAAATAAAATTATAATCGAAGATATTGATTTTGATAGTTGTATATTTAAGAACATAGATTTTTCACTTATTGAATTAATTAATGTAAATTTTTTAGATTGCATTTTTGAATCTTGTGATTTATCAAATAAAAATTTTGATGAAAAATTAATTGAAAGATGTGAGTTTAATAGTTGCAAATTATTAGGAAGTTCATTTATTAATGCATCATTAAAGGATATTTTAATAAATAATTCTATATTAAAATATGTTAATTTTTCTGGAACTAGTATGAATAAAATAAAAATAACTAATTCAAATATGTCAGAAAGTTATTTTACAGAAACTAAGTTTAAAAACATTGAACTTAATAATAATAATTTTAATAAAGCTGAATTTTTACAAACAAAACTATATAATATAGATTTTTCAAATAATGATATTAGTGAAATAGTATTTGATAATTATTCAATATATGGTGCTGTAATAGACCCATTACAAAGTCAGTTTATAGTGGGTAGTTTAGGAGTGAGGTTTAAATAAAATGGATAGAATAGATTATTTAAAAGAAAAGAAATATAAGATGCAAGGACAACTTAATTCATTATATTCAAATAATGGAGATATTGGTCAAATACAAAAGATTAAATCTCAAATAAATGAAATTAATTTTGAAATAAATCATAAAAAAGGTAATGAAATATCTCAAAATAATCAAATTAATACAGAAAAAAGGGATATTTTTAAGGCTATAAGTGCAAATAATTTTAATAATAGAAAATAAATACTTGTAACTAAGACCCATTTTATGCTATAATCTTGCTTGCAAGGAGTGAGATTGATGAAAAAGTTAAAGAAAAATTTACCTGAAGGCGTAAAATATGAATTTGCTAGATATAAAGGTGTTAAAGTTAAATTAGTACCTAACAAAAAGAAAAGTAATAAGACAAAATAAAAACCACGAAATTAATCGTGATTTTTTTTGTTAGAATTTAATTTCACATGGATTATCTACAAATAACTTAATTATAAGATTTACAAAAGTTGGTAGGAAGAATAGTACTGCGACTAAGATTAATCTGGTAAATGCTTTTTTAACAAGTTTATTCATAATTTCTTTGTTACTATCAAGTAAGGCTTTAACAAAATCATATATAGTCATACCAACACAAAGTACAATTCCTAAATATTTCATTATACTAAATATTTTAGTTAGATAATCACCCAATTTACCTTGAATTACTTGATTACAATCTATTTCACCAGCATTCATATTGCCATCATTATCTTTGCTAAACCATTCACTGATAAGATCTTTAAGTCCATGGTCATAATTTTTTTCTTTTTCAGCATTAATCGTATTTGTAGTGTCATTTCTTTCTGTGTGATCTCCATCAGAATTATCAAGTTCTGAATTAACATCGGCGGTTAATTTAGGACACTTATCAATGCCATCTTCAATTTTAACATCTGATTTTACGTGAATAGTTGTTCCATCTATAACGCAATCAAATTCAGTAATTCCAGGATTTGATTCAGACTTTGAACTACTCCAATTATCCTTATCTCCATACTTTAATGTTACTTTTTTATATTCATTTATACTAACAACAACTTTACAAGTTTTACCGTCTTTTGGAAATAAATAGTCATCTCCTGTACAACTTTTAGCAGAACCATATGAACTACTTCCGGAAATACCAGAAATACTAAATGTTTTACTACTTGAAGAATAAGAGCATTGAATGTTTTCTAGATTAAAACCTTTTGAAATATCACCATCTAAGTTAAATTTAACATTTGCGTTTTTACAAGTATATGTTTTTCTATTTGATTGATCTATATCATCAACTTCAATAAAATATCTTACTCGCTGTCCTCCTTTAGCTACTTTTAATTTCACTTTACATGTACGATTTTGTTCATCAGTTAATGTAAATATTCTTGAAGAAACACCACTTGAGGCTCCTGTTTCTAAATCTATTGGGCTACTTTTACACCCATAAGCATAAACATTTGCAATAAAAAAGAATGATAACGTTATAATTAAACAAATATAATTAATTAATTTTTTCATAATACACCAACCTCTTATAAATCTATTTTATCAAAAAAATATGGAATAATAAAGAAATAAACTTCATTTTATTGTAAAAGTATTAACTTTATTATATAATTTAAATGGTGATTTGTATGTTATTAAAAACTTATATATTTGCTAGAGATGGTTTAGAGGCTTTTTCTTGCACAAATGAAAATGTTGTTAAAGTTTTAAAATTTATAGCAATTTTATTTAATATAGCAAAAATACTTGTTCCAATTATATTAATTGTTACTGGAGTTATATCAATTGCAAAAGCAGTTGTTTCTGATGAAAGAGATTTTTCTAAAGAAATTACTTCTTTAGTAATTAAATTATTTGTTGGTTTATTTGTGTTTTTACTTCCAACAATATTACTTGCTTTTATTGATTTAATAAATGGTTCTGAAGATGTACGAAGTGATTTTGCTAAATGTAGTGAGTGTATTTTAGATTATAGTAGATGTCCAGGAGTATCATCAAATAAAAAGAATAATAATGATGCTAAAAAAAATAATGGAAAGAAAAATGATAATAGTACAACAACTATTAATCCTTAAAAGATTGTAAAAAATAAAAAAATATAATATACTATTTTTATAGTAATAGAATAGGAGTAATTATGATATTAACTATTTTAGATGATGTTGCTGAAACATTTTGGAAAATTATTATATCCCTTGTGGGAAGTATTTTTAAACTTGTAAATAGTGCTTACAGGATTTTTTTGGCTTTAGCTGAAGCTGATATTTTTAAAAATGCAGAATTTGATATAATAACTAAAAATATGTATGAAATACTAAGTATAGTAATGCTTTTTGCATTAGCATATGGAATTTTAGTTAAAATTGTTGATCCAGAGAATTCAAAAAGTGGTGTTGATGGAAAAAAGATTCTACAAAAACTTGTAATGGCAATTGTTTTACTAGCTTTAATTCCTTCAATTTTTTCTTTTATGTTTGGTCTTCAAGAGGCTATACTTGAATCTAATGTATTAAATAGTATATTTACAGGGTCAAGTAATGTTGGCGCTGAAAATATTAAAAATGCTGGAAATGTAATGGCCGTTAATTCTTTTAAACCTTTTTTTACTCCAAATGTAAATAGTGATGTTAATCCCGAAGAAGCAAGGGGAAGTATTACAAATCATACTGAGTATGGTGTTACTTTGGGAAATAATGGTTCATATGGTTGCAAGCAAGATCAGTGTACATTAGCTGATGTAGATACTTTTGCTGAGAAAACCGGCGATTTTGGTTTTTATCAAGCCTTTGCCGCAAATATTAATGAGGGTGAAGTAGATTTTCAATGGCTTATTGCTTTAGTTGTTGGTGGTTTTTTAGTTTATGCTATGATATCATTTTGCTTTGATATGGCACTTCGTGTTTGTAAACTTGCCTTTTTTGAAATAATTGCACCAATCGCAATTTTCTGTAATGTTATACCTAAAATGGAAGATGTCTTTAAAAAATGGCTTTCTAATACAACAAAAACTTTTATAAGTGTTTTTACTAGAATTATTGTTATGAATTTTGGCGTCTATCTTATATCTATAATTGTAAATAATGCAGATTTAGGATTGAATAATGCCGGTAATTGGTTTTTAAATTTAATTGCTAAATGTTTTTTAATTTTGGGAATTGTTATGTTTATGAGACAAGCACCTAAACTTTTGTCTGATTTATTTGGATTCGGTGATGGTGATATGAAACTTGGTATTAAGGATAAACTTAAGGAAGGCGGCTTCTTTGCAATGGGAAATGCTGTAGGATCTCTTGTTACTTCTAGAGGTAATCCTCTTGCATTTATTAGAGGCGCAAAGTATGGTTTTAAAAATGCTGATATGCATAATATTGGTGCTGAGGATACAAGAAGAAGACAATTTAAACATGCTTTAGAAAATTCTACTCCAGGTGATCTTATGATTGATAGGCTAAGGAGAACTTTTGGATTTGAAACTTCAAAAGAAGCTGCTGATCTTCATATTGAAAATGCTAAATTTACTATCAAAGATAAGGATGGTAATGACATTACTTTAGATGTTAAAGCAATAGAAAATTTACAGAAAAATAAGGATGAATTGAATACTCAAGTTTCTCAAATAACAGATATGATGCGTAAAAATCAAACTGCAAAAGGTGATAATGGTATTTTAATTGCTTCACAAGATGCCTTAAAAAATGCTGCAATTTCTGATTTAAGTAAATCTGATTCAAAGATTATTGAAAGTGAAATGATTTATTCTGATGATACTTTAAAAGAATTGGATAGAATTGAAGCTAATAAGGGAAATATGTCAAATGCTGAATATACTGCAGCCGTTGCTAGTGTTAAATCTGCTGGTGCTTCTTCTGCAACAAAAATTTCCGGTAATTATACTTCTATGAAGGAACAACTAGATTCAATGTATAAACAAGGAAAAATCACTAATTTTCAATATCAAAAAGGTTCTATTGCTATTGCAGAGAAACAAAAAGAAATGGTTAAAAAATATGTTGATGCTGTTGCAAATGGAACTCAATATTCTGACGCAAATGGTATAAAACACGATGTTGATAAAAGTAAAAAAGTTCTTGCCAGTTACAATAAATTTATTGACGATTTAAATTCACAAAGTGTTGCTAGAAATGCGGATGGTGACTTAATGACAACTGCAGAGATTGAAGCATTAACTGCCGGACTTGCGAAAGGTTGGGATTTGGTCGATGGAGTTTCAAAACAACTTGGAAATATTAATTTTGAATTGGATCAAGGATTAATGGGAAATGAGCGTAGTAAGAGGGTTATTGAACAACAAATTCAAGAAATTGATGGACAATTAGATCAAATTGCTAAACTTAAACAACAAGAAAAGAATTCAGATTCTTATAAACATAAATCTGAAGCTACAAGTTACAATGATAAATATCATAAATAATATAAAAGGAGGAAATACTAGTGAGAAATCAATATTTAGTACCTGCCAATAGTAAAAAGTCACAATTAATATTTGGCTTCTTTACTTGGCCAGATTTAATACTTTGTTTAATTGGTGCGGCAATTACAATAGCATTATTAATAATATTAAAAAACCCCACAACTGTTGAATTAATAATTGCTATAATACCTGTGCTTATTGCTGCAGGACTTGTAATGCCTGTAAGAAACTATCATAATGTTATGCAACTACTTAATAACATGCTAGATTTTTATACTAATACAAGAAAATACTATTGGAAAGGTTGGTGTGTAAAAGATGACACAGATGAATAGTAATAGTGCTCCAAGTGGAGTAAAATATGCTGAAGATTGGCTTCCTATTAAGTCAATCAATAATGGAATGATTTTAACTGAGGACGGTTATTATGTAACTGGAGTTAAGGTTAGTCCAAAAAATATATTTATATTAGATGAACAAAGTCAAAATGCTATATTATTTAATTTATCAACATTTTATAATACATTAGATTTTGATTTTTGGCTTCTTGTATCAGATAGACCTGTCGATATAAGTTTATATCTTAATGAATTACAAGTTGAATATAATAAAAATCCTAATAGTGCTATTAGAAAACTTATTATGCAAGATATTAATAAAGCAAATCTATTTATGAGTAGAGATTATAATGTAGTTGATACTGAATATACATTTTTATTTAAAGAAAAGAAGATGGAATTAGTTCAAAAAAAATTACATACTTTAATAAGTGGTCTTAGTAATGCAGGACTTAATTCTACACAAACTAGTAATGCTGATTTAAGAATGCTTCTTGATAATTATTTAAATGATGGTATATCTACTAATTTTAGGGCGGTGATGTAATATGAGTAAACTTAAAAGTGAAGTAGCACCTAAAGGTATTAATTTTAGACCAGCTACAGAATTTATGCTTGGAGATAAATATTATACAATTATGACTGTTGTAGGTTATCCAAGAAGTATATTTCCAGGTTATTTATCTGATATTACAAATATTCCTGGAGTTAGACTTGCTATAAAACATATTCCTATTTCATTTGAAATTTTAAAAAAGATGTTAAATAAAGAAATAGCGGATTTAAAAATTAGATATCAGCAAGAAAAAGATCAAACAACTCAAGAAAGAATTAGACAAGATTATGAATCTTTGGAACAATTTATTTCAATGCTTGCTTCTTCTCAAGCAAGAATATTTGATTTTCAAATGCATTTAATGGTTTCAGCGGATTCTAAAGATGCATTGGAACTTACTAAAATTCAAGTTAGAAATTATATTGATGCACTTGGTATGAGAGCAGTATCTTTAATGTTTGAACAAGAAAAAGCATTAAAAAGTATGATACCAATATTCCCAGAACAAGATATTGAAAAAAGAATTGGTATTCCACTTCCATCAGTTACAATTGCGGGAATGTATCCTTTTGTATTTGATTCAGTAAAAGATCCTGGTGCAGGAACACTTCTTGGAATGGATAGGTCCGGTGGTGTAATTTTATATAATCAATTTTTATATCAAATAAGAAAAGAAAATAATCGTAATAATGCAAATATTATTATTCTTGGTACATCTGGTTCAGGAAAAAGTACTGCAGCTAAATTACTTCTTAGAACTCATTTAAGAAATGGTTTAAAATGTGTATGTATTGACCCAGAGGGTGAACTTGGTGAAATGGTTAATATGATGAAAGGTGATTTCCTAGACCTTGGTAAAGGTGGAGATTTTGGTATGATAAATCCACTTGAAATCGTTGTGGATGTTGATGAAACTGAAATAGAACAGGGACTTGGCTATACAGTTCTTACAAGAACTCTACAACAACTAAAAGCCTTTATGAAATATTATAATCCTTCAATTGAAGAGGATGTATTAACATTATTTAGTGAAATAGTTCAAGATACTTATAAAAGATATAAGATAGATTATGATACTGATTTTACTAAACTTACAAGTGCAGATTTCCCAACATTTGACGATGTTTATGCCACTATAAAAGGAAGACTTTTATCAATGACAGATGCAACAAGAGAAAGAGATGTAATGGAAAGACTTGAACTTAAAATAAGACCTTTAATTAAGGAATTAAGATATTATTTTACAGGTCATACAACACTTCAAATTAATAGTGACTTTATTGTATTTAATATAAAGGAAATTATGAATAGTGATGAAAATATTAAAAATGCTCTATTCTTTAACATATTAAAATATGCATGGGGACTTTGTCTTGATAAAGATATAAATACTGTAATGATGGTTGATGAAGCACACGTGCTTTTATCTAACCACAATGAACTTGGTGCAGAATTCTTATCTCAAATTCAAAGAAGAGCAAGAAAATATAATACAGGAACTATTGTAATTACACAACAACCAACCGATTTTGCAGCTCCAAATTTAATAATGCATGGTAAAGCAATATTTGATAATGCATCAAGTTATTTAATAATGAATCTAAGAAAACAAGCCGTTGATGATCTTTCTAAGTTAATCGATTTAAATGAAACTGAAATGGAAAGAATAAAATACTATAACCAAGGTGAAGGACTTCTTATATGTGGTAATAGACGTATGAATATGACTGTCATTGCTACTCAAGAAGAACTTGATTCATTTGGTTCTGGTGGTGGATATTAAAAGCCTTTACATAGGCTTTTTTTAATGGTATCATATTTTTCATGAAAACTATTTTATTGGGGGAAATATTAAATAAAAATACTAGTTTAAGAAAATCTTTAGGCCCTTTCACAAAGGTTCTTTATGATGTAGAAAAAAGTATTCCATTTAATCTTAGATATAATTTTTATAACAATTTATCAACATTAAAAGTACAGTTAAATCTAGATAAAACTAAAATATTAAAAAACTTTTATTCATTCGGAATATATGATGCTAAAGAAAATAAAATAATTATAGATTCTTATGCAATAAAAAAATTTCTTAAAAAGAATAATATTAATGTTATTTATTTTAATGAATATATAAACTTATTTTTATATCATGAATTAATGCATATGGCTAGTTCAAAAAAAGATGGTAATATTTATTATTCTGGTTTTGATAAATACCCTGTTAATATAACCGAACTTTATAGTAGATCTTTAACTGAAGGTTATACTGAATATTTAGCTTGTCGTTATTATAATATTAATAATAATTTTTATTATATAGATATGAAGATTACTAATATGTTAATGTGTATACTAGGTAATGATGTAATTGCATATTCTTATTATAATACTTTAGGTGTAGCTTTATTAATTCAAAAACTTAAGGAAATTTGTCCTAATGAAGATATTGATAAATTATTTAAAAATATAAACTATAGATATTCAGAAAGATTTAATGAAGATAATGTTTATTTTATTCCTTTAATTCAAAACATACTTGTAAATATATTTATTGCAAAGATAAATAATGATAGTATAAATGGTATAACTTATGAAGAGTTAATGCCCTTTATTAACTTTTTTAAAGAATCATTAATAACTTATAATGGATTAAAGAAAAATTATCCACATTTTAGAAATTTTCCAAATTTAAATGAAAGTTTAATAAACTTTAATATGTTTTATGAAAATATCGTTAATAACATAAATATGCATAGATAAATTGTTGTAGCAACAGTTGTTTTTATGATATAATTTTTATATTGATAGGTGGTGATTTTCTTGGATAATAATGAAGACTTAAATCAAGTTAATGAAGAAGAAACATTATATGATGAAATGAATATTCCTGAGGAAATACCTATAGAAAACTATAATGAAGATGGTGCCTATCAAGCTAAAAGTAATAAAGAAATTCAAAAAGAAAGAAATATTGAAACTAATAAAAAAGTAAGTAAGATGGCTACTGAGGCTGTAGGTAATTATTTTGGCGGTCCTGTTGGAGGCAAAGCAGTTAATGCCATAAATAATACCAAAATTGGTGATAGATTGAATGAGGCTATCGGTCGCAAGATGAATGATATTTCTAAAAGAACTTTTGCTGGTAGAGCTGCACAAAACACAGTTAATAAACTTGATGATGATGGTACTTTAGATAAAGGACAAGCCGCTATGAATGCTTTATCTGGTTCAGGAGCTGGAAAAGGTCCAGTTAAACCAAACGCTAACGCGAATCCAAACACTAATATTAGTGATAATAAACAAAAAATGAATTTTACAATGAATCCTAAAAAGTCATCAATTGATACTAATAAAGATAAAAAAAATGAAATAGTAAGAAAAAAAATTATACAATTTATTATAAAACATCCATGGATTTTGGGTATTATTTTAATATTATTTTTACTTATGATAATAATGCTAGTTATTTTAGGTGGCGGTGGAGCTGAAGAACAAGCAAATTATCTTTCTTTAAATAGCTCTTGCAGTGATTTTCCAATGAAGGCTTCATCTTTATCAAAAAGTGAATTTATTAGTTTAATGGAAAAAAATCTTATAGCAAAACAAGGTAGTACAGAAGCTACAAATTTATTTGTTAAAAAGGCTGGAACTATTTACGATATAGCCACTAAAAATAATGTTAATCCAGAACTTGTAGTTGTAAGAGCGATTGCCGAAGGATTTACACCAGGAGTTAGGTCAAATAACTTTTGGGGATTAGCAGTTTATAATGGGCAAAATTCCGGTGCTGTTTATTCTTCATTTTCTGAAGGTGTACTTGCTTTTGTTAATAATGTTTCTCAATATAATACAATTATTGATATGATGAGTAAATATGCCTATATTGGAAAGTACTGGTATAATGCAGGAAGTAATTCATTAGGTGGTTGTCAATATGCAAAATACATGTATGAATTTTATGATGACGAATCAAGAGCAAGAGAAGTTGAAAAAATTTGTGCTAAAAATGCTTGCCCATATACTATATCTGGGGGAACAGCAACTGCAGTTAATCTTTCGAAATGTACTCCGACTACTGATGAAGATCAACTTGCTTATGCTAAATTTCAAGCAAGTAATATGGCTAAAATAAGAACATCTATTTTTGAACTTGAACCTTATGATTGTTCTAGTGTGGAAACTGATATTGGTAATGTAGATATTTCTAATATTAACGATATAAGAGAACTCGGAACATTAATTGCTAAAAAAGCTATTGCAACTTTTGACCATTATCAATATAGTCAAGCCAGAAGAAATGAAAATGGTTATGTAGATTGTTCATCAATGGTTGATAGAGCATATCGTTTATTTAATATAAATTATTTGTATACACCTTGGGGTAATGCTGGTACAACAGTTACTGAATCACAATGGTGTAGAGAAAATGGTGCTGTTGTAAATAGTACTAATGTAAATGACTTTATACCTGGAGACTTAATTTTTAATAATAACTGGGGCCACGTTGTAATGTATATTGGAAATGGTCAAATATTCGAGGCATCAGGTCATTATCCAAGCAATACTGAATCTGATGTTAGAGTATCAAATTATTATGGTGGTACTGTAATGGTATGTAGACCTCTTAGAGTATATTTTAAAAATAAAAGCGGTTCAAATAATGCTTAAGAAAGGATAAAATATGGTAAAATTTAATAAATTAAGTATAATAATTATTACTCTTATGATTTGTATTTTTGGTTCTTTAATAGTATATTTTGCTTTATTTAAAAATAATGATGATGTAAATGTTAATATTGATAATAGTCATAACTCAAATTTATCAAATAATATAAGTGGTAATAATACAAATACTACTCCAGTTGTTAAGGATGATATTAAATATTTAGTAATTGATGAATATTGTATATTATATAATAAAACTAAAAACAAGTTTAGTTATTGCAAAAATTCTAGTGTAGAAAATAAAAAATTAAACGTATACATTGATGGTAATTATTATGGCATTTATAATTTAAAATATGGAAATGCTTGGAATTTATTTGATGATAATAAAGAATATGTTAATTATGAGGGAAGCCTTTTAGCATATTCTGATGGCTTAAACTTAGAAAATGTTTCTTTTACAGCCGAAGATTTTAATAGTCAGTACATAACTGAAGCAAATAAGGTATTAAACAATAGTAAAGTTAATGTCCAAGAAAACTTACATTATAATTATCGTTATTCTACAGGAAATATGGATGTTACAATTGTATCGAATTTGTATGGAGAACAAACACTATATTATAATTTAGCTTACTTAACTTATTTGAATGAAAACTATGTTATATTTAAACATACAACAAATAATTTAAAAAGTGAATATTCTTATACATTGAAATCTATACTAAAAATAAATAATAAAATATATATTGTATTTAATATGTTAAATGAGAGTAATTTAAAAGAAACATTTAGTATGTATGAATTTAACGGAAGTAAATTTACAAAAGTTATTTAAAAAATATGCATTATGTTGTATAATAAATTCATTGAAAAGGAGGAAAAATGAAATTTAAAGTTACCAAAAAAGATTTTATGTTATTTTGTATTTATTGTGGAATACTTTTATATTTTTGTGCGATAGCAGTACTTAATTTTTCTTCATTTTCCACGGATGGAACGTTTTATGGTTTACTTCCATTTAAGGCTTTTACACCTCAATATATTGGTTTTACATTAGGTCTATTTGTTGCAGCACTAATTTTAATATTTACTAGCGTATCTTCGAAAATATTTAGTAAAGATAAAGGAGAGGGCTTTGGACTATTCTTTTCTGAAAAAAGTAGTGATGGTTATTCAAAATGGGCTAGTGATAAAGATATTAAAACTGATAAAAATATTGTTAAAGTAAGAACTATAGATGATCATATTGAGGCAGCTGGTGTTGCTCTTGTAAATAATGGTAAAGAGATGTGGGTTGATAATGGTGAATATCATAACTTAATTATTGGTTCCACTGGTTCAGGTAAAACAGAATGCGTTGTTAAGCCGCTTGTTAATTTACTTTCTAAAAAAGGTGAAAGTATGGTTATTACCGACCCTAAAGGAGAGATTTATCAATATTGTGGTGAATATTTAAAAAAACAAGGTTATAATATTGTAATATTAAATTTCCGTGATCCAGAAAAAGGTAATTCTTGGAATCCACTTGCACTTCCATATATGTATTATAAACAAGGTAATCAAGATAAAGCTACAGAACTTTTAGAGGACGTATCACTTAATATTTTATATGATAAAAGTGAAGGTGGAGATTCAGCATTCTGGCAAAAGAGTGCTGCCGACTATTTTTCAGGTTTAACTATGGGTCTATTTATGGATGCCAAAGAAAAAGAGGTCAATTTAAATAGTATTAACTTTATGTCTACAGTAGGCGAGGAACGTCGTGGTACAAAAACATATATTCAAGAATATTTTAATTTAAAAGGTGAAGCAAGCCCTGCATATATATTTGCTTCGAATACTATAAATGCACCAAATGATACAAAAGGTGGTATCCTTTCAACATTTAGACAAAAAATAAGATTATTCTCAACAAAAGAGAATTTAAGTGAAATGCTTTCTTATTCTGATTTTGATATGAGAGATATTGGTAATAAAAAGACAGCGGTATTTATGATAATTCACGATGAAAAGAAAACATATCATGGACTTATGACAATATTTATTAAACAGTGTTATGAAACTTTAATAGATTGTGCACAAGCAAATGGTGGTAAACTTACTTATCGTACAAATTTTATTCTTGATGAGTTTGCAAATATGCCTCCGCTTAAGGATGTTGATTCAATGGTTACAGCTGCAAGAAGTAGAGCAATTAGATTTTCATTCATTATTCAAAACTTTGCTCAACTAAATGATGTTTATGGTGAGGAAGTTGCACAAGTTATTAAGGGAAACTGTGGTAATTTGATTTATTTAATTTCTACAGAACTTAAAGCTCTCGAAGAAATTAGTAAAATGTGTGGAGAAGTTAAATCTAAAGAAAAAGATAAAACTGCCTCAACTCCACTTGTAACAGTATCTGATTTACAAAAATTAAAATTATTCCAAGCAATAATTATTAGATGGCGTAAAAATCCATTTAAAACTGATTTAGCACCAGATTTTAAAATTGATTGGGGTATTGAAAGAAAAGATGCTGTACTTCCGACAAGAGAGAAAACTCAAATAGAGTTATTTGATGTTAAGAAGTTTGTTTCAGAAAAGAAAAAAGAGGAAGCAATGAATAATCCTGGAATGATGGGTGGTATGGATAATCCATTTATGGGTGGAGGTGGATTTAATCCGTTTATGGGAGCAAATCCATTTATGGGTCCTAGACCTAATTCGAGTCCAATGACATCTAATCAAGCGCCTGCTCCTAATCCATTTATGGGTGGTGGCGAAGTAACCTCTAAAGATATTGATGATATGGTAAAAGAAATTGAAAAGAAACTTCAAGCACTTGATGAAGAAGAAAAGAAAGAAAATGAGCTTAAAAAACGATCTGAAAATATTACTGAAGATAAACCAGTTATTAAACCAATTGTTGAAAAAAAAACATCTGAAGATATTGACGAAATTATTAAAAAACTTGAGAAAACTGAAGTTCCTGAAAATAATGATGAACCAGATGGATTTACTCAAGAAATTAATCTTAAGGATGAGCCTAATACGATGTTAAATGTTGATAAAGATAGTGAGGTAATTAATAATTCAGTATCTGATGATGATGACTATTTAGATGATTTCTTTGATGATTAGTGACAAATAAAATAAAATCTCATATATTATTATGAGGTTTTTTTATGAAAGTCATTGAATATGAAAATTACGAAAGCTATTTAGGAACACTTATTGATGTTCAACATCCTCTTGATTATGAAGAGTTTCATGATCCAAGAAGTAAAAATATATATGCTGATAAGCTATTATTAAATCCAGGGTTATATCTAAAAAAAAATGAAACATACTATATAATGTGTAGAAAAGGTACATTAAGTAGAAAAGTTGTAAGAATGTTAACATTTTATGGCTATGATGTTGTTCTTGTAAAAAACTTTTAAACATACTATAATTTAATTGGGAGTATTATATGATTGAAACTATATCAGATTTTTTAGAGACATTTCTATTATCTTTGGGAGTATTTGCTCCAATTTTAGCATGCTTTTTAATAGTAATTGAATCAATTTTACCAGTACTTCCATTATGTGTATTTATTACAATAAATTTTTATTTTTTTGGTAAATTTGTAGGATTTTTATTATCTTGGATATTTACCTGTATAGGGTGTTATTTATCTTATGTATTAGTAAAAAAGGGAGTTAAAACTATTGCTTTAGATACTGCTCAAAAGTCAGGTTTATTAAAAAAAACAATTAAAATAATAAAAAATATGGATATAACCAATTTAATTTTAGTTATTGCTATTCCTTTTACACCAGCTTTTTTAATAAATATTGCTGCAGCTATAGCAAATATTGATAAGAAAAAATTTATTATTAGCATATTAATTGGTAAAATTTTTATGGTATATTTTTGGGGATTTATAGGTGTTAGTTTAATTGAAAGTTTAAAAAATCCTTTAATAATTATTAGAGTTCTTATTTTATTAATATTTGCCTATATATTAAGTATAATTGCAAAAAAAATACTAAAAATTAATTAGTATTTTTTATTTATGTACAAGTACTCTAGTGTTAGCCTCAACACTTTCAAATAATGTTTTAGCAGCATCATTTTGCATATTTACACATCCATGGCTACCATTTGTCTTATATATTTCTCCTCCAAAATCATAGCGCCAATATGCATCATGAAATCCTATGCCACCATCAAATGGTACCCAGTAATCTACATGTAGTTTATAACCAGGACCTATTAAATAAGTATCAGCTTGTTTATAATAAATATAGAAATAACCAAGTCTTGTATCATATTTATTTTCAAATCCAGTAGTTACACTTGTGGTCATAATTAATTCATTATTTTTATATAAATTAACTGTTTGACTTGATATATCAACCTCAACAAAGGTATCAGGAATTAATTCAATATCTTCCTTATTGAAAAAAGCATATACATCATTTTCAAGCATCCCCCCATAAAATGTATCAGTTTCCCAATCAATTGCAACTTTTTGATATGCCTCAATATCTGCGTAATATGATCCATCAATATGGTTATAATTTGTATTATTTTTTACATAACCATATCTTATTATTAAAGGCTCTTTTTCTTTTACTTCTTGAGTAATTTCTTCCTTATTTGTGTCTTGTTCAATCTCTTGGAATTTTTCTTCTTCGGGAATACCCAATCTTTCTCTCATCTCTTTCATTGAAATTAATTCACAATCAATTCTTCTTGTGGGAATATTAATTTGATTATTATCATTAATATTTTCTACATTAATATTCTTTGCTATAGTAGTGGTTTCTGCCCAATTATCAATATCTCTTTTAATTTTTTTTGCACATTCATATGTGTTTATAACCGCTGCGATTAACACTGCAAATGCTATAATTTTATCTTTTGTTTTCATATCTTTATATTACTAAAACTTGATATAAAAGTCAATTTATAATTTACAAATAAAATATCACATGATACAATTTATAATGAAAGGAAGTAAAAAATGCCAAGAAATATAATAATATCTAAAGAAAATATTTTAAATGCTGGTTTTGATATAACTAGAAAATATGGTATAAATAAGGTTAGTAATAGAGAACTTGCTAAATATTTAAATTGTTCAATAAGACCTATATATTACCAATTTAAAAATTCAGATGAACTTTTTAATGAATTATGTAAGAAAATACATGATTATTTTTATTCATATATCTTGAATAATTTAAATGATAAGATTCCTAAATATAAACAAGTTGGATTAAATTATATTAAATTTGCTAGGGAAGAAAAAAATTTTTATCAAGTATTATTCTTAAATAAAAATTGTGATTTAAATACTTTTAATCAAGATACAGATGCTAGTTTTAATATAGTTAAGGGATTTATTAAAATAAGTACAAATTTATCTTTGGAAGATATAAATGATTTTCATTTTAAGATGTGGACATTTTGTCATGGTCTTGCAACACTTCTTGCAAATGATAAAATTAATTTAACAGATGAACAAATAAATATTCTTATTTCACAAGAGTTTCAAGCACTTATGCTTCTTCGAGATAATCCAAACAACAAATATATTTTTAGGGAGGAAAATTGATGGAAAATATAATTGAGGTAAAAAATTTAACTAAATCATATAAAAATAAAATCGCAGTTGATAATTTAACATTTAATGTTAAAAAAGGAGAAATTCTGGGACTTTTAGGTCCAAATGGAAGTGGAAAAACTACAACAATAAATTCTATATTGTCACTATTAAATTTTGATAAAGGTTTAATAAAAATATATGGTAAAGAAATGAATACTGATGCTTATGATATTAAAGAAAAAATTGGTGTTATTTTTCAAGAAGTTGCAGTATTCGAAGAACTTACTGTTTATGATAATATTGATTATTTCTGTGGGCTTTATATAACTGATAAAGAAAAAAGAAAAAAGTATATTAATGATGCTATTAAGTTAACTGGTCTTGAGAATTTTAAAAAGTACTATCCAAAACAGTTATCCGGAGGACTACTTCGAAGGCTTAATATTGCTTGTGGTATTGCTCATAAACCTAGTATAATATTTCTTGATGAACCAACTGTTGCCGTTGATCCCCAAAGTCGAAATAATATATTATCCGGTATAAAAAAATTATCTAATGATGGAGCAACAATTATATATACAACTCATTATATGGAAGAAGCAGAAAGTATTTGTGATAGAATTATAATTCTTGACAATGGTAAAATCATAGCAAGTGGCACAACTGATGAACTAAAAAAACTATCTAATATCGAAGAAAAAATAACTGTAGAATTAAATAGTATTTCTAATAATGATATAGATAAACTATCAAAATTTAAACAAATTAGAAACATTTCATATAAAGATAATTTACTTATAATTACTTATTCAAAAGGTACTGATAATTTAGGTAAATTAACAAGCTTTTTAAAAGAAAATAGTATTTCATATAATAAAATATATTCTGAAAGACCTAGTTTAAATGATGTGTTTTTGGAACTTACTGGAAAGGATTTAAGAGACTAATGTTTGTACATAACTTTAAATATAGTTTAAAAATATTATTTAAAAATAAAGGATTACTTTTTTGGACATTTATATTTCCAATAATTTTAGGAACGCTTTTTAATTTAGCTTTTTCAAATATAGAAAAAACAGAAACCTTTAATAAAATTGATGTTGCTATTACTCCAAATAATAATAGTTATATCATAAGTGCATTTAAAGTTTTAGAAAAAGAGAATGTTATTAAAATTCAAAGTAGTAATTTAGAAAATTCTAAAAAATTACTTGAAAATAAAAAAGTTATAGGTTATATTGATAACAATATTTTATATATTAACTCTAATGGAGGGAAAGAAACTATTTTAAAAAGCATTATGGATGATATCTTAATAAATAAGGATATTTATGAAGAATATTTACTTAATGGTAAGTTACCTGATACTTTTTTAACTAATTATAAAATAACAAATGTTACTAGAAAAAATATTAGTTATACTATGATTGAATATTACACACTAATTGCTATGGCAGCCTTTTATGGTGCCGCAATTGCTCTTACAATGATTAATTATTTACTACCTAATATTTCTACTTCTGGAAAAAGAATTAATATAAGTCCTGCTAAAAGAGGCATTTTATTATTAAGTAGTTTTTGTGCAAGTATCATAGTTCAAATAATTGGAATGTTTATATTATTTTTATATACAATTTTTGTTTTAAAAGTTGATTATGGAGATAACTTATTATATGTTTTTATTCTTACTTTTTTTGGATTACTTGCAAGTCTATCACTTGGTACTTTTCTTGCAAGCACTATTAAAACAAATAGTAATAATAAATTTGGTATTTTAATTGCAATTACTATGACACTTTCATTTTTTTCAGGAATGACTGGAATAACTATGAAATATGTAACTGATAAAAATATGCCAATAATAAATTATTTAAATCCCTGTAATATGATTGTTGATGGTCTTTATTCTTTATACTATTATGGAGTTAATAATCGCTATTATTTTAATATATTAAGTCTTATTATTTTTACAATAATAATGTTACTTATATCTTCGAATTCCTTAAGGAGGCAAAAGTATGACAATATTTAAAACTTACTGGAAAATTGTTAAGAAAAATATTGGTATTATTATTTTATACACAGTAATGTTACTTGTATTTGGAACAATGAATTTAAAAGCAAATAAAAATAGCTTTGAATTTATAAGTTCAAAACCAGATATTATAATAGTTAATAACTCAAGTGGTATAATAACTGATAATTTAATATCATATTTAAAAACAAATGCTAATGTAAAAAATATTACTGATGAAAATGATATTGATGATGCTGTTTTTTTTAGAGATGCAAATTATGTAATTTATATTCCAAAAGAATTTGAAAATAAAATAGAAAATGGAAAAGAATTTAATATTGATATAAAAACCAATAATTCTTATGATTCATATATTGCAAGTGAACTTTTAAATAAATACTTAGATGTTTTTTCAAAATATATGAATTTATATAATGATAAAATACTAGCTATTCAAAAATTAGATAATACTTTAAATAAAAAAGCGGATGTTGTAATTGAAAATAAAACAAATTTAAATAGTAAGATTTCTTTATTTTATAATTTTTCAAGTTATTCAATAATGGCTATTGTAATTTATATAATATGTTTAGTTTTATCAAGTTTTAATGATGAAAAAATCAGCAAAAGAACAAGCGTAAGTGGTATGAATTATAAAACATTTAATAATTATTTATATATATCTTCATTCACATTTACATTTATAATTTTTATAGTTTATTTAATACTTAGTTTTCTAATATTAAAAAGTAGTATTTTAAATATTAATGGAATTTTATATAGTTTAAATATGTTTATATTTTTTATAGTATCTTTTACAATGGCAATCTTGATATCAAATTTAGTAAAAAGTAAAGGTGCAATAAGTGGTGTAGTAAATGTAATATCACTTGGTTCAGCATTCTTATGTGGTGCTTTTATACCTGTAAAATATATGCCTTCATTTGCTTTAAAAATTGCCCACATTTTTCCAACATTTTATTTTATAGATAATAATGAATATATTGCATCATTACAAAATCTTGATAAAGCATCATATGAGTTTGTATTAAAAAACTTTATTATAATGATTATATGTATTATATTTTTCCTAATTTTAAATACTTTGGTAACAAGATTTAAAAGAAAAGTCAATTAAAAAGGATATAGAGGGTTATCTATATCCTTTGTTTTTGAGTTTGTGAGATTTTATTATTTTAATTACTTACGCAAAGATTTTTATATAATTTCTAATTTCTCTATCGGTTAAAATTTTTCCATTACTTATTATTTTTTCATTAATCATAAGTATCGGTTTATTTTTATCTTTATATTTAGATAATGTTTCTTTATCATCGATAACATTAATTTCTATATTAATATCTTCGTTTTTAGTAACCTTATTTAAATTTTTTAATAGTTTCATACGATTACTAGAATTTTCACCGATAATGTTTATTTTCACTTGACCACCTCCTTTAATGGATTTGAAAAATACTTTATTTCTTTTTCACAATTTAATAATATAATATTTGCCTTAAATGAAACTTAAATATTTGAATTTTTTTTAGAAAGTTTAATTTTTGTACTTTCAACTTTACCATCACGTATATAAGTTATTGTTATTTCATCGTTTATGTTATATTTATATAGTTCATATCTAAAATAAGCGGTGCTTTTTGTTTCACTATCATTAATTTTAGTTATAACATCGCCTTTTTTTAACTTGTTATAAGCTGGTGAATTTTTCTCTACATCAAGAACCAATATTCCTTCTTCAATATCTAGTGATTTTACATAGCTATAATATCTAAAGTCATTTTTTGCATCACTAACACTCGCAATTGAAACACCAATATATGGATATTCTTTTTCATTACCACCAATTATTTCATTGGCTTTTTCTATAGCAGTGTCTATTGGAATAGCAAAACCAATACCCTCGATGCCAGAACCAGAAAGTTTGGCATTAACTACGCCAATAACCTGTCCGTTAGCATTACAAAGTGGGCCACCACTGTTACCTGAATTAACAGCTGCATCTGTTTGAATTACCTTTAATAAAATATTTGAGTTATTACTTGTTATTTCCACAAGTCTTTCTTTACCAGAAATTATACCTCTTGTAACAGTAAATGAATATGCACTATCAAGTGGTGAGCCTAAAGCAAATACTGTATCTCCTGCTTTAATATTATTACTATCACTTATTTCAACAGCTTCTAATCCATCAATTGTTTTTACTTTTAAAACTGCAATATCAGTATATTCATCACTACCAACTAATGTAGCATCTAATGTAGTTTCATCAGAATACGTTACTTTAAATGTAGTTCCACCGTCAACTACATGATGATTTGTTACAATATAAGTATCATTATCATCAACTTTATAAATAAAACCACTTCCTGTAGCGGATAGTTTACCCATACTATAATTACTAATTAAAGCAACTTTATTATATACTTTTTCAACTGACTCACTAAGACCAGTATCTGTAATAGTAACATTCTTTTCCTCTTTTACAATAGTTTTTGAAAATATACTTGGAAAATTATAAATAACTGCTAAAGATAATACAATACCTATAAAAAATGTACTAATAGAATAAAGAATAGTCTTTCTATTATCTTTCATCTTTCCTCCTTACAAATTAAATATAATGCTTTATTCTTAAATAAACCTTAAAAAAAATTACTTTTTTTTAAAAAGTAACTTTAAATGTAGTAATTCCTTTTTTAGAACTTGCACTTATTTTAGCATTATGTTTCTCAACTATATCTTTTGCAATTGCAAGACCTAGTCCATATCTATTTTCATTTCTATTTCTCGATTCATCTATTTTATAAAATCTTTCAAATATTTTTTGTTCATCTTCTTTTTTTATTTCATCACCATCGTTTTTTACCTCAAGGATTATATCTTTATTAGATTTATATAAATTAACGGTAACATTACCGTTTTCATTTGTATGTTTTATACTATTATCAATTAGAATTCCAAGAAGTTGTCTAATTAAATCACCATTACAAGTATATTTTATATTCTTTTTAATGTTATATTTTAATTTAATCTTTTTTTCATAAAATAAACTCTCGTATGTTAAAATTTCATTTTCGGTAAGTTTTGATAAATTTTCTTCTTTCATAAGAATTTTTTTATTTGCCTCAATTTTTGCTAAATCTAATAGTTCTATAACAAGTTTATTCATTTTTTCGGTTTCCTCTTTTATATTGTGAATCCATTTCTCATTTTTATCATTATAATATGCTTCAACACTTGCATTAATTACTGTAAGTGGTGTTTTAAGTTCGTGTGAGGCATCCGCTATAAATCTTTTTTGTTTTTCAAAACTTTCACTTACTGGTTCAGTTATCCAACTTGTTAAGATAAATGATGTTAAAATTACGCATGACTCTAAAAATATAAATATTATACTTGTTGTTATAAGTGTTTTTGTAAGTGTATTTTTAACTTCTGAGTTATCCATTAAAATAAGTGAATTATTATCAGTAAAGGCATATGAATATTTTGCATTATAAAGATTTCCAATATAATATTTTGAATGATGATATTTAATTATTTTATTAGCTATATTTTTAATTTTTACAATATCAATTACATCTTCATAAGTATGAGAAACAGTTTCTTTATACATACCATTTTCATCAAGAATTATATTATATACGGTAAAATCCATAAAAACATTATTACTATTAGTATTATCAGATAGTTCAATCATTTTATCTAACACATTTTTAACATTTTCTTTTTTTTCAGAGTATGTTCTAGCATTAGATATCAAAAATACTGCAAAAACAAAAATTGTTAGAATGGTTGATATTGTAAAGAAAACTTTAGATTTTAATTTTTTCATTTTGATACTCCAATTTATAACCTATATTTCGAATTACTTTAATTTTAACTTTCGAATTTATATTTTTTAATTTCTTTCTTATAAATGACATATATGCTTCGAGTGTATTTATTTCAGAATCACTATCATAACCCCATACTTTACTAAATAATTGTTCTTTGGAAATAATACTTTCATGGGAATTTAATAAGATTAGTAAAATATTATATTCTTTACCAATTATATTAATTGTTTCTTTTGTATTTGTATTTTCTAATATTAATTTATGAGTATCAAGTGATAAATCACCATAGGTTGCTAATTCATTTTTAATTTTACCATCACTTAGTTGAAGTTTTATTCTTGCAAAAAGTTCATCCATATGAAATGGTTTTGTTAAATAATCATTTGCACCTTCATTAAAACCTTCCATTTTATCATCAATATTTGCTTTAGCTGTAAGCATTATTACTTTTGAATTTATATTTTCTTTTCGAATACTTTTTAGTATTTCAAAACCATTTTTACCTGGAAGCATTACATCAAGAAGTATAAGATCATAAATGCCAGTTAGGGCTTCATCCTCACCCTCTGTTCCATTTGTACATATTTTAATAATATAATTTTCTTTTTTTAGCATTGATTTGATTGCATCTGCTAAATTAAATTCATCCTCAATTATTAATATATTCATCCTTCACCACCTAATAAATTATATATTTTTTATCTTAAATAAATCTTAAATATATAGTTATTATATCATGAAAAAACCATTTTTTAATTAAAATGGTCTAAAATAAATTTTACTAAATCACTAGCACTATTTTCATTTATAATTTTCTTTTGATTTTGAATCATTTCTTTACAAATATCCTCATTACTCATTAGGTATTTTATATTATCAATAATTTCTTTATCTGTATCACACTTTATACTCATTTTGTTATTTTCAAAAAATAAAGTATTATATGTTTCTATACCTGGAATGGGATATATATGTAAAAGTGGTTTATGTATTGAGGCAATTTCAGTTGAGGAAAGACCTCCAGGTTTAGATAAAACATAGTCTGATGAATATATAAAATCATTAATGTTTTTAGTAAAACCTATAACAATAAGATTATCATTTTTATATTCATTTAATTTTTCATATAACTGTTTATTGGTTCCACATATTACTATAATTTTAATGTTTTCCTTTAATAAAAGGTTAATTATATTATCAATTTCTCCGAAGCCCATACTACCAAGCATTATTAAGATTACATTTTCATCATCTGAAATGTTATATTCCCTACGTATTGATTTAGCATTTTTAATAAAATTACTCGATACAGGAATTCCGGTATTTAGCAAATTTGTTTCACTAATACCTTTTTGTATAAAAGTATTTTCTAAAGTCTTTTGCATTATAAAATATTCTGGGTTTGCTTCTTCTATAAAAGGACAAGGTTCATAATCTGTGACCACGAATAAAAAAGGAATATGTTTATATTTTTTATCATTATTTATGGCAGTAAGTGTAAGTGAGGGAAATAAATGTGTTGCAATTACAAGAGTATAATTATTTTTTTGAATGTATTCATAAAGTTTTTTCTTAAACATTTTGTTAAAAATATATACTGGACTTTGAAGTTTACTTTTGCTAACTAATTCTCCAGCCTTATAAACATTTTTAAATATTTTTCCATTATTACCTAAAGTTTTTAAATAAATATCCGAAGACATTTTCTTAGCATTCTTTCCAAAAATATCAAAAAAATCTATAAAATTACATTCTATATTATTTAATAATAGTTCCTCTTTTATGTAGTTTGCACAAGAATTATGACCACCACCTGTAGAACAAGATAATATTAGTACTTTCACTTAATTTCCTCCTTTGCAAATTGCATCATATGTTTTATTTCTTAAGACTTCGATTCTTTCTTTATATTCTAATGTTTCATCTGGGTATATAGCAGGAAGAATAATTGCGTGTATACATTTTTTCCTCTTATATAATTTTTGAATGCCATCAGGATTTACAAAAACAAAACGAATAGGTTGAATAGGTTTATTTGCTTCAACTGCTATTTTAAATGCACCATATTTAAAATCACGAATTTTTTCATAATAGGGCCATAAAGAGCCTTCAGGGTACATATGCAATATATTATTTTTTTCTAGTGCATCATTAATTTGTTTATAAAATTTATCTTTATGTTTTCTTTCTTTAGGAATTGGAATAGCACATAATAATTTTATTAAATGTCTAACAAGTGGAATTTTGAAATTTTCTTGAATTGTTGGGTAGTAAACTCTATTTGGATAGTTTATAAGTCCAATAAATGTGCAATCTAAATAATGAATATGGTTTGATACAGATACAAAGCCAGAATCTTTTATTTTATTTTCTTTACCTTCGATTTCAAATCCTAAAAATATTTTATTAAAAAAGTATAATATTATTGCAATTGGTATTAAAATAATTGTACTAACAAAATTGAATATAATATTTTTAGATATATATTCATAATTATCATCAATCTTAAATGGCATTAAACTCCAAGATTTACACACATGTTCATCACCTTTTAGGGCTTCATAATTTATATTTTTCATTTATTCACCAACTTATAAAAATTATATCAAAAAAGATATTTTTTATGAAGTGTTTTAATCATACATTTATTTAAATGTGTTGATTATTTGCTATTACGAATAAAAAATAGAAAAGTATATAAAAAAAATAAAAAATATGTTAAAATTAGGATATAATAAGGAGGTGAAATTATGTGGATTTACATAATACTTATAGTTATCGTTTTAATTATTATATATACTCTAACTTTATATAATAGTTTAATAAAACTACTTAACAAGGTAAATGAAGCATTTTCAACAATGGATGTTTATCTTAAGAAAAGATGGGATTTAATTCCTAATATTGTAGAATCAGTTAAAGGGTATGCAAACCACGAAAAAGATACTTTAACAGAGGTTATAAGGTTAAGAAATAGCATTTATGATGATATGTCTGATTCACAAAAAATTAAAACAAATATGCAATTATCTAATCAAATTGCTAAAGTTATGGTATTAGCCGAAGCCTACCCAGAGTTAAAAGCAAATGAAAATTTTAAAGATTTAAGCAAACAATTAACAAAAGTTGAGGATGAAATTGCAAATTCAAGGAAGTATTATAATGCTGTTGTTAAAATTTATAATAATAAAGTAGAAATTTTTCCGAATAATATTTTTGCAAAGTTATTTGGTTATCAACCTAAATCAATGTTTATAATAAATGAAAATGAAAGAGAAAATGTAAAAGTGAGATTATAATTATGGAGGAAAAAAGTGAAAAAAATTACTAAACTTTTATTATTTATTGTAACGATTTTTATATGCCTTTATTCATCAAATATCTTTGCTATATCAAATGAGACGTCTTACATTAGTATTAATAATACTCACAATTTTGAGGTTGGTAATTTATCTTTTTCAAATATAAATTTTAATGATTATTCTTTAGATTCTACTCAAGCAATTGGTTTATCTGGAGTTCTAGTTAATAATTCAAATGAAGAAATAAGTTATCGTTCAACTATAAATTATTATGATTCAAGTTATAACTTAGTAACTCAAGCAAATAATTTATTTTATGCAAGGCCAGGATCTAGTAATTTTGCACAAATGTCAAATTTAAATATTTTAAATGGAAAAGATGTTAGTCAAATATATTATTATCGATTATCAATAGAAATACTTGATAATAATAATTTATCAAAAAAAGATTCACTAGATTTAACACCAAGTAAAAATAGTAAGTATAAAACATATGATTACGTTATTGATAAGTACAATGTTGATATAATAGTTAATGAAAATAATACTTTTGATATAACTGAAACAATTACTGCTTATTTTAATTCCCCTAGACACGGAATATATAGAAATATTCCATTAAAAAATGATATTGTAAGATTAAATGGTTCTATAACTAAAAATCGGGCTAAAATATCAAACATATCTATTAATGAGGAATATACAACGTCAATAGATGATGGTGTATATCAAGTAAAAATAGGTTCTGCTGATAAAACCATAACTGGTGAACATAAATATGAAATAAAATATACATATAATTTAGGTAAGGATAAAATAAGAAATTATGATGAATTATATTATAATATTATAGGAAATGGTTGGGATACTGTAATAGGTAATATAACATTTACTATTACAATGCCTAAAGCATTTGATATAAGTAATTTAGGCTTTTCTTCTGGAGCTGAAGGTTCAATAGATAATAGAAAAATTAAATATAGTATTGATGGAAAAACGATAATTGGAAGTTATAATGATATTCTAGATGTTAATGAAGCATTAACAGTTAGATGTGAGCTACCGGAAGGTTACTTTGTTGGAGAGGATTTTATATCAGGCCCGTTAATATATATGCTTTTTATTATACCAATTTTAGGATTTATTATATCATTTATTTTTTGGTATAAATATGGACACGATGATATGTTAATTGAAACAGTAGAATTTTATCCACCTAATGAACTAAATAGTTTAGAAGTAGGCTTCATGTACAAAGGTAAAGCAGAAAAAAAAGATGTAACATCTTTATTAATATATCTGGCTAATAAAGGCTATTTAAAAATTTCTGAACCTGAAGACTTATCTTCGCATTCTGTGAGTGGAAATTTTGAAATAATTAAATTAAAAGATTATGATGGAAATGATATTAATGAACAATTATTTTTAGAGGGTTTATTTTCTAACAATGATGTAAATTCAGATTATACCAAAATTAAAGAAATAAATAATAAGTCAAAACAAAATGGTGAAAAAATTAGTTATTCTGAAACGAGCAAAAGTTTTAATCAAGTAAACCGTAATTCTAATAATGAAGTAAATTCTGTTACTTTTACAGACTTATATAATAAATTTTACATTACAATGAATAATATATTAGATAATGTAAATAGTTTGGAAAATATGAATAAAATATTTGAAAAAAACACTATAGGAAAAGCAATTATAATTATTTTATTAATTTTTATTTCTATGATGACTACAATTTGTATTCCCATTATTGATTATGCAGGTTTTGAAGAACTAGGTCATGTATTATTAATCTTTGTGTTTTATTTACCATTCTTTGCAGTCGAAGCTTTTTCAAAAATGCCACCTTTAGCTAAACTATATTTGTTAGGATTTACATCAGTTCATTTATTTCTCTTTTTAAGTACAACACCTTTGAAAGATGCAATTACTACTGATGTAATTTATTTATTAAGTACAATATTAGGTATAATATGTTTAATTGGAATGATAGTTTTATTAAAATTGATGCCTAAAAGAACAAAATATGGTAATGAAATGTTAGGAAGAGTTAAAGGATTTAAAAATTTCCTAGAGACTGCCGAAAAAGAAAAGTTAGAGGCACTTGTTATGCAAGAACCAACATATTTTTATGATATTTTACCTTATACATATGTTTTAGGCATATCTGATAAATGGATCGAAAAATTTGAATCAATATCATTGCAAGCCCCAACTTGGTATGACAGTCCATATATTTTTGATATTTCAAGTTTTGATAATTTTATTAATTCAGCAATGAATTCAGCAGAAAATACAATGTCCTCAAGCCCGTCTAGTGGTTCTGATGGAGGATCATCTGGAGGTGGTTCTTCTGGAGGCGGCTCCGGTGGCGGAGGTGGAGGTTCTTGGTAAATTATTAATAAGATATTTTAGTAGTGTCTTAAAATATGATTCTTGTTTAATTTTATTTAGCAAGAATCTTTTTATTTACATTTATTAAGTGTTTGCTTTTAAGTATAAATATATTTTGTAATATTAATTTAAAATTATACTTTTATTAAAAAAATAATAATGTTAAAATGTAATTGTCAAAGAGGTTGTATGTCAAAAGAAGAAAATGTTGTAAGTTATTAAGTAATTTGTAATAAATTAAAAAATGTTATAAGAACGGGCTGGAAAACTTGGAATGTTAAAAGAGAAAGATTAGAAAGTGTAGCGGAGAATATTTTTGGTGTACAAATGCTAACAATTGTATGAAATCAAAATACCAATTTGATGTTGATATTATGAAAGTACTTTTTATGCAAGCATTTCCGAACTTGGTGAAACAATTATAGGAGACTTGACTCAATTTTAAATTTCTAATGAAGAAAAAGAAACGATTGAACATAATGAAGTTCATAAAATATTATCTGGCTTAATTGATAAAGATTTAATCGAAGAATTATTTTTGGAATTTGATAGTCATAAAACTAAATGTTTGTATATCAATGTGAAAAGTTTTAATGTGAATTGTAATGTGAAATTAATAATAAATCTTTTTCTTTCTAAAGATGAAAAGTTAATAAGAAAACCACACTTTTAAAAATGTGGTTTCTATAAGTTTTATCATATAAGTCATCAAATATTTTTAAGGTATTTTGATTAATCATTTTTCCACCTCACTTTTATAGTTGTAAAAAATTTAAAAAAAGTTCCAAAAATATATAAACTTTAATATTACTTTAACAAATTTATTCGGAAATGTCTTTATTTTATTGCATTTAAAATATATAATGTCGAATTTTGTCATGCGATTTATTTACAAAAAATACCTTAAATACTTGTTTTGAAATTAATAGTAGTATAAACTTAGAAATAAGAGAGGTAAAAATGACAAAATTAACAGTTTTAGATCAAAAGATTTCTTATTTTAAAATAGAGGATGAAGATTATATTTCAATTACAGATATGCTTAAATCTAAAGACGGAAATTTCTTTGTATCTGATTGGTTAAGAAATAGAAATACTATTGAATTTTTGGGTATTTGGGAAGAAATCCATAATCCTAATTTTAATTATGGCGAATTTGCCATAATTAAAGGTCAAGCTGGTTTAAATAGTTATAAAATTAGCGTTAAAGAATGGGTTGAAAAAACAAATGCAATTGGAATAATGTCGAAAGCAGGAAGATATGGTGGAACTTATGCACATAAAGATATTGCTTTTGAATTTGGCATGTGGATTAGTCCAAAGTTTAAATTATTACTTATTAAAGAGTTTGAAAGATTAAAATCAGAAGAACAAAGACAAATTGGATGGAATGCAAAAAGAGAACTATCAAAAATAAATTATAAAATACATACAGATGCAATTAAGCAAAATTTAATTCCTGCTAAATTAACTAAAGAACAAATTAATTATATTTATGCCGAAGAAGCTGATGTTTTAAATATGGCATTATTTGGTATGACTGCAAAACAATGGAGAAATAATAATTTAAATTTAGTTGGAAATATTAGAGATTATGCTACTATAAACGAGTTAATATGTTTAGCAAATTTGGAAAATCTTAACTCAGTTTTTATTAGCGATGGATTAAAACAATCTGAAAGACTAATTAGATTAAATCAAATTGCTATTTCACAAATGCAAATTCTTAATGATAGTGATATAAAATATCTAAATGGCGTATGACCTTGATAACACAAAGAATAAAACAAATTATACAACCAAGTGGTGGCTACTTAAAATCAAGAGAGTTTTGAAAAAAATTTATAGATACTGGAATTGAAAAGTTCCAAAAGATATTATTTATAAATACTTAAGATATCATTATTCTGATGGTACAACAAATGGTAAAGGAAAAGTTAGAATGAGTTCTATGGAATATAAGGAAACTCATTTACAAGACATCGAAGATATAAATAAATGTTTTAGTAATAGAAAACTTCTTAAAAAATGTATATATAGGTTTATACTTCAAGGGAATAATTCGGATGAGACTATCGATGGTATTATCTATGGGGTAGTTGATGATTTTTTATTTATTTCAAGCGGAGATGTTTTAAAAATACTTTTAAAACATTCTGATGATTATCATAATGGTGTACATTTTAGTGACTTATTTTGCCAAGCAAAAGCAAAAAACTTAAATAATAATCCTAAACATGAAAAAGATAGATATTGTGTTCAAGTAAAATGGTTTAATTTATTTGATTGTATACTAGAAAGTAATTATGATAAAAATATTGAAAAACAAAATATAAAATAAAGTAGATGCAGATTTATTATTCAAGATATTTAAATATTATAAAAAACAAGATTTCTTTGATATTTTCAAGCTAATGATTGGATTGTTCCAATAAAAAAACTATGTCTTTAAAAACATAGTATTCTTTTTAAATTGGAGCGGTTTAAATACATCTTACGAACTCGCTCTCTTTCTATATATGATTATACATCATTTTTCCTTAAATAACAAATTTTAATAATTAAAATGTCAATTTCTATGATATAATTATATATAGAAGTAAAAGACTAAAGATAATTAGTTTGTTAGGAGGATTGATTATGAAAAAAAGTTTAAAAATTACTTTAATAATTATTGGTGTTTTTGTAGGATTAATAATCTTGGATACAACCCAAGCTATAGTATTTAATAATAGTCCTATTATAAGAATAACAAAAACTTATTCAAACTCTCATAAAAAACATATAGGAGTTTTCGT
The DNA here is from genome assembly GCA_900553855.1 of uncultured Mycoplasmatota bacterium. Taxonomy (GTDB): domain Bacteria; phylum Bacillota_I; class Bacilli_A; order RF39; family UBA660; genus CAG-533. Next base: position 3,011 of record USFG01000006.1, on the reverse strand, counting down.
AGAAACTGATATTTATGACGGTGTAACACAAACAACTCGCTTTAAATGGGAAACTCATACTTTGCCTATAATAGATAATACTGATAACCTAAAAGATACTTATAAGAAAGTAAGTGATTATTTTGGAAGTGAAACTACTGATCATAGTAATTTAGGTTCTTGCTCACTAGATGAAAGTAATAATGTTGTTGTCGTTACTCTCATAGATAATAGTAAAACAAAACAGGAAGAGTTTATAAAAAATGCTAATATAAATCCAAAATATGTCAAATTTGAACAAGGTGGTCCTTATACAACATCAGCGTTTGATTTTTATATAACAAAACCAGAAAGTCACACTGATATTAGATTTAATGATTATTATACTGCTAATGATCGTACAATTTATTTGGCAGGAAATATTGGCGAGTTTTATATTAAAGATCAAGATAAAGATATTACTTTGAAAACTTATCTTTCAACTGCATTTCAAACACTTGATGATGGTATAAAACATATTACTGATAAATTAGAGTTAAAAGCCACATTGAAAGATGGAGGAACAAAAATTTACAAATCTAAAAATAAAGATATAACTATGATAGTATGTAATACTACTAAAAATGATAAAAATATATTAATTGGTGATTATTCTATGGAATATACTGAAGGAGATTGTAATAATTAATAAATTATAATTTATCAAACAGATCAATAAAAAGATTTATTTTTCTTATGGTATAATATAAGTGACTTATAGATGGTAAATTTGTAGTAATGATAGGGGTTGTTAGTATGGCTAGATTAAAGATGGTTGGTATTATAAACGAAAATGAAATTATTAAGTATCAAAAATATAATACAAATAAGAAAATGACTTTAATTAATAATGATAAAGATAATATACAAATAAAAGCAATACCTATTTGTGTATTCTTAATAATACTATGTAATGTAGTTTTATTTCTTAAATTATTTAATAGTAATATATCAATAAAACCAATTTTTATAATTTTAGGTTTTTTGATAGGATGTATGTTATTAATTGTTCATGAAATTTTACATGGGATTGTTTATCCCAAAAATGTTAATGTTAGTATAGGATTTATAAAACCTATAACATTTGTAGCATTAGCATCCTATCCTATGAGTAAAAGCAAATTTATTACAATGTGCTTATTACCATTTATATTAGGAATAATCCCAATGTTAATTTTTGTACTAACAAATAATTCAACTATATGTAGTTTAAGTTTTGGCATGATGTGTATGGGTATAATATCTCCATATCCAGATGTATATAATGTATTTCAAGTTATTAAGAAAGTGCCTAAAGGCAAAAAAGTGTTGTTTTATGGGGAGACTTTATCATATATAGATTAATCACAATATTTATAATCATGAACAATATAAATTACAATTTATTGATTTGTTAGATAAATAATAATTTGTTGAAATGGAGGATTATATGAAAAAAAGAACAATTATAATATTAAGTATTATTATATTAGTTTTAACATTTATATTTGCAGAAATATTTAGTATTTATCATTTTGGTAATGTGCCAACATTATTAACATCTTTATATTTAATATCTATATTTGCTATATTTGAATATCTATCAATTTCTATAACTTATATTGCTAGAAAACTAATAAAAAAAGAAAAGTTAGAAACCAAAAAAATTATAGGTTTAATTTTATTATTTGTAGCATTATTATTAATATTATTATATTTAGTTGTATTGGATATTGATTATTTACATTGGTATATGAATTCAGCCCCATTTTATTTAAATATAATAGTTAGAAGTGTTGAGTTTTTATTACCATCAATAATACTTATAGTAATTGGTATTAACTTAATAAAAAGAAAAAAGATAAAGTAATTCAAATTACAATTTAGTGATTTGTTAGATAAATAGTAATTTGAAAGTGAGATAATTTATGAAGAAATATATATTAAATCCTATTTCATTATTTTTTATAGGTGCTATTTTAGGAATAATAAGCAAATTATTGGATATACTTTTTGTTGGCAATTTATTTATGATGACACTTGGATATATGTTTTCAGATTTACCAATATGGGTACTATTAGGAATATTGATTTCGATATATAGTGATACAAGGAAAAAAGCAATGATAAATATATTTCCATTTTGTATAGGAATGCTAATTTCATACTATGTAACAGCAGAATTAACAAATGCAGTATATAGCTGGAATTTTATCAAAGGTTGGACAATATTTTCTTGTTTATCGCCTTTATTTGCTTATTTTACTTGGAAAACAAAAGAAGAAGGATTATTTGCCAAATTTATATCAATAGGACTTATTTTAGTAACAATTATTGGAAATTATATACTAGTTAGAACATTTACTATACCAGATTTAATAATAATACCTATAATCGTTTACTTCCTATTTATTAAAAAAGTTAAAAGATAAATTACAATTTTGTAGTTTGAAAGATCTATAGTAATTTGTTGAAGTGGAGGAATGCTTATGGGATTATTTGATAAGTTTAAGAAAAAAGAAAACAGTGATTGGGAAAATGCTTATGTAGGGAATCCAAATTTTTATAATGGCAAAGATGGTAAGCCATTTGGTGCATTTGCACTAACAGAAGATACTTTAACTTCTTTTCCTAAAAATCCAAAAATATTGTATAAAGTAGATAATACAGAAGTTGATGAATGGAAACTAATATTCGTAAGTACAACAAATAATGGAGTTTTGGGTGATATGGATTATTATGAAGCAATAAATAAACTTATGAAGTTTGTTGTTGATGAAAATGATAACAATATACTAATTAAAGGACTATCACTTGAAGAATTAAATGAAGTGTTGAAATAATTGTAAATTACAATTTAGTAATTAGTTAGGAAAATAGTAATTTGTATTTCGAAAGGTGGTAACAATTATATGTTAGAAACATTTTTGAATGTTGTTCCTATTACTATAATAGTGGGAATAATATATGTTATTTATAGAATTATTAAAATTAAGAAAAACAAATTATCAGTT
>USFG01000005.1 GCA_900553855.1 uncultured Mycoplasmatota bacterium | reverse complement strand
CAATAACATCTCCTGGTTTAACTCTGTAAGATGGAATATCAACTTTCTTACCATTAACAGTAATATGACCATGATTAACAAGTTGTCTAGCACCTCTTCTTGTGTTAGCAAGACCCATACGATAAACAATATTATCTAATCTACTTTCAAGTAATTTAAGTAAATTTTCACCATGAATACCACTCATCTTACCAGCTCTTTCAAAAGTACGAGCAAATTGTTTTTCACTTAATCCATACATAAATCTTAATTTTTGTTTTTCTTCTAATTGGATTCCATATTCACTAGATTTTTTTCTTCTACTTGTTCCATGAATTCCAGGAGCATAAGGTCTTTTAGCAAGTTCCTTACCATTTTCTAAAACAGAAAATCCTAATCTACGAGATTTTTTATAAACAGGACCAGTATATCTTGACATATTTATTTCTCCTTTCTATATATTTGATAAGAGTTATTTATGCTTATTAACTATCTAACAGTTTATTATCTTTTTCCCTTAGGCAGTTTAAGTTACTAAAGTTATTTCAAATAAACAATTAAATATAAGCATATACCTGCCTCAAATCACTCATTATTATAACATAATTATTCCAATTGTCAAATTAATTCATTTATGATATTATAAAAAAGAATAGAGAGGTTGCCATGACAAGATTAAAAGACCATTTTTTAATAAGAAATTATGAAGAAGCACGTTCATTTGATGATGTAATGATTACAGGTAAAAATTATCGTATTACTATTTTAAGTGAAGTTTTAGTTAGACTTGAATATTCAAAAGAAGGTAAATTTGAAGATAGACCAACTGAATTAGTAACATGTCGTAGATTTAATAGTCCTAAATTTTTTATTAAAAATGAAAAAGAATACTTAACAATATCAACTAACTATTTTAAATTAGAATATCAAAAAGAAAAACCATTTTATGGTACAAAGTTAGCTCCTGATATTAATTTACGAATAACGTTAAACAATAGCGATAAAATTTGGTTTTTTGGTTGCGCAGAAGCTAGAAACTTTAATGGAACATCTTATTCTTTAGATGATGTAGATGGAACAGTAAAATATGAAAAAGGATTATATTCTACCGATGGATTTGTTTCTATCGATGATAGTAAATCTCTTATACTAAATGATGATGGATCCTTAGTAAAAAGAGAAGATGAAAGAATTGATACATACGTATTTTTATATCGTAAAGATTTTGGTTATTGCTTAAGAGATTACTTTAAATTAACTGGTAAGCCACCATTAATTCCTAGATATGCTTTAGGTAATTGGTGGAGTAAAAATGTTCCCTACAAAGATGAAGAATTATTAAAATTAATCGATAACTTTAAACTACATGATATTCCATTATCTACTATTGTTTTAAATAAAGATTGGCATATTAAATATGAAGGAACATCATCTGGCTTTACATTTAATTATGATTTAATAAATAATCCCAAAGAATTAATAGACACTTTACATAAAAATAATATCCATATAGGTTTAAATATTAATCCAATGGATGGAATATCACCAGAAGAAATTGCCTATTCAAGATTTAAAAAAGAATCACTTTATGATGAAGAAGGAATAATTCCCTTTAATGTATTTAATCCTGACATGTTAAATGCTTATTTTGATGAATTAATAAAACCATTATATGATATTGGTGCCGATTTCTTTTGGATTGATTATAACAACCCTAAAAATCCATTAATAATAAGAACATTAAATCGTTATCACACCGATGACTTTAAAAGATTTTATAACAAAAGATCATTAATTCTATCACGTAATGGTTTAATAGCAGCCCATAAATATCCTATACTTTATAGTGGTGAAACTATAGTAAGTTGGAAAAATTTAAATCTAATTCCTGAATTTAATTCCAAAGCTTCTAATATAGGTATCAGTTTTTGGTCTCATGACATTGGTGGATATAAATTAGGAATAGAAGATCCAGAACTATACTTAAGATTTGTTGAACTTGGAACATATTCTCCTATTTTAAGACTTTCTTCAGATACATCTCACTACTATAAAAGAGAACCATGGCTTTGGGATGTTAAAACATATCTTGTTGTAAAAGATTATTTAAAATTAAGACATCGTCTAATACCTTATATCTATACTGAAAGTTATAAATATAGTCAAACCGGTTTACCTTTAATCCAACCAATCTATTATCGTTATCCTGAAATATATGATGAACCTGATTATAAAAACGAATATTATTTTGGCAGTGAATTATTTATTTGTCCTATTACAACTAAAAAGAACGTAATTATGAATAGAACAGTTCAAAGAATTTTCTTACCTAATGGTATCTGGTATGATTTTAAAACAGGTAAAAAATTTATGGGTGGAAAAAGATATGTAACATTCTATAAAGATGAAGACTATCCCGTATTTGCTAAAAGAGGAACAATAATACCTCTAGCGATATTAGATGAAAACAATTTAAATGATACTAATTCACCTAAAGAATTAGAAATTCATATTTTTCCAGGACAATCTAATACTTATAAGTTATATGAAGATGATGGATATACCCTAGAATATCAAAAAGGAGCTTACTTAATAACAGACATTGATTATAACTACCAACAAAATAATTTTACTGTCATTATTAGACCAACAACAGGTACACCAAATGTAATAACGCCAACAAGAAATTACAAAATAAGATTTAGAGATGTTCGTAAACCAAGTGATGTAATAGTTTATATCGGACAAGATAAAATTACTAATTTTGAATATTATATTGAAGATACAGATCTTATCGTATGTGTCCAAAATGTTCCAACAAATACTCAATTATCAATAAATTGTAAAGGTAAAGACATTGAAATAGAAGCCGAAAGAATTATTAATGAAGACTTAGATTCTATCTTAAGTGATTTACAAATAACAACAGATTTAAAAGAAATAGTAGCAAGCATCTTATTTAGTGAAGAAGATATTAAAAAGAAAAGAATTAATATTAGAAAACTAAGAAGAAAAGGACTACATCCTAAATATATTACTATGTTCTTAAAATTATTAGAATATATTGCTGAATTATAAATTGAAAGTATTTTAATATTAATGTATAATTTAAAAGAAGGTGATAGTAATTGAAAACTATATTTAATTTTATTAAAAAGAATAGAAATATCATTTTATTAATAATATCTTTTGTGTTTTTAACTATGTTAATTTTAGGTATGACATATGCTTATTTTGATTTAAAAACTGGCGGTGAAACAGAGTCCACTATGAATATCGGTGGAGCAGAAATATCAGCAACATATGCTTATTCCAATAGTATTAATATAACTGATGCCTTACCTGGAAATGATATTATAGCATATAAAGATATTACTTTAACCTATAAAAACACTTCAAGTGAGGAATATAAAGTTTATTTAAAAACAGTAATTGACTATAGTACATTTACAAACACTGAAAATGACGGAGTACTTTATTATGATATTTATAGTGGAACAGATCATTCGACTCTTGTTCAAGTTAAAACTCCTTTCCCAACAATTACAAGTGGAAAAGCAATATTAAAAGAAATATCTATTCCCGCAAATTCCACTGGAACACTAAATTATAGAATTAACTTTTACTTTCCAGAATCAAATAAATTACAAAATCCTGATGGACAATTAGTATTAAATGCTTCTATTTCAGTAGAAAGTGATAATTCATTAAAGTATACTCCAACACTTTTAAAAAAAATAAATTTAATGTATCAATATGAGTCCGGAACAAATGGACTTGAACAAGACGATACAACAAATAAAAATATAAGGTATGTAGGAGCATCACCAAAGAACTATCTAAAATTTAATAATGAAATATGGAGAATAATCGGAGTATTTAATAATATAACAACCATAGATGAACTAGAACTAGGAAAAGAAAAGAAAGAATTACTTGTCAAAATAGTAAGAAATGAATCACTAGGAAATTATTCATGGGATACGACCGATTCAACAATAAATAATGGTGATGGAATAAATGAATGGAGTCAAGCAGATTTGATGTATGAACTAAACTGTGATGGAAGTAGCAATTCTATATATTGTCGTGATGAGACAAAAGATGGTTATTTATCAGATATAACGAGTGGTACAGTGTATTGGTATGATAATAAAAATAATTCGAAAGTCGGAAAATATGATTATAGTAAAAACATAAAAATTTCTGCAATTAATCAAATTGCGAATGTTGAATGGAATTTAGGGGGCACATCTTCTGGCACATCTTCCAGTGCTAGTGCGTTAAGTTCCTATACTCAAGAACGTGGCACAACGCATGTAAGTAATCCTGCTGATGGAGTTACAAGGACCAACACGTGGGATGGAAAAATTGGATTAATGTATCCAAGTGATTATGGGTATGCATCTACAAATAAAGCGTGTAGAAACCAAATGAATTCTTCAACAAATAATGAATATAATTGTAAATATGATAATTGGTTATTTACTGGCTTATGGGAATGGACTTTTTCACCTTATTATAATAATACAACTAATACACGTTCTATTTATTCAGATGGTCGTGTTTATGTTAGTGGAGCTCGTAATGGTCATGCTGTGCGTCCAGCCCTTTTCTTAAAATCTGATGTCGTGATATCTGGAGGAACAGGAACAGAAAGTGATCCATATGTTATTGATTAGAAATTGATAGTTAACTCCAAAAAAATCAAAACAACAATGACTTTTTTGGAGTTATTATTCATATTAAGATAATTTAGACACAATAAAAGGAAGATAAAATTAACTCATCTTCCTTTTTTAAATATTATTCGGAATAAGTACACTCAAATAATTAATAATATCTTGTTTACTATATTTATTATCACTCTTTAAATAATTAAGTCCAACCATTGAAACAGCCCCTAAATAAAAATTAATAATAACATCCGCCGGAACACTCTTTCTATCAATATTACTAATATTTAATCTCTTATTAATATCTTTAATAGTTGTATCCAAAATAATATCAACAACTAAACTATTTCTATTACTTAAAATTATTGAGTAATAGATTTTTTTATGTTCTTCTAAATGATCAAGTAATAGTCTAATTAGTTCCATATAATATTCTTTTGTACTAACAATAAATTTATTTTCATCTAACTTATCAAACAGTTCTTTCTTTAAAGTATTAAGTAAATCAACAAATAAATCATATTTATCATTATAATGAGAATAAAACGTTGATCTATTAATCATACTTATAGTACATAAATCATTTACCTTTATATCTTCAAAAGCCTTAGTTTCCATTTCCTTTAAAAGAGCTTCATATAATAACTTTTTAGTCTTAGTAATTCTCAAATCTTCTTTCTTTTCCATTTAAATCACCAATTTAATAATACATCAGTTTATTAAAAATTAAAAGTAAAACAACATTAGTCTATTATTTATTAATACATATTCATAATTATGTTGTTTATCATACAAAAATATTAACATGTTGGTGTTAATTTAGTTTCTTAAGTATATTATTATTAAGTGGAGGAAAAAATGAAAAAAATAAGTAAATTTATAATTAATAATAAAACAAAAGTATTAATTATATCATGTATCCTTTTAGTTCTATCATTTATTGGTATGAAACTAACAACAATTAATTACAACATCTTAGTTTACTTACCAAGTGAAATAGATACTATTAAGGGACAAGATATCTTAACTGACGAATTTAATATGGGTTCTTATTCCATAGTAGTTGCTGAAAACTTATCTCCCAAAGAAATATTAAATTTAAAAAATAAAATTACTAAAGTTGAAGGAGTAAATGAAGTTTTAAGTATCTATGATGTATTAGGAACTAACATACCAATTGATGTTTTACCATCAGAAATTAAAGATAAAATTCATCAAGATAATACCGACCTAATGTTTATAACCTTCAAGTATTCAACAAGTGATGAAAGAACCATTAATGCCGTAGAAGAAATAAGAAACATCACAGATCATAAATTAATGCAAGGTGGTATGAGTTCAATGGTCTTAGATACAATGAACTTATCTAATGAAGAAATAACTATTTATGTAATAATTGCTGTTGCTCTTTGCTTAATAGTTCTTGAGTTATCTCTAGATTCATATGTTGTACCAATTCTTTTACTAACTAACATAGGAATGGCTATTATGTTCAACTTTGGTACTAACATATTTTTAGGAGATATCTCATATATAACCAAAGCTTTAGTTGCTGTTTTACAATTAGGTGTAACAACCGACTACTCAATATTCTTATATCATGCTTATGAAGATAAAAAAGAAAAAATGAATAAAGAAGAGGCTATGGAAGAAGCTATCTCTGAAACATTTACATCAGTAGTAGGTTCATCCTTAACAACAATTGCTGGTTTCCTAGTGCTATGTACAATGAAATTAACATTAGGTACTGACCTTGGAATAGTTATGGCTAAAGGTGTATTACTAGGAATTATCTCAGTACTTACTATCTTCCCAAGTTTATTATTATTCTTTGATAAACAAGTAACAAAAACAAAACATAAAAAATTAATGACAAACTTTAATAAAATAAATACATTTATAGTAAACAACAACAAAGCATTCTTTGTAATATTCATTATTCTTTTAATACCTCTTTATTTAGCTAATAATAAAGTAGAAGTATATTATAAGTTAGATAGATCACTTCCAAGTTATTTAGAAAGTGTTAAAACAAATGAATTATTAAAAGAAAAATATAATATAGTTAGTCCTCAAATCATCTTAGTAGATAAAAATCTAAAAATAGATGACTTAACAAATCTAACCAATGAATTATCATCATTAAAAGGAATTGACTTAACTTTATCAACAACCAAATTAGCAGAATACGGCTTATCAGATAATATGATTAACTTATTTGATAGTGATAAATATAACTTAATATTAATAAATTCTAAATATGATGTTGCAACTAATGAATTAAATAATCAAATCGAAGAAATAAATAAAATAGTTAAGAAATATGATCAAAATGGAATAGTTGCTGGAGAAGGAGCCTTAATGAAAGACTTAGTAACCATTTGTGATACTGACTTTAAAAATGTTAACTATTCATCAATCATATGTATTTTCTTAATCCTATTTATTATATTAAAGAATTTCTCCTTACCATTCTTACTAATAATTGTTATTGAAGGAGCCATTTTTGCTAACATGAGCATTTCATACTTTACAGGAAGTGTTCTACCATTTATTGCTCCCATCGTTTTAGGAACAATCCAATTAGGCGCAACAATTGATTATGCTATTTTAATAACAACGACATATGTAAATAATCGTAAAACTAATAAGAGTAAAAAAGAATGTATGATAAATACCTTAAATTACTGTGGACACTCTGTTCTAGTAAGTGCTGCTTGTTTCTTTGCTGCCACCTTTGGAGTAGGAATATATTCTAAAATTGAAATGATTGGTTCAATATGTAACTTAATAAGTAGAGGAGCCCTAATAAGTATGTTATTCGTTTTAACTATCTTACCATCAATTCTACTTATATTTGATAACATAATAAATAAAACTAATATGAAAGGAAATAAAATGAAAAAATTAAATTTAGCCGTATTAACAGCTGTTATGCTAAGCCCCCTATGTGTTTTTGCCAATACTAAAACTGAAACTGTTTATTCTAAAATAGATGAAAATGGTAATGTTATTAGTACGACCGTTAATGAACAAATAAAAAATACTAAAAAATTAGATACCATCGAAGATTATACTGAATTAGAAGATATTTTAAATATCTCATCAAACGATGAAATAACTAAATTAAATAAAAATATATCAATTAATGCTTTAGGAAAAGATGTATTTTATCAAGGAACAAGTAAAAAAACTTTACCAATAGGAATTAATATTAAATATTATCTAGATGAAAAAGAAGAATCTTTAGATAATATCTTAGGTAAATCAGGTAAAATTAAAATCATAATTGATTTTACTAATAATGAAAAACATAATGCTTTAGTTAATGGTAAACAAGAAACTATGTATACACCATTTTTAGTAACTATGGGAACTATGTTAGATAGTAATGTTACAAATATTAAAATTAATAATGGTAAAGTAGTTGCCAGTGGAAATAAAAATATGGTTGTTGGTATCTCTTCACCATACTTAAATAGAAGTTTAAATATAAATGAATTATCTACCTTAAATACATTAACTCTATCTTATGAAACTGATAACTTTAAATTACCAACAATGTACTTTGTTGCAACTAATAAATTACTTTCTGATGCAGACTTATCTGTTTTTAATAAATTAGATGGATTAAATTCTAAAGTAGATGAATTACAAACTAATATGAATAAGATTGATAATGGTGCTAGTGACCTATCTAAAGGAATTAATAAATTAAAAAATTCATTATCATCATCAATTACTAATTTAAAAAATAATAATGAAGATGCTTTAGATGAAAATACTCTTGCTAGTATAAGAACTCAAACTATGCAAACTGTTCAAAATACTTTTACTAATGATTATAAAAAGAAATTAAGTGAAAGTGCTTGGATTAAAGTAGAAGAAAATTTAAAAAATTCAAATGATACTTATGTTACTGACTTAGCAACTAAAACTGTATCAAAAATATTATTATCTTATTTAGGTAGTGAAGAAGCTTTAAATAACTATATGTTATGTGTAAGTGGTAACATGGAATCTTGCATATATCTAGCTCAAAATAATTATGATATCGATAAAATAAATGCATTTGCTTTAACTTTAAAACAAGAAATAACATCACTTACTACAAACACAACTAATTATATTGCTGAAAACGTTTCTAAAAGTGTAGCATCAACAGTTGCTGAAGAAACAGCAATAAGTACTGCTGAATCAATTGTTAATACTTTAGCTCCAACCTTATCTAATCAAGTTAAAAATGAATCAATTAAATCATTTACTTCATCACTAAATACATTATATACAAACATTGATTACATCGATTCAAATATGAACACATTATCAACTGGTATTACAACATTTAACAAAGAAGGTATTGAAGAAATATCAGCATTAGTTAATGGACCTATTGCTTCATCAAAAGCTAGAGTAGAAGCATTAAGTAAACTAGCTGACAACTATACATCATATGCATCAAAAAGTACTAGCATAAATGATGAAACTAAGTTTATAATAGTGTTAGATGGTAAAGAAAAACAGGAAGAAAAAACAAACATAACTGAGGAATCATCTAAAACAAATCTATGGACAAGAATTAAAAACTTGTTCAAATAAAAAAGAAAGAGGTAAAAAATGTTAAACAAATTAAACAAGTATTTAAATTCAGGAATAATACTTACAATCGTATTCTTATTAGTAGGAGGTATCTTAATAGTTAAACCAGATATATCTTTTAATATTATATCTTATCTAATTGGAGCATCTCTTATAGTATCAGGTATTTATCTATTTATTATTGATTCTAAAACAAAAAATATTTTTATTAATGTATTTCTATATGCAATTCTTTTAACTTTAATTGGTATCTTAATAATTTTAAATCCAATTACTTTAAAAGTAATACTACCAATATTCTTAGGACTTTGGTTCTTAATATCAGGTATCTTTAAAATTAGATTAGATATTTACATGAAAGATGAACCATATTTTATCCTATCATTAATAACTAATATTATTACTGTAATATGTGGAGTTATCTTATTAATTAACCCTGTAGAAAGTGTAAGTGCTATTACAATTAGTTTAGGAATTATAATTGTTGTTTCAAGTATTTCATCTTTAATAGATATTATTATCTTTAAAAAGAATATTAATAGTGTAGTTAAATACTTAAAAGAAGAATATACTAGATTTAGTAATTTTATATAAAAAGATAGCCTAAAAAACTATCTTCTTCTTTACTTCTAAATTTAAAGTTGAAAATTCGTTAATTTCGTAATTGAAATTCAAAATATAATTTGCTATAATAAATATGTAAGCAAGACTTACATAAAATAAAAAGGAACACTTAATTTTGGAATGTTAAGTGATTACCTATAATAAGTTATATCACCAAAACCCCGTGTTTATGGTGTTTTTATTTTAACACATTCATTTTAATAATGATGTAGAATAAAATAAAAATAATTATAAATAAATTAAATATTATAAAATATAATAATTTTTTATTCACATTAACCACCTCTTTCTAATACAAGAGTAGAGGTAATCACCTAAACAATTAAATGTTCCTAAAAAATAAAATAACACATAAATATATGACAATCAAGAATAAATTATGAATATTCGTTTATTTGTAAGATTAATTTACCTAATAAGTATATACTATGTTTTTTGAACAATTATGATATTATAAAATCAATTTAAAAAGAGAATATTAAATGCATAATAATAAATTAAATGAACCAACTGGAGTAGAACTAATTAAATTAAAGATAGAACTAATTAAAGGTGATAATGGAAAAAATACATATTATATATTAAAATAACAATATACAAATTCAACAAAAAGAAGATAAATTAATATCTCCTAATAACTATTTCTTTCTAGTTAATTCCTTAACTTTATCTTTGTTTTCTTTACTATATCCATATAATATATCCGGATACATATTCATCATATCTTGATATAATTCTTCTAATGCTTTATTTTGTTTACGAATTATTGGACTAACATTAGTAATTGTAATACTTTTACCTAATTTATTAACACCATATAGTATCTTATTTGTAACAATTCCATTTTGTCTCATTACAAATTGATATACCCATAATAAATCTTTAACTTCAATAACAGATAATCCTGTATCATAACCCACAATATAATCATTACTTAAGAATACCTTACATATTTTATTATGAATACCTTTGCCGTTATCTACATCATTTAAAACTTTTTCTATCTTATCACTATATTTTTCAAATAATTTTTTACTCTTATTAAGTTTAACTACATAAATAATTATAAGTACTAAACCAACTATAACAATTATTCCGCTAAAGACAAACATAAAATTAATATCTTCATCTGGATTGTAATACGTATCTAAATAATAATCACCAACCGCATTTTTAACTTGATCCACTGTATAAGTATATTCATCATCACTTAAATAATCTTTTAATAATTCATAAGCTTTATCTTCTATTTTTTTAGCTTGTCCATAAATAGTTAATGTTTCTGGCTTAATATCTGTTAATCCCAAAGAATAGTCTTGAATATCTTTTAAGAAATTTAAATGTGTATCATTTAATACTACAACATAAGGTTTCTTCTGATTATCATAAGCCAAATAATATTTTAAAACTTTAGTATCTTCCTTTTGAGTAGCAAAATAATCATCAAGTAAATCAACATCGACCTTAGCATAAGTTAATTCTTCTGTAACTCTATCTAAATAAACTGCTTCTTGATTACTTAAAGCCCAGTAAAATAATCCTCCAATTAATATTCCAAGTAGACATATTATTATTCCAATAACAAGCAATGCCTTACAATAAACTTTCTTTACAAATTCTTCCACAATCTCTAAACACCTCTAACATAAGTATATAAATTTATTATCTATTATTCAATACAGAAAGATATTTATAATATTTATTAATACAATCTTTCAATTTCTCGAATTGTTTTTCATTATTTAAATAAATCCTTTTATTTATTTCTAACATTATTGAATCTAAATGTATATTTTTTTTATTAATACAACAATTTGGAACCATTGTTCCACCATATGGGTAATTAAATTTAACATTATATCCAAATTCTTTAAAAAAGTTCATAGTAAAATTAGCAAGTTCCTTACTTGTGAAAAAATTATCAGTACCTATACAAATATCCGGAGTATCATTAGCATCAAATAAAATATTAACCATTTGATCTGAAAAACTATGTAAATCAATTAAAATACATTTGTCATATTTTTTTAAGATATTAATAGTTGCTTTATTTAGTTTATTATGATGTTTATCATAATAGGATTTAGCAATAATTTTTTTATATTTTCTATCAATATTTGTGATTTTTCCATTACAATCATTCGTATATACAAATCCCATCCCTTTACTAGACATTGATTCCAATGAATCTTTTTTAAACTTTTCAACATCACAAAATAATCGTGAATATTTAAATAGTACCTTATGACATTTATCGGGTAACAATCTATCGATTAAGTAATCACACATAAATATATTACTTTTAGAAATGTAATCATTATCTTTAATACAAACTTTCCAAAATTTTTTAGGAATATTGAGAGAAGAATGTGGAACATGAAACAATATATTATTATTCATAAATTTCCTCCTTAAGCATTATTATAAATTAAAATTAATAAAATCACCAATTAATTTAAATTTATAAAGTTGTAGTTAAATATATTAATATGTTAGAATAAGCAATGAATAGGAGAATAATTATGAATAATCAATATTCAAATAAAATATCTGAATTACAAAATAATTTAAATCAAAAAGAAAAATCATTAATACATATTATCTTTGAAAATGATATGCTTAAAGAAAAATTAAAGGAATTTAAATGGAATATTTACTTTAAAATATTTGTTAGTACTTTAAGTTTAATACCTTTATCAAAATTACTTTATATTAGTATATATAATGGTTTAGGAACCATTTCTACAGAAATAATCTTAAATATTGGTATTTTAATTTATTTATTACTTTTAAATATCTCTGAGAAAACATTTATATATAATTTTAAAGTTAAAAATAATATTTTAACTGAATTAAAAAATTCTAACAAAAAAATAAATATATTACAAAAAGAAATAGAATTTTTAAAATCTAATATTGCAGAAACAAGTTTATCAAATAATAAATATAGAAAAGATCAATCATATATAAATTATCCTAAACAAAATGAAGAAAAAATGTATGTTAATAATGAAATAAGAAATATTAAAATTAAAAAATTGACAAATTATAAATATTGAAGTGTATAATTTCTTATATTTGTAACTATTAATCTTAATTCTTTGGTATAATCAAATTGTGATGTACATGAAAAAGAAATATAAAATTTTAATACTTTTTTTAATAATTATAGGAGTAATATCTAATAATTATATATGGTTTAGATTATATTCAAGAGAAAAAGACAAGTTAAAACAAGCTATAATCCCTTCATTAAAAGATGATTATTATACTAATCAATTAATACTTTCAAAAAAAAATAACAATTATAGCTTTTATGATTATGAAAACATATTAAATAAATATTATAGTAGTTTAAAATATAGTTATATTATTAACAATTTTCCATTAGTACTGCAAAATCCTGATTATCCTAATGGTTGTGAAGTAGCTAGTGCCACAATGCTATTAAAACATTACGGTATTGATATTGACATGAAAGAATATGTTGATAGTTATTTACCAAAGGAAGAAGTTTATGAAAAAGATGGTCTTAGATATGGCCCAGATCCTAGTATATATTATGCTGGAGATCCTAGCGATTCTTCTAGAGGATGGGGAACATTTTTACCAGTAATAAAAAATTCATTGTATACCATTTTTAAAAATAAACTTCCCGAAGGAACAGTAGGTCATGTTTATACTTCTGATGATAAATTACCTTTAGAAGAATATGTTCAAAATGGTAATTCTGTCTTAGTATGGACAACAACTGATTATAGTGAAGCAAAAGATATTTATGAATGGTTTAGTTATGATAAATCAAAAACCTATACTTATCCTAAAAATGCCCATGTTGTAGTAATAGTTGGTATGGATAAAAACTATTATTTCATTAATGATCCCTTAAAAAATGAAAAAGCTATTAAAGTATCAAGAAAGAAATTTAATAAAAGTTATGATTCAATGGGAAGACAAGCGTTATACATTGAAATAACTGACATTTATGACAATAACAATCAAAGTTATGAAAAACATTCTTAAATTACATTACTAATAAAAAATAACACTCTAGTTGAGTGTTTAAACATTAAAAGAAATGGACTATTATTTAAATAACGTTTCTTTTTTTATTATGTAATTAATACATTAATAATGGTGTCCCCGGGCAGAATCGAACTGCCAACCTATCCCTTAGGAGGGGATTGCTCTATCCTGCTTGAGCTACGAGGACTTAATTACCATTAAAGTATACCATATTTATTTTAAAAGTGTTACAATAAAACAGAAAGGACTGATTAAAATAGAAAATTTAATAATCAAAAAATGTGAAAAATGTGGCAGTACAATAAGAGTTTTAAATGATTCAAACACAATATCTTGTTGTGGAGAAGATATGAAAACATTAACTCCCCAATATGAAGATAATAATAGCCACGTACCAAACCTAGTAAAAAAAGATAGAACCTTATATATCACCATGGATCATGTAATGGAAGAAAATCATTATATAAAAAATATATTTATAATAAGAGAAAATGAAGTAATTGAATATAACTTTACTCCAGAAGATGAAATCGCTTTCGCTTTCCCTTATAGCGAAGAAATTAAAGTTTATGCTTTATGCAATAAACACGGCTTATGGGAAGGAAAAATAAAGTAATGGAAAAAGACATTAGAAAAGCAACTGAAAAATTAGCTAAATCAAATAAAAAATTTATCAAAGAATTTAAAGAATTTATCTCTCGTGGTAATGTAGTTGATTTAGCAGTAGGTGTTGTTATAGGTGGAGCTTTTAGTAAAATAGTTTCATCTTTAGTTAATGATATAATTATGCCTTTAGTAGGAATTATTATTGGTGGTATTAACTTTACCAGTTTATCTATTAAATTTAACGATGCCACTATTAACTATGGAAACTTTATTCAAACTGTAATCGATTTCTTAATTGTTGCGTGGTGTATATTTGTTGTAATCAAATTAATAAATAGTTTCCAAAGAAAGAAAAAAGAAGAAGTTAAAAATGAAGAACCACCAAAAAAAGATGAACAAATACTTCTTTTAGAAGAAATTCGTGATTTATTAAAAAATAAATAGGCCATCATAATACTCAAATAAATTTATTTCGAATACCATATATTAGAGTTTATGATAATAATCTTTCTTCTTTCTAACCTTTCTTTATTTATGTTTTACCCTAAAATATCTAAGCTCTTAAGGACACATAGTTGTCCTTTTATATTTAAATAAAATGTGATAAAATACTTTATGTGATGAATAAGATGATGTTATATAAAATATTAAGACCACTAGTCTATGTATTATTTAAAATTGTTTATAAACCAGAAGTTATTAACAAAGAATATATTCCTAAAGAAGGAAGATGTATATTAGCAGGTACTCATACTAATAATCTAGATTTTATTTCAGTAGGTATGGGAACCAAAAGACCAGTAAGATATGTTGCTAAAGATGAATTAATGAAAGGAATAAAAAAATACTTTTTTAAAGCTGTTGGAATTATTCCTGTAAATCGTCGTATTCATGACAAATCAGTTATTCCTACATGTGTTGATTTATTAAATAAAGAAGAATTAGTAGGCATTTTTCCTGAAGGAACAATTAACCGCACCAATGATTTAATTATGCCATTTAAAAAAGGTGCTGTAGTAATGTCAATTAGAGCAAAATCTAAAATAGTTCCCTTTGCCATTAATGGAATGTATAAAAGAGGGAAATTAAAAATAATATTTGGTGAAGCATATTATCCAAAAACTGAAGATATTGAAAAAGAGACGAAAGTTTTAGAGGATAAAGTAATAGATTTAATTAAGAAAGCAAGTGATAATAAATGAATTATTTAAAAAAAATATTTAATAAAGAAAAATCTGTTGAATTAAAAAAGGGAGATGACTCTACCAATCATTTAGAATATCCAACTGGTTCAATGATTAATGAAGTTGAAAAGATAGTTAAGGATTATCCTTATAATTATGCTTTAGAATACTATGGAAATAACATTACATATAAGAAATTTTATGAACTTATTAATAAATGTGCTAAAAGTTTAAAAATGATTGGTGTTGAACCAAAGGATAAAGTAACAATTTGTATGCCTAATATGCCAGAAGCAATCATTATGTTTTACGCCGTTAACTTAATTGGAGCAGTCGGATCTATGATTCATCCGTTAGCCAGTGTAAATGAAATAGAATATTACATCGATGCTGCATCAAGTAAGTATATTTTAACAGTTGATTTATTTGCCGAAAAAGTAATTGAGGCTGCTCGCAAAGCGGGTGCTAAGAAAATAATAATTTCCAGTGTAACTGAAGGAATGTCATTTACTTATCGCAATTTAATAAATATTTATACAGATATAACTAATTTTATTAATAAACAAGAAAGATTAAAATTTGATAGTGAAGATTTAATATCTTGGAAATCATTTATGACTTTAGGAGAATCTTATTTTGGAGAATATATTTATCCTGTTAAAGCTGAGGATGAAGCAGTTATTCTATATTCAGGTGGGACAACTGGAAAACCAAAAGGAGTTCGTCTATCTAATTTAGGATTTAATGCTGTTGCTAAACAATGCTCAAACCAAACAGGTGCTAGAACCGGAGATTCAACTCTAGTAATTTTACCAATATTCCATGGTTTTGGACTTGCTGTCAGTGTGCATACACCTTTAATAAATGGACTTCGTTGTGTACTTATTCCAAGATTTAAACAAAGTGATTTTGCCAAATTAATAAAAAAATATAAACCATCATTTTTAATAGGTGTGCCAGCTATGTTTGAAGCATTAACACATAATGAAGATAAATCAGATTATTTAAAATCCGTTAAAAATGCTATTTGTGGAGGAGATATTTTAACAAAAGAATTAAATGATAAAGTAAATAATTATTTTAAAGCGCACGGTTCAATTGCCGAAATAAGGCTAGGCTACGGGTTAACCGAATCAACTGCTGCATGCTCATTAACACCAAGATTCTTCTTTAAAGAAAACTGTATTGGTAAAGCCTTAGCAGATATGAATATCGTTATTTGTAAAGAAGGAACAACTAAAGAATTAAGAAATAATAAAGTAGGAGAAATATGTGTAAATGGTCCATCAGTCATGCTAGGATATTTAAATGAAGAAGAAGAGACTAAAAATACTTTAAAAATGCATGAAGATGGTAAAATATATTTACATTCTGGCGATTTAGGTTACATCAATAAAGATGGTTATATCTTCTTTAAATCAAGATTAAAAAGAATGATAGTTACTAATGGTTACAATGTTTATCCATCAGTTATGGAAAAAATAATTAGAGAACATCCAGCAATAGAAGATGTAGTAGTTGTTGGAATACCACATCCATATAAAAAACAAGTTCCAATTGCCAATATTGTTTTAAAAGATAATTATAATGAAAGTGCCGAATTAACAGATGATATTAAAAAATTCTGTGAAAAATCCATTGCTAAATATTCAATGCCTTATCGTTACAATTATATTAAAAATGTACCAAAAACTTTAATAGGAAAGGTAAACTTTAAAAAACTTGAAGAGGAATGTACTAGAAAGTATGAGAAAAAAAATGAAAGAGCCACACAAAATAGGATATAAAGTATTATTAACAATTTTAAAACCAATATATAAATTATACTATAGACCTACAATTATTAATAAAGAAGCAATTCCAAATGAAGGACCTGTTATAATTTGTTCTAACCATATTCATTTATTTGATCAAAATACAGCACTTATTTCAACTAATAGAATGATTCACTATATGGCTAAAAAAGAACATTTAGATGGAAAATTTGGTTGGTTCTTTAAAACAGTTGGATGCATTAGAGTCGATAGAGAAATCCATGATGAGAATGCCAAAGGTGAAGCAATAAGATTACTTAATAATGGTTACGTTATTGGATTATTTCCTGAAGGAACTAGAAACCAAATATCAGGTAAAAAAGATTTGAATTTAAAACTTTATAAATTTTATAAAGATACTTTAAGTTATAAAAAGTTTCTTAAAATATTAAAAAGAAATATGGTATGTATTTCTGAAATTACTTTATTAGATAAATTATTAAAAGAAAAAAGAATTACTAAAGAAGAATATATTAATAATGCTTTAAATCCTAAAGAATATATAAAAAAATTATATATAGATAAAAAAATATCAAAAGAAGAGTATTATAGTTCAATTGTTTTACCCAATAAATTTGGAGCAGTTTCATTAGCTTCTAAAACTGGAGCACTTATAGTTCCGTGTGCAGTAACAGGGAAGTATAAATTTTATAATAACAACTTAACTCTTAAATTTGGTAATCCTTTTAAAGTAAATGATAGTGATAACTTAGAAAAATATCGTCAAAAATTAGAAAATGAAATAATAAAATTAATATTATCAAAATAGACTTCAAATACAAAAAGCAAAATAATGTTTGCATTTATTTTGCTTTTATGCTATAATATAATCATATTTGAGGGGGAAAATTATGAACAAAGAGTTAAAAAGAAGAATATACGCTATTGCTTTATCTGGAATTATACTTACTGGTCCTAAAATGAAAGCTTATGCTGAAGAAATTGATTCAGAAACAATTAATGTAGATGAAGCAGTTAGTGAATTAGTTCCAAATTATACAGAAGCAAATGATAAATGTTATCATTTATATGAGGAAGATCCTGATAAAATAATTAACTTTGTAAATCCAACTTGTACAACAAATGGAAGTTATGATGAATTATATTACTGTGTTAAGTGTGGAGAAGAAAGAATAATACCAAAAACTATAGAAGCATTAGGACATAACTGGAGTAATCCAATAATTGAAAATTATACTGAAAATGGATATGACATTGTTAATAAATGTCAAAACAATGATTGTGATGCAGTAATTATTCAACACATGAATTATAATGTACCAACTGAATCAATAAATCAAAATCAAGAGCAAAATCATAATCAAAAAAATAATCAAGATCAAAGTTCTAAAAGTAATGACGACAATGATAATCATTCCAAATCAAATAGTAATTTAAAAGTGGCATTAACTTCATTAGGAGTAGCTAGTGCAAGTATTTATGCCGCAACCAAAATAAAAAAATTAAATAAAATCAAAATCAAAAAAATCAAAAAAATAAAAATAAATAAGCCATATAAAGGCAAATATTTAGAAAAGAAAAAATAAATAACAAAAAAACGTTTGCATTTTTACAGAATATATGCTATAATATCAAGCGTAATCAAGAAAGAGGGTTTTAAAAAATGAATAAAAATTTAAAAAGAAGATTATATGCCATCGCATTAGCAGGAGTATTATTAACAACTCCAAAAATAACAGCTTATGCTGATGAAGTAGATATGACTCCTGTTGATATAGACAGTGCTATAAGCGAGTTAGTTCCTGGATATTCAGATAGTAACAACAACAATAATAATAATAACAATAATAACAATAATAACAACAACAATAACAATAATAACAATAATAACAATAATAACAATAACAACAACAATGACAACAATAATAACAACAATATTAATAACAATAATGATAAAGAAACAAAAAATAATAGTAGCAACTCAGAAGAATGTAAACATGTTTATCCATCTGTAGCTGATGATGTCATAAATCAAAAAACACCATCATGTACTGAAAGTGGATCTTATGATGAAGTATATTATTGTGAAAAGTGTGGAACTAAAGAAATAAGACATTATGAAATACCTGCCCCAGGACATAAATGGGACGGCGGAACTAAAACAGTTACATCTAATGGATATGAAGTAATATATCATTGTACTAATAAAGGTTGTGATGCTACAACAAAGAAAACATATGAAAATACACCAACAGAACCAAAACCAACAAAGCCTACAACTCCAACAGAACCAGGAAAACCAAATGTTCCAAAAACAGGCGATGATAGTCATATATATGAGTGCGTTGGCGTGATGGTAGCAAGTGCACTTGGAATAGCTGCAACAACAGCTGCATATAACAACCAAGAAAAACAAAAACAAAAATATAAAGGCAAATATTTATCTAAAAGAAAATAACCTAAATTAAAATTAAACATAAAATACACTAGAAAGGATAGTGTATTTTTTTATGAAAGAAAAAAGATGTGTTGACGATTTTATGATGAACGATCAAATGATGAATACACCATATATGAATGATCAAATGCAAGTACCAATTTATGAATGTCCATGTGAAAGAGTGTGCCATCGTGAAATATGTCATGAAGTAAAACATGTTAAACCAGTTCATACAAGAATAATTAATCATCACATTTATCATCATACATGCACTCCATGTTTCACTTGTTCAGAAGAAAATGAAATATGCAATGTATATGACGATAGTTGTAAATGCAGATAATTAATATTGTAAAATAAGTGTACACTTATTTACTAAAATATATTTTTATCCAAAATTATGTAGTATATTTATATCATAGAGGAGAGATAAAATATGCTATACCCGTCAATTGATAAAATACTAAATTATGTTGATTCAAAATATAAGTTAGTACATATCATAGCAAAAAGAAGTATTCAGATGAAAGAAACTGGACACTACCAACTTCCAGAAAATGAGTATCATAATAAAAAAGAGTTAGGTAGAGCATTAGAGGAAGTAGATAAAGGTTTAATTAAATATAATTAAATCTTTTTTTGTACAAAAAAATCATTTCTTAAAGTTGAAATGATTTTTAATTATTTTATTTACCCATATTTATTACGTAAGGATTATTAACAGAACCATTACCTTCTGAATTAATAACCGTATTTCCGTTTATATTAATAAGAATTAATAAATATGCTGGATTACTCGCATCTGTTTTTATAATAGTTCCACCAGTAATTTTATAAGCCCTAAATGATGTATCTTTATCAGCAGTTAAAGTCCAAAAACTATTTGTAATACTAGTAAAATAATTGTAATTTGTACAAGATGAATTTTCAATTCCTGTGCAATTAGGATCTAAACTAGCTCTTAAATATTCATATAAAGCTAAAGCCGAAATAGGATATGGCTCAGATTTTACTGCACATTCGTAAATTCCTGTATTTTCTAATTCGGTTTCACTTCTTTTGCCTACACAACTTTCTTTATTAATAAAGTATGCTTTAACATCATCACTATAAATATCACTTTCGTAAATACTATGAATTTTATCTTTAATTCTACTATCTAAACCATTAGCAGAATAATTATTTATTCCTGAATTGTATTGTCTATCTGTATTATATCTATCATCCCAAGAAGTCATTGAATCTTCTGAATTCTTTTTATTTTCCATTAATCTAACACTACCATCAGAATTAATAGAAATAATTCTATATAATACATCATTTAATTTAATATAATTATTAACGTTGTCACCCTTAAATACATATTCATTATCAACCTTATATAAACCATTGCCACTTTCCACTAAACTATCCTTAATTAAAGTATCTTGTAACGTTCTAGTTTTATATTTTTCACCACAATTTATATTTGGTTCATATAAATAATATCCGTTATTATTATAAATAGTTACCTTAGCAGAGCAACTGGTAGTTTCATCCTGAGTATATTCACTCATTGTTTTAACTAACCCTTTATTTACTAATTCTTCAATACTAATATCTATTTTTTGATTTAAACTTGGTAAGTTACTGCTTTTTCCATAAGCTGCCTTAGTCTTTTGAATTAATATTTTCTCAATCTCATCATAAGAATATACTCTTCCTTTACTTGAACAAGAAGCAAACATCATTAAAAAAATTATAATTAATAAAAAGATTCCTGTTCCAATAATTAATTTTTTTAGTAAAGGATTCTCCCAAAATTTTTTTAAAAAATCCATAATAATCACCAAAAATAGTATATCAAATCATTATTTTATTTACAATGTAAAAAATATAGTTTTAAAAAAATTTTAATTATGTTATCATTAATAGTAGGAGATTTAATATGAAAAATAAAAAAATAAAAAAAGAATATTTATTAATAATTATCGTTTTAGTTGTTGTCGCATTATTAGGAACATTAATCTATTTGACAACCTCTAAAAAGAATAAAAATAATAGTGAAAATGATAATTCAACAACTACAACAACCGTAAAAAAGTTAAATATAGTTAATGAAGAATCTAAAAGTAGACCATATGCTATAATGATTAATAATGTTGAAGGAGCTAGAAAATTACAATCAGGTCTTCAAGATGCATACATGGTTTATGAATTGATGGTTGAAGGTGGCATAACAAGATATTTAGCTTTATTTCTAGATCAAACAACAGAAAGAATTGGATCTATTAGAAGCGCAAGACACTATTATTTAGATTATGCATTAGAAAATGATGCAATATATGTTCATCATGGTTATAGTCCACAAGCTAGAGAGGATTGGTCAAAATTAGGAGTTGATCGAATTGAAGTAAATGAGTCAACCACTGGATGGCGTGATAAATCTGCATCAAAAACCTATGAATTCACCTTATTTACAAATATTGAAAAACTAGGTAAAGGAATACGATCTAAACGTACTGAAAGAAATAAAGATTTATTACTTAATTATAGTGTTGATAATATTGATATATCTCAAATGGAAGGTGCTATTCCAGCAAATAAAATAGATATTAAATATTCAAGCAATACAACAACAAATTATAAATACGACACTGATAATAACATTTATTTAAGAAGTGTTAACAATAAAAGTCAAAATGACTATGTAACTGGAAAACAATTAACAGTAAAAAATATAATTGTTTATAAAGTTAAATATAGTAATATTCAAGGTGATGATAAAGGAAGACAAACCATTGATAATGTTGGAAATGGTACAGGTTACTATATTAGCAATGGTTATGCAGTACCAATTACTTGGAAGAAAGATTCTCGTAGTTCTGCAACAATTTATAAATATAATAATGGTAAAGAAATTCAAGTAAATGATGGTAACACATTTATACAAATAATGCCTGATAATCAAACACTTGCCATATCTTAATAATAATTAATATATAATATAATAGGAGGATAAAATGGAATTTATTAAAGAAAATCTTGTATTGGTATTAACCTTGGCTAGTTTTGTCGTATTTGCAATAATTGGTTATATTGTTGACCATAGTAAAAACAAAGATAACAAAGAAAAGGATATCCTAAAAGAAGATATTACAGAAGAAATCAAACCTAACATTGATGTTCCAAAAGACAGTAAAGAAACAACTAACAAAAAAGATAAAAATATTGATCTAAATAATTTAAAATAAAACGTTTATAGTATTTTTATATCTTAAATGTTATACTAATAAGAAGTAAGGAGAGATGAATTGTGACATTTACATCTATATGGAGTATAATTACCAAAATAATTGATATTAGTCTTGTATGGCTTATGTTCTATTATTTATTAAAAAATTTAAAAAATAATATAAAGCTAGTTCTTATATTTAAAGGAGCAGCATTAATAATAGCAATCAAAATAATTAGTAATTTATTAGATTTATATACAATTGGTATGTTACTTGAATATGTTATTTCTTGGGGACCACTTGCTTTAATAATTATTTTTCAACCGGAAATTAGAAATATCTTAGAAAGTATTGGAAGAAGTCAATTACTAGGAAGACATAAAGTTTTAACAGTTGATGAAAGAGAAAAAGTTGTATTTGAAATAGTAAGTGCAGTTGAATATTTAAAAAGAAATCGTATTGGAGCTTTAATAGTTATTGAAAGAAACGTTTCATTACAAGATTATATTGCACCTGCAAACAAAATATATTCAGACATAACAGCCCCACTTTTAGAAGCTATATTTTTTCCAAATAACCCATTACATGATGGTGGAGTAATTATTCAAGGAGACAAATTAACTTGTGCCGGAGCTGTTTTCAAAACAAGTATGAATCCTAATGTTAGTAAAAAATTAGGAACTAGACATAGAGCAGCTTTAGGAGTTGCTGAAGAAACAGATGCTATTGCTTTAGTAGTATCTGAAGAAACAGGAAGAATCAGTATTGCAGTAGATAATTATTTAAATTATAATCTAACATTAGAAGAATTTAAATTAATGCTATTAGACGAATTAAAGCCAAAAATGGATGTTTTCTATGATGCTGATGAGGAGGTAAATTCTGATGAAGATATTTAAACCTATCATTAAATTATTCAAATTTATTTATTCATTGATTGATAAATACATAGTTGTTCCCATAAGTAGATTAGTATATAGGATAAATGAATTATCAAGAAACAATAGTGGCAAAGTAGAAAGAATATTAAATAGACCAAATGTTTTAATATATATATCACTATTTTGTGCCATAATCGTATTTGTTTTAATTGATACAAAATCTATTAATTTATTAAGTGATGAAGCTGAAATTTTATCAGATCAAAAAGTTAATGTTATTTATAATGAAGAAGCTTATGTAGTTGAAGGAGTTCCTAAATCAGTAGACATAACATTAATTGGAAGAAAAAGTGATTTATATCTTGCAAAACAAATTGGGGAACACGAAGTTGTTTTAGATTTAAGTGATTATAAACCAGGAACATATAAAGTAAAATTAAAATATAATCATAACATTGATAGTGTTAACTATAAATTAGATCCAAGTACTATTAATGTTAAGATAAGTAAAAAAGTTAGTAGTGAAAAGAATATTGAATATGATCTACTTAATGAAGATAAATTAAACAAAAAATTAAGTATTAAAAGTGTTAAATTAGACCGTAATAGTGTCTATGTAAGAGGTTCTGAAGAAACATTAAATAAAATAGCTAAAGTTAAAGCACTTATAGATTTAAAAGC
Organism: uncultured Mycoplasmatota bacterium; assembly: GCA_900553855.1. Taxonomy (GTDB): domain Bacteria; phylum Bacillota_I; class Bacilli_A; order RF39; family UBA660; genus CAG-533. Next base: position 70,945 of record USFG01000005.1, on the reverse strand, counting down.
AGCTAACTTAACCGAAAAAGGAACATTTACAATTGATTCAATAATTCTAGTTGCTTATGCTAGTGATGGAAGCATTATTGAAAATGTCGAAACAGTACCAGCTAAAATTAATGCATCAGTAGTTGTTGATTCATATTATGCTGAATTACCTGTTAAAGTAACAACAACTGGCAACTTAAAAAATGGTTATGCTATTAGTAATTTAACATCATCAATCCAAAAAGTAAGTGTATATGGTGATGAAGAAGCAATTAAAAATTTACAATATATTGAAGCATCATTATCAGTTGATGATTTATCTGAAAATAAAACAGTTGCTGTAACCTTAACAAAACCGTCAGGCGTAAGATATATGACTGAAACAACAACTAATGTTGATATCAAATTAGAACAAGAAATAAGTAAAGAGTTCGAAGGTATTGGTATAGAGCATACAAACTTAGCAAATGGTTATACAGCTGGTATAGCAAGTGGATATGATAATACTGTAACGGTTATTGCAAAAGGAGTAGAAAGCGTTCTTAATTCATTTGATCAAACTAAGATAATTGCAACAGTAGATCTAAGTGGATTGACAGCCGGAACTCATGAAGTAGAAGTAAAAGTAACATCCGATGACGTTAGAGTAAAATTGATACCTAAAGTATCAACAATCAAAATAGTTATAACTAGAAGGTAGGATTCAAAATTCTACCTTTTTTTTAATTATTATGATATTATAATTATGTGATGGTATATGAATAAAAAAGGATTTACATTAGTTGAAATTATAGCAAGTATAATAATTTTAGGACTTATTTCTGTTTTAACTATAGCTACAATTCAAAGTTCTGTTAAAACAGTTAAAGAAAAAAATTATGAAAATATTAAAAGAATGATTATTGAAGCAACTATAAATTATATAAATACAACAGATGATGAAGAATTTAAATTAGATAATATTAAACCAGAAAAAGAATTGTGTGAAATAAAAGCACTTTGTGCCAAAGAATATGATGTTGGTACCATAATTGATAAAAACATTTATTATAGCAATACCAAAAACGGTAGTAATGATAATACAGTTATAAATCCTATAACTAATGAAGGAATGAGAAATAAAAAGTTTATAATATATTACGACATAGAATCACATTCATTAAAAGGAATATTTAACGAAGATATTAAAGGAGACAAACTATGAAAAAAATATTAATGATAATCCTAGATGGCTTTGGAATAAGAGAAAATGAACACGGTAATGCTGTTAAATTAGCCGACATGACCTATTTTAATTCATTATTAGATAAATATCCTAATGCACTTTTAGAAGCATCAGGAGAATACGTTGGTTTACCAGAAGGTCAATTTGGTAATAGTGAAGTATGTCATGAAGTAATTGGTTTAGGTAAAAAAATAAAACAAAAAATAACAGTTATTAATGAAGAAATCTTTACTAAAAGAATCTTAGAAAATGAAGAATTTAACAATCTTTTAGAAACTACCAAAAAGAATAAATCAACCCTTCATCTAATGGGATTAACATCAGATGGAGGAGTTCATTCTCATTTAGGATACGTTTTAAAATTAATTCCCTTATTAAAGGAAAGAGGAATCAAAAAAATCATATTTCATGCTATCACAGATGGTAGAGATACATATATAAAATCAAGTTTAAAATTCATTAATGAAGTAGATAATTTATTAAGAAGTGAAAAATTAGGCTTTGTTGGAACAATTTGTGGAAGATATTACGCTATGGATCGTGATAATAAATGGGATAGAACTCAGAAATATTACGATTTAGTAATGAAGAACAAAGGATTTAAAGTTATCGATTATAACTTAGCTATAAATAATTGCTATAAGAAGAATATAACAGATGAATTTTTGCCACCAATGTTAGTTACAGATGATGCCTGTATTAAACAAGAGGATACCTTATTATGGTTTAATTTTAGACCAGATCGTGCTCGTCAAATATTATCTGCACTAACCAACCCAGATTTTTCTGAATTTAAAACTGATTTTCAAGTTAATGCATGGAATATGTTTGAAGTAAACGACGTAACAAATATTCATACACTTTTTGAATTACCTAGAGAAAATATCTATCCAATTGGTAAATACTTTTCTGATTTAAAAATAACCCAAGCCAGAATTGCCGAAACCGAAAAATACTCTCATGTAACATATTTCTTTAATGCTGAATTATCAAAAAAATTCCCATTATGTGATAACTATTTAGTAGAATCACCAAAAGTACCAACTTACGATCAAACACCACTAATGAGTGCTACTGATGTTACAAGAAAAGTAAAAAGTGCTATAAATAAAAATTATGATTTTATTTTAGTAAATTATGCTAACCCCGATATGTTAGGTCATACTGGTAATTTAAAAGCAACTATTGAATCACTTAAAGGATTAGATAAATTATTAGAATATATTGTTAATTATAGTATTGATAATTTTTACAAAGTATTTATCTTAGCCGATCATGGTAATTGTGATGAAATGTTAACAGATAATGATGAAATAATAACAACCCATAGTTTATCAAAAGTTCCCTTCATAATAACTGATGATAATCTAAAACTTAAAAAAAGTGGAGACTTAACTAATGTAGCTCCAACTTTACTAGACTATATGGATATAGCTATTCCTAAAGAAATGGAAGATGCTAAAAGTTTAATAATAAAAGACTAAAAAGGAAATAAAAAATGAAAGAAAATATATTAAGAGAAAATGATATAAGAGGAAGATATCCTAATGAAATTAATGAAGAAACAGTAAGAATCATAGGACACGCTTTTGCTTATTATATAAAAGAACATAATTATAATAAATGTATTGTCGGTCATGATAATAGATTAAGTAGTGAATCTCTAAATAAAGCATTAATAGAATCATTAATATCTTCAGGAATAAACGTAATTGATATTGGTTTAGTAACTACACCTATGTTAAATTATGCAACCTTTATTAAAAATATTGATTATGCCTTAATGATTACAGCATCACATAATGATAAAGATGATAATGGTATTAAAATATTTGGACACTTTCATCTTCATTTAAGTCAAGAAGAATTACAAATTCTATACAAGTATATTAAAGAAAGAAAAGAAGTAAGTGGAACAGGATCATTAACAAACATCAGTATTAATGATGATTATGCTAATATGCTAATAAATAAATTTGGCAAAATAAATAAAAAAGTAGTAGTTGATTGTGGAAATGGAACAGCCTCAATTATTGTTAAAAAAGTATATTCCAAAATCTTTAATAATGTATCTTACATAAATTCTGAATCAGATGGCAGTTTTCCTGTTCATAATCCCGATCCTAACGTAAGTAAAAATTTAAAATGGTTAATTGATGAGGTTAAATTAAGAAAATTTGATTTAGGAATCGCTTTTGATGGAGATGCCGATAGAGTAGGAATAGTTGATAATGCCGGAAATATTATTTCAACTGATTATTTGATTGCTATCTTTTGCAAAGAAATAATAAATCAAAATGAAAATAAAAATATTGTAATTGACATCAAATGTTCCAAAGCCATAGAACATGAAATAAAAAAACAAGGTGGAACACCTGTAATAGTTAAAAACGGATCTGCTTATATTGAAACATATTGTCATGATTTGCCATCCCTTTTAGGTGGTGAATATTCAGGTCATATCTTCTTTAAAGATGACTTTTACGGATTTGACGATGGATTATATGCTGGGCTTAGAATGGCTAAATTAATAATGAATAGAAAAATAGAATCTTCCAAGTTAACAATGGATATGGAAAAATACTATTCCACTGAAGAAATCCGTGTTACTGTTAATGATACTAAAAAAGAAGAAATAATTAAATCTATAAAAAATTATGCATTATCTAAAAATTATAATTGCAACTTTATTGATGGTGTTAGAGTAGAATATGAAGACGGTTTTTCTTTAATTAGAAAAAGTAATACTGGTCCAACCATAACAATGCGTTTTGAAGCCAAAACCAAAGAAAAATTAGATGAGAGACAAAAAGAATTTACTGATAAACTAAATGAAATTATACAAAAAATTTAGGATTATTACTATTTTTATTAGTAACTAATTCTTTTTTTATATCCTTTTTTTCCTCTTTAACAGTATTACTATTTTTAGTAATGTTACTTACATTAATATTGCTTTTTTTATTAACAACGAAATCTTTAAACTTTTTAACAACCGGTGCTGTATCTTTATAAATAGGAATAGCCTCATTAATAATATAAAGTGACTTAGAAGCTCCCTTTAGTAATGTATTTAATATATCATTATTCATATTTACCTCATCTAATTATATGAAAATAATTATATCTATATCACCTTAACAATTTACAACTTAAAAATAAAGTGATATACTCATTATAAGATAGAGAGGTATTATGAAAACAAAAGATCAAAACAAATTCTTATATTTTTTATCATTACCTTTCATAGGAATCTATTATGTTGTAGGTTTTATTTTTAATATATTAGATTATGAATTTATTGGATTTACCTTTGTTTTTAAACCACTAATTATATTTTTTAAATATGTTTCTTTAGGTTGTTATTACACAACTTATGGAATATTTTATCCTCTAATATATGTTTATAATTTAATAATCGATAAAATCTATGATTCTCGAAAAACAAAAATTAATTTAAATGAAATTGCACCATATGAAGAAGTAAATTTAGATACTTCAGAATCATCAACAAAAAATGAAAATACCCCTGAAGTGAAGAAAAAATTATCTTTAAATGAAATGTTAAAAGAAAAATGGAATAATTTGTCTATAAATAGAGAACGTAAAAGAAGAATTGAAGAACAAAACAGAAAACTAATTTTAGAAATTCAAAAAGAAAAAAAACGTAGTGAAACTCCTGTCGCATTTAAATATACAGCAATAGATCCTAAAGGTAAAAAAGAAACTAATATATTTATTGCGTTATCAAAAATGGAAGTTTTAACCTATTTAACTAACGAAAATTTTAAAGTCTTAAGTATTGAAACTTCCAAATTGATTAACATACTTTATGGACCAGACAGTCAATTTCAAACAAAAATGTCTACTAAAGATTTAGTTTTTTGGTTAACCCAGTTATCTACTTATATTAAATCAGGTATAACCTTAACTGAATCAATGCGTATATTAAGTAAACAGTTAGGAAAAAAGAGATCTAAGAAAAGATTGTATGATTCCATAGTATATAATTTGACATTAGGTGAATCATTTTCTACAGCACTAGCTAAACAAGGAAAAACATTTCCAGCACTTTTAATAAGTATGATTAAAACAGCCGAAGCTACTGGTGAATTAGAAAGCACCTTAGATGATATGGCAAATTACTATACTGAAGTAGAAAATACTAGAAAAGCTATGGTTAGTGCTTTAATGTATCCAACAATAATTTCTATATTTTCCATAGGGGTAATCACATTTATTTTATTATATGTTATGCCGAAATTCGAGGGAGTATATAGTGAAGCCGGAGCTAAATTAAATCCGTTTACTCAGTTTTTGTTAGATGCAAGTGCTTTCCTTCAATTAAATATTGTTAAAATTTTATTGGTAGCATTACTAATTCTACTTATAAATATAATATTATATAAAAAAGTAAAAGAATTTAGAAAGTTCATCCAAGAAGTAGCAATGAAATTACCTTTATTTGGTAAAATTATAATTTATAAAGAAATGAATATTTTTGCTAAAACATTTGCATCATTACTAAAAAATAATGTATTTATAACTGATAGTATTAATTTATTATATGAAGTAACAAGTAATGAAATATATAGAGAAATAATGTTAACAACCATTAATAATATTGCTAGAGGAGAAAAAATATCAGAATCATTCTATAATCAGTGGGCTGTCCCTGAAGTTGCTTATTATATGATAGTAACTGGAGAATCTACTGGAGAATTAGCTGAAATGATGGAAAAAGTAGCAAATTATTATCAAGTAGAACATAAATCATTAGTAGATAATTTACAAGCATTATTAGAACCTGTAATGATTGTATTTTTAGCTGTAGTGGTTGGAGGAATAGTTTTAGCTGTAATCTTACCAATGTTTGGATTATATGATCAAATTAAATAGGAGAAGATTATGATAGCAGTATACATATTTATTTTAGGTTTAATGTTTGGTTCTTTTTTTAACGTAGTTGGAATGCGTTTGTCAAATAATGAATCAATAGTTTTTCCTGGAAGTCATTGTGAAAAATGTAATCATAAATTAAAATGGTATGAAAATATACCATTGTTTTCCTATATTTTATTAAAAGGAAAATGTAGCCATTGTCATACAAAAATATCAGTTTGGTATCCAGCTACTGAATTATTTACTGGAATGCTTTTCTTAATAAGTTACTATACTTTTGGAATATCATTAGAATTTCTAATAGCTATAATACTATCTAGTTTAACAACTATAATATTTGTTAGTGATATAAATTACTATATAATTTTAGATAGTCCTATAATAATAGGTAGCATCATAATTATTATAATAAAATTATTTATGGAACCATTTATTAATGTTTTGTACTCTATAGGAAGTGGCATTCTAATATTTGCTATAATGTATACAATAATGCTTTTAGGAAATCTTATATTTAAAAAAGAATCATTAGGTGGAGGAGATATTAAATTATCATTTATAGCTGGTTTAGTATTAGGTCCTAAATTAGGAATATTTTATATAATATTTGGAGCCTTCTTAGCGTTCCCTTATGCGATATATGTAACTATAAGAAACAAAGATAATATGTTACCATTTGGTCCATTCTTAATCTCAAGTTTATTAATAATTTATCTAGATTATGAATTTTTCATAAACTTTATTAATACTTTGTTACATATATCGTAAAACATATTATTTATAAATAACAATTATATTTTTAACTATCATTAACAACGGTTATGATAGTTTTTTTATAATATTTATTATAAAATAAAAATGGTGATGAAAACATGGAAAAAATAATTCTAGTTGATGGTAATAATTTAATATTTAGAAGTTATTATGCAACAGCAGCAACAGGTAATTTAATGGTTAATAGTAAGAATTATCCTACTAATGCTTTATATGGTTTTACCAATATGATTAATAAAATAATTGAAGAAGAAAAGCCAACCTTTATGGCCGTTGCTTATGATATTGGAAAAAACTTTAGACATGATAAATATAAAGAATATAAAGCCGGAAGAAGCGCAACTCCCAATGAATTAATTATTCAGTTAAATAAATCTAAAGAACTACTTGATGCTATGGGAATAAAACATATAGAATTAGAAAATTATGAAGCTGATGACATTATTGGTACCTTAAGTAAAATGGCTCTTGATGATAAAGATTTTATCGCAACCATAGTTTCTTCCGATAAAGATTTATTACAATTAATTAATGAAGAAGTTGAAGTAAAGTTATTAAAAAGTAAAGATTACATCAGATATACCAAAGAAAAATTTATTGAAGATTATGGCATTGATCCCATAAAAATGATTGATTTAAAGGCCTTAATGGGAGATTCTTCTGATAATGTCCCTGGTGTTAAAGGAATAGGTGAAAAAACAGCTTTAAAACTATTACAACAATATAATTCCTTAGAAGGCATTTATAATTCAATTGATACAATTAAAGGTGCTACTCATGATAAATTAGCAAGTGATAAAGATACTGCGTTTTTTTGTAAAGATATTTGTACTATCTGTTTAAATGCTCCAATAAAAGAGAATTTAACTGACTGTAAATATTTAGGACCAAATAATAATAAATTAATTGAAATATATAAAGAACTTGAATTTTATTCTTTATTAAAAAAGATGGATTTTAAACAAGAAACTACCAAATCTAATTACAAAATATTAAATAATGTAAAAGAAATTAATAAAGATAATAAAATATCTTACTACATTGAATGCGATAATGAAAATTATCATGATGCCAAATTATTAGGAATGGGCCTTTATGATGGAAAAAATTTATACTATGTTAAACCTGAAATGATTAATGAATGTTTAGATTATTTAAAAGATACCGAAAAATACACTTATGATTTGAAAAAGAATATTAATTTACTTAATAACATCAATTTAAATACCTCTTTTGATCTTATGATAGCAGCATATTTACTTAACTATCAAATAAAAGAAGATTTAGCAGTTTTAATGAATAAAGAAGAAATATACATTCCATTTTATAATGAAGTTATTAAAAGTAAAACACACGAAAATGAAGTAACCCTTAAAGCTAAATATATTTTTGATAATAAAGACAGATTTATAAATGAGCTAGCTAAAGAAGAAATGTTAGACTTATTTACCAAAGTTGAAATGCCACTAATAACTATTTTAGCTAAAATGGAAATGAATGGAATTATATGTGATAAAAATATTTTAGATTCTCTTCAAAAAGATATGGATAAAAATTTAGATGATATAGCTAAAAAGATATATGCAGTATGTGGAGAAGAATTTAATATTAATAGTCCTACTCAATTAGGTATTGTCTTATTTGAACATATGAATTTGCCATTTACGCATAAAAATGCAAAATCAAAAAGATATAACACTGATGCAAGTACTATTTTAAAATTATCTAAAACAATTCCCGAATTAAAATTAATAATAGATTATCGTAACTTAGTTAAATTAAATAGTACTTATTTAGAAGGATTAAAAGATTACATTAGAGAAGACGGTAAAATTCATACAATTTATAAACAAGCTTTAACTAGAACAGGAAGATTATCTAGTTTAGATCCTAATATGCAAAATATTCCTTCTAAAAAAGAAGATGGAAAACTTGTTAAAAAAGCATTTTTGCCAGAATATGATTCTTTTTTAAGTACCGATTATTCTCAAATTGAATTAAGAGTACTTGCTCATTTATCAGGATCAAAAGAATTAATAAATGCCTTCAATAATAATATTGATATCCACAAACAAGTAGCCAGTGATATTTTTGGAGTCCCATTAGAAGAAGTAACCACATTACAAAGAAGCAAAGCTAAAGCAGTCGTATTTGGAATTGTATATGGAATCAGTAGTTTTGGTTTAAGTGAAAATTTACAAATAAGACCAACTGAAGCCAAAGAATTAATTGAAAAATTTAATGAAATGTATCCAGGAGTTAAAGAATATATGGATAATGTAGTTAGAGATGCTTATAGTAATGGATATGTAAGAACTTTATTCAATCGTAAAAGAAATATTGAAGAATTAACAAATAAAAATTATATGATAAGACAAGCAGGTGAAAGAATAGCTATGAATACACCAATTCAAGGAACAAGTGCAGATATTTTAAAAATGGCTATGATCAAAATTGATGAAGAAATGGCTAAAAATAATTTAAAATCCAAATTGTTGTTGCAAGTACATGATGAATTGATATTTGACTGTATTGATTCTGAAAAAGAAGAATTAACTAAAATAGTTAAAGATGCTATGGAAAATACAGTTAAATTAGATGTAGCATTAAAAGCAAGTTTAGACTTTGGACCAACCTGGTATGATACAAAATAAAAAGAAATATTAAAGTTACAAGATAAAGAATAATATTTCTTTTTTTAATTCTTTATTATAAAATAAACATGTAGTAGGGAAGTGTAATTATGCCAGAGTTACCAGAAGTAAGAACCGTTGCTAAAGTATTAAAAGAAAAAATAATTGGAAAGAAAATAACTAATTATCAAATTAGATATCAAAATATAATAGAAGATGGAAGTTTAAGTTTTGATAATCTAATTAATAAAACAATATTAGATATAACAACTTATGGAAAATATTTAATATTTAAAATAGATAATCTTTATTTAGTGTCACATCTTAGAATGGAAGGAAAATACTACATTAAAAATATTAATGATGAAATAAGTAAACATGAGCATATTATATTTATTTTAGATAATAATATTTCTTTAAGATATCATGATACTAGAAAGTTTGGTCGTATGTTTTTAACTGATGACTTATCTAAGTGTAAGGGATTAAATAAACTAGGACTAGAACCATTTGATAAAAATATTAACAGTGATTATTTATTAACTAAATTTAATAAAAGTAATTTACCAATAAAAGAACTATTGTTAGATCAAAGTATTATTGCCGGACTTGGAAATATTTATGCTAATGAAGTATTATTTTTAAGTAAAATAAATCCATTTAAAAAAGGAAAAGATATTACTAAAAATGAATGTGATAATATAATTTCTTCATCTAAAGAAATTTTAACCAACGCGATTATTGATGGTGGAACAACTATTAAAAGTTATACTTCAAGTTTAGGAGTAACAGGACATTATCAAGACAAATTATATGTTCATAAAAGAGATAATATGAATTGTAAAATATGTAATAGTTTAATATTAAAAGACCGAATTGGTGGAAGAAGTACTTATTACTGTCCTAATTGTCAGAAATAGTAATACATATGAAACGTATGTATTTTTCTTTTTAAATAATCATAAAATCTAATATATGAAAAGAATAATAATAATTTTAATAATAATAATTTTTCCTTTAAAAGTAGGTGCTATAAGTGCATCTTCTTATATAGTTTTAGAATACCACTTTGTGGGGAAGGCTCATTTTTCTTTAATTAAATCTACTGATTTAGATATTTCTAAGTCTTTTTTTTAACAATAATTGCTGTTAAAATAAAATTATTTGAGCCCTTACTTATCCCTTCATCAATATATACATTATATTCATTATTATTATTCATAACATCCCAACATTTTTTACACTAACTTAACAATTTAGATTAACAAATTATAAAAAAATTAATTGAATATAAAAATTACATAATGTATAATTATGTTAAAGAATAGAAAGGAGGAAACAATGGATAAAACAAGCGAAAAAAATAATAATGGTTTACTAATTTGTATATCAGTTCTTCTATTTTTGATTGTAATCATATTAGGAACTATTGTATTAAAATTATATCGTAGAAATATGAATACAGATAATAAAAATTCAAATGTTGAAATCAAAGATATAATTGGTGAAAATGGCAATGAGGTTATAAAATCAGGATATGTTTATGATTTGTTAGATGATAACATTAAAAATCAAATAAATATAAAGAATGATTTTAAAAATGTAAAAACAAATATTGGAAATTATACAATTGAATTTAATTGTGACAAATATGTAGTAGATGGAGATATTAATGAATATCCAAATTTGAATAATTATTGTGATAAATCAACATTAAAAATAAATAATGCTGTTGTCTATACAAAAGTTATTGATCCTGAAAGTGATAATAATTTTTATGGTTATATTTTAATGACTGACAAATACTTTATCATAAATAGTACAGAAAAAGAAATTGGTATGGGAAATACTACAATTTATAATTCTAATGCTGAAATAATTGCAAAAATTTATAATACACCAATTTATAAATTTAATGGTAAAGAAATTCAAATAAAATTTAGAGATAACAAATTATACTTTGTTAAAGCAATGTATGGAGAACAATCAAATAATTTTGTTGAATATTACGATTTAAATAAAAATCAAATTTACTTTTTATCACAATTTGAAGAATATTTATGTCAGTATAAGAGTAACGATGAGTATTAAAATACATATGAAACGTATGTATTTTTCTTTTTAAATAATCATAAAATCTAATATATGAAAAGAATAATAATAATTTTAATAATAATAATTTTTCCTTTAAAAGTAGGTGCTATAAGTGCATCTTCTTATATAGTTATGGATACTGATAATAATAGGGTATTAGAAGGAAATAATATTAATAAAGAATCTTTAATTGCATCAATAACTAAAATATTAACTAGTATGGTTGTTATTAATAATACTAATTTAGATAAAAAAATAACTATAAGTGACAGTGTTCTTAAATCATATGGAAGTGGAATATATGTATCTGTTGGAGAAGAAATAACAATTAGAGAACTTCTTTATGGTTTAATGCTAAGAAGTGGAAATGATGCTGCGATTGAACTTGCTTATCAAGTAGCATCTTCACCAGAAAATTTTGCTTATTTAATGAATTTACTTGCTAAAAATATTGGAATGAAACATAGTAATTTTGTTAACAGTAGTGGATTAGAAGAAAAAGATAGTGCTAATACATCAACTGTATATGATATGGCTTTATTATCAAGTTATGCTATAAAAAATCCAGAATATCAAAAAATAGTAGGTACTAAAGACATCACAGTTAAAACTAATTTAAAATCATATATATGGCATAATAAGAACAAATTACTAACAAGTTATAAATATTGTACAGGTGGCAAAACAGGATATACTAAAAAAGCTAAAAGAACCTTAGTTACCAATGCTTCTAAAAATAATGTTAATTTAACAGTAGTAACATTTAATGATGGAAATGACTTTAATGACCATAAAGATTTATACGAAAAATATTTTAATACTTTAAAAAAATATAAGATAGTATCTAAAGGTAAAATAAAGACTGATTATAACAACACTTTTATTGATAGAGATTTTTATATGTCTTTAAGTAAAGATGAATATAGTAAGATTAAAACTACTATAAATTATTATGATAATAATGCAACAAATATAATTGGATCCTTAACAGTTAGTTTAAATGGTAAAGAATACTTTAAGGAAAATATTTATATTAAAGAGCCTAAAAAAGAAAAAGAATTAAAGTGGTATCAAAAATTAATAAAGATGTTATTTAAAAAGGAATATTATGATTAATATAATATGGGGAATATTTATAATTGTAGGAATTACTTATGGATTAATAAGTGGAAATATAAGTGTTATTAATGATGAAATTATAGAGGTAGGTAATACTTGTTTAGATTTAATATTAAATATTATGCCTTTACTTGTAATTTGGATGGGACTTATGGCTATTGCTGAAAAATCAGGTTTAATTAATAAAATTGCAAAATTATTAAGTCCTATTTTATCTAAGATATTTCCTAAAATTCCAACATCACATCCCGCACTTGGATATATTGCTTCAAATATTGCTATTAATATGGCTGGACTTGGATCTGCAGCAACACCTTTTGGTTTAAAAGCTATGGAAGAACTTCAAAAATTAAATGATGATAAAAAATGTGCATCTACTTCAATGATAACCTTTTTAGTTTTAAATACGAGTGGAGTGACAATTGTTCCAACTACTATACTAGCCTTAAGAAAAGCAACTGGTTCCAGTGATCCAACTAAAGTTTTACCACTATGTATAATGGCAACAACAGCATCAACTATTGGGGGCTTAACTTTAGATTATTTTATAAGGAGAAAAAATGGGAATAAGTAGCATAATTATTTTACCTTTAATAGTGTTATTTATTATAATTTACGGTTTTATTAAAAAAGTAGATATTTATGATGAGTTTTTAAATGGCGCTTTAGATGGACTTAAAACTACAATTAAAATAATACCTAATTTAGTTGCTATGATATTTGCCATTAATATTTTAATTAAAAGTAATATTATAACTGATTCATTCTTTTTTTTAGATAATGTTTTAAAAAGATTTAGTTTATCAAGTGAAATAATTCCTATGTGTTTTTTAAGAAGCATATCTGGTAATTCGACTTTAGCTATAATGGTTGATATTTTTAAAGAGTTTGGACCTGATTCAGTTATGGGTACATTAGCAAGTGTAATTCAAGGATCAAGTGATACAACTTTTTATGTAATTGCACTTTATTTTGGTAGTATTAAAATTGTAAAAAATAGATATGCTCTTCCAGTTGGATTATTTGCTGATTTTATTGGGATACTTGCTTCATTTATTTTAGTTTATTTATTTTATTAATAAAAAATTTAAAAAATGCAAATATATAAAGACTAATTTGCAATTTTTTTAGTTTATTTATTATAATGATTTTGCTAAAATAAATGAGTAAGGAGTGATCTAAGTGGAAAGATTACAAAAAATAATTGCTGAATCAGGTTTTACTTCAAGAAGAAAAGCTGAAGAATTAATAAATTCTGGAAAAGTATATGTAAATGGGGTTAAGGTTACTGAGTTAGGTACTAAAGCTAGTTTTGGAGATTTAATAGTTGTTAATGGAGTAACTTTAAATAAAGCAGATTATGTTTATTTTTTATTAAATAAACCAAGAGGTGTTATTTCCTCTGCAGCAGATGATAAAAAAAGAAAAACAGTTGTTGATTTAATCGATACAGATAAAAGAATTTATCCTATTGGAAGATTAGACTATGATACAACTGGTTTATTATTACTTACTAATGATGGAGAACTAACAAATATTTTAACTCATCCTAAAAATAAAGTTCCTAAGAAATATGTTGCAAAATTAAATAAATTTATGGATATTGCTGATTTAAAAAAATTAGAAAAAGGAATTGATGTTGATGGTAGAAAATGTGTTCCAACAAGAGTTAAATTAAAGAAAAATGATGCCATTAAAAATTATGCTATAGTTGAAATAACTATTGTTGAAGGAAGAAATCATATTATTAAGAAAGTATTTGAAAACTTAGGATACTTAGTTGATAAATTAACAAGAGTAGAATATGCATTTTTAAATGTTGATAAATTAAAAAGCGGTGAATATCGTAGTTTAACTATAAAGGAAGTAAAAAAACTTTATGAATATAAAAATTGAAAAATATGATAATCAAGGTAGAGGAATTGGTTATTTAAACAAAAAGATTGTCTTTGTACCTAACACAGTTATCGGAGAAACAGTAGAAATTGAAATAGTAGAAGAAAAAGATAAGTATATGGTTGGTAAGGTAATAAATGTTATAAATCCTTCAACTATAAGAATTAAAAGTAAATGTCCTTATTATGATAGGTGTGGTGGATGTGAATTTATGCATTTATCAATAGATGAAGAACTAAGAATCAAAACTAATATATTAACTGATTTATTAAAAAGAAATAATATAGACGTACCTAAAATTAATGTAATCCAAAGTAATAATAAATATAATTATCGTAATAAAGTAACTTTAAAAATAGTTAATAATGAATTTGGTTATTATAATTCAGGAACTCATAACTTTACTAAAATAGATTATTGTTATCTTGCTAAAGATTCTATTAATAATATAATTAAAAGTTATAATTTATTTAAAGTATCAAGTGGAGAAATAAATATTAGATCTAATTATAATAATGAAATATTAATAAAGATAACTAGTAATGAAAAAGTAGATGTTGATATTGAGAAGTTAATTAATGATAATAAAATAGTTGGAATTATTGTTAATGATAAGGTCATTTATGGGGAAAATGATTATATAGAAAAAGTAAATAATTATTTATTTAAAGTTAATATTAATTCTTTCTTTCAAGTTAATTTAAATATATTAGAAAAAATAGAGAAGATATTACATGCTAAAAAATATCATAATGTAGTTGATTTATATTGTGGTGTTGGTACTCTTGGAATGTTTGTTAATAAAGATAAACTATATGGTATTGAAATAGTTAAAGATGCTGTTATTAATGCTAGTATTAATGCTAAAATAAATAAACAAAATAATATGTATATGTTAGGTGATTCTTCTAAAATATCTAAAATAAATAGTGATATAGATTGTATAATTATTGATCCACCTAGAAGTGGATTAAATAAAGAAACTATGAAAAATATTGTAACTATTAAACCAGATAATTTAATATATATGTCTTGTAATCCTTTAACGTTTGTAAGAGATATGCAAATATTAAATAAGATATATAACGTAGATGAGTTTTACTATTTAGAGATGTTTCCTAGAACAAAACATATGGAAGTACTTTGTACATTGAAGAAAAAATAAAAATAAAGGGTGGTTTTAAAATGATGACATTGGATGAATACAAGAATTATCTAATTAATTTTAGTAGTTGGAATATAGATAATAATAAAGAAGCAATTACTGCAAGAAAAGAATTATTAAATAAATTATATTCAGATACAGATTTAACCAAAATAATAATTGATACTTACGATTTTGCTAATGCTGTTTTAATATCAGACAAAATAAAATGGGAATATTATGAAGCAGAAGTAAATGATTATGATAATTGTTTTTTTATTAACCTTAGGTTAACTGGAGGCTATTATTCTGATAAGATATATATCGATGCTAGTGGCAGATATATAAGTGAATACTTATTAACAAATATTTTCGGTAAAAATATTCAAATAGAAATTAGAGCAGATGAGTATGAAAGAAAACTTGAAGATGATATATTAAGTTATGATTATAAATATTTTCTTTATATTCAAGGAATACCTTCAAACTTGGATAGCGTTAGTTTTTCATTAAAAGATAGTCCAAAAGTTTTAATAAAATAACAAAATTAATTTTTAATGCAAAAATTTATTATTCTAAAACGTTAATATAGTGAAAGGTAAAGTTATAGGTTATTTAAATATGAAATTAATTGATCTTATGTGTGAATTAAATAGAACAAAATTGTTTTCCTGAAATGTTAGAAAATACCACAATAATTTTGAAATAATTATAATTTATGACTCACATCTTATTAATGTATATAAAAATTAATTACTAAGTTTGGGGGTTTTACAATTGAATAATTTTTATTTAGAAATACCAAATATTAAAAGAAAAGAAGAAATTATTGATTATATAAATGAATTAGAACTATACAATTCAGAAATAAATGGAATAGAACTATTAGCAAAAATTTTAGATGGATATTCATTTGAAGAAACATTAGAAAACTGTTTAAAAAGATCAAATAAAGAATATGCTATAAAAAACGGAAAGAATCAAGTTAATACCTATTTATTAATAAGAAAAAGTGATAATAAAATTATAGGAGCTATTAATATTAGATTAAATTATGGTTCTGGTATAAATAAATTTAATGGTAACATTGGGTATGGCATAAGACCTACTGAAAGAAGAAAAGGGTATAATAAAATTAATCTATACTTAGGATTATTAGAAGCCGAGAAATTAGGACTTGAAAAAGTTACTTTAGCATGTGAATCTACAAATATAGCTTCCATTAAAACAATTGAATCATTAGGTGGTATATTAAATTCTAGTGAAATTGATCCAAGTGATGGAAATCTAACAAATATTTATATTATAAATGTAAAAGAAACAATTAATAAATATAAAAATATATAATTATTAGAAAGGAATTTATAATGAAGAAAATATTATGTTTGTTTGGAATAATTGTTATATTAACTGGTTGTTCTAAAAAAGTTAGCAATGATGCAATATTAAGTGTATCAAAAGATAATAAAATCGAAGTACAAGAGTTTAATAAATACTCAGAGTTTGATGTAAGAGTTGTTTATCTAGAAACTAAATTAAAAGATGTTTATTATAACAAAGATGGTAAAAAATACTCTTTAAAAGAATATATTAAAACAATTGATGATGTTAAAGAAATAACAAGTTTACTAGAAGATTATCGAAGCTATGACGATGGAGGTTCACAATTATTTTCATCAAAAGAATATGATTTAAGTATTTTAATTTGTAATAAAATTAATGGAACATCAGATATTTATATAGGCGATTCAAATATGACTTATAGTGGTACTATGTGTAAATAGAGAATTATAATTCTCTTTTTATATGTAATTATTTTATTTCTATTCCCTAAACTTTAAAAAAATTGACTTTAAGGGAATAGAAAATGATATAATATATGAAATATGAAAGGACAAATTTTATGTTAAAGATAAATGATAAAAATGTTGATTGTATTTCAAAAAAAGAGATAAAAGTAATTAAAAGTATTGTTAATAAAAATGAAGGATTTGGAATAGAAATAAATGTAAATTTTACTATCAATAACATAAATGGTTATTTTACATTAAATTTTGCTCATGAAAATAATAATAACATTAATACATTTATTAATAAGACGTATAAAGGCAATTGGTATAGTGATAATGGAGATATTTTATTAGAAATATTTGATACTAACAATTTTTATGATAGTGAAATTATGGAGGATATAACTATTAAGCTTAATTACGAATCAGAAAAAATACATGCCTTAATTACTCTTAATGATGAACACATCAATTTAATTTATGATGATTATTTGAATTTGATTTAATTTATTAAAAAAATATAGGTTAATTTTACAACCTATATTTTTCTTTTCTTAATTAAATTATATCCTAAATAACCAATATACATAGTCATTGTAGTAAGTGATATGCACAAGCATATTTTATGCAATTTAGTCATTTCATATTTAACTTCAATATGACCTGTATCGCCACTTTCTAATTTAATGGATACTAATCCCATCTCATTTTCATAACAGTCAATAACTTTTTTGTTTCCATTATTATCAGTAAATCTTACGACATAACCTTTGTAATACAAATAAGGTAACTCTAAAGTAGTATCCTTTTGAGTATTATCAATATCAAAATTAAGAATTCCATTAACTTTAGATTCATTACTGATTTTAGCCTCACCATCTGTTATTAAAACTTTTTGATCACGTCTGTTAATATAATCGATATTTTTAATCGCTTTTTGAGGCCAATATTCTAAGAATGAAGAGTATCTACTAACATGATTTTTTGTATCAATAATTTCTTTTTCTAAAAATAAATTATTATCAGCTACTTTATATTCTATATTTTTAGTAAAAGTTAAAGCATATCCTGAACTAATTAATATAATTAAAGAAATAATTCCATATTTAATCCATTTCTTGTTAAAACTATTTATTAGAGAAGAGAAGTTTATGCCTGCAATTATTGCTAGAGCAAAAATAACTATTTCTAATAACCTCCAAGGAAATTGAATCATTAAAATTATACTAGGCATCATAATCCATGGAAATATAAATGTAGAACTAATCAAAGAGATGACACCAACAAGCAAAAAATATCTATATAGTTTTTTATCTTTATTTTTTTTATAATAAAATAACGTAAGAATAAGACCAATTAAAATTGGTAATCCAATACAAAAATACATAGATGAATCAGTTCCATCCGCATTCCTAAATAATAATTGTAATGGATTTAAAGCATGTCCCATAACTGATGTTCTAGAATACATTTTACCATATCTAAACACTTCATATTCAGCACCCATCTTAGTTTCAATTAATGGTATTTCAAAAAATAATACAGATAATACAATAATAATTAAAGAACCAATTAAAGGCCATAATATTGTTTTCTTATTAGCAAAAATTTTCTTTATATTTAAACAAACTAATATAAAGCCTAAAATAAATACAAGTAAAGTACTAATGTTATGAGAAAGTAGTAATAAAATTGTTCCAAATATAAAAATATATTTTTTATCCATTTTCTCATTTAAAATATAATATATACCTCTAAAAATCATTGGGATAAATATGAAACTAGCCATTTCCCCAACTGCAAGTCTTGTATAACTATTAAGAATGCGATAAGGTGCAGTCATATATATAACACTGGCAATAATTGCAGCCTTCTTATCTTTATAAATATCATTAACTAATTTAAACATTGATATTCCTGATAAAAAATAAGTTAGGAAAATAAAACATTTCATTCCTATTGCTACATCACCACTTAATAGTTCAAAAAAAGCACTAATAAAAGTAGAAACAGGAGGATAAAATAAATTCCAGGCAAAACCTAAATTATGAGAGTATCTTGCAATAACAAAAATACTATTTCCATTTCTTATTTGTTCTAAAGTTCCAAATGATCTTGCCATATGAAAATCTCCATCATGACTACTAAAGAAACTATCTCTAAATAATGGATAACACATTAAAGTAGCAACAATTAATATAATACCATAGCATATCCATTTTTTCTTTTTTTCATTCATATAAACACACTCCTAATAATTAAAGTATAACCTATAAATAATTAAAAGTTAAATATAAATTAGTTAGTAAATTATTTTTACGATAAATTGTGGTGAAAATAAGACATTTAAAATAATCATCTTATTTGTAATTAAAATAAATTATTAAGTTCGGTTTTCTTTTTAATCCAAATAAATATTTTCATTACATTTTCATATATTTGTTATAATATAAAGTGATTAGAGGTGGTATTTATAAAAATATTAGTTGTAGATGATGAATATTTAATAAGAAATGTTATTAAGGAGTACTGTCAAAGTGAAGGATATAAAGTAGATGAAGCATCAAATGGAGAAGAAGCCATCGATAAAGTTTATGAAAATGAATACGATTTAATAATTATGGATATAATGATGCCAGATATGGATGGTTATGAAGCAAGTAAAGAAATAAAAGAAATTAAAGATATTCCAATAATTATGTTATCTGCTAGAACTGAAGAAGAAGACAAACTTAATGGATTTAATATTGGAATAGATGATTACGTAACTAAACCATTTAGTCCTAAAGAACTTATGGCTAGAATAAAAGCAGTAACTAAACGTAACTCTAAAGAATCAATAATTAAATTAGATAATATTATTTTAAACAATAATACAAGAGAAGTAACTATTGATGGAAAGATGGTAGAACTTACCCATACCCAATTTGAATTATTATATTTGTTTTTATCAAATCCAAATTTGGTACTTACTAGAGAAGATATTATTAATAAAATATTTGGCTTTGATTATGAAGCAAGTGATCGTACAATAGATGCTCATATAAAACTTTTAAGAAATAAATTAGGTAAATATAAAAATTATATAAAAACAATAAGGAAAGTAGGTTATAAATTTGAATATAAAGAAAAATAGTTTAATGGTAAAAACATTT
This sequence comes from uncultured Mycoplasmatota bacterium, assembly GCA_900553855.1. Taxonomy (GTDB): domain Bacteria; phylum Bacillota_I; class Bacilli_A; order RF39; family UBA660; genus CAG-533. The sequence goes on along the minus strand of USFG01000005.1, from coordinate 50,234 downwards.
ACCTATCTAATAACATTTTCAATTACAATTCTTATTTGTTTATGGTTATTTCAAGTTGAATTCTTAAAATTATTTTATGAACAATACCAAATAAAAGATATTAAAAATGTAGCATCAGATATTATAAAATCTAATAGTATATCTAAATTAGAAAAACTTGCTTATGAAAATGATATTTGTATAGAATTAAAAATAGATGATGAAATAATAGATTATAATACTTTAAATAGAGATTGTATATTAAAGAGTAAAAATTCAAGAGTTCAAAAATTAAAAGAAAGTTTATATTCTAATAATAAAACTAAAATAGAAATATTAAGAAGTCCTTTAACAAATACTAAGAATTTAATTTATGGTATTGCTTATAGTGATAATGCTTATATAATACTTAATACTCCATTAGAAGATGTTAATAGTACTACTCATATTTTAAGAGGACAATTAATTTATATAACTTTAATAACTATACTTTTAGCTATAATAGTTTCTTATTTTGTATCTAAAATGTTAAATAAACCAATATTAGATATTACTGATAGAGCTAAGAAAATGGCTAAAGGTGAATATGAACAAAATAATAAAACATATGATATCAAAGAAATAGATGATTTAAATAATGTTCTTAATTATGCATGTTCAGAAATAAAGAATACAGATACCTTAAGAAAAGATTTAATGGCTAATGTATCTCATGATTTAAAAACACCTTTAACAATGATAAAAGCCTATGCTGAAATGGCTAGAGATATCAATAATGATAATGAGGAAAAAAGAAAAAATAATCTAAATGTAATTATAGATGAATCTGATAGATTAAATATATTAGTTAATGATATTTTAGATTTATCTAAAATAGAAAGTAATAAAGATACTTTAAATATTGAAGAATATGATTTAGTAATTGAACTAAAAGAAATAATAAAAAGATATGAAATAATAAAAGAAACAGAAAACTATAAATTTGTTTTAAATATCCCTAATATAGCAATAGTTAAGGCTGATAAAAAAAGAATTAATCAAGTATTATATAATCTAATAAATAACGCTATAAATTATACTGGAGAAGATTTAACAGTTAAAATTAATATACTAGATTTAAAGAATAGATATAAAGTAGAAATAATTGATTCCGGAAAAGGTATAAATAAAAAAGATTTAAAATTGATCTGGACTAAATATTACAAGAGTGATAAAAATCATCGTAGAAATGTAGTAGGTACTGGATTAGGACTTTCTATTGTAAAGAATATTTTAGAAAATCATAACTTTGAATATGGAGTAGACAGTAAAATAAATAAAGGAACAAAATTTTATTTTTACATAAATAAGAAATAATTTCACAATATTTTCACATTTAAATTATATATTAAATATGAAGAAGAAAGGAAAAATTAAAAACCATAAAATAATAAAAGATAAAATCATATAATCTCAAACTCACACTATCAAAATTTCTTCTTCCTAAAAATAGGCATCTTTACGCCTGTTTTTATTTTTTCTAAAAAAATTGTTAAATATGTATTGAAATTAAATTATTAAAATGATAAGATTTAATTATAGTAAAGGAGGAATAAATAATGAACGAAAATGGAGGAAAAAACAATACTATTCTATTAACAGTAATTGCTATTGCAACTTTATTAGTAGTTGTAACAGGTGCAACATTTGCATACTTTGCTGCCGTAGTTAGAGGTAATGAAAACGCTTCATCAATCAGTATTACTGCTGCTAGTGAAGGTACTAAAGTTGCTTTCAGTGGTGGAGAAACAGTTAATTTAACAAATATTTATCCAAAAGGTACTGCAGCTGGATCTGAATGGATTACAAAAAATGTTACACTAAGTAATAGTGCAACAGATAGTACTGGAACATCTAAATACACATTTACAATGTCAGGCGCAAAAAACACATTTGACTTTAAAGATGGCGAAACAGATGTTCTGGATGGAACTGAAAATATTAAGTTCACTTTCACAAGAGATGTTGCAAATAGTGTTGGAGAAGTAACTAGCCCAACAGAGACAGCAGCTCCTGTAACTGTTGTATCTAAAGGCGGAGAAATTATTGGATCAGGAACAGTTCAAAATAATGTTGCAAACACTGTTACATACATTTTAAAAGTATATTACGATAATGCAACATATAACCAAAATAACGGAGAACAAAGAGAATTCTCATTCCATATTGGATATTCATGGAAAGATTCAAACGACAACACAACAGTGCAACCATAAAAATATAATTTAGAAAAGGAGGACAAAAATGGAAAATAACAAACAAAATTCAGTTTTATTAATAATTATTGCTGTTGCAACATTGTTAGTTGCAGTAGTAGGTGCCACATTTGCGTACTTCACAGCTAATAATCCAACAGGATCAACTGCTGAAGTAAAAACAACATCAGGTAAAATGGAAATTACTTTTGCCGATGAAACAGATGCAATTGCACCTGCAAAACAAGAAAATTTTCAACCATCAAATGCTACTCTTGTAGATAAAACATTCACAATTACTGGTGATAACTTTACAACTGCTGCACCAAATACTAATGGTACAGCTGGAACATCTTCTAGTCTAGTTATGCCTTTCATTGTAAGTTTAAACTATAAGACTACATTTGTTAAAAAAGAACTTCATGTTTTAATTAATAAAACTAGTGAAGATTCAACTTATATTCCAGCTGATAAAATTAAATACGGTACTGGAACAGCTAAAAAATTAACTGAATCTGATGCACCTGCAACATTAAAAGGAGTAGCAGAATTTGCTAATTATTATGACTTTGCTATTGGAACTGGAACAAATAAAGGTGACGAAACAACTGATAGTTTAGAACTAGTTTATGGTGAGTTCCTTGATACACAAAATGCATCAGGCGCTGACAAAAAAGTTACATTCCGTCTAGTTATGATATTCCCAGATACTGAAGATGCTCAAGATTATAACACATCTGCAACATTTAACGGAATCTTAAAAGTTACAACTACTGCTGACGGATCACCAAGAGCTTAATTAAAATAAAAACCTCGCAAGAGGCTTTTTTTATTCCATTTTTTTATATTGTATTTTCTATTTTTATATTATATAATTTTATTAGAATAGAGAGTAGGTTAATTATGGATAAAGTAGAAGAAAAAACTAACATAAAAAATAATAAAACAAATGAAAATATATCTACTTTTAAAAAAGTTAAAAAGGTATTAAATTATATTGGTAAAGTTTTATCATATGCTTCTATTGTATTATTAGTCATTATAGGTGCATTTTTACTTTATTATTTATTCACAATGCAAAAGTATAAGAATGATCCAGAATTTAAGCCAGAAGTGAGTTTATACACTATTATATCTGGTAGTATGGAGCCAGCAATTCATGTATATGATGTTGTAGTAAATTTTGCGGTTAAAAGTCCAGAAGATATAAAAGTTGGTGATGTTATCACATTTGAATCTACTAGTTCAATAAGTAATGGACTAACTGTTACTCACCGTGTTCAAGATATCAAAATTGTTAATGGAAGATATGAATATGTAACTAAGGGAGATTATAATCCCGTAGCAGATTCAAGTACTGCTAAATATGAAAATGTATTAGGTAAAGTTGCTTTTAAAATACCACAATTAGGTAGAGTACAATTTATAGTTGCAAGTAAAGCAGGATGGTTTTTAGTAGTGTTATTGCCAGCTATGGGTGTAATAATTTATGATGTAATTAAATTAATAAAATTATTAGGTGCTAAAGCAACAACTGATAAAGTTAATCAGAAAAATAAAAGATTAACTGGAGATAAAGATGTTGATAAAGCTTTAGATAGTGTTATTAAAAAAGATTATTCATCTACTTTTGAAGAATTACAAAATGATATTAAAGATAACAATGCAACTATTAATATATCATCTAATGAAAACATTAATAAAGAAGAAAATAAACCCATAGTAGAAGACAAAAAAGAAGAAATCAAAGTTCAAGATAAACCAGAAGAAAAAATAGATAATAATGTAAAAGATGAAGTTCATATTACTAAACAGGATTATTTAAATCGTTTAAATGCTTTAAAAAATAAAAAATAATTCTAGCATTAATAAAATCTATTTGATATAATAACTTTGTTAGTGATGAAAGGCCCTACAACCCTGGAGCTAAATCGAATAAATCTCGTTACGATTAATAAGAGTATGAATAAAGTTCATAAACTAAGGTGGTACCGTGCAGTATTTTGCACCCTTAGAATAATGAACTTTTTTTGTTTAAAAAATAAGGAGGAATAATAATGACATTTTTTGAAGAATTAAAATGGAGAGGTGTAGTAAAAGATATAAGCTCACCTGAATTAGAAGATAAACTTAATAATGAATCTTTAACATTTTATTTAGGAACAGATCCTACTGCTGATTCACTACATATTGGTCATTATGCTTCATTTGTAACTGCTAAAAGATTAGCAAGACATGGACATAAGCCAATCATATTAATTGGTGGAGCAACTGGATTAATTGGTGATCCTAGACCGACAGCTGAAAGAGAAATAATTTCTAAAGAAACTGTTGCTAAAAATATTGAAGGATTAAAAAACCAAGTAAATAAATTATTAGAAGGCAAAGCTCAAATAGTTAATAACTATGAATGGATGAAGGATATTACATTCCTAGATTTTTTAAGAGATATAGGAAAATATATCAATGTTAATTATATGTTAAACAAAGATATAATTAATCGTAGATTAGAAACAGGAATTACCTATGCTGAATTTTCTTATACATTAATGCAAGGATATGATTTTGTATATTTAAATAGAAATTATAATTGTACTTTACAAGCTGCTGGATCTGATCAGTGGGGAAATATTACAACAGGTATTGAACTTGCTAGAAAAATGGATAATAAAGAAGTATATGGCTTTACAATGCCTTTAATTTTAGATGCAAATGGTAAGAAGTTTGGGAAGAGTGAGGGAAATGCTTTATGGTTAGATGCTGAAAAAACTTCACCTTATAAAATTTATCAATATTTAATTAATACTGATGATTCGAAAGTAATAGAATATTTAAAAGTATTTACATTTTTAACTAAAGAAGAAATAGAAGATATTGAAAAGAAATTTAATGAAAAACCAGAGGAAAGATTAGCACAAAAAACTTTAGCGTTTGAAGTCGTAAAGGATATTCACGGAATAGATGCTGCAACATCTGCAAAAGAAACTAGTGAGAAAATCTTTAAAGGTGAAGTTACAGATGAAATGCCAACCATAGAAGTAAGTAATCATAACATCATAGAATTATTAGTTGAATCTAAATTATTGCCTTCAAAAAGTGAAGCAAGAAGATTAATCATTCAAGGTGGTATAACAGTTAACAATGAAAAAGTAATTGATCCAAATGCTGAATTTAATAATGAAATTATTCTAAAAAAAGGTAAAAAGAATATTTATAAAATTATTATTAAATAAAATAAAAATACATAAGCTACTTCATTTCACTTATGTATTTTTTTAATGTTTTAGCGTTAGGCCCAAATATAATTTTTAACTGATTTTCAATTTCAACTATTCCTTTAGCACCTAACTTAGTAATAGCATCTTTATCAGCTAATGTAATATCTTTAAGTGTTACTTTTAATCTTGATACATTTACTTCATAATCAAGAATATTATCTTTTCCACCTAAAGCCTGTACTAATTTATTAATTTCAAAAGTAAAATTCTTCTTATTTAATTTAACGATTACTAATGAAATTATAAATAATACAGAAAATATTATTAAATATTGCCACCACATAAATTCATCACCTATATTAATTATACTAAAAAATCCCTAAAAATAAAATCACTAATTTATAAGTTAAACATAAAATATATTGAGAAATAATGAAAGGGTGAAATATTATGTGTAATAATAACAATGATTCAAATAATAAAAGTTGTATTGCTGAAATATTAAAAGTAATTTTACTTCTTCAACAAAATGCCTGTCCTGATAATTGCTTAGATTCATGTGATAGACCTATGCTTGGCGGAGGAACAAATTGCTTAGTATGTAATACCAGACCAGTAATGTTATATACTTGCTGTGGTAATGGTGTACCTATAAGTATGCCAACAACAAAAGATTCAAATGCAACTTGTTCAAATCCATCTTTAAATAGTTCATGCGATGGATGTTCAAATGTATTTAGAGTAGAAAAGTTAGAAGGGAATTGTTGTACATTTAGAGTACTTGCTGTAAATCCAGATCAAAGTTGTTGTAATAGCCAACCATATATTGCAACAAATAGTTTCTTTACAATGAATTTAAATTGTTGTTGTATAATTAGATGCTTAAATGATTGTTATGTAGATTGTGTTTGTTAAATAAAAAAACCACTTTAAATTAAGTGGTTTTTTTATTGTTCGCTTATTTATGAATTACATGAGTAGTATAATAACCCCTAAGGAACAATTAGTTGCTGGGTGTCTATCCTCACTTTTTAATATAAGAGAAGATGAGGAGGTGTACATATGAGTAAAAGAAAATTTATAATAAGTATTTTACGTTATATCTGCATCATGCTGTTTTTAATAACAACTATGATTTACATCATACAAAAATAGACACTTAATCAAATGTGATTAAATGTCATAACCTAAAATTTTAAGGGATAGACATTCAGCATAGCAAAACTGAATGTTCCTTTTTTATTATATGTAAGTTTCCCTTACAAATACATTGTAGCATAATTACCTTAATATTACAATGTGGTCTTTATTAGTAATTTTATAGTATAATTAAAAAATTAAACTTGTTCGCTTGTTTATGAATTACATGGGTAGTATAATAACCCCTAAGGAACAATTAGTTGCTGGTGTCTATCCTCATTTTAAAACAAAAAGAAGATGAGGAGGTGTACATATGAGTAAAAGAAAATTTATAATAAGTATTTTACGTTATATCTGCATCATGCTGTTTTTAATAACAACTATGATTTACATCATACAAAAATAGACACTTAATCAGTTCAAACGATTAAATGTCAATTCTAACTTTATAAGGATAGACATTCAGCATTGCAAAACTAAATGTTCCTTTTTTTATTATATGTAAGTTTCCCTTACAAATACATTGTAGCACAATTACTTTAATTTTACAATTTAATTGTCCTAATAAAAATTTTTAATATACTCATTATATGCATCATTTAATAATTTAAATTCATCATCATGAAATACTAAATTATTTTTCTCTAAAATATCTTTAACAATCATATTAGTTAAATGAGGATTTCTAATAAGCAGAGGACCTATAACTGAAGTTCCATAAAAATTATTTTCATGATATCCTTCATTTTCACTTTTTAAATTATCACAAATACCATCTTTAACTTTAAATAAATGATTTCTATTTATATTAACGACATAATCTCTATTTTGAAAACCTATAATGTCTTTTTGATTTAACATTCCCATTAGACATTCATGGGCAGTTCTATTAGTCCATTTTGCATAATAATCAAATATTCCTAAACATTCTATATCATTAATTTTTTCTCCAAATAATAAATATGAATTACCTGTTGCAATAACATAACCATTATTATCAATATATTTTTTTAATTCTTTTTTATATTTTTTTATATCTTCAAGAGCAATACTAAAATTAGAATTAGAACCATTACCCATATAAATTAAGTCATAATCACTAAATTTAATTTTATCATCAACAGATAAACAATAGAGCTTTACTTCAACATTTTGATTATTAAACGCTTTCTTTAAAGCTAAAATATTACCTTGTTCACCTGATAAATTTAATAAATCATAATATAAATGTAATATTTTAATCATTGTTATCCTCCATAAATAATTTCTTTAATATAGCAGTCATATCAAAGCAAACCATTGTAAATATCTTACCCTTACTTACCTTTAATAGTTTAGTAATATCACCTATATTATCAACCATAATTAATTTATCTTCTTTAATACCAGCAAGCACTAATCTTGCATATACATCATATCTAAATCTACCAATACAAAATATTTTATCTATATTATTTTGATTTAAAATTTCAAAATCGATATCATAAAGCCAAGAAATATCATTAAGTTTATATCTTCTTGAAACATTGTCAAATCCAAGTATTATCGTCTTTTCTTTATCATAATTATTAATATAATTTAAAGATTGTAAATAACTTAAATTGTTTTCATTTTTAGATTCTAACATTTCAACGGTTCTACCATCAAAAGTAAGTTCCTTTAATCTTTTACTTTCCATAATGTGATCATTTAAAGATTTAAGTATTTGTTCATCAGATAGTCCAATTTCATGACAAAGAGCATAAGCAGCAAGTGTATAATAAGCAGCAAAGAAGACATCTTTATTCAAATGAACAGGTAATTTATTAATACACATTTCACATTTACCTAAATTAACATCAGTTCCAATATATTTAGCAGTTCTTTTAAAATCACAATCTTTATTTAAACATTTATAATTACCAATATGCCCATAATGATAAAAAGAATATTCTAACTTCTTATGACAATATGGACAATATGCTGCATCCACATTATTACTAACTGGTTTACTTAAACTATATTTAGTTTTATTAATCCCATAACCAACAATATTTTTAAATTGTTTACTAAGTAAATAAATTATTGGATCATCCGCATTATATATTATTCTCATATTAGTATCTGATTTAAAAGCCGAAGCAATTTTAGCTGATACTTCTTCCGGTGAGCCATTTCTAGCAACTTGATCTCTTGTTAAATTTGTTAAAACTAAATGAGTAATTGTATCTTTATTAAATGTTTGTCTAATATAAGATTCATCCATCTCTAGAAGAAGAACATCAGCATTAACTTTATGATTAAATATTCCACTATTATTTAATATAAGAGAAGTAGTCGCATTAACTATATTAGATCCACTCTTATTCCATACAACCTTATATCCATTATCTTCCAAAATATGGGCAATCATTGAAGTAGCTGATCCCTTTCCTGATGAACCCGTAACAGCAACAACATACTTAGGATACTTAATATTATCTAAAACATTTTTATCAAACTTTCTAACAATACTTCCAGGAAAAACTGATGCATTATAGCCGAATAACTTACATACTCCAGTAATCATTTTGTTTATTAAAATTAAAAAACTTGTTTTCATATTCATTACCTCTAAAAATAGTATAACATTTTCTTTGAAATATATAAATAATTATAGTATAATTCATAATAGAAAGAGAAATAGTTATGAGAAAGATTTTTACGGCTTTAGATATTGGATCTAATACAATTAAGGTAGTAGTTGGTGAGTTTATAGGAACTAAACTCAATATTTTAAGTGCTGTTAAAGTAACATCAAGAGGATATGTAAATAACTATATATTAGATAAAGAAGCTTTAATAAGCCGTATAAAAGAGGCTATATCTAAAACTGAAGAAGAATTAAATATTAAAATAAGAAAAGTAATTTTAAATGTTCCTACATATAATTTAGATTTTAAATTAACTGATGGAAGAGTTGAACTTGAAGAAAATGTAGTTAAAAGTAATGATATTGTAAGACTTTTACAAGATGTTAGTAAAAATAAAATTGATCATAAAAATGAACTTATTTGCACACTTCCAATAATGTTTAAAGTAGATGATGAAGAAACAATTAATCCTTATGGTAAACATGGAAATATTTTATACGTTAAAAGTATTTTAGTATCAACCGATAAAAAAACAATTTATGATTTAGCAACCATAGTAAATAGTTGTAACCTTGACATAATTGATATTACAACAACTGGTTTAGTAGATTATTATAATTTTAAAAGTAAAGAATTAGATACTAAAAATATTGCTATAGTTAATTTAGGATCTACAACAACTAATATAAGCATTTTCTCTAAAGGAATATTTATTAATAATAAAATAATAGATGATGGTGGATTTTACATAGATAAAGAAATAGCAAGTGTTTATAATCTTAAAAGAAATGAAACTGAATATTTAAAAGAAAAATTAGCTCTAGCAGTTATTAATAACGCTGATGAAAAAGAAACTATTACTTTAACAAATAAAAATGGAGAAGAAATTACCGTTAATCAATACGAATTAAGTAAAATAGTTAGTGAAAAGATGGATAATCTTCTTAAAATTATAAAAAAGAACATTAACCTCTTAACAAAAAAAGAAATAAGTTATATAATTATAACAGGCGGTTTATCTGAAATTAAGGATATTAACCTCTTAATAAATAATGTATTTAATAAAAATGGTAAAATAGGTAAGATTAATAATTTAGGAGCAAGAGATAATTCCTATAGTGTTGCTCTTGGAATGCTTAAATATTTTAATAGTAAATTATTACTAAGAAATAGAGAATTCAGTAGTTTAACTGAAGAAGAAATAGATGCAATGTGTACAATAAGTGAAAAGAATACTTCGAAAAATTCTCTTATTTCTAGAGTAGTAGGATACTTTTTCGATGATTAATAAAGGAGAGTAAAATATGTTTGGATTAGAAATGGATCAAATTGCAAAGATAAAAGTAATAGGTGTTGGTGGTGGTGGAAACAACGCTGTTAATAGAATGATTGAATCAGGAGTTAAAGGCGTTGAATTCATTGTTGCTAATACTGACTTACAAGTATTAAATGCTTCTAAAGCAAGTAATAAATTACAAATTGGTAAAACAATTACTAATGGATTAGGAGCAGGTGCTAACCCTGAAGTTGGTAGAGAAGCTGCAATTGAAAGTAAAGATGAAATTAAGGAAGCCCTAAAAGGTGCTGATATGGTATTCGTTACTTGCGGTATGGGTGGAGGAACTGGAACTGGTGCTGCCCCTGTAATTGCTGAAATTGCCCAAGAATTGGGTGCATTAACAATTGGCATTGTAACAAAACCATTTAGATTTGAAGGAAGAAGAAGAATGGAACATGCTATTTTAGGTATTGATGAGCTAAAAAAACATGTTGATACTTTAATAGTTATTCCAAATGATAGATTAAGAGATATTATTGATAAATCAACTCCAATGTTAGAAGCATTTAAAGAAGTTGATAACGTATTACATCGTGGTGTCCAATCAATAAGTGATTTAATTGCTGTATCTGGTTTAGTAAACTTAGACTTTGCAGATGTTAAAACAGTTATGGAAAAACGTGGTAGTGCATTAATAGGTATTGGTTTAGGTGTCGGTGAAAATAGAGCTATTGAAGCCGCAAAACAAGCAGTATCATCACCACTTTTAGAAACAAGTATTGTTGGTGCAAAAGATGCTATTATAAATGTTACTGGTGGAACAAGCTTAACTCTATTTGAAGCAGAAGATGCTGCTGAAGTAGTAAGACAAAGTGCTAATAACGATATTAATATTATCTTCGGTGCTGTTATTAATGAAAACTTAAATGATGAAGTAATCGTTACAGTAATTGCTACTGGTTTTGAAGATGATGATACCAAACCAGAAGAAAAAGAAGAAGAACCAAAGAGAAGATTCTTAGATGATGATAATGATTATGATATTCCACCATTCCTAAGAGATAGAGATAATTTTTAAGTAAACAAAAAGAATTTAAAGCAATTTAGATTCTTTTTTAATTACCGGTTACACTAGAAATCAAATATTTGTTTTCTCGGAGTATATTGAAATTTTCTTATCTAATTAATATATAAAACGAAAAACTAAAAAAATTCGTTCTACGAAAAATTATAGAACGAAAAACTAAGAAAATTCGTTCCATAAATAATAATATGAAAAAAATATGTTTAAGTAAAGGAGTGAAAGAATGTTAAGCATAATAGAAAAAGATATTAACGAAAAATTACTAGAAGCTGAAATAGAAATGAATACTAATTCTAAAAGATATACTATTGATGAAGTTGAAATTGCTTTAAATAAAATAATAGAAGAACAATAATATAATATTTGATATTTCATATATTTTATTATGAAACTAAGAAAACAAAGTGCAAATAAAAGAACAATTATATATTTATTATTAATAATATTTTTGTTAACATATACAATATTATCAACAATAGGTAAAAAAAGTTCTGATAATATCATAGAAGTTTCTAATACATTAATAAATGATTTAATAATTGATATAGTTAATTCCAGTATTAAAAATGATATCTTAAAACAAAATAATATAAACAATTTAATTGAGTTTAATTATAACTCCCAAAAAGAAATAGAAAGTATCAATTATAATATAGAAACAGCCTATGATATATTAGTTGAAGTTAAAAATAACATATTAACAACTATATCTAATTCAAATGAATATAAGTATTATTATAAATATTATATAAATAATAATAATATAATATTAGAAGTTCCTTTCTATAATTATACCTCTAATATTTTTATAATTAACTTAGGACCTAAAATTAAATCTCGTATCAACTTTTTAAAAACAATAGATAGTTCCGTTAAAACCGTAGTTAAAACCTATGGTATAAATACTATAAAATTAGATATTTATGCTAGTTTTACCATAATTAGTAATATTGTCGTACCTTTTAATAAACAAGAAATAAATAATAGTTTTGACATATTATTAACAAGTAAAGTAATTAACGGAAAAATACCTGAATATTATGGAAGTGGTTTTAAAAGTGAAAGTGATATCTTTAATTTATAAAAAATATGTGTTATATTTGATATAGTAGAGAGGTGTTAATAATGGACATATTTATTAATAAAGCAATTACAAATGGTATTGAAGCTTATAATAATAAAAATGCAGGAAAAGATTATTCTTCATCTCATTACTATGAATTAACTATAATAGAAATATTAACCAAAATTTATGACCGAGTTAGTATAATAATTCCTTATAAGACTAAATACGAAAAAAACTTTATTAACAATTTAAAAATATATGGCTTATCTAATGAAGATACTAATTTATTTATTACATCTTTAGAAGAATATGATAATTGGTTAACTAACCAAACAGGAACAACAACTAAATCAGTTGACAATATTCATCTTATATTAATAAAGATGATTCTATTAAAGAATCTATATAAACCATTATCAAAGGAAGAAATAGATTATTATGATTATTATTTAAACGCTAAAGAAATAAGATTTAAAAAAATAATTTCCTTAGCATCTAATGATATTGATGAAGTAATTAAAGTATGGAATCATAAAAAGAATGTTTATTTAAGCAATAAAGTTTATAAATTAACCGAAATAGAACCTGATTTATTAAGTAAAACAATGTATGAAAAACATGGAATATCTATAAATCAAGTTAAACAACTATCTAATTTAAAAGTTAATGAAATAAATAATATTATAGTTAATAATGAAAAAAATATTAAAGAAAGAAGTAATTTTAATCCATTTAAGCTTGTATTAACGAGTGGAAATGGTATAGTAGATACGTTAGTGCTATTTTGCATAGTAATAACAGAAATATTTATTGGCTTTTTAATAGCCATATTGGGGTAGTTATGGAAAAATATAAATTTAATAATATAGAATATAATTTAATTAAAGATTATCGTGATGGTTTTGAAGAAGAAATAGTTAAAGAAAAAATGACTGATTACTTTAATGACTTTGATTATGTAGTAGGAGATTGGGCCTATAGTAAAGTTAGGCTAAAGGGATTTTACGATAAAACTAATAAAAAAGTAAAGAATTTAAATAATTATGAAAACGTTGAAAAATACTTAGTTGAAAATTGCGCTCCTAATGCAAGATATTTTATATTGAAAAAAATTAGTTGATATACTAATTTTTTTGTGGTAGTATTTTATTAGAATAGCGAGGAATTATATGAATACCAATATTGAATTAAAAAAGGCAAATGGAGAAATAATTAAAGTGGAATTAATTAGTTATTTTGAACATATTCCAACAAGTAAAAAATATATATTTTATACTTTAAATGAAAAAGTAGAAAATGAATTAGTTAAAATGTATGTATCAGAAGTTTCTGATAATGCTACATTATCTGATAAAATGACAGATGAAGAATGGACTAATATTAAAGGAATTATGAAGTCTATTTTAACAGCTAATAATAATGATAAAATTAAATATCTAACATGGGAGGCATAAATCATGATAATTCAAAATGAACCAAAAAAAATTGCAGTAACCGAAGCACAAATCAATGCTTTAAGAAATGCTTATAAACCTCAAATGGTACAAGCAAACGAAGTAGTAGGTACTCCAGAAACAAATGAAAATATAATAAATAATATTGTTAATACATCAGCACCAGAAGTTGTAAATACACCTGGACCAGATGCATTAGTTACAGATGCTCCCAAAGAAGAACAAGCACCAGTAGAAAATAATACTAATATTTTTGAACAAAATGTAATAGTTGATGATCCAAGTATATCTAATGTAAAAACAGAACCAGAAGTTGTTGCACCAGTTCAAGAAAAACCAAAAGTCGAAGAAGTATCTCAACCAGTTACACCTGTTATACCAGCAGAACCTACTGTAGAAGCTCCTAAAGCAGAGCAACCACCTGTTGCAATCGACAATGATAAATTTCAAAAATTATTAGATGATTTCTATGATCTACAATTACACGTTCAACAATTTGGTGTAGAATTAGAAGAAATTTTAGAAATAATTAAAAAAAACGAAATTAAACAAGATGTAGCTAAAGAAGAAGTAACTCAAACTATTGCGCAATCTACTCCCGTAACACCTACTGTAGAAGCACCCAAAGTAGAACAACCAGTAGTTCAAGAGCCGGCTCCTCAAGTTCAAAGTACTCCCGTAGAACAAAATGTATTTAACACAAGTTTTAATCCAAATAGTGAATTTACCGGTAATATTTTTGATATGCCACCTCAAACAAATACAGAATCAGGTATGAAATTATAAAAGTCTAATTTTAGACTTTTTTTCATATTATTAAGTATGGAAAATATATTAAATTATTATTATCAATTAAATATTATCGACATTAAGAAAAAAGATTATTATTATCTATTAACAACTGATGAATATGAACAATATATTTTTAATGAAATAATAGATTCTAATGAATTAAAAGAAAATCTAGACTATCTAAATAATACTAATGTCTTATATGATTTATTAATATTAACTAAAGAAGGAAATATAACTATTAATTATAATGACAAAGAATATGCTTTATTTAAAGTTAGAAATAATGAAAATCTAAATATCTTAAGTTTTTCCAACTTAATAACAACCGGAAAATTAAAATGGGGAACCCTTTGGTCAAATAGAGTAGATTATTATTTAGAACAAATAGCTGAAGTAGTAGAACAAAAAGAAATAAAATATGCCATGGATTATTATATATCTTTAGCAGAAATAGCGATTTCTTACTTTAACACATTATCTGAAATTTATAATGAAAATACTGTAACTTTCACGTTATCACATCATATTGTAACATCACCAATAGATAAATATATGTTTTATAATCCATCCAATATGTGTTTTGATCTAAGTGTAAGAGATATAGCTGAATATATAAAAGAATCTTTCTTTAATGATATTTTAACTAATTATGAAATACTATCTTTAATAGATAAAATAAATTTAAATGAATCCTTAGCAAACTATTTATTAGTTAGACTAATTTATCCATCTTATATTTTTAAATTATATGATATTTTTATTGAAACAAAAGAATTAAATAAAAAATTTTATGAATATATGAAAAAAAGTAGAGAATATGAAACTCTACTATCAACTATATATAATAAATTAAAACTAAAATATTCAATTAAAGCTTATATTTATTTCTTTAAAGATCAATATTAACTACATTTTTAACTTCTGGAACTTCTTCTTGAATTGTTCTTAAAACAAAATCAGTTATTGTATCATCACGATATCCACATTCAGCGCATGCTCCATGCATTTTAACATAAACAATATTATCTTTATAACTAACGTACTCAATATCTCCACCATCACTATTTAAATAAGGTTTAATAATATTAATTGTTTCTTTTATTTTTTCTTCCATACATAACACCCACTTGAGATTATACCACATTTTATTTATAATAATAACAAGAAGGAAAGATATTTATGTATAAAATAGGAGATATAATTGAAGTTGAAGTATCTGGTATCGAAAACTATGGAATATTTGTAAAAGCTGAAGATGATTATACTGGCTTAATTCATATATCTGAAATAGATAATAATTATATAAAAGATATTAATAAATACGTCAAAGTTGGTGATGATATCTATGCTAATGTAATTGGAGTAGATGATGCCACAAAACATTTAAAATTATCCATTAAAAATATGAATTATAATGATAATAATCATGGAAAAAGAACAATAAAAGAAAATATTAAAGGTTTTTTACCACTTCATAATAAATTAGATGAATGGATAAAAGATACTTTAAAAGATATGAATGAAAAATAATTTTCTTAAAACCTGAGATATAATTTCACTAGAGTAGGAGTGAAATTATTTTTTATATAACAGGAATTTCATACTTATAAAAAAATATAACAAATGTATAATTTTTATTGACAAACATATGTATGCTATATATAATATTAATTACAACTTAAAAAAAGGTAGGTGATATTATGTATAAAGCATATAGATTTAGAATGTATCCGAATAATGATCAAATTATATTAATTAATAAAAATTTTGGATGCGTCAGATTTGTTTATAATTATTTCTTAAATAAATGTAAGAATAATAAATATTATAAGGCTTTTGATATGTGCAAAGAATTAAAGGAGTTATATGTAGAATATCCATTTCTAAAAGAAGTAGATAGTTGTTCATTAAGATGTAGCATATTTAATTTAGAAGATAGTTTTAAAAATTTCTTTGCTAAGAGAAGTAGCTATCCTTGCTTTAAAAATAAATTTAGTAAACAAAGTTATAGAACTAACGCAATTAGAAGTAGTTATAAAGGAAATAATTATTGTAATATCGAAATATATAAAGATATTAATAAAATTAAATTACCAAAATTAGGAATAGTAAATATAAGAGGATACCGTAATTTAAATAAAATAGAGGAAAAAATTATTAATGCTACAATTGAAAAAGAAAGTACTGGAAAATTTTATGTAAGTGTTGTAGTAGAAACAAAAGATATCGAAGTAGCTAAATTAGAGCCAACAAGTATAGTAGGTATAGATTTAGGAATAAAAGATTTAGTAGTGTTAAGTGATGGAACTAAATATACAAACCCAAAAGAATTAAATAAAAGAGAAAAACAATTAAAAAGATTACAGAGAAAATTAGCAAGACAAATAAATCATAGCAAAAACTATAATAAAACTAAAATAAGGTTAGCTAGAGTACATAGTAAAATCAAAAATAGTAGAAAACATAATATCATAAACATAGTAAATGAAATAGTAAAAGAATATGATTGCATAATAAGTGAAAAATTAAATACAAAGGGAATGAGTCAAAATCATAAATTAGCCAAATCAATAATAGATGCCAGTTTTAATAAAATATGCCAGTTATTAAAATGGAAAACAAAAATACTTGGAAAATATTATTATCAAGTAGATACATATTATCCAAGTAGTAAAACATGTAGTCATTGTGACTATAAAACCAATATAACAAATAATCTAAATATAAGAAACTGGGAATGTCCAAAATGTGGCAATTTAAACGATAGAGATATAAATGCAAGTATAAACATAATGTTTGAAGGACTAAAAATACATTACCTAAATAAAGTTAATAACTAGTAAAATATACAATCAATTAACAATAAAAAATGTACGGTAGCGACTATCGGAATTTAAGCCTGTGGAGAATAAAGGTTACTTTATCTATGAAGCAGGAAAATATAGGCGAAAGCCGAAAATAATAAATTTTTATTTATTATTTTTGTTCTTGATATTTAATATTGGAACAAATATTAATAAAATAATAGATGATAATAAAGTTACTATAAAGTTGCTAGTTAATGTTTTTAAAAAATCTATTACAGTTAAATTACTCATTATAATATCTGGCAAATAATAAATAGTAGTATAAAGCATTTGATCTAATATAAATCCAATTAACATTGATACTAAGAAACCAACAAGATATCCTGTATTAATTTCACTAACATCATAAGTAATCATAAAAATATAATGTGAGAAGAAATACACCAACAAATAAATTATAATTCTATAAACATCTGGATAGTAAAAAGTAAAATTATTAATTGCATAACTAGTTGGAGTAAAAACATTTCTTAAAGATACTAATAAATCATTTTCACTATTAAATTGACATAATATTGTTGTTAATACAAAGAATAATAGAAAATATAAAACAGATGAAAATAATATTCTTTTATTATCGCTAATTTTATTTTTCTTTATCATCTTAAAAGTTACTAAATAAGTTAAAGAATAAAATATAACTCCAATCGATAAAGAACTATTATTATAAATATTAACATTAATTAAATTAAACAAATAACTTATTAAAATCAGTATAAATAATAGTAGTGTATAATTAAAATTTTTCCCTTTCATAAATAAATCACCCTCATATTCTAAAATAATATTAACATATTACTTTACAAAATTAAAGAAAAATTATTGTTAAAATAAAAATACTATGTTATATTTATAAAGAAAATAAGCAAGATAATAAAAGGAGTTGTATTATGAAAAAAGTATTATTAATTATGCTTAGTATATTATTACCACTTAGTGTAAGTGCAATGGATTATAGTAGTGAATTTGATATTGGAGATAGTGTTTCTGTATCATTTAATGGAAAAACTGATAGTAAAAATCTTATTGGTTTTCATGTATTGAATGGATCAAGTTCTGGTGAAACAACAGTTACATTAGTTTATGATGGAGTATTAGCTACTCATGATGCTAGTGGAAACATTAAAGAAGCTCAAATTGCTTTCCAAACACCAGATACATCAGCAACAACTAATGCATCTCAATTTGCTGGAAGTAATGCTAAAAGATTTTTAGATGAAGCTGTAAAGGAACAAGGTTGGATTTTAGCATCATCTGCTAGATTGTTAGAAGAAAGTGATTTAACAATATTAGGAATCACTAAAGATGCTGATGGAACATTTACAATACCTACAAAATATGATTTTTTAAGACCAGTAGATTTTGATAGTGCTATTAATTCATCAACAACAGATTATTGGACTCAAATAGCTGATGGAGCAAACAATGTTTATGTAGTAACAAAAGAAGGAACTGATAAAGCAAATAATATTTCAGCAAAAATTGTTTCTAAAATAGCAGACCCGGTATCAGGAAGTTCAACATACTCAATTAAACCAGTTATAGTTGTAGATAAACAATACATTGCATGTAACAATACTAAAACACCAAATAACGTTCCAACAGGAGTAGAAGATTATTATTACATTCTTGGTGGTACATTATTATTAGCATCTATCGGATACGTAGTATCTAAAAAGAAAAATGCTTTTCAAAATATTTAGTTAATAAAGATTTTATGAGCTTGTCATAAAGTCTTTTTTTTCTCTAAAAAATATTATATAATTTATAATAGAATAGAGGAAGTTAAATGATAAGAAAACTTAAAATAAGAACTATTTTAATTGCTTTAATTACCTTACTTATAGGTTCTTTAGCTACATCTTATTCTATCGTAAATAGTGATGATTTCTTAAAAAGTTTTAAAATTACAAATCTTACAAACGTTAATACTAAGTATCATCTTGAATATGAAAAAACAACAAATGCAACTGTTTATGAAGTAATAATTTATGATGAAAGTAGTGAAATAATTTTTAATGAAAAAACTACTGAAAATGTTGTTGATTTTGATTTAAACAATTTAAGATATGATGAAAAATATAAATTAGTTATATATGCCTATGATAAAAATGGTGAAAGTATTTCAGTGAAAAATCCATATGAATTTACTTACACAGAACCATCATTTAGTAAAGATAATAATTTAGTGCTTGATAACAATGAAGACTACACATTATATATTGATGGTGAATTAAATAAAGATAATAAAAATTATCAAATCGGATTATATGATAATAATATTTTAATTTATAAAGAGAAAATTAAAGATAATGAATATATTATTAAACAAAAATATTTTAATGGTCTTACTCAAACATTAACTGCTAAATTATTTGATAATGACACTGAAATAAATTCAATTACATTATATTCTAACACATCACCAATAAGTGATATTACAATTGTTAGCCCTCAAAATGATGCTTTATTAGATTATCAAGATGTACCTCTAACATTTACCGGAGGAGATAATGCTACCGAATATATTTTAGAGATATTTAAAGATGATATCTTAATTAAAGAAGTATCTTTAAATCAAAATAGAGCCATCATTAGTTCTGAGTTCTTTGTAAAAGATAATAATTACACATTTAAAATTAAAGCAAAATACCTAGATTATGAATCATACAGCAAAGAAGCAACAGTTAGTTTTAAAATGAAAGAAAAAGAAACACTTTTACCAGTTTATATTAATAAAGATTCAAATTATGTTAAAGAGAATTCTTATATTACTTTAAATAATCCCAATAATAAAGGAACTATTTATTACACATTAGATGGAACAGATCCTAATGAGACTAGTCTTGTTTATGAAAATCCTATTTTAATTAAAGAAAATACTACAATTAAAACTATAATTAAAGAAGATAAATCTTATGATAGTCCAGTATCAACATACAGCTTAAATATTGGTAATAAAACTGATTATAAAGTATACCTTAGTCCTTCAAATCAAGATGGTAATCTAGGTGTTAAATCAGTTGGATATACTAATGAAGAAAAAGAAATGAATGATTTATCTAATTATATTGAAAAAAGATTAAAAGATTATAATATTAAAGTTTATCGTAATAATCCCAATGGTAATATTAATTTATGGGTAGCTGATTCAAGATATTATGGTGCCGATTTACATATTGCTATTCACTCAAATGCCAGTACAAACCATACTTCTAAAGGAATAGAAACTTGGATTAATGATCAAACAAGTGATACTTATAGTTTAGCCAACATGATTCAAAGTGATTTAATGAATATTTACTATGATAAAGAAAATGGTAATCGAGGAGTTAAATATTCTAATGGCGCTTTAGGTGAAACTAGAATGCCTAAATTTGGTATTCTTGTAGAAGTTGCTCATCATGATTATTTAGAAGATGCCAAATGGATAATGGATAACAAAGAATTAATAGGTAATACTATAGCTGATTCAATTCTTAAATATTTTGGCATAATTTGACGAATTCAAGATTTTTTGTAAAATAATGTTGTATTATAATTTTGGTGATATTATGAGTAGCATTTTTAGGCAAATGATTGAGAAGACAAAAGAAATAATAATATATGAAGATATCTTGAAAATATATGACGAACTTGACAAATCAAAGGATAAATAATAAAATTATTGATAGTTAGAAGGAGTATTAATGGAAGAAAAATTATATCTTAACCCTGAAGAAATATTAAGACATGAATTTAAAATTGATGCAAGAGGATATCGTATGCAAGAAGTAGATCGTTATCTAGATATGGTAATAAGGGATTATACAGAATTAATTAAAACTATTAAATCACTTGAAAATGAAAATAAAAATTTAAGAGAAGATAATCGTAAAATAAGTGCTGAATATCGTCGTCTTAAAGAAGAAATAAGTGCAAGTGATACAGGCATGCCCAATAGTAATACTGACCTTCTAAGAAGATTATCAAATTTAGAAAAAATTGTTTATGGTAAAGAATAATATTTTAGGCAATCGCTGCATTTAATGTAGAGGAAAGTCCATGCTCACAAAGTCTGAGACGGCTTTAAAGTTCATGCTAAGGGAAAAAATAACCTTAGGTAGCAAATGCTAACGGCTTCGAAATAACCTTAACTGGTTAAATTAGATATAAAAGTGCCAAAGAGACGAGTTTACTTGGAAACGAGTAAAGTGGAACGTGGTAAACCCCATGAGTGAGAAACCCAAATTTTGGTAGGGGAGTTTTAAATTGCAAAATGAAGCAAGATAAGAATCGCAAGATAGATAAATGATTGCCACCTAAAAAGGTACAGAACATGGCTTATTAAATGTTATTTTTTATTTATAATAAAGGAGTGAATTAAAATAATCGAGATTAGTGAAGTACTTAAAAGTACCAGAGAATCATCTGGATTAAGTCTTGAAGAAGTATCTAAAGATTTAAACATTGATGAATTAAAACTTACTCAAGTTGAAGAAGGAAACATAGGTGCCTTTAAAGATTTATTTGAGTTAAAAAGAATTCTTACAGAATATTCTAAATATTTAGGATTAGATCCAGTTGAAGTAATAGATGAATTTAATGAATATATGTTTGAAAAAACATCAAAATTACAAATTAAAAAAATTGAAGAAGCTGTTAAAGAAGACATTAAAGAAGCAAATCAAAATAATGAAATAGCATCACCTTATACTAAACAAGCTCCTTTAAAAGATAATAAAAGTTTTGTAATAACAATAATAATTATTTTTATATTAGTTGTATTAGCTATAATTTGGAGTGTTAAACAAGTAACAATTGGAGATGCTGGAACTAATATATTAAATTTTTTTACTAAATAAGGAGGATTAAATGAATTTACCAAATAAGATAACTTTAGGAAGAATATTTTTATCTATATTAATAATAATTATAATGTTATTTCCCTTTTATGAAATGGGTATTCAAGAAACAAAATATTTAGTAATGGGAAAAGTAACAATAAGTTTAAAATATATAATTTGTGGAATTTTATTTATAATTGCTTCTGTAACTGATTTCTTTGATGGAAATTTAGCAAGAAAAAATAATCAAGTAACTGATTTTGGCAAAGTGATGGATGCTATTGCGGATAAGATATTAGTAAATGGTGTATTAATTATAATGGCATGTAATGGATTATTACCAACCATTATTCCTGTAATCATTGTGCTTAGAGACACATTTGTTGATTCAATTAAGATGGTAGCAAGTAGTAAAAATGGTAAAGCTGTTGGTGCAAGCAAAGCGGGTAAAATTAAAACAGCATGTATGATGTTGGGCTTAGCGTTAATGTTTTTTTCTAATTTACCATTTGAGTTATTCGGATTTTCAATTGGATATTACTTTGTAATCATTGCTTGTGTATTCTCTGTATACTCAGGAATTCAATATTTTATGGTAAATAAAGAAGCATTAACAAAGAAATTATAACCTTTAAAGGTTATTTTTTTTAGCAAATTTTTATAATTTCCAATATTCAAAATCTGTCGAACATTTTTTCGTAAAAATATATTGACAAAAAATTTTTCTTATAATAAAATTAAATTATGAAGGAAAGATTAGGTGAATTATTTATGAAAACAATAGAAGCAAAGGACAAAGATAAAGCATTAGAACAAGTACTAGCTGATATTGAAAAACAATTTGGTAAGGGCGCAATAATGAAGCTAGGAAGTTCTGAACACATGGAAATAGATGTAACATCAACTGGTTCACTTTCCCTAGATATCGCTCTTGGCGTAGGAGGATTCCCAAAAGGAAGAATTATTGAAATATATGGACCTGAATCATCAGGCAAAACAACTATTGCACTTCATGCAATTGCAGAAGTGCAAAAAACTGGAGGTAGAGCAGCGTTTATTGATGCAGAACATGCCCTAGATCCAGTTTATGCTCAAAAATTAGGAGTAAACATTAATGAGTTATTATTATCACAACCTGATACTGGAGAACAAGCATTAGAAATTTGTGATGCTTTAGTTAAAAGTGAAGCAGTCAGTATTGTAGTAATTGATTCAGTTGCTGCATTAGTTCCGCAAGCTGAAATAGAAGGTGAAATGGGAGATTCTCATGTTGGTTTACAAGCAAGACTTATGTCTCAAGCATTAAGAAAATTATCAGGAACAATTTCTAAAACAAAAACAACTGCTATTTTTATTAATCAGTTAAGAGAAAAAGTTGGAGTATTATTTGGTAATCCTGAAACAACACCAGGTGGTAGAGCCTTAAAATTCTATTCTACGATTAGATTAGATATTAGACGTGGTGAACAAATCAAAATGGGTGACAGTGTCATCGGTAATAAGACCAACATTAAAGTTGTTAAAAACAAAGTAGCTCCTCCATTTAGAACAGCAACAGTTGATATTATGTATGGTGAAGGAGTAAGCAAAACTGGCGAATTAGTTGATTTAGCAAGTGAAAATAACATTATTCAAAAATCAGGAGCATGGTTTAGCTATAATGGAGAAAAAATTGGCCAAGGTAGAGAAAATGTTAAACAATATTTAAAAATGAATCCAGATATTTTAGAAGAAATTGAAAATAAAGTAAGAGATATTTACAACATACCTTTAAATAAAAAAGGTAATAAAACTAAAAAAGAAGAGGCTTAATTTATAGATGCTATCTAAAACGGCATCTTTTTTTATTGACTTCCGAATATTTTAATCATACAATACTACCTTAAGGAGGAACAAAATATGAATTTTTTAATTTTATGGATTTTAACAATTTTGTCTAGTTATGGAGTTATGCTTTATACTTCATTTAGTTTGATAAAAAATATTTTTGATAATGGATATAAATTTATTACAAAAAATTTAAAAGAATATGGTGATAAAACTCAAGACTTACCAATTAATAAAATATTTAGGCTTTCAATGTTAATACCATTTTATAATTTATATACATCATTTAAAATAATGTTTGATTATTCACAATATCTGAACCGAGTTTTATTAGAATTAAAAACATTGGGAATTATTGAAGAAATGACTGAATTTGAAAAACAAGAATATGAAAAAAATCCCAGTTTAAAAACTGCTTTAATTAGTCAAAGCAGATTAGAAAAAGCTATGAAAATAACAATAAAAGAAGAGCTGGGAGAAAGTGTTGTTTATGTTGAAGTGAATGATAAGGAAGAATTAGATATTATATATGCAACTGGTCCAATTAGTAGACTAAGTAAAGAAGAACAAAAATCAAAAGTAGCAAAAATTTTTAAAGAAATGACAAAAGAATTAGTTGATAGTTCTATACAAAAATTATCTTCTTCTGAAAATGATATTATTGCAAATGAGCAAGAAAATGAATTAAGCAACTATGGTGCTGAAAATAATTTAGAAACAATTAGAAAAAGGAAAGAAAATCTTATCAAACTAAAACAAGAACTTATTGATAGTGAAAGAAATAAGGAAACAACTGAAGAACCAAAAACAAAATCAATGAAATAAGTAGTTAAATATAAACTACTTATTTTTTATAACAATTTTTAAAGATTTACATCCGATAATTCCTTGATTATTTCTTTCTAATTCTTTATAATAAAGTTATAGAGATTATTAAAATAATTTTTATATAGAAAGATATGGAGGAAACATTATGGACTTTATAAGTGTAGCTTCCATTTTATGTCTTTTAATTGGATTATTTGTAGGTGGAACCATAGTTGCGTTCTCAGGATTCACCGCTGGCAAAAAATCAAATAAAATTTTAGATGACGCCAAAAAAGAGGCTGAAAAAACTAAACGTAACAGCCTTATGGAACTTAAAGAAGAAACTTTTAAATTACAACAAGCAACTGATCGCGAAATTAAAGAAAGAAAAAGCGAAATAAAAAATACTGAAGATAGACTTCTTCAAAGAGAAAAATCTTTAGATAAAAGAGAAGAATTATTACAAAATAGAGATAACTCTTTAGAAGAAAAAGATAAAAATTTAAGTACAATGCAAAAGAAAATTCAAGAAAAAGAAGTTAAAATGGATGAACTTCTTAGAGAAGAAATTGAAAAATTAGAAAGTATTGCTAAACTTCCTAGAGAAAAAGCTCATGATCTTATTATGCAAAGAGTAGAAGATTCAATGAGCAAAGAAATAGCTGAATATATCAAAGATAGAGAATCAGAAGCAAAATTAGAAGTTGATAAAAAAGCAAAAGAACTTCTTGTAAACTCAATGGAAAAATATGCTAATGACGTTACAACAATTCAAACAGTTACTACTATTAGTTTACCAAACGATGAAATGAAAGGTAGATTAATTGGTAGAGAAGGAAGAAACATTAGAACAATTGAAGCAGTTACAGGAGTCGATTTATTAATTGATGATACCCCTGAAGCAATTTCAATATCATCTTTCGATCCTTTCCGTAGAGAAATAGCTAAACAAACAATTGAAACCTTAGTTAAAGATGGTCGTATTCATCCAACCAGAATTGAAGAAATTTATGATAAAATATGTAAGGATATGAACGCAAGAATTACAGAAATTGGAAATGATACCATTAGAGAACTAGGATTAACTAGAATGGATTCAGAATTAGTTAAAACAATTGGAAAATTAAACTTTAGAACAAGTTATGGTCAAAATGCTTTGCAACATTCAAAAGAGGTTTCATACCTTTGTGG
Source organism: uncultured Mycoplasmatota bacterium (assembly GCA_900553855.1). Taxonomy (GTDB): domain Bacteria; phylum Bacillota_I; class Bacilli_A; order RF39; family UBA660; genus CAG-533. The sequence continues at coordinate 23,855 of USFG01000005.1, read as the reverse complement.
AATTATGGCTGCTGAGCTTGGCGAAAACGTTAACCTTGCTAAAAGAGCAGGACTTTTACATGATATAGGAAAAGCCATTGATTTCGAAATGGAAGGATCACATGTTGAAATCGGAGCAGATCTTGCTAAAAAGTATGGTGAAAATGAAGTAGTAATTAACGCTATTGAATCTCATCATGGAGATAAAGAAGCAAAAAATATTATATCAGTTTTAGTATCAATTGCTGATACAATGTCTGCTTCACGTCCTGGTGCTAGAAACGATACTATGGAAAACTATATCAAGAGATTAGAAGAACTAGAAACAATCGGTAATAGCTTTGAAGGTGTTGATAAAACATTCGCAATGCAAGCAGGTCGTGAACTTAGAGTTATTGTAAAACCAGATAAAGTTGATGATTTAACATCATTTAAGATTGCTAGAGAAATTAAAGAAAGAATTGAATCTGAAATGCAATACCCAGGTACAATTAAAATAACTGTAATTAGAGAAACAAGAGCTCAAGAAGAAGCAAAATAACCTGCTTCTTTTTTTATATTAAATTTTTGCAATAAAAAATATCCAAACACTGGATATCTTACTTAGCAGCTTTCTTAAAAACTCTAGCTTCTCTTGCTGTTAATCTAACCTTAACACCATTGATTGTATAAGTTTGTAAGTTAGGTTTTTGTTTACTATTAGTTTTATTATTAGCATGAGAGCTTAATTTAATAGATAAAGGTTTTTTGCTTGAAATATTTTTAGCCATTTTCTTTCCTCCTTAATTAAAATCTTCATTGATTTTATCATAATATCTTAAATAAAGTCAATGTTTTTAGGACATTTTGTTTATTTAAATGATATAATATCCTTAGAGAGGTGCATATGAAAGAAATAATATCAATTAAAACTGACTATAATGTTTTATCTAGTATGATTAAATTACCAGATCTTTTTTCATATGCTGTAACAAACAATATTAACACATTAGGTATTGTTGATGATAATCTTTGCTATGTTGCTGAATTCTTAAAACTATGTCAAAAATACAATATTAAACCAGTTATTGGTTTAGAAGTTAATTATCAAAATCATAAAATATATTTATATGCTAAAAATGAACAAGGCTATAAAGAACTTCTTAAAATAAATACCTATATAATTGAAAATGAATTTAATAAGGATTTATTAACTAATGATATATTAACAATTATCCCATTTAAATCAAAAGAATTATTAAAAGAAATACCTAATTCCTATATTGGTTATCAAACTGAAGAAGAAAAGAATGAAGCATTAAAATTAACTCCAAACATTGTTTACTTTAATTTAACATTATCTCTAACTAAAGAAAATACTAAATACTTAAATTATTTAAATATGATTAAAGAAAATAAAACATATGCGAGTTACAATGACATTGATTATAGTCATTACTATTTAAAAATAGAGGATATTCATGATTTTACTTCCCAAATTGATATCAAAATAACCTATAGTAAAAATTTAATTCCTCATTACGATGATACAATCGAAAACAGTTACAATTTTCTAGAAGCCCTTGCCATCAAAGGATTAACAAAAAGATTAAATGGTAATATACCAGAAAATTACAAAAAAAGATTAATGTATGAATTAAAAGTTATTAAAAGTATGAACTATGTTGATTATTTTCTAATTGTCTATGACTACGTTAAATACGCTATCAAAAATAATATATATGTCGGTCCCGGAAGAGGCTCAGCCGTAGGCTCACTTGTTACTTATAGCTTAGGAATAACATCTATTGATCCTTTAAAATATAATCTTCTATTTGAAAGATTTTTAAATCCTGAACGTATCACTATGCCTGATATTGATATTGACTTTGATGCTACTAAAAGAGAAGAAATAATTGCTTATGTTAAAGAAAGATATGGTAAAGAAAATGTTATGCCCGTAATGACTTATGGAACATTAACTACTAAAGCAGCTTTATTATCTGTAAGCAAAATATTAGATGTTGATATTTCCATCCTAAATAAATATATCGATCCTAAAAAAACATTAAAAGAAAATCTAACTAAGGATTTAATTAAAATTCTTAACAATAATAAAGATATTAAAGAAGTTTATTATGTTGCTATGAAAATAGAAGGAATCAAAAAACATATTAGTACTAATGCAGCTGGTGTAGTAATATGCAAAGAAAATTTAGATAATGTAATTCCTATAATTAAAAATGGTGATAATTATTTAGCTGGATTTACAAAAGATTATCTAGAAGATATTGGCCTTTTAAAAATGGACTTTCTTGCTATTAAAAATTTAACAACAATTTCTGATATTTTAAATGATATACCTGAAAAAATAAATTTAAATAATATCGATTTAAATGATGAAGCAGTTTATAAAATGTTTAGTGAAGCTAAAACAGATGGTATCTTCCAGTTTGAAAGTTTAGGTATGAAAAATTTACTTCTTAAAATTAAACCAACCAATTTTAAAGATATAATTGTATCACTTGCGTTAATTCGTCCTGGCGCAAACGCCGAAATAGATTCTTATGCTAAAAGAAAAAATGGAAAAGAAGAAATAACTTATATTGATGATTCATTATCTGATATTTTAAAAGATACATATGGAATAATTGTTTATCAAGAACAAATAATGCAAATCTTAAGATTAGTAGCGTCATATTCCTTTAGTGAAGCCGACTTAATAAGAAGAGCAATTTCTAAAAAGAATGAACAAATTATTTTATCCGAAAAATCTAATTTCATAGAGAGAGCCATTAAAAACGGATATACCAAAGAAAAAAGTACTGAAATATTTGATTTAATAATAAAGTTTGCCGAATATGGATTTAATAAATCCCATTCCGTAGGATATGCTTTAATTGCTTACCAAATGATGTACTTAAAATGTCATTATATGCCATACTTTTATAAAACTCTTTTAAATGATAACTTATCTTCAAACAAAAAAACTAAAGAATATATTGATATATTAAAAAGCAATGATATTAAAGTTATTAAGCCATCAATTAATTTAAGTACGGATAAATATATATTTGATGATGGAGTTATAATGCCACTAACTTCTATTAAAGATATAACCAAAGATATCGCATTAGAAATATCAAAAAATGCTCCATACAATGACTTTTATGATTTCATAAGTTCTATCTATCATTTAAAATTAAAACAGGGAATAATTGAAAATTTAATATATGCTGGTGCTTTAGATTGTTTTCATGAAACCAAACAAACCTTAATTAACAATATAAGTTCAGCACTAATCTATTCTGAATTAATAAATGAATTAGATAAAACATTAATTAATAAACCTATTATAGAAACATTCCCTGAATATGATAAAACATTACTGATGCAAAAAGAGTACGAATTATATGGCTTTTATATTTCCAATCATCCAGCTAGTAAGTATATATGTCCAAAATCAAAAGATCTCCCAAAATATTTTGATAAATTTATTGAAGTTACTGTTCTAATAGAAAATATAAAATCAATTAAAACCAAAAAAGGAGATAATATGGCCTTTTTAGATTTATCAGATGATACAGGAAAGATTTCATGTACTGTTTTTCCTAAAAAAACATCATACTTAAACGAACTAAAAATAGGGGATATAGTAAAAATTAAAGGTCAAGTTCAAAAAAGATTAGACAGTTATCAAATAATTTTAGAAAAATTAACAAAAATTTCATAAAATGTATTGATAAATAAAAAAATATTGCATATAATAGTATTATCTAGAAGATATGAAGCATGTTCATAATTAATGATTTTGCATATTTTAATTAAAGTTTAAAATATGCATAAAAAATATTATTAATTATTTTTTACAAAGTAAGTTTGTGAAAGCTATAATAATTAATAAATATTAATTAATTCGGGGTGTGCTTTTGGTAGTAAAGAAGTTGCATAAATTGCAATCTTATCTACGCTAGATATAACTATAGTTAAGAAGAAAGAAAACTTCAAAAGATAAGTAATCGCCATGAATACTGATAATATTCTTGTAAATTTAATAATAGTTTTTAAAAGAAACAAATTATTAAAGTTTGTGATTATTCTTAAAACTAGGACTAATTATTTTATCAGAGTAATTAGTTTTTTTATTTTGCTAAAATTATGTTATATTTATATTAAGGTGTGAATTTTATGAAAAAAGTAGTAGTTAATACCAAAAGAAATACTAATATTGAGATTTTAAGAATAATAGCGATATTATTAATAGTTATAAGTCATTATAGTGTTCATAATGTTACAAATGTTAAGGAATTATCTTTCGGAATAAATAAAATCTTATTACAAATGATGACATTAGGTAATATAGGTAGTGAATTATTTATGTTAATTACTGGTTATTATTTAATAAATAGTTCCAAAGTTAAATTAAGCAAATTACTTAAATTATGGCTTCAAATAATTTTTTATTCAGTTGGAGTTTATATCTTATTTGTATTATTAAATTTAGAACCATTTTCTTATACAACATTTATCAAAAGCTTTTTTCCAATCACTTTTGAAGAATATTGGTTTGCCAGCGTCTACTTTATCATTTATCTATTTCATCCATATATTAATGTGATGATAAATAATTTAAATAAAAAAGATCTTATAAAATTAATATCCTTAAGTCTCATAGTGTTTTCGGTTCTAAATTTTATCACTGGTCAGCTATATTATTTCAATGAATTGATTCAATTAATAATTATATACTTAATTGGTGCTTACTATGGAAAATATAAAGACAATTATTTAAATAAAAATAAGTCAGTAAAACTATTTATTATATCCCTGCTCATATTAATTCTATCAACTATTGGTTTAGAATATCTAAATAATAATATAGGTATTAGATTTATTGATTATTTATACAGTCGTAATTCTTTAATAGTAGTTATGATTTCAGTATCACTATTTAATATCTTTAAGAGTAACAAAGAGTTTTCCAATAAAATTATCAATAATGTATCAAGCTGTGTTTTTGGAGTATATCTATTATCAGAAACACCAGTTATGAGAAGCTACTTATGGAAAAATATTTTTAATAATTATAATTGTGTTTCTTCATATTATTTAATCATCCATATGCTTATTTCAGTTTTATTAACTTTTATAGTTTGCTTAATTGTTGAAGAAATAAGAAAATTAACATTGGAGTTATTTTATAATAAATTTATATCTAAAAGGGTAGATAATATATCCGAAAAATTAAATAATTTTTATCTAAAATTAGTTAATAATTTTGTTAAATAAAATTATTAATTTTTTTATCTTTTTTAGCACTCATACTTGACAAGTGCTAAAAAAGTGATATAATACATAATGTATATGGAAAATATACATAATTAAAAAGGAGGGGTATTTATGAATATGGAAAATCCATTTGGGGAAAGTTTACAAAATCCTTTAGAAAAATATGGTAGAGATATAACAAAAGCCGTTAAAGATGGCAAAGTTGATCCCGTAATTGGAAGAGATGAAGAAGTTCGAAGTATAACTAGAATTTTATCTCGTAAAACTAAAAACAATCCAGTATTAATTGGTGAACCCGGTGTTGGTAAAACTGCTATCGTTGAAGGACTTGCTCAAAGAATTGTTAAAGGCGATGTGCCAAATAGTTTAAAAAATAAAACAATTTGGGAATTAGATATGGGAGCATTAATTGCTGGTGCTAAATATCGTGGTGAATTTGAAGAAAGATTAAAAGCCGTCCTAAAAGAAATTAAAGATTCTAATGGCGAAATTATCTTGTTTATTGATGAAATTCACATGATTGTAGGTGCTGGTGCCTTAGAGGGAGCAATGGATGCTGGTAACATGTTAAAACCAATGCTTGCTAGAGGTGAAATCTTGTGTATAGGTGCAACAACCTTAAACGAATATCGTAAATACATTGAAAAAGATGGTGCTTTAGAAAGACGTTTCCAAAAAGTTATTGTACAAGAGCCAAGCGTTTTAGATACAATTACCATCCTTCGTGGACTAAAAGAAAGATTTGAAGTTCATCATGGAGTTAATATTAAAGATAGAGCACTTATAGCTGCTGCTAATCTTTCAAATAGATATATCACTGATCGTTTCTTACCAGATAAAGCCATTGATTTAATTGATGAAGCCTGTGCTACAATTAAAGTTCAAATGGACTCTGTTCCAACTGAATTAGATACATTAACTAGAAAAATTATGCGTTTAGAAATTGAAAAACAAGCTCTAAAGAAAGAAAAAGATGAATTAAGCAAAAAGAGAGTAGAAGAAATAGATAATGATTTAGTTAAATTAAAAGAAGATGAATCTCGTCTAAGAAATGATTGGGAAAGAGAAAAATCTATTAACGATCAAATTAAATCTAAAAAAGAAGAAATCTCACGTGCTAACTTTAAACTAGAACAAGCCGAAAACACCTATGATTTAGAAACAGCCGCTAGATTAAGACATGGAACTATTCCAAAACTTGAAAAAGAATTAGAAGAATTAAATAAACAAAATAAGAATGAAATCTTATCAGATACAGTTGATGAAGAAGATATCGCTAAAATAATTTCTAATTGGACCAAAATTCCAATAAGTAAATTAGTTGGTGGTGAAAGAGAAAAAATAATTCATTTAGAAGAAAATATGAAAAAACGTGTTAAAGGTCAAGATGAAGCATTAAAATTAGTAAGTGAAGCAATAATCCGTTCAAGAGCTGGAATTAAAGATCCAAATAGACCAATTGGTTCATTTATCTTCTTAGGCCCAACAGGTGTTGGTAAAACTGAAGTTGCTAAGACTCTTGCCTACGAATTATTTGATGATGAAAGACATATTATTCGTATTGATATGAGTGAATATATGGAAAGTCATTCAGTATCACGTTTAGTTGGAGCGCCTCCTGGATACGTTGGATACGATGAAGGTGGTCAATTAACTGAAGCAGTAAGACGTAATCCTTATAGTATTGTCCTATTTGATGAAATTGAAAAAGCTCATAAAGACGTCTTTAATATCTTATTACAAATCTTAGATGATGGACGAATTACTGATTCTCAAGGAAGAACCGTAGATTTTAAAAATACTATCATTATCATGACTTCAAATTTAGGTAGTGAATTCATTTTAGAAAACGTTCCAGATAAGGATAAATTAGTAATGGATGAATTAAAACGAACATTTAAGCCAGAATTTATCAATCGTATAGATGAAATAATTATGTTTAAATCACTAGATAAAAAGACAGTTTATGAAATATTAGATAAAATTATAAGTGATATTGAAAAACGTTTAGACGATAAAAAAATAAAACTTAATTTAACAAGTGCTGCTAAAGACTACATTATTAATAATTCTTTTGATGAAAAATATGGTGCAAGACCAATTAAAAGATTTGTTTCAAGAAATTTAGAAACCTTACTTGCAACCGAAATAATAAATGATAATATTAAATTTGGTGAAACAGTTAATATTGATGTTAAAGATGATCATTTAATTATAAAATAAAAAAATTAAACTAGCTATCAAAATGGCTAGTTTTTTGTATTCAAATATCTTGAACTTATAAATCTATTTTGTTATAATTTTAAGAGAATAGAAGGTAGTGATTTTGTGAATATTGATAATTATGAAGATTATTTTAAATATAAGATTAAGACTGTATATCAGTATTCAATCTTACTTTCCAAAATTTTAGGCATTGAAAAAAATAAATTTTGGCATAAGAAAAAAGATATTGAAGATAGTTTAAACTACATTATAAACGATTATTTTTCCAAATTAACTAATCATATAGATAAAGATTTAGTAATGTGTTTCATTAACAACAAAGAAATTTCAAAATATAACATCGATAGGGAACTTTATAGTGTTATAACATACTTTATTGATAAACAAAGAGCGTTTGAAATAAAAGTGTACGAAAAAGAAATAATTCTTTGTGCAATTGTTATTCATATCGCAAATAACATTGATATATCAACAAGTCCTTACACAATTAATAACATAAATTATAAAACCATTCTTTTAAATCATTTAGAAAAGTTTAATAAAATATCATTTATAAACATTATAGATGATGGTAAGAAGAATACCAACATATTATTAGAATTAATAAAAACGAATGTTAGAAAAGAAAGAAAAATATATGAATTATTAAATAGTAATATTTCATTCAATAAGTATATTGATATTTCAAAAGAAAATAATTACTACATAACACAGTATAACTATTCAGTACCTGGTTTAAAAGAAATTAATAGTGGAGCAGTATCTTACATTTTTGACAAAGATAATTATGATAATAAATTTACCATTATTAGTGCCGAATTAGTTGTAGTAACTTTAATGAAATTGTTATCCGTAAGAAAATTTAATAAAATATTCTTTATACCAATTAAAGAAAAATTCTTAAAAGATGACCAATCAATTAATAAAATTAAAAACTTAAACAAAAATAAATACTTAAATAAACATATCATTTTATTAATAAATTATGACGATATTAATGATGAAATAAAGAAAAAATTAAATAATAATAAATTAAATTATTTTATCTATGCTAGTAAAAATACTATAATTAATGAAATAGATAATAAAGAAAGATATTTAATTAGTAAGGATTATTATTCTAATCATAAAGAAGTAATAGATGAAAAAATAAAAGAAAAAGTGGAAATAATCATAGAAGCATTTGATGGTTTAGTATTAGACCGTAATATTGCTGAAGAAAGTTAGGAGAATGAAATATGAGCGTAAGTACAAATAGTGATTTTTTTCTTGAATTTATGGAACCTTTAATAGGTGGAATTTGGGATTTAATAAAAGGAATAGGCAATGCCTTAATTAGAATATTTAATATAGCTAACTACATTGATATTATTAATAATCATAGTGGAGTAAGTCCTCTAATAGTTGCAATATCAATTATTAGTTTATTAATTCTTTTTGGATTAATTGGATTTTTAATATATCGTTTAATTAGAAGATTAATAAGATTTAGACATAATGTTCATCATCAAGAAACATTAGTTGATGAAATTGAAAGTTTAAATAACGACGTTGCAAAACTTCGTGCTGAAAATGAAAGATTCAAAGAAATGGCAAATGAAGCTAATAATGAAGAAGTTGAATATGATGAAAATGGTAACGTTATTAGCAAAGCAAATGATAGTAGATTCTATAAATTAACTAAAATTGATGAAGAGTACGCTAATTTTGTTAAGCCAGAATTAAACGAAACTATTTCATTAGATGCGTTATGTGAACAATTTAGAAATTATGCTGCTAGTAGATTACATCTTTACTATGATATAAACTTAATTAGATTATTTGTAAGTGCGTTTGCATCAAATAGATTAATTATTTTACAAGGTATTTCTGGTACAGGTAAAACATCACTTGCATATGCATGGGGATACTTTGTTAAAAATGAAAGTACTATTGCATCAGTACAACCATCATGGAGAGATAGTACTGAAATTTATGGTTATTTCAACGAATTTACCAAAAGATTTAATGAAACTCAAGTTCTTGCTAAAATGTATGAAGCAAGATATAATCCAAAAATTTATTTAACAGTTCTAGATGAAATGAACATTTCACGTGTTGAATACTACTTTGCCGAAATGCTTTCAGTTTTAGAACTTCCTTCAACTGACGAATGGATAATTAGTTTAGTACCAAATGCTTGGCCAAACGATCCAAAATTATTAGAAGAAGGAAGATTTAGAATTCCAAATAATATGTGGTATTGCGGTACAATTAATAACGATGACTCAACATTTATGGTAACTGATAAAGTTTACGACCGTGCTTTACCAATTAACATTGATAATAAAAGTGTTGCGTTTGAAGCGCCAGATACAGAGCCTCTAGATATAACAGCTGAATATTTTGAAAGCTTATTTAAAAAAGCATGGGTAGATCATCCTCTATCAGACGAAGTTTTAGAAAAAATTAACAAAATGGATGAATATGTAATTAACCATTTCCGTATGGCATTTGGTAACCGTATTTTAAAACAAATTAAAGATTACGTTCCTGTATTTGTTGCTTGCGGTGGTGATGAAATGGTAGCAGTTGATTACCTTATCGCTAACAAAATCTTAAGAAAATTCAACCAATTAAACTTAGCCTATATTAGAGGGGAAATAGATGGATTTAAAGCATTCTTAGATGAAACATTTGGACAAGATGTCATGAAAGAATGTAAAGATTTCCTAGATAGATTAAAGAAACAAATGTAAATATAAAGAAAGAAGGATAATTTATGAACAATGAAATTGGACTATTGGTACAAGATTTACCTCAAGAGGATGCTGATAGATATATAAAAGAAACCAAATCAAGTTTTGATGCAAAACATAATATCCAAGAAATTGAAATAGATTATTCCTGGGTAGATACAATTGAAGAGGCAATTCCTGCTATAGATAATATTATCAGGAATCCTCGTAGATTTATCGTTTCTGAAGAAGATGTTGTAAGAATTGAAAAAACCAAAAAAATATCTTTAGAATCAATTAAAGATTTAGCAGTTCATACCAACTATATTCAAGAAGTAGATGATGACGGCTTTGTTAAACCAATAAAATTACTTAACATCTTCAAAGAAGAAACAATAGACCTATATGAAAATAGATTTATATATACCTTAATTACAACCTTAAATCGTTTTGTAGAAGAACAATTAACATATAAAGAACAATCAGCTAATAATACAAACGAAAAGAAATTAAACTATAATTCTGAAACATTTTATGATGATCAAAATATATCATTAAAATTAGAAGTAACAGCCAAAAAAAATGTTGAAGTAAAAACCGATGAAAAAGAACTTCGTGATCGTGAAGAAAAAATTGAACATATTAAAAATGTTCTTGAAGACTTTATGTCTAGTAAATTTATGAAGATGATGAAAGGTGCAACAATTGTTAGAAGTCCTATTAGAAAAACAAACGTTATCTTAAAAGATTATAACTTTGTAACTGCCTTACATTTGTGGGAAACAATTGAAGATTTTGAAATAAATAGTCCTGTTAAAGAGAAAAAAGAAGAAACAGATTTATCAACACCTTCAATGAAACATAACCTAGATTTAACATCATTCTTAAATTATTGTATTTTAAATGATACAGTTTCCAAAAGAGGAAGCGTATTACCTCTACAAAATATAGATATAGTTGATGCGGTTTACGAATATGCTAGTAAATTTGATATTGATGAAAAAGAATTAAGAAAAAATATTGAAAGTAAGATTACAGCTGCAACTGAATATAAAAATGCTGAAAAAGATAATGCTAGAAAAGCATATAAAAGCTTTATTGATAATCATAACTCAAGATTTAATAAAGCAGTAAATTTATTTAAATAAAGGAGGTCTATATGAAAAAGAAAAAACAAGATGAAAAAGTAAAATTAAACAAAACAAATAAACAAAAAGAAAATCCAATAAAAGACTTTCCCGGTAAAGAAATAGATTTAACAAAATTTAATTTATTAAGTGATAAAGCTCAATATGATGAAATAAAAAAAGTATTAGAAGATATTTATAAAGATAATTTAAAAGTAAATAGAAAACATGTCATGAAAGTAATTTCTTTGACATTATCTACTGCTGATGATTACACATATTTACCTCATAACTTAAAAGTTTCAAAACAAAAATTAACTTTAAAATTTGAAGTAGCCGATAAAAATGGTGTCGGAATGGGATTAATCTTACTCGCATTTTGGGGTTTAATATTTTCTATTGTAGGAGCATCATATGCAGGTGTATATTATTGGAGTATTAAAGATTTAAATAAAGATATTGATGGCGATGGAATTGCCGATATTAATATTGATATTGATGGTGATAAAAAAGCAGATATTAATATTGATACAGATAAAGATAATAAACCAAATTTAAATATAGATTATAAAGGTAATCGAAAATCAATGTTTAATATTGATTACGATGGCGATGGAAAACCAGATTACAATTTAGTAACAGATGTAACTCAAGAAGGTGTTGTTTGTGAAATAAATTGTGATATAAATGGTGACGGTTGGCCAGATTTAAACATTGACATCGATGGCGATGGAAAACCAGATTTAGATATTGATACTAATAATGATGGAATACCAGACATGAACTTGGACGTTGATGGTGACAACAAATGTGATATCATGTGTGATACCGATGGTGATGGAAAACCAGATAAAAATCTAATTGAATCACCAATTGGTGGTGGAAAGCATAATGGTTCATCAACTACAACTGGTACACCAGATACCGACCAAGAAACAGCATCATTAATTTTAAGATTTGTTGATGGAGAAACATTAAGTATAGAAGGAATTATGCCAGATGATCAACCTAATTATGAAGTTATAAGACCATATAAGACATTTACAGTTGAAAATTTATCAAACGTTGACTTAACATATTCTATAATAATGCAAGTTGGATTAAATACTTTTACAACTAATAACTTTAAATATAAGTTAGATGCAACCAATGGTGTACAAAGCTTTGGATACACAGTTGCCCCTAAAGTAAATTCATATCTTGTTAAAGATGTTAGAATAGCTAAGAAAACAACACAAAGATATCGTGTAACATTTAATTTAGAAGGAACTAATTCTCCTCAAAATGAAGATCAAGGTAAACAATTTACAGCAACATTTAAAATAGAAGTACCACAATAGAGAGTACTTCTATTTTTTCTTTATTTTTTTATAGATTTTGTGTAAAATCATATTATGGAGGATAAAGTATATGAATGAAATTTATTATTACTTTCTATTATTTTTAATTTATTCTTTTATTGGATGGCTTATTGAAGTAATAGGAAAATTAATCGAAAAACATAAATTTATAAATAGAGGCTTTTTAATAGGTCCAATATGTCCAATTTATGGTCATGGTTGTATTTTAATGATTTTAACATTAAGTAGATATAAAGATAATCCTTTAACATTATTTATATATGCAATATTTATTTGTTCACTACTTGAATATTTTACTAGTTATTTTATGGAAAAAATATTTAAAGCAAGATGGTGGGATTATTCAACTAAAAGATTCAATTTAAATGGTCGTATTTGTGCTGAAACAATGATTCCATTTGGAATTCTAGGAACATTAGTAATATGTGTTATAAATCCTATATTTGAATATCTACTAAATTTATTTAACTTTGAAACAATTAAAATAACAGCGATAGTTTTATTTATAATATATATAATTGATTATACTATTTCTTTAATAATTATGTTTGGTTTCAAAGGTACCTTTAAAACTGTTGAAAAAGATGGTACAGAAGAAATAACTAAAAAAGTGAAAAAAATACTTATTAATAAGAACGTACTATATAAACGTTTAGTAGAAGCTTTCCCCAATTTCATGAATCCGAAAGAAAGACTATTATTAATTAAAGCTAGAGTTGAAAAAGAACTAAAAAAATATATCAAAAAAGATAAAAAATAACTTGAAATAGATATATTAATTTGATAATATATAAATGGCTAAAAAGCCGAAAAAATGTACTTAAACAGACTGAGTTATCTAGTGGCCATGGGTTGATAACAAAGGAAGAAGTTTAAGGGTAAATAACGAAAGGAATGATTTAAATGGCAGTAGTATCAATGAGCTACTTATTAGAAGCTGGTGTTCATTTCGGACATCAAACAAAAAGATGGAATCCTAAAATGAAGGAATACATTTTTACAGCAAGAGATGATATTTATATTATCGATTTAGAAAAAACAGCTGCATGTATAGAAAATGCTTATGCTGAAATTAAGAAAATTGCTGAAAATGGTGGAACTTTCTTATTTGTAGGAACAAAAAAACAAGCAAATGAGGCTGCAAAAGAAGAAGCAGAAAGAAGTAATTCATACTATGTAATTGAAAGATGGTTAGGTGGAACATTAACTAACTTTAGAACAATTAGAAAGAGAATTAAGAGATTAGAAGAAATCGAAAAAATGGAAGCTGATGGAACATTTGAAATGTTACCTAAAAAAGAAGTTATCGGTCTTAAAAAAGAATATGATAAATTAAATGCCGTATTATGTGGTATTCGTAACATGGAAAAATTACCAAGTGCATTAATTATTGTAGATCCTAAGAAAGAAATTAATGCAATTCGTGAAGCAAGAAAATTAAATATTCCAGTATTTGGTATTGTAGATACAAACTGTGATCCAGATGATGTTGATTTCGTAATTCCGGGTAACGACGATGCTGTAAGAAGTGTTAAAGTTATGTTAGGAGTATTAACAAACGCTATTTGTGAAGCAAGAGGTTTAGAATTAGTTGACTATGTAACTGAAGAAGAAAAACCTAAAAAAGATGGAAAATCTGCTAAAACTGTAAAAGAAGTATTCGTTGAATCATTAGATAATGAAAAAACAAAAGCAGAAATCAAAGAAGAAAAACAAACTGAAGATGAAGATTTAACTATTAAAACTTTAACTGAATTAAAAGAGTTAGCTAAAAAAAGAGGAGTTAAAGGATATTCTTCAATGAAAAAAGAAGAATTATTACAAGCTTTAAAATAGGAGGAAATAATAATGGTAGATGCTAAAACTGTAGCTGAATTAAGAGCTAAAACAGGTGCTGGAATGATGGATTGTAAAAAAGCATTATCTGAAACAAATGGAGATATTAATGCTGCAATCGATTATTTAAGAGAAAAAGGAATTGCTAAAGCAGCTAAAAAAGAATCAAGAATTGCTGCTGAAGGACTTGCTAATGTATATATTAATGGTAACAAAGCTGTTATATTAGAAGTTAATAGTGAAACAGACTTTGTTAGTAAAAATGAAGAATTTACTTCTATGTTAGATACAATTGGTAATACTATTTTAAATAGTAATGCTAAAACTGTAGAAGAAGCATTAGAACTTCCTTGTGAAGAAGGAACTATTAAAGATTTAATTATTGCTAAAACTGCTAAAATTGGTGAAAAATTATCTTTAAGAAGAATTGAAGTTGTAGAAAAAACAGATGATGAAACATTCGGAAGTTACCTACATATGGGTGGAAAAATTGCTGTATTAACTGTACTTACTGGAGCAAACGAAGAAGTTGCCAAAGACGTTGCAATGCAAGCAGCAGCTATGAAACCTGAATTTGTTAGAGAAGATGAAATCCCAACGGATAGAGTTGAAAAAGAAAGAGCAATCTTTAAAGAACAAGCTATGAACGAAGGAAAACCTGCTGAAATAGCTGAAAAAATGGTTGAAGGAAGATTAAAGAAATTCTTTAAAGAAATTTGTTTAGTATCTCAAAGCTTCATTAAAAATGGAGATATTGATGTAGCTACTTATGTTAAAAATAATGGTGGCGAAGTTAAATCTATGATTAGATACGAAGTAGGCGAAGGTATGGAAAAGAGAAACGATAACTTTGCTGAAGAAGTAATGAATCAAGTTAAGTAGTCAAAAGAATGTCAAAAGCATTCTTTTTTTATTCTTTAAATGTTAAAATAAAAATGAAAGTAGTTGAAGAATATGAAAGAAGCAATTGAAGAAGCAAGAAAAACAATGAATTTAAATTATGGTGGACCATTTGGTGCAATGATTACCAAAGATAATAAAATTATCGCTATAGCATCTAATACTGTATTAAAAGATAATGATCCTACAGCACATGCTGAAATAAACGCTATTAGAAAAGCAGGTGAAGTACTTAATACTCATGATTTATCAGGGTGCATCTTGTATGCAACAGGTTATCCGTGTCCTATGTGTCTATCAGCAATAATTTGGTCTAATATTAAAGAAGTTTATTATGGAACAAATTTAAAAGAAGCAGCAGATATTGGTTTTAGAGATGAATTTATCTATGACTATATTAAAGAAAAAAATAAAGATATATTACAACTAAAAAATCTTGATCATGAAGAATGTTTAGAATTATTTAAAGAATATCAAGAGCAAAAAAAAGAAATGTATTAGGAGTATAATTATGAACCCATCCCTAGAAGAATTAAGAGAAAGTTATTTTATTGCTATTAGCAAATTAACTAATGAAGAAGATATAAGAAATTCCTTACCATTAAGTTCATCTGATAATTTTGAAGAATTAATAAATATGATTATATCTAAATTAGATGATGAAATATCAGAGTGGGAGCGCGAAGATTTATTAGCAGTAACTAATGATGATAAAGAAACAGTAAAAAAAGAACTTGATATTTTAAACTTAAAGAAAAGAATTTGTCTAGAAAAAATAGATGAATTTAATCAAAATAATGCTTTAGAAGAAGCATACGAAAAAACACCAAAGAAGCATTTAATATTTGCAACAAGTAATTTAGGTAATATACTATTCTTAAGAGATTTAAAGGATATTTCTGAAGAATACTATAATAAAATTTTAGAACTATTAAGTAAATTAGAATATAATATTTATGACAATAATGAAACGAAAGATAGAAAATTAGCTAACAATAGAAATATAACAAATATATATGAAAAGAAAGACTTCAAAGTTAGAATATGTTATCGCATGCTTACACCTGATACATGCTATGTTATGCTAGTCAAAATGAAAAAATCAAATAACGATTTAAAAGATCGTTTAGAAATTGAAAATAGAAAATTAAATACAGAGAGTGATTATCAAAGAGTTAAAAACCTTTTAAAAGATCCTAAAAGTAGAGAAGAGTTAATAAATATTAATGAGCAAATAAAAAGTGAAATTGAAAAAAATATAAAAGAACACGGCAGAGGAGGTCATCACAATGGTATCTAAAAGAGATAATAATGAAGGTTTAAGATTAATTGAAAAAATAAAATTAATTTATATAAAAGAAATCATAGAAGAATTAAAAAAAGATCCTAAACTTACTTCACATATGGCTAAAGAAGAGGATTTATCTCCAAATGATTATATAACATATACAAGTACACCTGATAAAAATATTAGCTATTATGATAGTACCTTAAAAAAGATATATACTCTAAAAAATAATCAAAATAAAAATCATTAGAAATTGTTCTAATGATTTTATTTTTCAAATATACTTAATATTTTAGAAGCTATAAAAACAATATTATCAGCTTTTTTAACTGCAACTGTTTTAAATATAGCCTTACCTGTAACTGTTAAAGCCGAAATAATTGCTGAAGTAATAATTGAAGATATTGTAATATCAATATATTTAGACATGCTTATTGCAAGTACTGCTCCTAAACCACCAGATACAATTCCACAAACATCACCAATAATATCGTTACAAAAACTTGCAACTCTTACATTCTTTCTAATTAATTTAGTTGCTCTCTTAGCCCCTTTAATTTTCTTAGAACTTTTAGCATGAAAAGTTGATTCTTTAGCTGTTAAAACAGCAACACCTAACATATCAAAAACTATTCCTATAGAGATAACTAATAAAATTAATAATATCATAATTATATTACTTGCATTATTAGATAACTTATTAGTTAGAAAACTAAATATTAACGCAAGGGTAAAAGATAGTATAAATACTATTAAATTCCAATTCACTTTTTTCATTAATAATCCTTTCTTTTTATGAAAAAAACTTTATATAAATATAAAGTTTTGAAGTAAAATAATGGTTTATTACAAGTTAATTTTACGGCTTTGGTCGAGTTGAGTTTCTCTATTTTCCTTCCTTTGATTACTCTAGGGCGATTTCTCCTTTACAGAAAATAATTATTAGTTGCCTAAGTAATTACTCGATTGCCACATAGTCCGTACTACAATCCTTATAATAAATACATGCTAGAGGTTTTCCCTGACACTCTTATCCCATTCTTATTCGCTTTTGCAAAAATGATTTCAATTTCTATCCCACATTTTCACTCACGACATGATTTTTATTCTTTTATTATCTAATAATAGGGTAAGACATATGCCATTATGGTTTCCCTACTATTTAAAATTATATATTCACCCCAACTTGGGCAGAAGAAGCAAAATATATAAAGTATCGATATCAATTAATGGATTTTTAGGCCCATCTTCAAATGGTGTTTGTGACTAGCATAATGCACCACAAATTAATAATAACATATTTTTAATAAAATATCTAGTATAGTATATGTAAAATAACAAACAAAATGTTGATTTTTGTTTTAGTTTGTGATTTATACTCTGAATTTTATACTAACAATTAAGTAAATACAAGAACAATACCAATTGAAAATAACAAAAATATTGAAAAAAATAATTGGAACTTATCACTTTATGATGAAAATAATGAATTAATTAATACAATAAATATTAATAATGATGGAACATTAGGTATTGATAATATAAAAAATGAATATTTCAAAGAACAATATTTTAACGAGTTAACTAAATTATTAAAACAATAGAGATTACTTAATTTGGTAATCTTTTTTATATAAATCCAAGCTATCATTAAGTAAATAAAAGAAAACATTTAATTCTAAACAATGTTTATAGTTAATATATTTAATTAGGTGATTTTAATGCTTCATTATCGTATTCATAAAAGAATGTTTTATGTTTATTTAATAGTCTTAATAACCTTTTTAGTAATAATATTAAGAGTGTTTTATCTTCAAGTATTTAAAGTAAATAATATAAAAGATAAAGCAGGTAGCCTATGGAGTCGTAACTTACCAATTCTTGCTGATAGAGGTAAAATTACTGATCGCAATGGTATAGTTCTTGCTGACAATTTAACAACAACATCTTTAGTAGTTATTCCAGTTCAAATTCAAAATAAAGAAGAAGTTGCAAAAAATTTATCTGAAATACTAGGAACAACTTATTTAAATATTTATTCCCATTTAACCAAACATACCTCAATTGAAAGAATTCATCCTGAAGGAAGAAGATTATCTTATGATGTAGCTGAAAAAATAAATAATTTAAATTATGATGGAGTCTATTTACTTAAAGAATCTAAAAGATATTATCCATATGAATCATTACTTTCCCATGTTTTAGGATATGTTGGCATAGATAATCAAGGTTTATCGGGAATTGAACTTGAATATGATAAATATTTAAAAGGAAATGATGGAGGTATATTATATTATTCTGATGGTAAAGGAAATCGTTTAAATTTATCTGAAGTTTATGATGAGCCTGTTAATGGCAATAATATTTCTTTAACGATAGATATAAATATTCAAGAAGCAGTTGAAAAAGAATTAGATAATGTAGTTACAAAATATAATCCAGATAGTACTTTAGCCTTAGTAATGGATCCTAATAGTGGAGAAGTTCTTGCTATGTCATCTCGTCCAAACTTTGATTCTAATAATTATAAAAATTATAACTTGGAAACTATTAGCCGAAACTTACCAATATGGATGACTTATGAACCCGGTTCAACATTTAAAATTATTACACTTTCCAGCGCTATTAATGAAGGAAAAGTAAACTTATTTGATGATCATTATTACGATGGTGGATCAATTCAAGTTGAAAATGCCAGAATTAAATGTTGGAAAAGAGGAGGACATGGTTCTGAAACCTTTTTAAACGTCGTAGAGAACTCTTGCAACCCCGGTTTTGTTGTATTAGGTCAAAGGTTAGGTACTGAAACTTTATATTCATACTTAGAAAAATTTGGTTTTGGTAAAAAGACCGGAATTGATTTAAATGGTGAAGCCAGTGGTATCATGTTTAAATTATCTAAAATGGGACCAGTTGAAACTGCAACAACCGCTTTTGGCCAAGGAATAAGTGTAACGCCTATTCAACAAGTAACGGGAGTCTCAGCCACTATTAATGGTGGAACATTATATAAACCCTACATAGTAAAATCTATAAGTGAACCTGAAACAAATAATGTAATTGTTCTTAATAAAAAACAAGTAGTTAGGGAAAATATCGTAACTGAAGAAACTAGTAACTTAGTCAGATTTGCCCTTGAAAGTGTAGTCCAAAATGGTACAGGTAAAAATGCTTATATTGAAAACTACCGTGTAGGTGGTAAAACCGGAACAGCTCAAAAAGTTAAAGATGGTAAATATATGGTTGGTAATTATATTGTTTCATTTATTGGCTTCTTACCGGCTGATAATCCTAAATATGTAGTCTATGTTGCAGTTGATAATCCTAAAGGTATCACTCAGTATGGTGGGACAGTTGCCGCACCTATTGCTAAAAATATTATGCTAAGTATTATAGATAGCCAAAATATACCTAAAGTAGAAACAGATAGAGCTAGAGAATATACATGGCTAGATACTAAATATATTAAATTGCCAGATGTTACAGGAAATGATTTAGATACTGCTAAAAAATCTTTAAAAGGATTTAAAATAGAATACTCAGGAAGTGGTGAAAAAGTAATATCTCAAATGCCAGAAGGAAATACTTTTGTTAAAGAAAATAGTATCGTTAAAATATTATTAGATTAAAAACAATCTAATACTTGTAAAAATAGTTGACACTCCACCTAACTGGAGTGTTATTATATTCCTCGAAAGGAAGAAATTATATGAATAATCTATATAAAATAGGAGAATTTTCTAAAACAGTTAATTTACCAATAAAAACTTTAAGATACTATGATGAGTATGGATTATTAGAGCCATCATATGTTGATGAATTTACTGGTTATCGTTATTACAATGATACTAATATAAGTGAATGCAAATTAATAATATTACTAAAATCATTAGATTTTACTTTAGAGGAAATATTAAATTGCAAAGATAATTTAACAGCCGAAGTTATTACCACCAAAAGAAAAGAACTAAATGATAAAATAGACTTATTAACTAAAAAACAAAAAAGGTTAATGATTATCGAACAAGAACTTTCAAGTGTAAAAGATAACTCTCAAAATATCCAAACTAACAAACCAAAAGTTTTAGTTCTAACCCCAAATAAAGATAATAATATAGCAGCTTAAATTATATTATTATATAATTTAAATTAAAGAGAAGGTAGTAAAGATGGAAAAAGATAAAAAACATTTATATAAAGATTTTATAAAAAATGCCAAGATAACTTTAAAATATTCAAAAAATTATAAAGGAACATTATTAACAATATTAATTATTAATCTTATAGTTTCTGGAATTGGATTTGTTACTCCTATTTTATCTGCAAAATATATTTCCTACTTAACAAATGGATTATTTAATAATCTTTTATATATAATTATAGTTCAAACGATAACATATATAGTCAGTATATTTTTAAGATTAATATCAAGTAAAATGAATCGCTACTATGATTTTAAAATAAAAAGAAAGTTACAATTAGAACTTACTAGAGCAACTTTAACTATAGATCAAAATATTTTAAATAAAGAAAATAGTGGAACCTTTATTGAAAGAATTAATGGTGCTACTAATTTATCTTCCAGATTAATACGTATTGCTGAAAGTATATTTAATTTATTAGGAGATTTGGGAGTTTTAATAGTTGTGATTAATCTTGATTTACCGATTGGAATAGCTTATACAATTTTAATGTTAATAAGTGCATTATATGATAAATATTCTGATAACGTTAGTTATAAAAATGGTGAAAAGGTTTATAATTTAGTTGATAAAACTAGTGGATTTATTTCGGAAATTGTTAGAGGAACTAAAGATATTAAAATTCTTAATGCTGAAGAATCATTTTTAGAAGAAGCCGATAAATATATGAATAATGCTAATACTGTAAGATTAAAATCTAATATCACAGATGAAAAACTATCAACAATTTCTTCAATAATAAGTGAATTATCAAAATTATTAATTGGTTTAATAATAGTTTATGAATTAATGAATGGAAATTTAAGTATTGAATCTGCCTTAATTATATATAATTACAAAGGCACTATAAGCTGCCTTAAATCTGATTTATCATCTATTCATTTTTGGATAAGTAATTTTGTATTAGATTCTAATCGTACATATGATATTTTGGATGATAATAAATTTCCTAAAGAAAAATTCGGAAATAAAAACATATCAAAATTTAAAGGACATATTGAATTTAAAGATGTTAATTTTTCCTATGAAGAAAATATACCTGTATTAAAGAATTTAAATTTAGAAGTGTTACCAAATGAAGTAGTTGGTTTTGTTGGTCCATCGGGAGCCGGTAAAAGTACAATCTTTAATTTAATAAGTGCTTTAAATAAACCAGATAGTGGTGAAATCTTATTTGATGGAGAAAGTATTAATGAATTAACCAAGGATTCAATAAGAGGTAATCTATCAGTAATAAGTCAAAATGCCTATATATTTAATATGAGTATAGAAGACAATTTAAGAATAATAAAGAAAAATGCTACTAAAAAAGAAATTGAAAAAGCTTGTAAAATGGCCTGCTTAGATGAATTTATCGAAAGCTTACCAAATAAATATAAAACAATAGTAGGAGAAGGTGGAGTGACCTTATCAGGAGGACAACGTCAAAGAATAGCAATAGCAAGAGCACTATTATTAAATACTGAAGTATTATTATTTGATGAAGCAACAAGTAGTTTAGATAACACAACCCAAGAAAAAATCCAAAAAGCAATTGAAAACTTAAAAGGAAAATACACAATACTAATAATAGCCCATCGATTATCAACTGTTATAAATTCTGATAAAATATATGTTATAAATAAAGGAACTGTAGAAGGCGTAGGCACGCATAAAGAATTATTAAAAACTTGTAAAATATATGCTGATTTATATAAAAATGAAGATAATAAAAATTGATTAATATATAAAATATGATAAAATTAGATTGAGTGTAAAAGAGGTATATATGAAAAAAATTAAAGATTTTAATGAAATAATTAGTAATTTTATAAAAATATATAAATATAATAAAAATACCAAGAAAAATATAATTAAAGCAGTAATTATTGATTTGATAATTATAATTATTTATTTTCTTTATCCTTTAATAATTGCAAAATCTCTTCTTGCACTATCTAATAATAAATTAAATATTTTATTAATTATGGTAATGGCATTATTTGTAATAGATTCGGCAGATTCTTTATTAAAATACCTTTTTTCAATCATTTTTAATAAAATAAACTATCAAATTAAAAAGAATATTCAATTGGAATTAATTAGTGAAAGCCTTAAAATAAATCAAAGTACTTTAAATCAAACATCTAGTGGAATTCTAATTGAAAGAATAAATAATGATACTAATAATTTAGCAAAAAACATAACAAATTTACTAGATTTATTAATGTCCTTATTAGGAAGAATTGGACTTATATTTGCAATATGTGTGATAAATATTTATGTTGGTTTATTATATATTTTCTTTATTGTTATGGTTTTATTATTTAACAATTATTCTTATAAAATTAATTACAAGAATAATCAAAAACAAAGAGAAAATAGGGATAAAACTGGTGGTTTTGTTTCAGAAATTATTAAGGGAACAAAAGATATAAAGATTCTTAATGCAGAAAAATCATTTTTAAACAAAACAGGAGAATATATTGATGATGCCAATAAAATAAATTATGAATATGAAGTTGAAAGAAAAAAATTATATTCAATTATGCTATTTATAAAATCATTGGGTGATTTTGCCTCCGGTTTACTTATAATATTTTTAATATATAAAAATGAATTAACAACTGAAGCAGCTTTAATTTTATATAATTATAGCAGTTCTGTTCAAAGTATTACTTATACTTTATCTAATTTATCAATCACAATCAACGATTTTAATCTATCATGTAATCGTATTTTTGGCTTATTAGGAAGTGAAGAATTTCCTAAAGAAAAATTCGGAAATAAAAACATATCTAAATTTAAAGGACATATTGAATTTAAAGATGTAAATTTTTCTTATGAAGAAAATATACCCGTATTAAAGAATTTAAATTTAGAAGTGTTACCAAACGAAGTAGTCGGATTTGTTGGCCCATCGGGAGCCGGTAAAAGTACAATCTTTAATTTAATAAGTGCTTTAAATAAAC